>NZ_JADPIQ010000103.1:0-21116 GCF_023073015.1 Bradyrhizobium sp. 87
ATAATCTGCTCTTCCGTAAACCTGGCTCGCTTCATTTGTCCGTCCTTCAGAAGGCCGGACTCTAACTTCAACTGGAGGAAATCGGCAGGGGCAGGTCAATGTACGCCAAGGTTGGGGCGCTTACGGCGCCTTACCGTCACACGCGATAATATCACTGGTGCAGAATGGCATATGTTCTCACGGTAAACGGCAAGCCGCATACGATGGACGCTGACGGCGACCACCCCGCTGCTGTGGGTGCTTCGCGACATGCTCCAAATGACTGCCACCAGGTTCGGATGCGGTATGGCGCTGTGCGGCGCGTACACGGTGCATCTCGAGGGCGCGGCGACAAGAGCTTTTAACACTCCGATTGACAGCGTCCGGTCACCGAGTGATCACCGCGGAGGTTATTGCGGTCCGGGCATGCGAAAGCATTGGTCCGTATCCGCGATGCGGAACGGTTTCCCAACGTGCCCAAACCTGATATCAGCGCCGCGAGAACGATCTGCTTGCCTTCGTGGCGGATCGTAGAGCTGATCGCGCGCCGCTTCCGCTGGAACGTCGTCCTGCGCGGTGGTCAGCTCTTCACCGAAAGTTTCGAAGGCAACTGGCTCCATGGGCGTGGCGCGCGGGGAGGCCAGACTTCATCGTCTATCGCCTCATTTGGCGCTCGACCGGCTGATGCTGCCCGGATAGCAAAGACACACTCACGCGCGTAGTTCACCACCCGACCCAGCTACCGGTCGACCTACTCACGATTATCGACATTGATCTTTGGTCTCCGCGGCGCAATCACCCATGCGGAGCAGCATCTGCAACCTGGAAAGCGCCGGTCGTTAGGCCTTTGCGGGGGCGAGAGGCCCCAACCGGCCAAGCTCGGTTCCCTGATTTGACGAAGCTGCGGCAACTGCCCTGCGGCACAGGTACAGATCGTTAATGGAGAACGCCAGCCGGGCTTTTGCATTCGCGCAACAGTAATCGGTTCCACACTGCTCAAGAAGGTCGAGCGCCTGCGCTATGCTGGCTTCCCAAGAGCATAAGTCGTCATGTCAACTAGCGAATTCAGATTGTCCTTTGCTCTTCCACTGTACGGAGCGCAGCCTTCAATATCTCTTCGGCGCCTTGCTGAAGAAGTTTATGCCCGAGACTTCTGCCTATTGCGTCGGCTTGATCGGCCGGACCCACACTTTCATCGGCGATCTTCCTTTGGCCATCCGGATGAGTCACTTGGCCTCGAAGTGTTAATGTCCCGGCGAGCCATGTGGCAGAGACCCCGACGGGGAGGCTGCAACCCGCATCGAGACTTCTCATCAATGCGCGCTCTGCATCCACTTCGGAGCGCGATTGCCGGTCTTCAATCTTTTGAAGCAGCGCTATAAGTGCCGTATCCTCTTCGCGAGCTTCAGCCGCGAGAGCACCTTGACCGACTGCATACGGGAAAACACGAGCGTCTAAAATCTGTGAAGCCTCATGTAGCAATCCTAGTCGGGACAGCCCGGCCGCCGCCAATAGAGTAGCGTCTATTCCCTGTCGGTTCTTTGCCTTACACAGCCTTGGAGAAACGTTCCCTCGGATGGGTCGAATATCGAGACCATTGCATAGATCGAGAAGTTGAGCTTTCCGGCGAATTGATCCAGTGCCGACGCGCAGCCCCGGTTGTAGCTCACTTAGTGTAACGCCACAAATCGCGTCGCGAGGATCCTCTCTTTTGGGAACGGCTGCCAATACCAAGCCGGGCTGCAATTTGGTTGGAAGATCCTTGAGGGAATGAACAACCAGGTCAACTTCGTTGCGCAGAAGCGTGTCTTCGCTCTCCTTCGTGAACGCTCCGATGCCGCCAAGCTGATGAAAGGCCGACCTTCGATCGTTATCGCCAGCCGAACTCACGAAGACCAAGCGTACCTCAGCGGCCGGCTCGACGCCTCGAATAAGATCGGCGACGTGACTGGCTTGCCAGATGGCCAACTCACTACGCCTGGTGCCGAGTCGAATTTCCACCATGAAACCTCTTGCTTCTTCGGCAGTTCGCGAACCTATAGCGTTGCGCAACTAGCTATGATCGGCGCCTGCTCATTTAGCCGCACAGCGTGACTCTGGTGTGGTAGTCCTTGCATAGGTATCTTCTCTCACGCGATATTTCACATCTATCCATAGTCGCCCGAGACGGAGAAGCAGCCAATAGCTCGCAACTTTATAAAGGCACTGGACTAAGTCGAGAAGGGTGCGGGTTCCTCGAGAACGGAGCTTGCGCACCTTTCGGATGTCAAGCACGCTGAATGCGTCCGTACATCGCCTCAACTGCAAGAGGTCGAGCTCAAACGCCGCAGCGAGCTGCCATCACCTGTTGATACCGGAACGATCAAGGTGATCGACGGTGTCGAAACTTTACGTGCGGCATCACGCTAACTTAAGTGGACGCCTCCGTCGTCAAGAGCGGAAGCCTGTCGATGAGACCGCGTCACTTCGCCTCCACGCAATGTATTATGAACGAGCATATTCGTCTTCACCACTTGCGGAGATCCGGATGGGTCAACAGCCACAGCGTCGACCCGTTTGATCGTGGGGCGCTATTTGAACGGATTCATCGACGAGGAATAAGTTGGTGTTTTCGCGTAATCCGCCGGAACATTCCAAAGGGTTGCGACATACCAAGCGGTCCAAGCAACGATCAGTAGCGTCAGCACCCACACCCAGACCGGCATCGGCGAGGGCGATTCCGCTCGGTGCGGCTCGAACGGCTCTTCCGCTCCAAACGCGTTGACCATGAGGCGCACGGTACCGTGGACAACGGCACCATCACCAAGCCCGGTGACCGTGATGCCGGGGCCGTTGCGGACTTGGAATCGAAGGCGCCGGACCCCGACCTGGCCGGTGGCATCTTGGGCTTCGATGCGCAGGCCGTGCTCGCCGTCGGCAAGGCTCTTGGTGTCGAGCGCTATCTCGGTCGGCGGCCGCTGATCGGCGACCGGATCTGGCGTGTCGTCTAGATAGATGCGGATGCGCGGGTCGGCCACGTGTTACATTCCTCTAACGGTCGGTGTCCAAGACGCGATATTTTGGATGATTGGGATCCCGTTCGCCGGGGTCAATGAGCATCCACAGCGCCGCCACGATGCAGCTGAGGGTCACTAGCCCAGCCCCGCCCGCCACCAGCAGGTTGCCGAGTAGTGGTCCGGTAAGACTATGATCGCCAGCAGCAATAGCGATCACAGGCGTAGTGCAGAGATAGCCAAGCGCCGAGAGGATCCAAGCGGTAATCGTATCAGTCATCTTCGCCTCCTATTTCTTGGCACGGAGCTTCGTGATGTCCGCGAGCGTCACCAGCGGCCCGTGGTTGCCCCATGACGTGCGCTCGTGATTGATGATATCAGCGATCTGCTGATCAGATAGTCTGTCAGCGAACGGCGGCATCTCTACTTCGTACTTCTGGCCGTTGATGGCCTTCCCACCAAGGCCGCGCAGCATGGTGGTGATGTGTTCGGCAGGGTCAGTAGCGTTCACGACCTGATCGCCCGCAAGTGGCGGAAACGTGCCCGGCACGCCTTTGCCCTCTGCACCGTGACAGGCGGCGCAGTTCTCGGCGAACAGCTTCGCTCCTTCCGCGGGATCGAATGTCGGTGCCGGGGTCGCTATCGGCGAGACCTGTTTCGGCGGCGTCTGCTGCTTCTGCAGTGGTTCGTTGGCGCGCGCCGCGACGACATCAGCCGCGCTGATCAAGGCACCACGATTGCCCCATGAGGAGCGCTCGTGGTCGATGATATCGGCGATCTCCTGATCCGACAATTGATCCGCGAATGCAGGCATCGGAGCTTCATATTTCTGGCCATTGATCACGTGTCCGCTAAGTCCATGGAGCACAGCCCCGATGTGTGCCGTCGGATTCGCGGCGTTAACCACCGGATCTCCGGCGAGCGGCGGAAACGTTCCCGGCACACCCTTGCCTTCCGCGCCGTGGCAGGATGCGCAGTTGTTGGCGAACAATGCTGCACCTTTGCTGGCATCAAACCCTAGCGGCCCGCTCGAGCGACTCAACGGCACGGCGCCGGGCTGCGTTGGAGCTAGCGCGGGCTGCTTCAACGACAACAGATAAGCCACCAGCGCCTTGCCGTCTTCGTTAGGAATCACGGTACCGCCTGGCGCGAACTCTGGCGGCAATGACACCGCTTTCTCTGCGGGGGGTACTTTGTCCACAACGCTGAATAGCCAAGGGAACGCTGGCATGATCGATTGCGGCACCACTGCGCGCGGCTGATAGAGATGGATGAACTGCCATATGCTGCTCGATTGCCGCGCGCCAATATTGCTCAAGTCCGGTCCGTTACGCTCCGAACCTAGCAATTCCGTGGTCTGGTAAGCATAATCGCCCGGTGCCGACGGACGGCCAAAGGGTTTATCTCCAGGGAGGGGGCGTACTTGCTGGGTATGACAATAGAAGCAGCCTTCGGAGACATAAACATCCCGCCCTCGCGCCTCTAGGGGGGTCAGTGGCTTAAGGCCCGGCGTCGGCGGTACGTTCGATAGCCAGATGCCCGGCAGCACGCCCATCAGAACCGCCAACCCGGTGTAGACCAGCGTTGAACCGCCGGAAATCGCCAATAACCTATTCATACCGACACCGTCTTGGCTGCGGCAAGCTCGGCGTAGGACCTGCCGTAGGTCATTGTCCAGACATTGAAAGCGAAGACGAGATGGCCGGCGAACATCATCGAGCCACCGACGGAGCGCCACAACCAATATGGCGCGGCATCTTCGACCGACTGGATGAACGTGAGTCCTCGAAACCAATCGAGCCCCTGAATGGTTCCTGCGGCCGACAGCGCCGCAACGTAGATGACAACACCGACTGCAGAAAGCCAGAAATGGATGCCCATGGCCAGGTTGTACGGATACTTGCCGGTGGCGCGCGGCAAGAGTGCATAGACTCCGCCCCAGATCGCGAACGTGACGAAGCCGTACATCGTCAGGTGCGAGTGCCCTACCGTGTAATTGGTCAGATGCCACAGCTGCTGCAGCGAGCGGAATGCCTCCAATGTGCCTTGCGTCGAACCCAGTAGATAGCCGTAGACGGCGACCAGGATGAACACCGCGGGCGAGCGATATATCCATTCGTGAGTCCCCCGGAAGGTGAGAAGGAAGTTCGCGGTGCCGCTCAGCACAGGAACCAGCATGGCCACGCTGAAGACGATGGCCGTAGTCTGCAGCCACCACGGTAATGGACTGAATTCAAAATGATGGGCGCCAACGATCGGATAGAAAATGAGATTGGTCCAAAATGCAAAGACGCCAAGAGAATACGAATAGATCGGGCGGTTCAGGAGCTTCGGCAGCGCATAATAGGACACACCGAGCGATAGGGGCGTGAACCATAGTCCGACGGCATTATGCATGAAGAAGGCCTGTACCGCGACCTGACCCAGTCCGAACTGGTACCATGGCAGAAGCGACACCACGACCATGACAATCGTCCACAGCGTGCCTCCGATAGTATACCAGTTAGAAATGTAGATATCCTCAGCATCCCGCTGCTCCACAGTGGCGATCATATTCCAGACCGCAGTGATCAAACCTAGCCCGAGGATTACGCGAATCCACCACAGCCACTCCCGATACTCCTGGCCGTAGTTGAAACCGAAATCGAGTGTAACGGTGCCCAGTACAGCGGCGAGATTAAGGAGCGCAAGACTGATCCATGCGAGGCGCTCGCTGTACAGCCGCGCGCCCGAACTGCGCGCTGCCACGAACAGCGCAAGTCCGATCAGCGCCTGGCTCGCCCAGGCATAAAATGTTCCGTTGGTGTGGATCGCCCGCAGCCGTCCAAACGACAGCGCCGGCGTCGTCGCAAAATCCGGATAGGCGAACTTGAAGCTGACTAAGAGTCCCACGGCCGTGGTCAATACGAGCCAGATTGTCGCCGACGCTACGTAAGCCGCTAACACCCGCGCCAGAGCGGGGTCATCCGGAGCGGCTGTCCGAAGCGGAATGGCCTTAGCGGTGTATGACATCATCCGACTCTCCGTCCCCTCGACGTCGTTGTCCAGCGTTGCTCCAAAGCGCGCCCCACGATGCTTTGCAGAATGCCCTTGCAACGCCTGCGAAGGAAATCACCTCTCGCCATCAATTCGATAGACGATCGTTATTGCCGGCGCGCCGCGTGACTCCGTAGCGAGGAACGTCACCAGACGCACATGCAGAGATTTCCGTTCGCTGCCTGGGAGCAATCCAGATCACGGGTGGCAGCGCGCCGCCTCCTCGAGCATGACGCCGCTCCTACGGTGGATTTCGCGCGCGACGATCAAGCTGCTTTTTCATCCCCAGGTCTGGCGTGGTGGCGCAGCTATTCGCCCGGCCCGCGCTCGATCTGAGCTGATCCGACGAGTTAGGTCGTCTTTTGGCCCAACCGAGACCTTCAGTTCACTCTGACGAATATCCGTTTAAAAGACATTTTCCGCGAAGCTTCGAATACAAGCGTCGCGACCGGCCAGGTCGCATCTGCGCGGCTTGCGCGATGCACGCATTCACAAGCCCGTCACCGTTCGTTCCACGTATCGGCGCGAGTGGGATGTCTCACTCAACTCTCCTTTGGCTCGTCCTCGTTTTTCAGCGCGGGCGACCATGGGATTCTCTGCAGGCGGGACTGGTGGCATTCCCCGTTACTACATCACGCGGCGAGACGGCGCTAACGATGGTCTATCGAATCTATGACGAGAGATGATTTCCTTCGCCGGCGTTGCAAGGTCATTCTCCAAAGCATCGTCCTACCGACGGTCAGTGCCGCCATCGAGACGGGATTGAGAAGCCAGGAGGCTCAATATGCAACGCGACGAGATAAATGCCGCCGCAACAATTTATAAGGAGGCCGCCTATTTTGATGTGCCGTGGGAAGATGCCTACGGGTACGCACAGGCGATCAAGGTTGGTGACACCATCCATGTCTCCGGTCAGCTCAGCCACGACGAGAAGGGGAATCTAATCGCGCCTGCTTCTCTCGATGAATCCGGCAAACCGGCCGAGTTTTCGATGATGGAACAGCAGATGCGGGCGACGTACGCTAATGCGGCCAAGCTTTTGGCGCGCTTCGGGGCGACGTTGGACAATGTCGTCGAGGAGACGCTGTATGTCCTCGACGTCGGTGCCGCATTCGCCGTTGCGGGCAGGGTGCGCAAGCAGGCCTACGGCACGGCACGACCTCAGTGCGCCAGCAACCTGATAGGTGTGCTGAGACTGGCCTTTCCTGAACAGCTCATCGAGATCACCTTTACCGCTAGGCTGTCGGAACAGAAGCGAAGCCACCATGATAACTCCCCGATGTCCCGAGTTAACGAAACATGACACAAGGACCTGAAACGGCGATGCCCGACATCCTGATCGAGCCGAAGGACTGCACCTTGGTGCTGGTCGATCAGCAAGCCGGGCTTGCTTTCGGCGTCGGGTCGATCGATCGCCAGACGCTTTTGAGCAACGTGATCGCTCTAGCGCGCACTGCCACCGTTTTCGGCATGCCGATCGTGGCTTCCACGTCCGCCACAAAGGTCTACAGCGGTCCTCTGATGCCAGCAATCCACACTGCGATTCCTGAAGTAGTCGCGATCGAGCGCCGCAACATGAACATGTGGGAGGACCACGCTGCGCGCGCTGCTATCGTGGCGACGGGACGACGGAAGCTGATCTTTTCGGGGCTGTTGACGGAAGCGTGTGTGACTTTTCCGGTGCTCTCCGCTCGCGCGGAGGGGTATGAGGTGCACGTCGTCGGCGACGCTTGCGGCGGGCTCACTCCGGTCAGTCACGATCTGTCGATGCGACGGATGGAAGCGGCGGGCGCGAAGCCGACGTCGTGGATCCAGGTCCTTCTGGAACTCCAGCGCGACTGGACCCGGCACGAGACCTATGACGGAGCGCGAGCTATCGTGGAGGCTCACGGCGGCGGATACGGTATCGGTTTGGCCTATGCACGGGATATGATCAAGCCTACGTAAGAAATGCGCCGATTATCCATCGGCCCGCGCCACGAGCCTGGGCTGCCGCCCACGCCCCGCGAGAGAGCGCGCGTGAATTAATCTTGATCCCCGAAGCCGCAAATCAGCGCAACCAGCAAGCGACCCCTTCTGGCCAGATCAACCGCTTGGCTGCCTCGATCTTCAAGTCGGAAAGAAGCTTCTTGTGAGCCACACTGTTGGTGTCCTTGAAGGCGGCCGCGAAAGGACTGGCCGTGAGCGGCACAGCAGTTGTCGATTGGTTTCGGTAGCTAGCCGTCCACTTGGCCGAGTAACCGCTGGGCTGGAGCTCGCGAAAACGCTCGCTGGGGCAGCTGAGCGTTCCGGCGGAGACCTGAGCGGGTCTCGAAAGTTGCAATGCGGATACCAACCCTTCGGCTAGTTCGGGAGGGCTGCTGCCGCGAAGCAATCGGCATGTGCACCCGCTTAATTCGCCGCGGTAATGGGCACGGACTGTCGGAAACGTTGTTCGGGTAATCGGGAGATCTGTTGATATGAGCGCTAGCGTCGACGTCCAGCGAGCCGCTCACACGACCGAGACTGTTTCGGAAATCTAGCGTGAATATTCCGTTCGCTTGGTTGGCTTTGCTGGAATTGCTCAATCGGTCCTCAACATGGTACCCGCTAGTCTTGCCCAAGGGGGCCCACAGCGCTCACGCTGCCCGCGGGCCCCATAGCTTCAGCCGACTTGGTCGATATTGCCGGCTCTGGATTTGTCTTGGTCGCGACCGCGCTGCCTTCGAAGCGCCCCCGCACCGGTTTGGGCGTCAGCTCGACCACCGCTGCCTTGTTGGCCGGCTGATCAAGCATACGGGTCGTGACCAGCCCGGTGAGTCGCAACTCCTCCTGCGACAGTTCATGCAGATCTTCCCAGGGCGGCACGTTCAGCGACAGCGACAACAAATCACCCGCGCCGCCCATGTCGAAAGTGTATTTCGCGAGACGACCGATATCGCGTTCCACGATCATCAGATCATCCGCGTTGTAGGTCGCGGCTTTGGCATCATTGACGCGGTCACCGATCCAGATCTGATGCACCCGAACATGGGCAGTCTCAGGCACGAAACGCGTCTTGCCCGAGAGCAGCAGGAACACGCACATCGATTCGCAATAAGCCACGGGAGCCTTGTCGGAAGGAGCGCTCTGTGCAGTGTTGGTCTGAACGCTGACGCCAACGGTGGTCAGCGCTCCCAGATCGCGCCAGCGCCGCCCGAGCGCGATCGCTGCATTGACCGCTCCGCCGCTGGAATCCAGCACGATGGTCGCGCCGTCAAGCTGTCGACCTAGCGCGAATTCGTCGAAAACCCTCGGAGTATCGGCGGTCACGATGCCGACCGCGCTGACCCAACCTCGGCAATTCCGCTGGCAAGCAATCCAGCTAAACTTCATCGGCAATTTGCGCAATTCGAGGGTGACCCCGGCGCCCGCCGAACCAGCCGGCATCGTCGCCGGGCCGAGCAATGCGATGCAAATGGCGGCGACGCCGTGCCGCATCCAGCCTCGACTTGCCACCCAACTATTCCGGGCAGAGGTTACAATACATGTCGCCAGATTAATCGAGAGCGAGACGGCAAACAGGATACCCCATAGGACGAACATGTTAGAACCTTGGCCGCGTTATCGAGCCGGGTTTGCCGCGTCGCAGGGGCGTATGTACACCGGCGGCGGCTGGTGCTGCCCGGGCAGCTGTACGGCTTCAGAATCTACTAGCCAGGCCTGATGGTTGGTGCGCCGTTTAAGGCCGGGGCCGCGCATGTAGTGCAGCCCGGGCCGGTAACAGTCGCGCACGTCCATGAACAGATTGTGAACGACCTCGGCGATGTCGGAGGCTGACTTAGCCGTCTTGAGGACAAAACCAAACAACGCGGAGTCATCTATGATTGTCATGGGTGAACTCTTGGCCATCGTCTTGCGGTTCGACAAATCGGTGCGGCTGTACCCAAGCGTAGTCACAAGGAGATCGCCAACACCATTGCACAGAAGGTTGATCCGTGTGGTACTTCGGCTGAGAAGAGCATACCTAGGTGTAGGAGATGCGCTGGCACGTCCTACCTCGGCCGAGCGAAATCGGTCGATCAGCCGGACGACGCTGTTGAAGTAGGATGATTAATCAGAGGGCCGCGCGCCGCATAGAGTGATGGGTTAGTCGCTGCAGCTTGGCAGGCCGGGGACTGATGCTTGATGTACGTGAGCTTGCCACAACCGAGTTATCGCAAGGCCTTGAAAGCCTGCGCAATCCCGTAGCGACGGACCCATTCTGTGCTCCGTTTGCTCGGGCTAGCTGGCCGGGAGATGCGGGTTTGCAATGCAAATACTTCGCTTTCGTCGACGACATTGGCTTCAATCATCGTGGGCTGGCCGTTGTGGCGCCCGCTATCGGCCCGGCATACAACACCGAATGCGACCAGATAGGTGATCGAGATAATTGATCCCGACGGAATATACCCATTACCTCGGGACGTCACCAGGTCGAACCCTGTTGAGTAAGCCCCTCGCGCGCATCTTGGCTGATGGAATGTCGCAGCTGCCCGGCAGCTGCCTTACACACTAAGGGCAGGCGGCTTTCGAACCTCGGTGTCGCAGTGTCAGGCGACCTGCTCGATCACGAGTCCCTTCCGTTGAACGAGCTCGCGGCGCCGGTGCCGCGCCAGCTCAGCAAGACGCTCGGGGGAGGTAGTAAAATGTCGATCGAGACGAAAACCTTGCTCCTTTCCCACCAAGGGTTCGGTGTCGACGATGGCGGGCACCTTGCGTTGGAGGTTGACGGTGCGAATTGACAGCGGTGTTGCTCGCCCCTGCTCGTGTCGACTTCGATAGGAGCCCATACGTTATCGCCACTGCTCCACGACTTTGGCTGATTGGGCGTCGTGTGGAAATAGACGAACTCATCGCGCTCACCTTCAGGATTGCGGACTGTTGGCACGCAAGCGCAAACACGCGGCGAGTCGTGGGGCGGGTGGTTCAGGCATCCTGCGCGACACTGCCTGCGCACTCCTCACTGGCGCGGGTGGCGTTATCGATTTCATTCCGTCTGCATGAGGCCTGCAGCATTTAGTCCGGATTAGTGAGCTGCTCGAAGGTCCGCGGCTTTCCGAGCGGGCCTTCCGAATACGCGCCGCTGGCATCAGACGGGAGCGCTTGGGACGAGCGGTGTCGACGCGTCGCGCCGATCGTAACGCACCGTCGGAGTCTGCACTGCGACGATCTCCTCGCCTACCGTCGGGTGCACGGCCATAACCGACGCAAAGTCTTTCATGGTAACTCCGCTGCGGATGGCTATGGCGAGCACCTGGATCATCTCGCTGGCCTCTTCGGCGAAGATATGGACCCCGAGGATCCGGTCTGTTGCGCAATCCACAACGACCTTCAGAAGCGCGGTCTCGCAATCGCCCGTCATTGCGGCCTTCAGTGGCCGGAAGCGAACCTTGTAGACGTCGACCGCAGGGTACTGCGCCCTCGCGTCCAGCTCCGTCAGGCCAACGGAGCCGATCTCCGGGCTGGAGAAGACAGCGGTCGGCACATTGGAATAGTCGACCTGCCACGCTTTCTTGCCGAACAGACTGTCGGCGAACGCGTGGCCCTCGCGAATTGCGACGGGCGTCAGGTTTAACTGGTTCGACACGTCACCCACAGCGTAGATGCTCGGAACATTCGTGCGGGAGCTCGCGTCGACAATGATAGCGCCGTCGGCCCCAGTCTTGACCCCGGCGCGGTCGAGCCCGAGCGAGCTCGTGTTCGGCGTGCGGCCGAAGGCGAGCAGCACCTGGTCGGCCATCAGCCTTCCGCCCTGTTCAGTCGTGACGTCGATCCTTCCTGCATGGTCGCCGTCGAGGACGTCCCCATCCCGCCGTTCGAGGCGGCGGATGCTGTCGCTAAACATCAGCTTAATGCCACGGTTCGTGTAGGACCCAGCGACCGCCTGGCGCACGTCCTCGTCAAAGCCGCGCAAGACATTGCTTCCGCGGCAGACGACAGTGACGTCGCTTCCAAGCGCGGCAAACAGGCCAGCGAACTCCATTGCGATGTATCCGGCACCGCCAATCACAAGCTTCCTCGGGAATGTCTTCAAGTCGAACACGGCATCCGAGGTGATGCCGAGCTCGATGCCGTCGAAGCGAGGCAATTCGGGCCGTGCGCCAGTCGCTATCAGGATCGTGCGTGCCCGTACGCGACGGCCGTTTTTGAGGAGGCGCACTGTATTTGCGTCCTCGAGCACGGCGCGAGACCTCACCACCTCGACGCCTGCACTTTCCTGACCGATGCCGTAGAGCCCTTCCAGGCGTGTGATCTCGCGGTCCTTAGCGGCGATCAATGACGGCCAGTCGAAATGTGGGACGGACAAGCGCCAGCCGAATCCTGCGGCCTCCTCGAACGTGTCGCTGAAACGGCTAGCGTAGACGAACAGTTTTTTTGGTACGCAGCCGCGGATGACACACGTTCCTCCCAGCCGGTACTCCTCCGCGAGCATTACTCTCGCGCCATGTCCCGACGCGACGCGCGCAGCGCGGATCCCTCCTGACCCACCACCAATCACGAACAAATCGACATCGGACTCCGCTTCCCGAGAAGGCTCTGAAACCTCGGCGGCCTGTCTCGACACGCCTGGGGGCTCCTGAAATGCTTCTGTATCGCTCAACTCAGGCATTCAATCTTTTCTGGGCGGGACCGGAATGCTCTCATGTCCGCGCAGGCGCATTGCTGACGCTTGGTTCAAGAAGCTGCTACTTCAACGTAGCAAGATAGGCAACCAGGTCTGCCCGGTCCCTCGATTCCTTCAGCCCCGCGTAGGGCATCCTGTTTCCGGGAACCACCTTCTGTGGCGATTCCAGATATGCATCGAGGATCTTTGCCTCCCAAACGATGCCGGAATTCTTGATAGCGTCACTGTAGCTGAAGCCGGGAACCGTACCCGCCGTTCTACCTATGATTCCTTCCAGGCCCGGCCCGATGCGATTATCATGATCCGTGGCATGGCACGCAGCGCAAGCCTTGAAGATCGCTTTGCCGTGCTCGGCGTCCTGTGCGTAGCCGGGATTCGCTGTTGCTCCCGCAAGTACGAGCACCGCAATAAACGCGCCGATCCTTGCTGCGCTTTCCATTGGCAACATCCTTCCATCGGGTTCAGAGTTAGCACGGCAGCGCAATGTAGGTCGCCTGCCTCGCTGATAAGCGACGATTCTTGCTACAGCGGACGAAATTGGAAATTCCATTTGGATATGCATTCGATAGGCGCGAGATATCGTCGTCCAAGAGCGCTGTGCGCGCCGGCGTCCGGCGAGTGTGGTACTGCACTCGGGATGTCGGGCGGTGTAGGAGGACATGAAAGAGCACTTTGCGATGGCTCAATGTCCGGTCGCAACGCCAGGACAACACCATGCGTCGCGCCGCGATCCGTGCCTCGGCCGGATAGCTCTTGCGGCGTCGTGTCGTGCGGGTGACGTGGCTCCTAGTTCGTGACTGCGAGCGCGCCGTCGCCCCGGGGCATTTCAAGCCGGCTCGTTGTACGTCTCGTCCGAGCACCCTAAGCTTTCGTATCATCGTAACGCCCTGTTTGGACTTCCCGAGCTCAACCTGTGCTCAATTGATCCGTTAGTGACAATCTTCTTAGTGTTGGAGCATCCGACTTGCGCACAGGCTAAGGGGACGACAATGCCTTACCGCTTCGAACGTCTTGGGTCTGACAAGGGCAGGCAATGCGCGGTCTGTGAGGGCGACTTTGGTCTCGTCCGGCATTATTCGTGGCGAACGCCGCTTTGCTCTAAGAAGTGCA
Organism: Bradyrhizobium sp. 87; assembly: GCF_023073015.1. Classification (NCBI taxonomy): domain Bacteria; kingdom Pseudomonadati; phylum Pseudomonadota; class Alphaproteobacteria; order Hyphomicrobiales; family Nitrobacteraceae; genus Bradyrhizobium; species Bradyrhizobium sp. 87. The sequence goes on from NZ_JADPIQ010000103.1 coordinate 13,744, forward strand.
TCGAGCGCTTCAAGGCACACCGCAAGAGTGACCACAATGGGCTCTTAGTCGCTTTCGACCAAACGCCCGAAGACCGCACGAGGGCGTCATGAGGAATCAGATTTCACGACGAGGCAAGGAATGCTTGAGGGCAGCGCAGACTTTGCTGCGCACTGCCGAAACCATCACTGACCAGGCGGTTGCGATTCAGCTTAAGGCTCTTGCCGACTACTACGAGCGGCGAGCCGAGAAGGCTTCGCTCGACGATGCAGCCAAGGCATTAGCTCGATCCGCAGACCGCTGAAGGCGACGGGCATACATGAGATCACGGGTAGCTTCCCCAGCGGCATTGCGCCCACGGGATCGCAGTTCAGCCGAAAGCCGAGCGTGGGGCCACGCGAACAACACATCGCGGAAACAACACCTCGGAGGGATGCCGCGTTTTCCGGCGCAAGATTGCTGCGGCAAACGATCATCTTCGTCACGGGTCGCGGCGGCATACCGACGTCTGCACACAATGAGCCGGGGGGAGATCGCCCGGGTTTGCGGCGGACACGACGTTAGACGGATGGTAACGCCGCTCGCCCTTATCGTGCCCCTCCTTTCCCAGCCCACGATCGCACGGATCGACGCCGACGGCAGAGCAGGCGCGTATGCTCCCGAGCGCACCAACCTGACCGAACTAATAACCGCTTCGTTGGAACAGCGGTCCCGTCGCCGAATTTTTATACCCTCGTTACGACCGGCACGAGGCTTCGAAGGGGGGTCAACGAACGACCGCTGCATGCGTCGCCCCGGCCGAGTGCTACGCGACTCCTCGGCCCCGGGGCTGCCCTGCCCTTTTTGAGGGCGGGTCCTGCACGCCGCGAGCCTCGATCGTTAGGCGCTTCGAGCGTGTATCAAGCGTTATTTGATGCGAGTGGTGAGCGCTTTGTCATTGGTGTCGAGGACGAAAACAGCGAGCAGCTTCGCCGGCTCGGTCGTGCTCGCGTTGCGGCTGATCCAATAAGTCACACCGGGCGGTTCGGACCAGCTCTCACCTGCCCGATAGATACGCATCTCGCCATCGTTCATCTTCGACTCAATCGCGCCCGAAACCACATAGGCGTAGATGAAGGCTGAGCTCGCGTGGGTGGGGGGCGCGGAGGCTGCGTTGGGTGCGTAGTCGACTTCCAAGGCGATCAGCGACTTGCCAGATATCTTAGGAATTGTAGCCTCGAAGTTCTTCGTGACGGTTTGCGCTTCGGCATCATGGACGTACATGGGGCCGGCCATCGAGATGGCGAGGGCGGCGCAGTTGGCGGCGATGATGGTTCGGATCTTCATGGGCTTTCTCGCTTTGGGGGTCGGTCGCCTTCGTTTACGCCATCATCTAGGTCCCGAGGGGTTTCACACCGTACTTAGGATAGTAGCTATTCCTGATTTCGTCCTGACTTCGAGGAGGGTGGCAAAGACATCGGCTGGACACAGCAACGGGGTGATAGAAGCTGTTTCGATTTTGACAACGTGATCGACAGGACATTCTTGGCCATTCGTCACGCGAACTGAGTTGGCGATCATCAAAGACTTGTCATGGTCAGGCCGCAGTATCAACACACGGCCCTTGAATCGATAACCGCGCCTCTGGAAAGATGTCGACCACGTTAATTTCGATGGCGGGATTGCGTTTCCAGTTCAGTATGGTCCGGGGATGCGATATCGGAGAAGTAGAGAAGGCGGTCTGTGAGGCGAAAGACTGGGCGTTCCGCCCTCGTTGATTGTCGCGACGAACGACAGTATCGCCTGCTCGATGATCGTCTCCACGTCGGCGATGATTTCAATCATAGAATCGCTTCAATCTTTGGGAACCCTTCCTAGCGCCGGTCCGCGCAGTACCGCTGGCGGCGCGTGGAGCGCAGACGGGCCAAAGGGGAAGGCGCCAACAATCCATTTGTGAGAGGGGAGCCCTTGCCTTTTCCGTTTCCTCACGGACGAACTCGGACGATGGTTTTGCCGCTGGTCCGCTTGGTCGAATTCAAAACGGCGACGGCGTCCTCGATGGTCGCGATGTTGCCGATGTTTGTACGCAGTCGTCCGTCCCGCACCCGCCGGACGATCTCACCCAGTTGGCGGCGATCAGACTCGAGGACAAAATCGATCGCCAGGCCGTCGGCGGGCCGCGCCTCGGTCGGCCCGGCGATGGTTACCAGCGTTCCTCCGGCTTGAATCAGGTCCACGGAGCGCTTCCCGATGTCGCCGCCGATGACATCGAAAACCAGATTGACTCTGCCGACGTCTTCGAGGACGTCGTTCTGGAGGTCGACGAACTCCTGCGCGCCGAAGTCGAGCGCCTTCTGGCGGTCGGCCGCGCGTCCGCTGCCGATGACGTAGGCGCCGGCCTCACGTGCGAGCTGCGCCACCATCGAGCCGACTGCGCCGGCCGCGCCGTGCACGAGGACGCTCTGCCCCGCCTCAAGGCGGCCGTGCACGAATAGCCCCTGCCACGCGGTGAGGCCTGGCATCGCTACGGCGGCACCCACCGTGAAATCGACGTCGCCCGGAAGCGGCGCGAGGTTGCGTGCCTCCACGGCCACATACTCCGCCAAGGTCCCTCCGCGATACGAGTCCGACAGACCGAACACCCGTTGTCCCACCGACAGCCCGGTCGTGCCATAGCCGAGCGCGGTGACGACACCCGCCAGCTCCTGGCCGGGAATTGTCGGCGTCCGGTCACGGTCGAGGCGATCGGTCCAGGTCGAAGGCCATGTCAGCTCACCGGAGGTGAATCCCGACGCATGAACCTGAACGATGACCTCGTTTATCGCCGCGTGCGGCTCGGGCTGCTGCATCAGTTTCATCCCGGCCGTTCCCGCAGCCTGGTCAGTCACAACGATCGCCTGCATGATAATTTCTCTCCGATCATTTGTCTCTTTACTGGATGTGCTCCGGCGAGAACCTGAGCTCGCGCTCGGCGGTACGGTTCGCCGCTACACCGGGGCGCGGCGGAATTGCTGGTCGATTGTGGCCCATCCCACTACGCAGCCTTCTTCACCGATTGTGACGGCAAGGCCAGCGACCATTCTCATGAGAGCGTTCGCTGCTTGACGAACCGGTCGCGTTCGAGCTGTCGCAGGTGCTGCTTCCCGTCGTATCGGTATGCGGATTGCGTGCGCCGATGATAGTGAACAGAGTTGCGACGGCGGCAAGTCCGCCGTATCCGAACGTGATCTGCGGTAGCGAGAACGTGTTCGAAAGTTGGCCGGAGACAAGGCTAGGGAAGGCGGCACCGCCGTAGGAGATAAGGTAGATCGCGCTGAAGATCGGCGCCCGTTCGGCTGGCGTGCTGCCATGCAGCAAGCCGCGGGCGGCGGCGCTAATGGCGATTCCCTGGCCTGCTCCGGCGACGATGGTTGCGATGATGAACAAAACCAGTGTGCTGGCGGTGACCGCCGTGCAGAGGCCGATCATTCCGGCCAGAAAAATGATCATACCGACGCGTTGGGCTTGCGCGGATGTGAACCGGCCCCCCATGGGAGCGCCGAGAACGCTCAGGATCATATAGCCGGCGAACACCAGTCCGAGTATGAGGGGGCTGCGGGTATGGAGTTGATCTTCGACTAGCGCGGGCACAAATGCTTGGTAGAAGCCCGCAGTTGCCCATGTGGCCAGGAACACCGCCGCCGCAACAGGGAGCAGGTGCCTGACCCGGGCGGGTACGCTGACCCGCGGTAGCAGTGATCGCCAAACGCCTGGCGTCGGAGTTGCTGTTTCGGGGCTGATGGCAATGAGTGCGGCAGACAATAATAGGAAGCCGATGCAAACCAGGTATATGAGGTCGCGTGGCCAGGGACCGAACTGGACCAAGGCACCGGAGGCGATGACGCCGACAGTAAGGCCAAGCATCGGTCCCTGGCTGGAGGCGACGGACGCCAACCATTCCGGTCTACTGGGTGCGGCGTCGACGATGTAGGATGTCAGGCTACTGCTGGCCGACCCGGTACCGAGACCCACGAGGAGCCGACCGAGCAGCAGGGTAGCGATGTCGTGCACATTCAGCAAAAGCACACAGCCCAGCAGTACCAGGCTCAGGCTAATGATCGCAGTGAACCGGCGGCCCAGATGATTGGACAGTCGTCCCAGCGCCAACAGTGCGGCGATGGTGCCGATGGCGTAGGCGACGACAGCGATCGAGATGCCGACATTCGTGAAGCCGTCTTCCGCCCGGTAGATGTTGTAAAGGGGAATCGGAGCGGCCGCCGCGGCAAACGAGACCACTAGCGAGACTACTGCGGATACGAATGCGAGCCGGAGCGTGCCGCCCCGGTGAGCCTGTTTGATCACTGGTGCCAGATGTTGCAGCGAGCCGTGCATCCGTTGTCTCCCGGAGATTCGGGCGCGCAGGTCCAAACTCTCCAATTAGGTATTTTCACCAAGCGGCTTTAATCGTCGACGCCAGGCCGAAGAGCGGCTGCATGGTTGAGAGCTGCCGTGCCGCGCATATTGCCGGCGGCCTTTCGAACTAGCGTCCCTCGAATATTGTCGATCAGGTAGGGCAATCGTCGATCTCCGGCGCGGCGCATGATAAACCCCGAGCCCCCGAGGGGCACGTGCTTGCCGTCGTGACCTGTGCCACACAATTGAACGGTCCAGCACGATCCGGGCAATATCGCCAGCAACGAACACATGTCGCGCCTTGTTCTTCACCATTAACAGACCGTGAGATCGCGCTCGAGTCGGGCGGCGATTTCGGTGTGATCAGTGATGGCTCCCTCTTACTCGCGATGAATACGGCCTCTGCGTCGTACGGGGGCATTATCGCGCTGATCTTACCGGAGTGAAATCGCTTGAGCAGCGTCGGCGCAACAATGCCTTCGGGTTCAGTAGGGAGCGGATAGGAGCCGAACATCACGGATTCCTGCTTCGTGTTGACTGAAATGGTTGCCTGGCGTTATTCGATTAATCCGCGGCGGTGAGTTGTTATTGGTCGCAGCGCGGGACGAAAGTTTCCAATATCCGATACGAATAATTTTCATACCCGCGGGGAATTGTGCTGCGACAGTCCTCTCTTCCATTCATAACCGAGGTACGTTGCGCAGCCGGCGACCGCGTCACGGCGCGCGGCGAGCGGCAATAACGATCGTCCAGCGATTCGAGGGTGAATGGTGATCTCCTTCGGAGCCTGTACTTGGCTTCCAACGTTGGAGGAAACCAGCACACGCGTCGCACACATGACCGCAGTGTTGATCCACTTTCAACGACCGCTCGGATAAATCAATCGACATCGAGGCGAATCCATCCTGAATGACCACTTCGTCAGGGTCGGTCGCAACGGATCGGGGAGTACCATCGGTGCAGCGTTTCGATTGTCGTGAGAAGGTCTCCGAGCGACGAACGGCTGGTCGACGACGGGAATCCGCAGGCTGTAGCGCTGCTGGTCGAAGGCTACCTGTTCAGGCGCCCTCGAATGCAGTCTGGACTAGGGCGGCCCCAAGATCGTTGCGCGAACAAACGCCTGGAGAGTTGGAAACCGGTGCGAGCGGCAGCCATCGCACCAATGCTGTAGAAAACAAAGCTTTGCTAAGCTCCGAGATCCTTCAGAGCTAGATGCAGGCGTTCCTTTCCCAACGTATAGTCGGGGACCGCGAGTTCGGGAGCAGGTTTTTCTGCGATGCTCTTACGCGTGGATACGCACCCAACTCTCATGGTGGCGGGACGCCATCGCTTCGGCCTGACAATCGCACTCGCAACCTGGCTGTTCGGGCCATGCTATAGCCCGGCCGGGCCCGGGCGGCCGTCATGAACACGGACTGAGACGCGGTCCCTGATTACCCCAGGGACTTGCCGCCGCCGTGGATCGCTCCGGGCGAGACCAGGAGAATGCGGCTACCGCGGTCTGGAATGCGGCCGCCGACTCCGGCTGAAGCCGAAGGCCGGCCAGCGTGTTCTGCAGCTATGGGTCGGTACCGTGCCCGCCAATGCAATCCGACCGATTCGGGGCCCTCCTGCTGCAGCTGAAGTCCTGCAGATTGGGCTGGCGAACATGTGAACCCGGTGGGCTTCCATAGATCCGCCGCCCGTGGGATGGTCGCGGCATGCGGCGACTGCTCAAAATCGTGTTCGCGTTCTTTGTAACGCTTGGCTTGGCGTTGGCGCCCTTGGCGGCGCCGGCGGCCGCTGCGCAAGCTCGTCTCGACGGCATGAGCGACATGTCGATGTCGGCCGATATGCCCTGCTGCCCTGACGATCAGAAGAGCAAGGACTGCCAGGACTGCCCGCTGGTTGCGATGTGCGTCCTGAAGACGACCCAGGCGGGCCCCTCCGAGGCGGTCGCTTTGCCGTTGCGACACGCGATCCGGACCACCCACTCGGTGGCAGACGACGTGGTCGGCGACGGTTTGGTCCGTCCACCTCCCGACCAACCCCCTCGAACCCTGGCCTGAACGGCGCTTGACGCCGATCGCGTCCGTGCGCCTCGCGCGCGCGGATGACGCACGCCGCCTCGCGGTGAATCCAGGACATTCGAGGACCAGAAAATGAAGACGTCTACCTTCGCGCGCGCCGTCCAGGCCGCGCTGATCGCTGCCGCCGTCGCCGGCACAAGCACGATCGCATTGGCCGACATCAATGACTACAAGTTCGAGCTCGTCGACCAGTCAGTCCAGGCCGGGCCGGACAAGATCATCACCGTCAGGCTCGTGAACACCAAGACCGGCAAGCCCGTCCCCGATGCCGTTATCTTCGCCAGCCGTTTGGACATGGCCCCGGACGGCATGCAGGAGATGGCGACCAAGGTCACGGCCATGCCGGGGACGGAGCCGGGCACGTACCGTTTCAAGGCGACCTTCGACATGGCCGGGCGGTGGCAGCTTTCGCTCGGAGCCAAGGTCCAGGGCGAGACCGGCACCGTCGAGAACAAGCTCGTCATCACGGCGCAGAAGTGACGAACTCCGTCGCAGCAAGCCTGGCCGCCGCGTTGATCGCGGCGGCGGGCATCGCATTCGTCGTCGCCGGCCCGCAGCGGCCGACGGCGCGAACCGCCGCCGTGATCGGCCCCGCTGCGGCCGAGGAGAGCGGCGCCCCGATCTACTACCAGGATCCGGACGGCAAGCCGTCGTACTCGCTGGTGCCGAGAAAGACCCCAGATGGCCGGGATTTCCGCGCGGTGCCCGCAGGCGCCGACATCAGCTTCGACGATGACCAGGCGGAAACCCCGCCTTCGGTGACAACGGCGGCCGGCGGCTCCGGAGAGCGCAAGATCAAATACTACCGCAATCCCATGGGCCTGCCGGACACATCGCCGACGCCGAAGAAGGATTCGATGGGGATGGACTACATCCCCGTCTATGAGGGCGACGACAGCGACGACGGATCGATCAAACTCTCGCCCGGCAAGATTCAGCGGACCGGCGTCAAGT
>NZ_JADPIQ010000027.1:0-20752 GCF_023073015.1 Bradyrhizobium sp. 87
ACCAATCACCCATGTCGGTCAAAGCCGCTGCTCATCATCGCGCGAAACAGCTGCTCACGATCGCCTGAAATCGCCGCTCACCATCGCCGAAATACGCAGCTACAACAGAGGGTGAGCGCGAGGCCTGTTTCGGGAGCTGGAAAGTGCCAAGTATCCCGGGGAAGGGATTGGAGCAGGGCATGGTACGCAATTTCTATCAGCTCTGTATGGGGAAGTATGCCGCAGGTGTGAGCGGCAACAAATCCTCTGGCTGCAGTTGAACTTGATGAGGCTCGGAAAAGAACTCGCTCCGGTAGAGTATTGCCTCACTGGGCAGAGCCAGCCAGTCCGACATGCAAGAGATGCGGTTAAGACAACGCCGCAGGCAAATTGCCAGAATGATCGCATCGGCGCGCCCTGAGGCCCAGCGTGACGCAACGCGCTTCCAAATGACAATTTGAATCTGGGAGTTCTTGCTTGATGGTCGCGCGACCATTGGAGTTTTTATGCACGCGCCTGCTACTTTGGAGGCGTATGTTTCCCTTTCATGGTTGACGAGTTTTCACTCGTCCGCCATAGAAAAAGGGTGGTCCCCCGGGATGCGCGCAATACTCAACTGCTTCGGTCTCAAGAATCGGATTACCGTTCGCCTAGCATATTCGGTGACGCGGGGACTTCGGGAGGGCGGTGGCTTCAAAATCGTAGGCGAGACAGGTGAGATTAAATTGTATCGCTTAGAGCTGCGAAATCGACCTGAGGCCATCTGACGGAACGGATCGAAAATGAGCCACGCTTCGGAAGTATCAGTTGAGCGGATCACGATTCCAATCCTGCAGCGATGGAAGCAGGAGCGGCGGCGTGTCGCCATGACCACCGCCTACGATGCGGTTACTGCAGGCATCGCTGACCCCATCGTCGACATCATTCTTGTCGGCGACAGTGTTGGCAACGTCTGCCTCGGATTCGACAACACGTTGCCTGTCAGCGTGGCGATGATGAATCATCATCTCGAGGCTGTTGCGCGCACAAGGCCCCGTGCCCTGCTCGTGGCCGATATGCCGTTTCTTAGCTTTCACCTCAGTCCGGAGGAGACGATACGCAACGCCGGAGGATTCCTGCAGCGAGGTGCAGATGCAGTGAAACTCGAGGGCGGGGCCAAGCGCGTGGAAATGGTGCGCGCCCTGGTCGGTTGCGAAATTCCCGTCATGGGCCATCTCGGCCTCACCCCGCAGAGCGTCAATATCATGGGCGGATTCAAGGTGCAGGGCCGGAAAGCCGATGACGCTTTGCGGCTGCTTGATGACGCTCACCGTCTGCAGGAGGCCGGATGCTTCGCGTTGGTGCTTGAAGGCATTCCGGCCGAGCTAGCCCAGCGAGCGACCGAATCGCTGTCGATACCAACTATTGGAATCGGCGCGGGTCCCGGGTGCTCGGGCCAAGTGCTCGTATTCCATGATGTGCTGGGGCTGACCGAAGGTCATCGGGCCAAATTCGTTCGCGCCTATGCAGATGGTTTTCAGCTGTTGCAGGAGGCGCTGTCGCGCTGGGCTACCGATGTCCGCAGTGGAGCGTTCCCGGCGCCGCAAGAGTCCTATCGGCTTCCTGAAAGCCTGGGTGACATCATCGCAAACTGGGCTCCTCCTAAGACAACCTGATGTAAGGTGCTACGATGCAGACGATTACGACGGTCGCTGAGCTTCGTCGTGAACTCGCGAAGGCTTGCAGCGCGGGCAAACGCGTCGGGCTCGTGCCGACAATGGGCTATTTGCACGAGGGCCATCTGGCCCTGGTCAAGGCGAGCCGAGCGCAATGCGACGTCACCGTCGTTAGCATCTTCGTCAATCCGACGCAGTTCGGACCAAACGAGGATCTCAGCAGCTATCCTCGCGATTTCCTGCGCGATGAAAAATTGTGCCGCGATGCCGGTGTTGCGATTGTCTTCGCGCCGGGTGCACGGGAAGTCTATCCGGCTCAATTCGAGACCTTCGTCGAACCGGGCGAATTGGCGAAGCCACTATGCGGGGCTTTTAGGCCTGGGCATTTTCGCGGCGTCGCAACCGTGGTATGCAAGCTGTTCAACATGGTGCGTCCGGACGTCGTGTTTTTCGGGCAAAAGGATTTTCAGCAATGCGCGGTCGTGCGTCGCATGGCAACTGATCTCAATCTTCCGATCGAGATCGTCACCGTGCCAACCGTTCGGGAACCGGACGGGCTCGCGATGAGCAGTCGCAATCGCAATCTGAGCGAGGAAGAACGTCGGCGAGCCGTTGCCATCAGTCGTGGGCTGTTCGCCGCGGCGGATGAGTTCCGCTCAGGAGTGCGCGAGGTGGATAAGCTGATTGCGATCGCGGAGCGGCATCTTGAGACCATTGATCGGCTGCAATACCTTGAACTTGTCGATGGTGATACGCTCAAGCGCGCCGCGAGTCCGCTGCGGCTTCCGGCGGCGCTCTGTGCCGCAGCCTACGTCGGTTCGACTCGGCTGATCGACAACGTACTGCTCGCGTTGCCAACTCTGTAGCGCAATTCAGAACCAGATCGACAAACTGTGTTCTTCTTATCCGTTTCGGCGGTCTCGTCGGTGTAACCCTGGAAGTTCCGACGCGGCCGCCCCTCGCGCTTCGCCGCGGCAAGAGTTCTAGCCGGGGTAGATCGAAGTGGTCGAAACTAATGCGCACGTAGCCCGCGTCGACCGGGGGCTTGCGCAATCAATTCCGACTGAAGATGACGCACGACTGTCTGGGGCAGCGCGTATTCGCCGATCTTGCACTGATCCTTCTTGAAGGAGAGAATATGCGCGTAACGGAACACCGACACGCGATCCGGACGGAGTTCGATGCATTTGGCGCACCGGATCTAGCACTACAGTTGCAATTTTCGGGTGGTTCTGAATCTATGGGCCACCATCATTCGGGATTCGGTCGAAGATGCGCAACGCTGTAGGCTTCTTTGTTGCGGCAGGCCAAGCAACGGATTCGTCCGCTGTTTACGCACGAGCGGGTCGCAATCTCGGGCGGGGGAGCTTTCTGGATGAACTGTTGGGCAACGAGCGCATCCCTCCGCACACGGACAAGAATCAATGCCGGTCCATATGCACAGCCAATTGGATGAAGAAGTCGTCAATGGCGTGCCGTGAGGGGGGCGTTGACAAAGACCGTGAGTCTAGCAGGCACATAAGCCTCTGCGTGCCTTCCATGATCAAAGTGTTTATGTCGGCGTCTACACCGCGATGTCGGTTGCCACAAGCTATGGCAGACTACGCAAGCCCAGAGTAACAGGGTTGCAAACCCATCGCCTCGCATTGAGACCGATTGCGATCGGCGGATGGAGTTTCGTCTCGTTGTCAGCTTTGCGACTGAGCCATGTTGACTTGTCGCGGATATGACTACGGAAGGCGAGGCCGCGTTGGCGCGCTGAAGGGCGTCACCAAATCGTAATACGCGGTCTCGAGGCGCACTCGGGTGCTTCGTGCTCCTTCCGTGCGCGACCGCGCTCACCAATTCAGCAAGTAACAAGCTTGTTGAGAGCCCCCGACGCTCCATGCCTAGCCGGCACAGTTGTCCGATCGTATCGAGGCCGGATCGAGGCGTCACGTGCGTTTTCGCGGTGGCATCGTATTTGCAATCAAAGATGTCGTCGCGGATCGAATTAGAGTGACGATCGACGCGATCCGATATCACGCGCTGAACCGTCCGGCATGGCGGATTGCGCCAACAAACGATGTCCTCTCGACCGCCGAACCTGCGCACTCTCTGTCGCTCGGGAGCCCGTCGCTGGTACAGCGCCCGCAGGTCGTCTATCAATAGGGTCCCTGTCATGGCGTCTGCTGGTCAACCATCCTCTCGCTTAGCAACGCGTCTTGCATTCTTCGTTCCCGGGTTTGGCTTCGGGGCCTGGGCCCCGCTCATACCATTTGCGAAAGACCGGCTGGCGGCCGATGACGGCGTACTTGGCCTACTACTGCTCTGCCTGGGTGCTGGATCCATCATCGCGATGCTTCTGACCAGTGTTTTGAGCGCCCGCTACGGCGTCAGGCTGATCATTCTTGTGGGTGGGCTTAGTCTCGCGATCGTCCTGCCGTGCCTCACGACAGCTAGCAAGTTGGCGCTCGGCGCCGCGCTATTCGCCTTAGGCGCCTCGATAGGTTCGATTAGCGTGGCGGCGAACATTCATGCGATGGAGGTGGAGCGCACGGCGGAGTGCCCGCTGATGTCCAGCTTCCACGCTCAATTCAGCATCGGGGGACTTGTGGGGTCTGCAGCCATGACCGCTTTTCTCTCGCTGCAGATTGACGCATTTGTTTCGGCTGTGGTCTGCTCGGGATTGATAGTGATCGCGATCATGCTGGCGTGGCCGCGATTGGTACCAACGGCGCAGGCGGACCAGGGACCGTCGTTCGTTCTGCCGCGTTCCATCGTGCTCCTTCTAGCCGTGATTGCGGCGATCGCCTTCCTTATCGAAGGCGCGATGCTCGATTGGGCTGCCTTGTTGGTCGTCGGCGCTGGTCTTGCTCCAAAGACGCAGGGCGGCTTAGCGTATGTACTGTTCTCCATAGCCATGACGGTGGGACGCCTTGCTGGCGACGCCGTCGTCGAACGCGCGGGGGACCGCGCGACACTTATGTTCGGAAGTCTACTGGCCTTGGCAGGTTTCGGAGCTCTGCTGGCGGCACGGGTGGCCGTCATCGCCATGATGGGCTTGCTGCTCATTGGTCTTGGCCTATCGAATGTCGCCCCGATTCTGTTCCGGCGCGCCGGCACGCAGGAGGCGATGCCCGTTGGTCCGGCGATTGCCGCGATCATGACGGTGGGTTATGCCGGAATTCTCATTGGACCAGCTGGTATCGGCTTACTAGCCAAGTACGTGGGACTGCCAGCCGCATTTGGGGTCCTAGCCGGGCTCATGTGCCTCGTCGTGCTCTTGGCGCCGATCGTGACGACGAACACAAGGTGAATGCGTTTGAAACGTGACATAGTGGCACCTCGCGGGCAAGAGAAGCTTCGATTGTGGCTTGTCTCTGATCGAGCAGACGGCAATGAGTTGCCTAGCTGATATCTGCCTGTGGCGCCGATGATCGGCTGCTTTTTGCTGGTCCCGAAGCGGTGCGCTTCTCCGGAAGTGCTTCAGGCCCGGCGATTGGTGGTCCGCGCTCTTACAGAGATCTGCCTTCATGCCTACGATAGGTCGCTTGATGCGCTTGCTGATCGCCCAATCGCTTCCCTAGGCTTCTATGCCTATGTGAGTCCGCGCTTTCGGCTGTTCGCAAGCTCGAGCGTTCAATCCGATTGCCCAAAGCGGACGTTCGCCGAGCAGGCGTTGATACCTAACGGACTTGGAAATACCGGTATCTGGTATCTCGCAGCCCCTGGACAGGTTTGTGCGGTGGCCTTAATCAATCTAATTCTGCAAACCCGGTCGATTTGATCATTCTTTCTCGGGACTATCCCGATGTTCGAAGCCTAGGCAACGTCTCGGGTGCGGGCGGTGCTCGATAGGGCCTACGAGAGTGAGAAGGACCACGAGATCGGCCTTCGTACGGATCTCGCATGGAAGAGTCTCGAAGTCGGCACCAGGAGAGAAAGCTCGATTGACGCGTACACGACGTGGAGATGTTGCAATTTTTGGTCGGCACGCTTTCTCATGGGAATGGCCCTTAGGATGGTGCCGCGCTTATGGCAAACCCTGCAGATGAACCGCTCCTTACAAGGCGGACGTGTGTCTGGCCATTAGTCGAGCCTAGACCGTGACGAGGTACTGCCGGACATTGGCGTCGACGATTGTCGTGTTTGAGATCAATTTCGACCGCCGACGCTCCCCGCATTTATCACGAAGCGCCTGCACCCTTTGGTTTTCAGAGTTGGTACGCGGTTTGGTCCGTTCGGGGCAACATTATGGCCCGACAATTCACGATGAGAGCGCGTATTGCCTTATGAAGGGGGTGTTCCCGAAGACGATGCCTCATCTATTTTGCCCCCGAGAAGACGGACGCACCGTACGGGGAGGCCGATCGTGGAGCTGGCCGAGGTTTGCGCAACCACAGGCTTCCCTGTACCGGAAGCGGGCGCTGTCACGGCGCAACCGGTGCCGAGTCGAACCGCTCCGCAAGATCTGCCGATCCAATCAGTAGCGCGCCTGCCTGCTCGCTGCGTCACGATTGATGCGGCGCTGCGGCTTTCGCAGCAGCTTATTCGGCCAAAGTGACGATCTTTACCTTGGCATGGGCCATACGCTCGAACACGCCTATGTCTTCCTGATCACGTCAGAGACGATCCATCGCCTCCATCGGCACCACTTGAAACCGCCCGCGCAAGGCATCGGTAATAAGCGCGCTGGCTGCCGAGGCTCTCGAACAGGGCAGCGATGAACCCAATGATGAGACTCTGGCATGTTCGAGACCCCTGCCTCAACGGCTCGTGCGCGCCGCGAGCGCAGTCGCTGACGAGATCGCGCGGCGCGGGCGATGAAAGGTCCACCGGTGAGTTGAAGAGGGGCGTGTTCAACATTGATAGCCACCCAAGCCAAGCATGCAGGCGCAGCGTCTAGATGTGCTCACCTGTAGCCAGTTTCGCCCACCGACACAGACGATGATCCTCCTCCAGTTGGTCGTGCGAGTCCAGAATCGCTATCACATCAAATCGCACTCTCGCCGCGACCGCGAGAGGCCGGTGGACGCCCAATGGTCGAGAGGCGTGGTGCGAAGCGTAGTCGAGGGCGGAGCAAGGCCGCTGCAGCCTACCGGTTCAATATACGAGGCCCAAAATGGTCGCCACGTGCGCCCGTCCCCGCTGTTGGTCTGAGGGGCCGGTGGCGGGCGCAGCGGCTTGGCCGCCCTTCATTTCGTTTCGGCCTAAGGGTGCGCCGGCCCCCTGAATTCTCCGGCTTCCGAACCCGTGACGGGCCGCGGCGGGCTCTCAACCGAGGTTCAGAAAATGAGCAGGAAGAAAGAACGACGCCGTACTGACGTTGATGCGCGGATCGCAACAGCAGCGGCAGCGCAGGAAACTCTATTCCTTCCATTCGCCCGAGGTCGAGTACATCCGCAAAGGCAAGGCGGCAGCGCCTTCCGAGTTCGGCGTCAAGGCCTCGATCGTCACCACCACGGCCGCGCGCTGGGCGGCCAGTTCCGTGCTGCACGCTCGCGCACCGTCCGGCAATCACTATGACGGACACTCGCGCGGCACCATCATCGACGCGACGGAAACGCTAACCGGCTGCGCGATCGAGCGCGCCTATGTCGACCAGGGCTATCGCGGCCATAAACACCGATAGGACCGCGCCGCGTCTTCATCTCCGGGCCGCGTCTTCTGTCTTCTGCGTCATCGAGCGCGAGCTCCGGGCCGTTCAGCCAACGACCCATTATTGGCCACATGAAGAGCGATGGCCACCTCGGCCGCTGCCATCCCAAGGGCGTGAGGGCGACGCGAGCAACGTCATTCTCACCGCCGTCGGCGACAACCTCCGCCGCGTGCCCGCCTGGTCGAGGGATTTGCTGACATCAATCCTGATCGTCCTCTGGCAAGCAGGTGTCCGGTCGCAGGCGCTCAAACCGCCTTCTTAGCGGCGACGATTCCACGATGCTTGGCGGCAGTGAGTCAGTCCGAACCTGATGACGTTGGCCGTCGATCAAGCTCGCTTGGCTCCGAAGCCGCCGCACACAAGCTTGTCGAGATCGCGTCTGGTATTAAGCCGGTTCAGGACGGGCCACATCGCGCCGTCAACACGTCCGTCCTTAAGGTCGGCGGCAGCGGCGCAGAGCTTAGCGCCAGGATCAGAGCGCATGGATTTCTGTGGCTCAATTCGTTCGACATCTCTCCTGATTCGGTGTCTTCGACCGAAATGGCCGAGACACCTTATCTCCCTCAGATAGGCGCATCAAACGGCGAAACCACCTCGCACCGGGCTGATGGTGAACATTGGTGCCGTTGTACAAAGCACCTCGCCGATCCAGTCGAATTGTCGATTTCGCTGGGCTAAGGCTTGATCTCTGCCGCAGCTGTCCGTTTGCCTGCTCTCCTTGCTCCACCGCCTGCCAAACATGAATGCCTGCGGATATCGCATTACATAAAGTCACCATCCTCTTCGGAATCTGCTGCAAGCTCAGTGTCACTATCGACTTTGGAGAGATAAAGCTGAGATTTAGTTGCACGTTGCCATTCACCAAGGCTGTTTTTTGTCCACTGGGCGGACTGAGTGGGGTCAAGTACCATGTCGTCCTCATCCACTTCGACGAAGCCCATTGTCTCTGCGCGGGCCTTCGCCTCTGCATTAGCAGGACGCCAGTTCACCAATGGTCGTTCGCCGTCTTGCCGAAGTTGATGTTCGAGCAGAATATCGCCGGCGTTGGCGACAAGCGGATGAGCAACCTGAAAATCCACAATTGAGGTGACTTCACTTCGTCCAGGGAACTGTTCTCGCCACTTATCGCTTTCGAACTCACTCATGTTGAATCCGGCCTCCGTTCTTTGGAGGCCGACGCTCACATTTCCTAATTGGTAGCTGTAATATCGGGCGTCTTCTGAATCTCTTCTGATACCGTATTCCCTCGCGACCTCTGCTGTGCGCTTAGCTCTTGCGGATACAAATTCCGAGTACTCGTGTGGATTGTTGGCGATGCGGTTGATTGCGTCGCTATGAAAGGTCCTCACTTCTGTCCGGAAGGTAGCTCTGTCGATCTCGACCACAGGAGGTTTTCGAACGAGGGAATAACTCGGTTGCGAAGGTGAGCTGTCAGCAGACTCCTGCAATCGCGTTCTAGCGAACGCATCGGCGAAGCCCTGGCTTTCGGCACCCGCTTCCTCAGCCTTGGCTGCCCGATGATATCTTTCCTCGGCCGGAATATCGGGCCAATTGTTAACGCGACCGTACATGACGACTGCACCTGGATCATACATCTTGCATTGTTTCAGGTCGTTAGACCTTACCCGCTTGATAAACAGCCTAGCTGTCCGTAAGCTGACGCCAGCGCATAAAGGAAAATCCGACCACGCCTTTGGGCAGCTCGACCGCGTATCGTGGATGCGTTGCGCGATGCAGGCTTCCACGTTATCCACCCAAAACAAGGCGAGGAGGTGCTGGACTGGTGCAAGCGGCGCGTGGCAAGGGGAACACGATGCGGGGCACCCGGACCTGCCGAGGCGTCGAGCTCGTCGCGGTGCGCCGTGCTCGAACTCATGGAAGCTCCGCCTTCCAAAGCCGAGTCGGGAAGACAGGCAGCCGGAGCTGAGCCATCGACTACCATGCCCGAGGCTCGTCTTCCGATCTCGAGCCAGCTCTGCTGGGATCATTGGCGGACGACGGTCTGGCCGCCGGCTAAGTGGTAGATTGCCTGAGCGCAAACGCAGCCCTTGTGTCGCCGAAGCGCTCTCGCAGAAGCCGCGCATGCTCGTGGTGATCGCCTTCGCGACCAAGATGGCTCGGGCGATTTGGACCATGGCCACCCGGAAGGTGGATTGCGGAACCCAGCGCAGGCAGTGACGGCATCATGACGAATGCAGCAGAAATAGCCTTACGTTGGTGAAGGGTGTGAGAAGGCTACGACCCAAATGGGCGGAACGATCGAAGAGATCTGGATCAGGAAAACCAGTTAGAGCCGAGGTGCTCGGAGATGAGATTTGGACTTGATCCGCGGATCACCAGACCGGCCACGCGGCTTGAGGACGCCGTAAAGGAAGTCCTGACAGAAAACCGCATCGTCCACACGCCGAACGTCAGAAACTTCTTGCATCACGGGCGGCAACGACAGAGGGCTCTACACGAAGTACCGTCAGCCCGCCAGTGGCCGCCGCCAAGGCGTCGTTTGGTCCGTCAATCGCGTATAGGAAAGGACAGATCGCGGAGCCGCGATCCTACGTGCGCCAGCGCGAGCGTCTGATTGAGTACGCGGCCTCCCACATCAAGCATATGCAGGGCTTGACGGAGATAAATCTTCAACTCCACCAGGTCTTGCCGACATCACCGGCGCCACCGGCCGCGCCTCATCCTCGTGATCCTTGCCGGCGAGCGCGATCCTGAGGCGCTGGCGTGCTTGCGCCAATGCAGTTGCCACGCTAGTGCGGAGACGATCGTGAGGGCGCTCACCGGAAGCTATCCCGCCGAGCGTCTGGTTGCGCTCCAGCAGGCACTTGCGCTTTAGACGCCTACCACGAGAAAGCATCTGTCTGCGACGCCCCGGATCGAAGCCGTATTGAAGGCGCGTCGGAATCGAACCGATCAGGCGAACGCTCTAGCTTACGAACGTCAGCGTGGCTCTGTTCGGTTGGTCGGAAAGGACTCCACCACGCTCGACGGCCTCGGCCCTTACCTCTCGCTGAAGCTGATCGCTGAAGGGGGCGACGACCTCTCCTCGTGGCGAAGTGCAAAGCATTTTACCTCCTGGCTGGGACTGGCGCCGAACAACAAGGTCTCCGGCGGAAGAATGCTCTCATCCCGAACGCGCCGCGCGGGCGGCAGAACTTCTGCGCATTGCTGCCGTGACGCGGGTCGTACAGACACCGCGCTCGGCGCCTTTTACAGGCGACTTTCATCGCGCATCGGCAAGGCCAAGGCGGTAACCGCCGCGGCCGCAAGATCGCAGTTCTGTTCTACAACGCTTTGCGATGCGGACGGACTATGTCACCAAGGGCCTCGTCCTACGAGACGCGTTACCCAACGCGAGTGGTCAACAATTCGCATGGGCGTGCCAAGGCATTGCGCTTTGCTCTCGAACCCTTGGAGCAGCAAGTCGGTGCTGCCGTTTCTTAGGAATCATTCTCCAGCGTCAATTCCCCGCTCTTTGCATTAGTGACTTCACATCGACCGCGGGCGCAACCGTCGCGGAGCCCCTCGCGCCGAACACGTCAGAAGCCCGGCCATCAAGCTGAGCTTTCCAGGCCGTCACCGGATGGGGTGGACGTCGAAGTGCTCGGCCCATTCGGCTATCGTCCGGTCGCCCTTGACGGTGGCAAGCGCCCCCTTCGCCTGAAAAGCCGGGCTGTGGCTCCTGCGCGGTCATCTGTTCAATCTCAGCTGCTCGCGGCGATGATCGCCGCTTTCCGACAGAAACTCCAATTGCGACCTGTTCAAATTTGCGGAGCCGGCTTCTCAGAAGATTGGCGCCAGTTGCTTGGGGTGCGCCTCGCGTGCAGCGCGCGTTCTTCCGCCGCCGCTTGCCGAGCGGCGGCTTCGCCCTGATGACGTGGCACATACCGAGTTTCTCGACGCCGTACAGTCGAGCGGCGCAGAAGTTGCAAGGGTCCGTCCCTGCATACGAATCCGCACCTTACCCGCAACTCGCCTTTCAGGCCACCGTCTGAGACAACGGCGGCGTAGCGACCTGACTCGGAACGCCTGCGGCCTGCATGGGCTCGGTAAGGCGTGCCTTCAGGTCGTCCAAATGGTCCTCGGCATAGGACTGCACTTTCGAGATCGCCGTATCGAGGCCGAATTGCACGCTCTGTTCGAGCATCTCCTTTGCGAGGCCCTCGCGCAGCGCGAATTTGACCTCGGGCCCAGCTACAAAGCTAATGGCCTGCCCCGCAAGATTAAGGCCAACCTCTTCCAGCGCCTGTTTCATATTACCCCCGCTAATGCCCGTATGCAGAAGGCTCAATGCTTGCGACTCGAGCTCGAGCACCATCGAAATGCCATCGGCCAACTCGCCCAGTCCCGGAATGACGCCGAGCAGGCCTACTGCCGTCGCCTCCCAGTCGAGCACCTTCGAACCCACCTTGGCTACGTCATCGACCGCATGCATGAGCACCCCACCATTCTTCTTCGGAGACGCGACATCGGGTTGGTCGGATACCCCCATCACCATGTCTGTGACTGCATTTTGTTCAGCGGCGGTCTTGGGGACATGGGTCTTGATCTGCTGAACGGTATGGTTCGCAGGTGACATGTTGCTATAGAAGTGCCTAAAGTCGTTGTTGCTGATATTACCGGAGTCGACCGTATGCCCGCCGCCTAAGTCGAAGAACTCCTGATGGGTCTTGTAGCCCGTAATCGAATTGTTTAGCAAACGGAACAAGAGCGGGTCCGAGAGCAGTTGCGATGCCGCTTCTCGTATCTTCGGGTCGAGAGTCTTGTCCTCGACCATACTCGCCAACTTGTGTCGTGTCAGGTCACCGTCCCCGAAGAAGGCGTTCTGATTCTTGTTGATCGTGTCGAGCGTGTTCAGCTCGCTTTGCGTGGAATTCATCGACGACGAGGCGACTTGCAAGAAGTCTTCCTTGTGGATTTTATCAGTCGCACCACCGCACAACTGCTTCCAGGCTTCCGGGTGCTCGAGGAAGTGTTGAGCCGCCGCGATCAGCTGAGGCGGACACTTACCGACGTCGGCTTTGCCGTCGACGATCCGCTTGAAATCGTCCAAGCTCAAATTCTTGGGCAGGTAGTCAGAATACTTGTAAAGCTCGCGCGATGCATCATTCAAGGTCATGACCGATGCTTGTCCATTCGAGGTGCCGTCGGATGGAATATAGTTCTGCTCGTAGCTTTGCGCTTGCTGCTCCTGGAATGTAGCAACCTGCGAATGGCTGGCGGAAAACTCTGACAGATCCTTGGCCTTGATCTTGCCGCCGCAGCGGCCGTCCCCTTGGGAGCCAATCGCATAGAAGAGCTCTGGATCGCGTCGCAATCCTTCGATCGCCTCCTTCAGGTCCGGGGGCGTCGACGGATCGCTGGCCTTGGCTGCCAGCGAGTCCCAGCTGAGTGGGCATTGGTCCTTGTGCCGGTTCAGCACTGCCACGATCTGCAACTCGGCATTGGTGAGCGTGCCGCCGTTCCACGTGATCCTAGAGCTTGGCACCGGAGTGCTCGGTACGTCAGGCGATGGAGCAGCCGTCGACGATGCGTCTGCACCAGGGGTGTCGACGGAAGAGGAATCGACCGAGGAGGAATCGACCGAGGAAGAAAAAACCGGATCCTTCATCAGCGCCTCGATCGCCGCCTTCCCGTGCGCTGACAACTGGTCCAGCGAATCCTGCGGGATCTGTCGCTCTGGCTGCAGCAGATCCGGTGGCGTGGAGGGAACGTCGGATTTCTCTTCCCGCGAGCAGATGGACACCATCGCCTCGAACATCGAAGGTTCGCCTTCCCGAATCTGGCCGGGGGTCTGCGCGGATGATCCCAAGGCCGACAAAGCCCCCGGAACGAGCCCGAACCGAGCTGGATCTGCACTGGCGGGCAGCGAAACGCTGTTGAGCTGCATTTGGTTCATTTCCATTCCATTGCGGTAAATACTTGGCATCGGCGTCGTAAGATCGAGGCCTTCTGTTAAGGGGGCGAGCTTTCGAGAAGCTGACGACTTTAGACGGAGCAGGACGAGCCAATGTCGGTCGTCTTAACATCCCGAAGAGGCGTCATCGTGCTCATGAAACTCATCTCCGGCTCAGAGCATGCGCAGGCACGACGTTGCTCTGACGCTTTCGGAAAGCAGGCGCCTGCGGTCGTCAGCCCCGAGTGACCATCGCTGTGGAGCCGCGAAACAACATCACCACCGATTCCCACGGTGGCATTTCGAATTGCGCGCCGTTTTGCCGCTGACTTGCCATCACACCATTGTGCGCCTGATCGAGGAATGTGATGAGGTGCGTTGGGCCTGCGCCGCGATCTGGCGCTCGTCGTATAATGTAGAGATTGAAAGTGGGGCCGAGAATTCGCGCGGTGGCAGTCGCGGCATGTACCTGCGAATCCGCGCTCTCAGCTGGGGTTCACGCTGACGATATTGAGCTTGTTCTCCTTCTCGTCAGCTTCTCGACAGCTAATCCCAGTAGCCTGAGCAAACTGAATCGCTCGGTGGTGATACCACCGTTTTGGCGGAACTGAAGTGAGGGGCACCAGATGGCCGGGGCAATCGAAGGCGTGATCCATACCAATTCCGACAGTGACAGCTCGCAGTCGGTAGCTGATCGTCAGAACTTCGAGTCGGCTTTCGGTTCGGTTCTTGCCAACTTCGCGATGCAGGCGATGGAGCGAAACATGGCAAATCTTCACGAAGCTGTAGCTGAAACAGAAGAGGATACCTGACGCCGGTTCTTCGACGTCAGTGGAGTGCCGCCATCGATGGCGGCAAATAAACAGAAGGTGAAGCGATATGACGAAAGCAAGTTCTACTAGCTCTTCTACTGGTAGTACCCACGACGCCAATGATAGCAAGGCTGATAATAAGTCCACGGGTTCCAGCGGGTCCACGGCGTCTACCGCCGCATCAGGCGCTGGAACTGCACTTGAGAAGGTTGGTGGGGCGGCTACGTTCGAGACGCTAATCGCGGAGTTGAAGGCCGTTAGCCTGCAAGCCATGGTGCAGGACATCCGGTTGCGTTCACTGTCGACCGAGCTATCGAGTGAGAGGAAGGTGGCCAGCGAGCGCGTCAACGGATAACCGTGAAAGGCGGGGCGAATCCTCGCCCCGCCTTTCCCTCATCGGGATGACGTGAGTGGTGCGGCCTAGGAATGAGTCGTGCGGACCAATCGCCCTGCTGTGCTCCTCATAGTTCGGAGAATTGTCCGTGAATGAGGCCGCCTCCTTACATTTCGAGGTGCTGTCGGGACCTTATGCCGGGCTAAGCGGGAAGGCGGCTGTCGGAACGAGCCTTATCGGTAGCGGCCTCGACGCGGATATGGTTTTCGTCGAACAAGGGCTTGAGCCGCATCACCTACGTATCACCCTCGTTGGCAATTCAATTGAGCTTGAGGCTCTTGCGACCGTAAGCACCCCAGAGGGCGGGGGGGATATTGCCGTAGGTGAGCGTGTTGTTCTTTTTCTTCCCGCCGTCATTCGTGCGGGCGCCGTGTCTATTCGCTGGTCGATGCAGAATGCAGTTGAGGCTCGGTCGATTAGCCTCTCGCGCGTTTGGATCTCAGCTCTCGCCCTCGTGCTCCTCAGCTGTCTTGGTGTAGGCTGTCTCTCGACCGTTCTCTTCAAAGCCAGCGGAGGTGCACCGACCGGCATTGCGCCGCCTGCCGCAGAGCTGGTACCCAAGCTGGGTATGAACCGGCCTGACGATCGGCGAGCTCAGGCTGCAGCCGAAGTCCTGAAACAGGAAATTGATAAGGCGGGCCTGCTCGATATCAGGGTTGGTTCGGGGCCGGGTTTTGTTAGCGCTGAGGGAAAAGTCACGCCTGCAACCGCTGCGAAATGGCAGGAGCTCCAGCAATGGTTCGATGGTCGTACATACGGCGCGGTGACACTTGTGAACGGAGTGATCGTCAAGGAGGAAAAGCAGCCATCCTCAATCGCGATCGAAGCTGTTTCGCGCGGACCCCAGCCCTATCTGCTTGTCGGTGGGCAGAAGTATTTCGTCGGCGCTCTCTTGACCGACGGATGGGCGGTCACTCGAATCGAGGATGGGCGTGTGTTGCTAAGCCGCAATGGCCGCGTTGTTGCCGTTCCGTATTAGGCTTTCCGGGCCCGAAGGAAGGGATAAGGAGATCGTCATGTCAAAGGTGTCCCGCTACGATGTCGGGCCTGGCGCTGCTTTGCCGAGACTCAGCGAGCACCATCATCAACCAGCGATAGGGCCGACCATCCAACCCAATAAAGGTGAGGCGGACGGTGCTCGTGCAAACGGCGAGAAGGAGCTGGCGTCGATCTGGGGCGAGCTGAACACGCGTTATATGCCGCTGGATGTAGCGATCGAAGCCGCATCGGGGGCCAAAGATATTGATGCAGTCGGGCGTGTCAGTCTCAACGAGATGCGCACTCGCATTTATGAGCTCGAGCAACGCGCTGGGGTGGCATCGCTCTACGGGCGCGATATCGCGCACGATCTACTCTCCTTCGTCATGCCAAGCCTTCGTCATCCAGACATGCTGCGGGCAGAGCGGTATAGCATTGTTCTGGAAGGTCTCGTCCATAAGCTGGCGGCCGCGCCTGCGGATCCAATAGCTGGGGACGGTATCGTGGTCCTACGGCAGGGACTGCACTGGCTAGCGCTGCTCCGCCAGAATCGGAATAGCTTGATCGAAGCCTAACAATGTTCAACTCCGATAGAGCGCAACGGACGACCAACGTTTCCGAATCCGATAACGTCTCACTGCGTTCAGGGCAGGAGCGCGATTTGCTCTGTACACTTTCCTATCTTCACCTTGCATGTGGGCAGAGCGCAGAATCCGTTGCTCTCTTGCGACTCATCGTCGGCAAGGACTCACGAGATGTCGATCTATTACGGATTCTCGCCTATGCCCTCATCTTGGAAGGTCTCGGAGGTGAGGCGTTGCAGGTCATAGATAGACTGAGCACACTTGATGACGAACCCTCGGCGCGTATCTCTTTGATGCTGTTGCGTAGCCACGCCCTGCGGCGGGCCGGTCTCATAGACGAGGCGCTCGCCGCATTCCAACGCTATGTCTCGTTGCGTGACGGCACTGGCCTGATCAATCAACGATCGGAAGGTCCCCATGACCAGCGTCCTGCGTAAGATCATTGCGCGCGCGTCGGCCAGCTCCGATTTGATGGTCGCGTTGATGCTTCTTCTGACGGTCGGCATGATGATCATGCCGATCCCGATAGTGGCGATCGATACGCTCGTCGGCTTCAATCTGGGCTTCGCCATATTGCTGCTGATGGTCGCTCTCTATATTAGCACTCCACTTGATTTCTCGTCCTTGCCAGGCGTCATTCTGATTTCCACGGTATTCCGTCTGGCGCTCACCGTATCAACGACGCGGCTGATCTTGGCTGAGGGGGATGCCGGCAGCATCATTCGCACGTTCGGTGATTTCGTCATATCGGGGAACATCGTCGTCGGCATTGTCATATTTTTAGTCGTGACCATGGTGCAGTTCATCGTCGTTGCCAAGGGGGCTGAACGCGTGGCGGAGGTGGCGGCGCGGTTCACGCTCGATGCTCTGCCAGGCAAGCAGATGGGAATCGATGCGGAATTGCGCAATGGCCATATCGATCAGAACGAAGCCCGCAGCCGGCGCGCTACATTGGAGAAAGAAAGCCAGCTTTACGGGGCTATGGATGGCGCCATGAAATTCGTAAAGGGCGACGCCATCGCAGGATTGGTGGTTATCTGCGTCAACATGCTGGGCGGGATCACCATCGGCCTGCTCTCAAAGGGCATGTCTTTCCAGGCGGCGCTGCATCAATATACCCTGCTGACCATAGGTGATGCGTTAATCTCACAAATTCCCTCGCTGCTGCTCTCGATTACAGCAGCGACAATCATCACTCGTGTAAATGGGGTTGTAAGGCTCAATCTTGGGACCGACATCGTTAACCAGCTCACAGCAAACTCGCAGGCATTGCGGCTGTCTGCCTGCGTCCTCGTTGTAATGGGGGCTATTCCGGGTTTTCCGCTCCCTGTCTTTCTCGTCTTGGCTACAGTCTTTGCAGCAGCGAGCTTTGCCGACGGTGGGGCCCAAGGCGGCAAGAAAAGCGCTGATGTCTCTCGCCCCGCTCCCACACAGTCTAGCAAGGAAACCGTGCCTGCGGAGGCGCTTCCCATCGCATTGTTCCTTGCGTCAAGTCTGACACGGGCGATAGACAAAGAAGAATTGCAACAGCACATTGCACGCGTTTCGGGACTGATCTCGTCTGATCTCGGCATCACAATTCCGCGCATCCCCATCGAGGTCGACGAGCGCTTGCCAGAGTTGCAGTACAGGGTGGATGTCGAGGGCGTGCCCGTCGAGCAGGAGTTAATTGATCCAACTCAGCTCGCACTCCACGACGATCCGGCCAACATTGAATTGAGTGGCATCCCGTTTCGGCATGACCGGGAGACGGATCAAATCTGGATTGAACAGAGCAATGCACCGGCTCTAAAAGCAGCCGGCATCGGGCACCACCGTCCCATTGAAATCCTGGCCTTGCGCGTCCATTCGGCGGTGACCCGCTATGCACAGTGCTTGGTGGGTATCCAGGAGACGCGCCAGTTGCTGGGCCGCATGGAGACGGAATATTCCGATCTGGTCAAGGAGGTGTTGCGTACGACGCCAATCCCTAAAGTAGCCGACGTCTTGCGGCGCCTCCTGGACGAGGGTATTCCGATCCGGAACACACGGCTGGTCTTGGAGGCATTGGCCGAATGGAGCGGACGTGAACAAAACGTCGTCTTGCTCACGGAACATGTTCGCTCCGGTCTGAGACGGCAAATCTGCCACCGGTATGCCAACGCACACCGCGTCGTGCCGGTCTTTATCATCGAACGTCAAACCGAGGATATCGTGCGCAGCGCGGTTCGAGAGACTGCCAAAGGACCCTACTTGGTTTTGAGCGACGGGCAAAGCGAGGCGCTGCTCTCAAAAATGCGTCAGATCCATTCGAACGTAGTTCGGGCGCAGATCAAGCCGGTTATCCTTGCTTCGATGGATATTCGACGCTTTGTCCGCGGCTTTCTCACCCGTAATGGGATCGATCTTGCTGTTCTATCCTATCAGGACCTTGCCTCGGACTTCACAATCCAGCCTGTCGGATCCATTACACTCGCAGCTGCAAAGGACGACGACGCCCCGTCCGAGGAACTCAGCAACACGCTCCTTGCAGCCGATTCACAGGCGCAGCAGTCAATTTAAGAAGGGCCGCATGAATTCACCTCGAAAGACAGTGCGGTGGCGCTTGGGTTCATTTTGTCTGCTTTCGTGCTGGGCTCTCTTCGCCACTCTGGGGCTCTGCAGTTGCGCTAGCTGGGATAGACCAGCTCTTCAAATGCAAGAGCGGCCGGCGCCAAAGTTGCTCGGCGCCAAAGATATCGATCCAGCTATGCGCGAACGCATTGAGTGCGCGATCGGCCGGACTCCTGACCAGGAGCTTTGCGCGACGCGTTGAAGCAAAAAAGCTCGGAATATCAATGCAGCGGATCGGTCTTGCGTGTCGATGCGAAAGCGCCTCGCATTGATTGCTCGTCAAGTCTGCCTGGATCTGCGACCTATATGCGCTCAAGACTAAATGCGTTAACTCGAGAACGTGGACGCTTGGTGAGCCACAACCGCAATACAAGCAATCGCGACAGCGCAGCGTATTCCGATTGCGCGGACCAAATCACGTTATCCGCAACGATCGGTGCACGATATCGCGCAATGCAAGCACCCGCCCGCTGCGCCTGGCGCTGCCGCCCTACACAAGTGACCCGGACTTAGCTAGTAGCGGACCTATTGGTTCTGTTGTCTCTTGCTCGAGGTCTCGCCAGCCGGCTATCACGCCTGGCGCGAGCGTCCGGACAGCGCACGCACGACGACCAATGCTGCGCTCTTGATTGATATCTCATCAGGACAGCGGCGCTCGGGGACGGCAACCCACGGGTCTATGCCGCGCTGCGGGCACAGGGACCTGGCGCCAGCCGTGGCCGGATCGAATGCCTAGCGCATCGGCAAGGCATCGGCGCCACGATGGCCCGGCCGCACCGCGTTGCCGACAGCCGTCATGGCCTGCCGATCGCGCCAAACCTCATTGATCGCAACTTTAGGGCCGCGGCAGCGAACCGGATCTGGCTCGCCGACATCACTTACGTTTCGACTGCAGATGGCTGCTGTACCTGGTGGCGATCATGGATCTCTGTCAACCGGCAGCGAACTTTCCGTGAGAATGTCCAGATTTCCCTGGGTGACGGCGATTGTGGTTCGGGGATCAGCCGCTATCGGAATCGTCATTGGTCCTTCCAGGCGGGCGGCCGCGGCGCTCGGGCTGCGGCGGGTTGGCGAGCGGACGTTTTCCGGAACGAGAGCGGCGTGCTGGCGGAGCCGATAGCTCGATGTGATAACAATTGCGTGGGGAAGCAGTCGATCAAGCACTGCTGTGGCCAGTTCGAATAGAGGATCATCGCGCCCTTGTCATAGCGGGCGTCTTCCAACTGGAAGAACAGGTTGCCGCCGCCAGGCGCGACCGGGAGGTAACCGATTTCGTCGACGACAAGGAGGGAGGCGCGGGCGAGGAACCGCAGGTGCTCGCGCACGGTGGTGGTCACGATGTCCGCGATCGTGGCGAACGCGACGCTCTTTCCCGCCTTGACGGCCTCGACCGCGAGTGCCGTCGTGAGATCGCTCTTGCCGGTGTCGCAAGCAGATGAATTTCGATTGGGCAAGCGCCAGAATGCGATTGTGATGGAGCTGGAATGCGAAGTCGAGCCAGCGAGCCTTTTTGACGGTGGTCAGGCGAGACATTCTCAGCGCGATGCTGACACGGCGACTGTCGCGCAAGGTCAGCTCCTCGATAAGTGTTTCGAGCGCCTCAATCCAGGTGACCTCACCCTCTTTCAATTCGCCGCAGCGTGGTGTCCAGCATTCTGAGCGCACCTGGCATCTTGAGTGCGACTAGGCCTTTCTTGACGCTGTCGATCGCTGCCGGCTGCGCGTGGATCGTTATGGCCGGCCTTCCGATTGGGGGAGGCGTTTGCGACACCTCGGTAAAACCCAGCGACCGCCTTGGCATGTGATCGCCGGCCCGATCGACGAGGGCTTCGGATATGCCTGGTCGCGGCCTAGACCGGTTGACCGCCTGTCGATGCTCCGGCGCGACGCGAGTTCGCCGGCGGCCTTCTCCAGAACGGGATGGACGGCAACGATTGCGCCTTGATCGAGAATGGGATTACATCGGGCAATTGCTGCACGTCGACACTGCGCCACGTATGGTCGGGTATGCTGTAGTAGTTCCCACCGATCCACACGAGCCGTCGTGGCTGACACGGGTGGCGTTCGGCATTGGACTGGACCCCCGATCGGCATCCAAAAGGGGCTCTGACTCGTGTGTGGAACGTATATGGACCCCGCCCGATTGCAACGACTGGCTTGATCAGGATCGACGGCCACAACTGCTGACGTATATCCGGCTTCTTGATGCGGCTGGACACCG
>NZ_JADPIQ010000098.1:0-698 GCF_023073015.1 Bradyrhizobium sp. 87
ATCGATCCACGCCCATAAACGTTTAAAGCTGCACGCTGGCTCCTGCTTGCGCGCGTCGCAATCTGTCAGAGCTTACGTCCCATTAGACGGTGTGAGCGCAGTCGTGCGACGAACGAAGACGACGCCGATCCACGAGTTGGAGCGTTACATGCGGTGCAAGGATTGTTCGGACGTGCGGGGCTATTGCAGCGGGCAAAACGGACGATCTGTTCTGTCTGTCGCAGAAAGATACCGTTGATGCAGAACCAAAACCAGAATGTTCGGGTCGGGATTCGAGTCGTATCGCCACCAACATGGCAACGACTTTGTACGCTAAAGTACGATCTTCTACGATGTTGTACTCTGACGGCAGCGGTTCGAGCGCTCGTACGGATTGTCTCAGCCGCGAAAGCGCGGCGAACCTTCTGAAAGTCAGGTCGATGCCACAAGCGGGCGTTGCGGGACAGCGGGCTCGAAGAAGGGGCGGCCGAGTTCGACCGGCTCGGACGCAGGGGAACGCTTCCTCCTTCTACTGAGGCTGGTCCGGTCCCTTCAGCTTTCGCGTGGGCTGCGATCGAGGTTCACCGAGAAATAGTCGACCACTTCCGTAGCCTCGGCGTCTTGCCTGAAACCCCGCTGTTCTTCGAAATCGACGGAAGGACCATATGGATGAACTGCTGGCGGCGTACAATGACATCACCGCTTCCGGATTGGGCCCC
>NZ_JADPIQ010000139.1:0-20683 GCF_023073015.1 Bradyrhizobium sp. 87
AACCAATCACCCATGTCGGTCAAAGCCGCTGCTCATCATCGCGCGAAACAGCTGCTCACGATCGCCTGAAATCGCCGCTCACCATCGCCGAAATACGCATCGAGCGCACCCATAACGCAGATTAAGCGATCAGCGCGGAGGCGCCAGCTTCATGCGCAGCGGTAGGAACGGGGCGCAGCAGGTCAAGTTCTCCAAGCATATGCAACCTCCCCAGACTAGGCCTCTGCTCTCCCGGAGGCCTTCCTTTTGGGAACACGCCGTTCTTACGGGCGTTTTCCTTGCCAGTGAGTGGAGTATCGGCATGCCGGATCGCGTAACCCGAGCGGTAGAAGAAGCCCAAGCCATCCTGGCTCGCTATGTCGAGCCTGGGCCGAGGGACAGCGAAAAGACGATCAATGACCTGCTGACCGTTCTTGACGATGAACGGCTTGTACAGGCGATGGAGGAGGGGGATGAGCGACAATCTCACCAGTGGGGACCAGCGCGACCGTAGCAAGATCAACATGCATGAAGAGTTCCAGGCAAGTACTGGACCAAGCAACCTGGCGTCTCCACGGACGAACTGAGGAAGGCCGTCGACAAGGTAGGCAATTCGGCCGCCGCGGTTCGCAAAGAATTGGCGGCGCAACCGAGGCGCGCGGTATGCTTGCGATCTTTGGAGCAAGGCCCGCGCGCTTTTTCATGCCATGACCGATCCCAACTGTCCCATCTGCTTTGGCTTAGGCTTTGTCTGCGAGAACCACCCGGACCGGGCATGGAGCGCAGAGCTCGGCTGCCAGTGTGGTGCCGGTGATCCGTGCGCCTGCAACAGGTCGCCGGACATAGACGCGGGAATCGAAGAGCCGGATGCCAGCCAGATCATCGAAGACGCAGGCGTGAAGAAGCGCCGTCATTGACGGGCCGCTTGATCGGTCCACGATCCACATCCTGTGAAGCGAGCGATAACGAGAACGTCGCCAATGCGTCGTCAATTCAACGGCAAACTTGGTCGTGGGTCGCGCATAAACGCTCCTCGGTCGGATGCACCCACCTGTTAGGCGCGATCTGCCGCCCATCGGTCAACTTGATCATGCGTGCGGGCGGCGAAGAGCGGGGCGTTCGACCGGCCCGACATCTGAGTGAAGCTTCCAGCTTCCAAAGCGGCGTATCCAGTGGGCGGCGGATCGTGTTCAACGGCAGGCTGGCCCGCGTCTTACAGCGGGCGCACTAAATGAGCTTCACCCTGCGAGCGGGACTGTCCATTTTTCCTAGAGCGAGCGTCGGGTCCGCTGTCAACGTGGCGTCGGAGGCGGCAGCTCGGCACGCTTCCCATCGCCGTCTCGCGTATCGGCGTTGTTGCGCCTGCGCAAAAGGATGATCGCAAGAGCGCGTCACTGTCGCTGTAAGCCGGTCGCTAGCTGAAATTGGCTCGAAGGCAGCTTCTGACGCGAACCGGACGTCCATTCAACACCACCGCAACACTTGTAAGGGCCGTGAACCTAGTCAGCAACCTTGACCCACGCAAAACCTCAAAACTCTGTTAGGTTCGAGCATCCGGGCGTTTGGCCCCTGCGGGGAGGCAATGGTGACAGACTCTGAAGTCTCCAGCGACCGACCGAATAAACCAGCATCCGATAGTGACCCACTGAACAAAACGCCATCTGACGACGAGCCTCCGGACCAACCGGCATCGAGGCGTAAATTTAAGGGTCGCTTCCGGGTGCGAATGCAAATGATCGGCGGGGCGCTCGCTTCGATTGCGGCTGTCGGTGCGATCGCGGGTGGCTTCGTCGGCTATTGGACTGTGTGGAAGACGCTCCGCACCGACGTGTTTCCGGACAAGCAACAGACGCAGAGGGAAGCTACTGCCCGGCCTGACATTGCTCCCCGCTTGTCACTTGTCATTCTGCCGTTCGCAAACGTCAGTAATGATCTGGAGCAGGACTATTTCGCCGATGGCATCACGACCGACCTGACGACCGACCTCGCGCAAATGCCCGGCGCGTTCGTTATCGGACGCGGAACGGCGTTTACATACAAGAACAAGCAGATCGACTTCAGGACGCTCGGCAAGGACCTTGGCATCCGCTGGGCGGTCCAGGGCGCGGTGCGGCGCAACGGGGATCAGGTTCGGGTCAACGTATCACTTACGGATATCGCGAGCGGTCGGGACGTCTGGTCCGATCGTTTCGACGGCGACCGTACGAACCTCGCCGCCTTGCAGGACCAGATCACAGCGCGGCTCGCGCGCTCGCTTAACATCGAACTGATCCAAGCCGAAAGCCGTCGCAGCGAAGTGGACCGATCGAGAAATCCAGACGCCACGGACTTCACGATGCGCGGCTGGGCAAAGCTCTATGGGCCGCAGTCGAAGATCCAAAATGGTCAGGCAATGGACCTATTCGATAACGCGCTACGCCTCGATCCGGACAACGTTGAAGCCATGATTGGCAAAGCGCGGTGTCTGGCGGCTGGTGTGAACAACCGATGGTCTTCGTCCGTTGTTGAAGACAAAAAGCAAGCGATCTACCTCATCGACAGAGTTCTGTCCAAAAGCCCGGCAAGCGCGAGTGCTCATACGACCAAGGGAACCATTCTTCTATTTGGACGTCCTGAGGAGGCATTGGCTGAATACGATGCGGCGCTCGAAATTGATCCTAATAATCCAGCTGCCTACGCTGCTAAAGCAATTGCACTCGTCGCCTCCGGGCGCGCGCGCGAAGCGTTCTCGCCGGTCCAATTGGCTCTCCGTCTCAGCCCGAGAGATCCTTTTGCTTTCCAATGGCACTTCTGGCTCTGCCATGCACACTTGCACTTGCACCAATATGGAGAGGCCATCGAGGAATGCGGGCGCTCGGTCAATCTGAACAACTCGCACATGTACGCTTATGTAGATCTGACTTCGGCTTATGGAGTCACGGGGCCATTGGAACAGGCACAGCGGAGCTTGACTGAATTGAACAAACTGCGACCAAACTTCACGGTCCAGTGGTACCGTGATCTTGTTTACTCAATGTCAACGAACCCGCAGTTTCGTCGAGAGATCGACGACATTCTCGATGGGCTGAGGAAGGGAGGGGTTCGGGAGCAATAAGAAGCAGGGCTATTCGCTTGCCCGTGGCGGACATCGCTCTGTTGAGCTATAAGCGCAGGAGCGAACGCCCTTTTGGCATCATCTGATGGGCCAGCAAGGTCAGTGGCAGGTCGCTGGTAGTGCGCCCGAAGTGTACGAACGGGAGTTGGTCCCGGCTGTGTTTGCGCCATGGGCCACCATCCTGATAGACCTCGCTCGACCGAAGTTGGGCGAACGCGTAGTCGATATTGCTTGCGGCACTGGAATAGTGGCACGCCTGGCGGCGGTGAAGGTGGGCCCAACCGGGGTCGTGACGGGCATCGATCTCAATCCTGGCATGTTGAACGTGGCACGATCGCTTGGAATGGCCGATGACGCTGCCTCGGTTCAGTGGCAGGAGGCCAGTGCAGACAAACTGCCGTTACCCGACAGCGCGTTTGATATTGTGTACTGCCAACTGGGCCTCCAGTTCTTCGCCGACAGACCAGCTGCTTTGCGCGAAATGCGCAGAGTTCTATGTTCAAGGGGAAGGCTCGTCCTCATGGTGTGGTGCGGCATTGATCGAAGTCCCGGGTTTCAATCATTAGCCAAAATACTGGAGCGCCACATCGGTCCAGCGGCGGCCACGATCATGCGAGCTCCATTTGGACTGGCCGATGCCGATGAGCTGAGCCGACTTGTCGCTGCTGCGAACTTTCAGGACATCACGGTTCAACGGAGGGTCGGTGCCATCGAGTTTCCATCCGTCGAACGATTTGTATCCACCTATGTTGCGGGTTCGCCACTGGCCAGTCATGTGTCGCAAGCAAGCGATGCGGCTCGGCAACGGCTGATATCCGATACAAATGCAGCTTTAGAGCCATATGTTGATAGTCGTGGGTTGTCGTTCCCAATAGCCGCTCACTTGCTTACTGCAACCGTCTAAGTCTGGCCTTGGCCTACCCGGACATAGGGAATGACGCAACAGCTTCAGCGTGTGCTCCTCTCGGCTAGTCTAGCCTGGATGACGCTCGTTGGATGGACGACGCAGTCCGCCGATCGGCCCGCGCAGCGCGTACCGTGTCCGCCATGGGACTCCAAGCAAACCACCCCGAGAAAGCGCGAACGTCGGCGGGCGTCCCCTCCAGCCGGACCTGCTGCCTATGCAAGGCTTCGGAGAAGCCTACTCGCCCCAGCCAAACTTTATAAAACGCCACGATGTCCGTCGAGACAATCACATCGATATCGAAGCCGGGGTTCTTGAGACAGACCGAAACGTCTGCGCGTTTGATCAGGAGCCAATAGCGCTGCCTCGGCCCGCCACCGAAATCGAACTGGATCACCACGCGGCGTTTCCCGATGGCTTCGATGCGCACGCGGCGCCGCATCCACCACAGCAGGACGACGGGATCGAGTTCGTTCGGCCGAGGATCACCGAAAGCCCAGCGCGCTCCCCATCCGCCAAATTGGTCGATAATCGGTTGCAGGTCGCGCCCGGCGGATGTCAGTCGGTATTCAGTGTGCTTGCCCCGCGAGCCTCCGCGCCGTTCCAGCACGCCGGCTTGCTGCAACCGCCGCAGCCGTCCCGCAAGCAGCGTGCGGGACATGTGAGGAAGACCCCGCTCAAGTTCGTTGAAGTGATTAACGTCGGCAAGCAGCTCGCGCACGATGAGCACAGTCCAACGGTCGGCAAGGATTTCCGCCGCTCGCGCCACGGGACAATATTGGCCGTAACGGTACATGATTGAGCGTATCACGCCGCGCGGGGGTGCGGAAGTAGTCCGGTCTTCGCACTAGCTTAGAGCTCGGCGAGCGCTTTACGCTGCAGCTTCGATTGCCATTAACGTCGACTGGCGGAAAAGGAGATTTATCATGCCAAACGACATCAGACGCGATTTTCTCCTGGCTCTCGCAACGGTACCGTTCGTGGCATTGCTTGGACAGGCGGGCGAGGCGCGCGCGCAAGTAGGCGTAAGCCCAGTCAAAGTCGATACCAACGGCTTGGTCGCCAAAATCAAGTTCGAGGCGCCACTTGAAGGATTCCTCAAGGAGATCAATGGAAAGTACAAGCTCAGAGTCACCGAGTTGACGCTTGCGCCCGGCGGACATGTGGGTGAGCACAATCACGAGGGCCCCGGCATCCGCCAAATCACCTCCGGCTACATGACTTACGTCTTGCCAGACAAGGCTGTAGTTTACGGCCCGGGCGATTTCTTCTTTGAATCTGGCGATATGAACCACACTGTCTTTAACAAGACGGATGCACCCATGGTGCACGTGCTCTTCGAAATACTGCCGGTTAACCTGAACGGGCCTTCGCTGATTCCGGTCAGGCATCATTAGAAGGCTGTTCGTCTGTGACGTGGGCTCGCAAGGGAGCTTGGCCCTGCGAGCTGGGACCGGCTGGAGCGAACAAAGTGGCTTCGGAAGCGGCAGCTCGGCCCACCGCCGTTTCGCGTATCGGCGTTGTTTGCGCCTGCGCACGCCTACGCCCTAAGCCGAAGAGCGCCTCAGACACCGTGATGTCCGGTGTCGCTGGTAAACTGGTCGCGTAGCTGAAGTTGCCTCGAGGCAGCTTCTGAGCCGAAGCGGAAATGCTCATTCGCGGCGGCCTCACCCGCGCAAACAGTCAAGTGGATCAGCTCTACTGACGCACCCTCGCGTGCTGAGCTCCGCCTGCGACACTGTGTTACTGTTTGTAGATCTGTAACTCTTGCTGGAGTGTTCCTCGGGGCGTAGCCTGCTCGCTCGCATTAGTTCTCTGCGCCATCACAAAGGGAGGGAACGATGGCCTTTAATCGTGTACTCATCGCATTGTTTTCGGTCGTTGCCATTCTGACCAGTTTTAGCGCCGTTGCACAGGGCGTGCCGCCGGAAGGCTCGGTCTCGGTCATATTCACCGCCACGCCTATTCCAGCACCCAAGCCAATGTCGATAGGCAACGGCAGAGAGTTTGTTTTTGTGAACCAAGCCATGGCAGCCTCGAACGAGGCTGGAAACCCTGTACTCAACAACATGGGTGGACGCTGTCAATTGAGCCGCCTTACGGATTCGTCCACAAAGACCGCGGAGATTCACGGGTTTTGTACTTACATCGACAAGGACGGCGATCAAGTGTTCGAACAGTGTGACTGGATGCCGGGATCTCCCAACAATTGCAAGATCACTGGTGGAACGGGGAAATTTGAAGGTCTGCAGGCTGCGCTCGTCGTCACCATCGACCCGCTCAAGAGTAACTTCGATGGCATCAGCCAGGTCATTGGTCACAAGAAGGGAACGTACAAGTTCACCAAGACGAACTGAGCCAACCAGGTGCCAACAGCTACGTACTTGAAACGATGCCAGTGATATCGCCTGGCATGGAGCAGTGACGTGATCATCGGCGGCGGAGACAATGCTGATGAGGCGATGAGGTTTTCGTTGCGATCTGGCAAGTGCCGGTTGCATGGCCCTTGGCAGGATGGCCACAACAGCGGCAACTTGGCGAATTGGGTACCTAATGCCCGGCTTCATAGTTGGCCTTGACCTCAAACAAGAGTTGAACACTCTGGGGATGTGAGCCGAACAGCGTCATGACAGAAGCCGTCGCGGGTCCAAGCCGACGTGAGTACGTTTGTGGTCGAGGTCAGAAAGGGATCCGCACCGAGACGTGGTATCATTGTTTGGTCGTTGTCTTCAGGCTTCTGCGAGGATTGCAATGAAGCGACGAGAGTTCATTGCGGGAACTGCGGCGCTGCTCATTTCGCCACGTTCTTCGCAGGGGCAGGCAAGCGTCGTCGACTCGGCTTTCTCGCCATAGGCGATGGAAGCGGCAAGGCCCTTAATCAATCCGAGGTTGCGTTCATTGATGCGCTGCGAAGCCTAGGTTGGATACAGGGAAAAAACCTCACCATTGAGTATCGGTTTTCTCAACCCGCAGATCGACTGACCGACTCCATCGCCGAGCTGATGGCCCTCGGCCCCGACATCCTGATCGCTCCAGGACCGCAAGCAGCAATAGCGCTCAAATCCGCGACCGGCACGGTTCCCATCGTATTCGTGGGTGTCGCTGATCCCGTGCACCTCGGCAAAGCCTGTCGCGACCAGGTGGCAACATGACGGGCGTGACGACCAACGTCCCCGACGACTTCTTCGCAAAACGTCTAGAAATTCTTCGAGAACTTGTTCCCGGCGCATCTAAAATCGCAGTCTTGATCAATCCAGACAATCCACTGCAAAGGCTGTACTTCGCGGAAGAGATCCCACGCATAGCCCGGCACCTCGGCGTGGCTCTGCCTCTCGTTCCGGCGACCAAGCCAGAAGAACTCGACATTGCCTTTGCCTCGGCCGCCGCCCAACACGCCGATGCGATCATTGATTTCGGCGATGCGCTCACTTATGCCCAGGCGCAGCGGATTATCGCGCTCGCGGCTAAGTATCACCTGCCAGCAAACTACTTGTTTCGGCATTATGCCGATGGGGGACTATCGGTATACGGGGCCGATACCGCCGATCTATTCCGTCATGCGGGCGACTATGTAGACAAGATCCTCAGGGGTGCCAAACCTGTGGACCTCCCGGTACAAAGGCCAACGAAGTTCGTCCTCATAATCAACGTAAAGACGGCCAAAGCGCTGGGTCTCACCGTGCCGACCTCGTTGCTGATACGGGCCGACGAAGTGATCGAATAAGGCTCCGCCGCGGTGCATGGGCCCATACCCGAAAGTCGCTTGGAGCATGTCATGTCGGCTGGCAGAGGGCAAACCGGACACCGATCCAGCTTGCAGCCTACCGCCGCTTTTCGACCCATAGCGGAATTGAAGCCGATACCTTTAACTTGGATCAATGCGTTCGCAATTAACTGACCACAGCGGCCGATTTTAGCTCGCACCACCGGTTTCATTCCTGCTAGGTTAATTTCTATCCCCGGCAGATATCATTGGGCGCCGGCGCTGAGAGTTCAAGCGACTCCCGCCTATCAGGCCGGAGTGGCGTGTCGTCATTTAGGTCGCACGAGGGTGATCGGATGCCGGCAAATCTTGCGTCAGCGCTCATTACGAAACTCGCTGTATCGAACCACCTGGATGGCGAAGACATCCGCGCCATTCAGAGCCTGCGGATTCGCGAGCGGCATCTCGGCGCGCGTGAAATCATTGTCGCTGATGGCGTTCGTCCCGGCGAGTGCTGCCTGATCGTTGAGGGGTTTGCCTTCCGCTCGAAAACGACCGCGGACGGAGAGCGACAGGTCCTGTCCTTGCATATTCCCGGCGACATACCTGACCTTCAAAGCCTTCACCTCGGGATCATGGACCATGATCTGGTCAGTCTTTCGCCTTGCACGCTTGGGTTCATTTCGCACGCCGAGCTGACGGAGGTGACGGCGCGACACCCGCACCTAGCCGCGGCCTTGTGGCGAGAGACCTTGATCGATGGTTCTATCTTCCGCGAATGGATCGTGAATGTCGGGCGGCGCGCCGCGCTGCAGAGAATGGCTCACCTGTTGATCGAAGTGCACGAGCGACTTGAAGCAATCGGACGCACTCGCGGCGGGGAGTTTAGCTTGCCCATCACTCAAATTGATCTTGGCGATTGTTTGGGACTTTCAGTGGTCCATACGAACCGTACCCTTCAAGCTCTGCGCGGGGAACGGTTGGTGGAAACGGACAAGTCCGGCTTCAACTTGCTCGACCAGGAACGCTTGAAAGATCTGGCAGGATTCGATCGGGCCTATCTCCATCTGACGCCAAGCCGCTAGAAAACTCAGAGCCTCGCAGCTAGTTGGTACCTCACGCCGCGGCTGCTGACGCCGCGAGGACCTGCTGACGCTCCGTTAGGAACCTGCCCTCGGTACTTGGTTTGTTGTCTCCCTCGCTCATCCGAGCTGCCGGAGCGGCCCCGGCCTATAATCTCCAGCCCGCTGAAGCCGGGGCCGTTCCTCCGCCGTCCGGGGCGGCCTGCTTACGGCAACAGTGGCCTATAAACCGAGGGAGCGGTGCCCTGAAGAACTATCCTGTTGACCCCGGACGTCCGCGGGAATGCGGTGAGGTCGCTTGTCCAGAAAGCTCGATCATGGCCTTGGATGCCGAGGACGAGCTAGAAGCTTTGCGGATTGGGAAAAAAATGGCGGCCATGCTCAACAAGGCAATCACCGTCAGAGCTGCCGACCGCAGGATATTGGCGAGGCTGCAGCCGCCAAAATCGAGCCCTCGCTAGCCCCCGAGAGGAAGGCCGAACGAGCTACCCCGGCGTAAGCTGATGCGGTCGCACAACGGGCATCGTTGCGCCGGTGTCGTATTGTTCACTTGCGATCCGCTCAATTGTCGAGCGATGCCTCTTGAAGGTCTCAATAACGTCGCTTGGGCTGGTTCCGTCTGCCGCAGCGCGATCCCGCAGGGCGGCTATATCCACTCGGCAATCGATGCGGTCGTCGCCCGCGAACATCGCAAAGAACAACGCTTCATTGTTCGAGGCATCGAACTCGCCAGATGGATCAGAGGTAAGGGGCATCTCGGGAAGTCCGTCGCCCAAGTCTTCGATAAATCGCGGCTCAGCTGGGATGAAGTCTCGCCGTCATCCCAGCGCTCAACCTTCAGCGCAAAGAACGGCCCCAGGCCAAGGTGGCACGCCCTAGGGCTGAGGGCCGCTCCCGGCTACCGAACCGATAACCTCATGCGTCTGAAACGCATGCAGAACCAAGAGCGGATGATGGGCATCGTTCCTATCGCGGCTTCTCGATCGCTCCGGCTGATGACGGTCGGACGCTGGCCTGTTTCCGAAGTGGCCTAGTTTGAGTTGAGCAGTGGCCTGCCTTGCTGTTTTAACATGCATCCGGGAACGAGCGCACTTAACCTGCATCAAGAATCTGAACGGCCCAATTGGGGGATTGGCCTATGGGCGTGGAGCGTATGCACCCACCGAAATACTGGCTTATGCGTGCGGAGGAGTTCCACACGAAAGCGGATAACTGCCAATATCCGGGGACCAGAGACTCGCTCCGTCAAGTTGCGAAGAACTTCGAGGCGTTGGCTCGCCAAGCGCAGATGATCCTCGATCTCACCACCCAATCGGATGAGCGCGGCCTGGAAGCCCGCCGGGTGGCACAAGAACACGCGGACGAGCAACGGATGAAAGGCCGCCGCACCGTGCGGCCTCTTTCTTCGCCAGCAAGCATCTTCCGCTCATGGCGCTTCCGTTGGCGGGGTGTCGCTGCATGTCAGCTCACAAGTGCAGACCGGAAGTTTGCAGCCCGGCGCCAGTTCGGCGGCTTGTGACCCAGCGGACTTTCGCTGCGAACGGTCTGGCACGATGATCGCGGCTTCGGGTCTTCAAGACCGGACATGCCAGTTCGCCTTAGGTAGTCGGCCAAGGCCCAATGGTGGACTTAACCGTCCACCCCCTTCAGGGGGGTCGACGTCTTTCGTTGATGAGCCGTCTGATGGCGGCTACTGCCCGAACAACAGGCGGCGGCAAGCGCCCCTTTCGCGCTGGAATGACGACCAGAACATAGAGCACGTTGAGCAGCAGCCAGATGGCGACCGCGATCAAAAAGAACTTCATGAAAAAGGCCCGGCTAAATCCGGCAGAGGAAACTAGTAAGGCTATGACATCGGGCTCGCGCCGCGAAATGCTGATTTCGACTCTAATGAGGGAGCTACGGGACGTGGGCAGCCTGGCCCGAACTCATGGTCGCAGTTCGTGACTGGACCCATTAACATAGTTTAATTTATTTAATTTAGTTTAGCGTATTTAATCTTTCCGCCAGCCCCGGAGAGAACGCCATGCCTGACCAAGACGATGACCGCCGCGAATTTCTGAAGACCTGCGGAAAGTTCGCTGCCGTGACACCTCCAGCCATCACGCTACTGCTATCGACCTCCCTCACTTCCGATGCGATCGCGCACTCTGGTGCGGGGGCCGTCCACCATGATCACCATGAGCACCACCACGGTAACAATGGCTGGGCAATGGTGGCGGCGATGGCAGTCCCAACGGCAAGGACGATAGAGGCCGCTAAACCATTTGCCGCCGGAGCAGCAACTGGAACGTAACTCGCCGGCTACCAAGTTTTCCCAATACCCATCCCCAAGTGGGTAATGCAGTCGCCCCAGCTCTTCCCCATTGCCCCCCGGAGCTGGGGCTCATTTTTGTCGCGCCTCGAGGCGCCGGTTTCGCCAGCGGAACTTTTGTGCCCTTTTGCACTTATCAGTCCTGCCGCGATGGTCGTGCGACTGAGGATGGGCACCGGTGCGGATTCCGACGAAGTCGCCCAGGCGTAACGATATGAAGTCGTCCGTGGATTCCGAGACGATGTCGCCCACCTTTCCGATTTGATCTCGCCCAGCGGCGAGGCGTTCTGGCCGGCTGGTTCTCTGGCATCGGTCAAGCCGCGTGGT
This sequence comes from Bradyrhizobium sp. 87, assembly GCF_023073015.1. Lineage (NCBI taxonomy): Bacteria > Pseudomonadati > Pseudomonadota > Alphaproteobacteria > Hyphomicrobiales > Nitrobacteraceae > Bradyrhizobium > Bradyrhizobium sp. 87. Next base: position 11,404 of record NZ_JADPIQ010000139.1, read on the forward strand.
CAATCTGGAATCGCGACTTCGACCTGTTTTCTTCTTCTGCGGTTGCTGTGGGCATGTGGGCAACGCGATTGCGTTGTCCAAGCGCAGCGGCATGTCCACAGCGCCACGGGCTCAGGTCTTTCGGGCGGATTGCCGGGTTCGCCGCAGGCTCTCACCGGTGAGGTGACGAGACGATCGAGCACGGCGTCGGCATAGGTGGGATCTCCAATGAGCAGATGCCACTGGTCCACGGGGAGCTGGCTGGTGACGATGGTGGAGCGATGACCGTAGCGATCTTCGAGGATTTCCAGGAGGTCGTGACGGGCACCGGCGTCGAGCGGCTCGAGTCCCCAATCATCGTATGTGGACGGCCTCTGATGGCAAGCACTTTTTGACATTTTGAACGACTTGGTCGGCTTCGATCGTATGTCCGGCCTGTTAGTGCAGAGATTATGCCTCCGCTGGCCCTGATGAAATCCGACGACCGGGAACCGCATCAAGGATGCGAGCTTTACGCTCAGACGACTGGCCGGGTTTTTCCTGGTCTTCGGTAATGACCGTGTCATTCATCATGTCTCGCCGTGCTCACCAAACTTGAGACTACAGATCTCCCTTTAGGATGCCCAACTAGAGACGAGTGGATTGTTCATGCTTTCATGAACATCTCGGTGCGGAAGCTTTCGCCGGTCTTCATCATCGCCCAGATGATCCGAGCGAGCTTGTTCGCAATTGCGACCGTCACGAGGCGCGCGGGCTTTTTCGCCAACAGCCCGACGATCCAGTCCCGCAAGACGCCCTTACGTTTGCCCACGACATTTAGCAGCGAGGTCCCCGCCAGCACGAGCAGTTTCCTTATGTATTGATTCCCCTGCTTGGTGATGGCTCCGAGCGATGGTTTGCCTCCGCTTGAGTTTTGCCTTGGCGTAAGGCGAAGCCAAGCGGCAAAATCGCGTCCCGATCTGAAGACATTCGGATCTGGCATGCTGGCGGAGATCACCGTAGCAGTGAGTTTGCCGACGCCAGGAATTTCCACGAGCAACTGGCTCATCTCGCTTCGTGAATGAGCGTTGGCGATCTCCTTCTCAAGATCGTCGAGCGATTGATCGATCGCGTCGATTTGCTGCGCCAAGGCCTTCACCGCTGCATTGGCTACACTCGGAAGCCTCGCGTCCGTTTCAGCCAATTGGAGCAAATCGCTGACATGCCCGATGCCCTTGGCGACAATAATCCCGAACTCCGCCAGATGACTGCGCAAAGCATTGACTGTCATCGTCCGCTGCTTAACCAGAAGATCTCGCGTTTTGTGCAACGTCAGCGTCGCTTGTTGTTCCGCGCTCTTGATAGGTACAAAGCGCATTCCAGGGCGGGAGACTGCTTCGCAGATAGCTTCCGCGTCGACGGCGTCATTTTTGCCGCGTTTGACGTAAGGCTTGGTGTAAGCCGGTGGCATCAAAAATGCCTCGTGCCCCATCGCTTGGAGCTCGCGGGCCCAATAATGGGCTGAGCCGCAGGCTTCCAGGCCGATGCAGCAAGGCTCGATTTGCGCAAAGAACTCTCGCATCTTCGATCGCGTCAACTTACGTGTAACAGCGGAACCGCCTTCGCTGACCAGTGCATGGACCTGAAAATAGTTCTTGGCGAGATCGACACCTATTCTGATAAACTTTTGCATGGACGGTCTCCCTTTTTGTGGCGCTCCGGCGACCACGTCTTGGCACTATGATGCCGCTGAGGTGAGGCCGTCCACATCATCAAGGATCAGCAGATCGACACGGCCAAGGCCGCGCAACAGGCGTGGATGGCGGCCGTCGCCGCGGGCGAGCGCCAGATCGTCGAACAGTCGCGGGACGCGCTGATAGAACACAGAGCGATTGTCGCGACAGGCCTTGTGGCCGAGCGCCGAGGCGAGCCAACTCTTGCCGACGCCGGCCGGGCCGCAGATCAGGAGATTGACGTGGTCGTCGATCCAACGGCCCTCGACAAGCTTAGCGAACAGCGGGCGGTCGAGACCGCGCGGGGTGCGGTAGTCGATGTCCTCGACGCACGCCTGCTGGCGCAGCTTGGCGTAGCGCAGGCGAGTGGCGAGCCGTTTGTCGTGCCGCAGCGAGGCTTCACGTTCGAGCAGCAGCGCGAGCCATTCGGCGTGGCCGAGGCTTGCGGCCTCACCGGTGGCTTCGATGTCGGCGAAGGCCTTGGCCATGCCGTGGAGGCCGAGGGCGTTGAGGCGGTCGAGGGTCGGATGGGTGAGCAAGGGATGATCTCCTAATTGTAGTAGCGCGGTCCGCGGATGGTGGCATGCAGGATCGGCGCATCGTCCGCGGAACGCTGGTGAGCAGAACGCCGATCGAGATTGTTGGCGAGGATCGACTTGACCGAGCCATAGGTGCGCGCGCCGACGTCGATTGCCCGCGCAGCCGCGGCCGTCCAGCCGTTCGCGCCCATAGGAGGCGGCGAGCCTGAGGATGCCGAGGCAGGCGCGGAAGCCTTGCTCGGGGTGCGAGCGCTCGTCGAGAATGAGGTCGCACAACGCGCTGGTCGCCGGCCCGATCGCGGCGGCGTCCTGGCGGATACGCGCGATGGTCCAGCCGGCGTAGCGCCGATGGCTGGAGGCCATGTGCTCCGGCACGGTGGTGTGTTTGTGATTGCCGCTCATGCGCTGATGCGCGGCGATCCGCTCGCCCTTGTGGAAGATCTCGACGGTACGGGCCGTGAACCGCACCTCGACCTCGGCGCGGGCGAAGCGATGCGGAACGCTGTAGTAATGCTTCTCCACCTCGACGTGGTAATCGAGACTGACGCGGCGGATCCGCCACTCGGCGAGGACATAGGGGGACGCCGGCAATGGCTTGAGCGCCGGCCGGTCGACCTCCTCGAGCAACCGGCGGCGTGTCACGCCGAGCCGCCGGATCGGCCGCTCCTCATTCAGCCTCGTGAGCAGTTCGCCGATCGCCGCATTGACCTCGGCCAGGCTGTAGAAGGTGCGATGGCGCAGGCGACCGAGCAGCCAGCGCTCGACGATGAGGACGGCCTGCTCGACCTTGGCCTTGTCGCGCGGCTTGCGCGGCCGCGCCGGCAAGATGGCGGTGCCGTAATGCGCCGCCATCTCCGCGTAGGTACGATTGATCTGCGGGTCGTACAGGCTCGCCTTAATGACCGCGACCTTGGTGTTGTCGGGCACCACCAGCGCCGGTATGCCGCCGATCGCCGCGAAGGCGCCAACATGGGCGCTGATCCAGTCGGCGAGCCCCTGCGTCCACGTCGCCTGTGCGTAGGTGAAGCTCGATGCGCCGAGCACGGCGACGAAGATCTGCGCCGTTCTGCGCTCACCGGTCAGGCGGTCGACCACCACCGGCACGCCATCGCCGGCATAGTCGACGAACAACTTGTCGCCCGCCGCATAGGCCTGGCGCATCGTCACCGACAGGCGGCCCTCCCAGGCGCGGTAGAGCTCACAGAAGCGCGAGTACCGGTATCCGCCAGGCTCCGCGGCGATATATTCCTCCCACAGGATCGACAGCGTCACGTGCTTGCGTTTGAGCTCGCGGTGCACGCTCGCCCAGTCGGGCTCGGCGATGCGGCGGTGACCCTGACGGTTGCCATTGCCGGTCTTCGCGACAGGCGAAGTTCCAGAACCGTGTCGGTGACGTCGTTTGGCAACGGCCAGCTCAAGCCCGCGGCCTCGAACCGCCGGAGCGCCAGTCGCACCGTCGAGGGCGCCGCGCCCACCCGTCGCGCAATCTCGCGGCTCGGCAGCCCCGCCGCCTTCATTCTGATCACATCGCGCACACGGCGCATCGCAAGCCTCTCCGTCGGCATCCAGGGTCCCCTTCGCAAAGCCGAAAGGGTTCATCCTATGGGAGCCAGAAGAGGCCTCGTCACCCGGGCGACATCATCCCGGAATGGTGGGCGACATCATCTCGGAACGGGTGGGCGACTTCAAATCGGAATGGTGGGCGAGATCATCTCGGAATCCTGGGCGACATCGATCGGAATCCGCACACCGGTGCAAAACGAACTGATAGTCCTCGTTGTAGAGGACGAAGATCCTATTCAGGATATGGTCGGAGAAGCCCTGTCCGGGGGTGGATTTGAGCCGCAGATTGTTTCATCAGGCGAAGAAGCGGTTATCCTGCTCAAAACCGAATCTACCAGCTATCGCGCGTTGCTCACCGATGTTCATCTCCGAGGCAAACTCACTGGATGGGAAGTTGCCAAGCAAGCCAGAGAGATCAATCCAGAGATGCCCGTGGTCTACATGACTGGGGCTGCAGCTGATCAGTGGCCGTCTCACGGCGTACCGAACAGCGTTCTCTTGAACAAGCCGTTCGCGCCCGCGCAGGTGGTTACGGCAGTGTCTCAACTGCACAACCAAATCCCGCCTTCGCACTCATAGCGGACCTGGAAAGCCCCAAGTAGGTGCCCGCTATTGCGTGCTTAGCGACAAGCCAAGAACAAATGCCTTAGCCGCCGTCGCGCCCGGCGTTCGCTTCAATTTCTTTGCGATCTTCGTGACACCAGTCTTTTGCTTCGCAAGTAACTTCAGCGTCTTCAGGTCGTCTTTCGTCCACTCGCGACGAACACTTTTTTTCTTCTTGGCCAACTTGGCACTCCTTCGTTGATAGGAGCGCGGTCTAACACGTGTCGCGCGGTTCGCAAATGCCTCGTGAATGGCGCTGTTTGACGGACCCTGTCGTTTCCGACAGGTGCGCGCCGTCCGAGCCGTGGGCATGATCGCGGCTAAAAGACGAGGGCCGCAGCAATGAGACGTTACTACTTCCCGATTTTCCACAGGGGAGAGACACAGGCGGACGATGTGGGGGAGCTATTTGGCTCGGCTCAACTAGCCGTCCAATACGGCGCGCGCGTCGCTCGGGACATCGCCAGCGATCCCGAGCAAGAAGATGGTCGACGAGCGTCGCAGTCGAGAGACGCAGCTGCAGTCCGCCGAGCAGATCGCAGCGACATGTGCTCAACTTTCGCCCGAGGACCAGGCGATCGTGACGGCTGAGATCAAGCGCATCATAGGGGAGCGTGACCAATGAAGCGCCGGCGCCGAGCGCACAGGAAGCGCGACCCGCAGCGGCTACTGACGCGCCGGCGGCTCAGCCGATGAATTAGGGCCCGCCGGTTCACGCTAAGGGGCCTCAAGTTTGCGCGTGCCAGGGTTGGACAATCGGGAAAAATTGGTAGGAACGCTAACAGGGTCTCGGGTTTGGTGGATATCTAGCCCCCAAGAGGATTGCTCATGGACCGTCGAGATCAGAGCTACCGGAACAACCCCACAGCCTGGGTGGTGGTCGCAATCGTGTTGATCGCCGCTATCGCCGCGATCTTCTACAGCACCGGCAATCACACGACCGCGTCGAACCAGACCAGCGCGCCCGCAACCAAGACCAGCTCAACCAACCCGCCAACAACGACGGGTGCGGGCGCCGGTTCTCCGGCAACTGCGCCATCCACAGCACCCGCGAATCCCGCTACGGGGTCGAAGTAGCTAAGCAAGCCGCGGTCAAAGCTCCCGCGACATTGCTGGATGGGTGCGGTTTTTACCTTGCCACCGCGGTAAGGCCGGTCACGATGTTTCGAGGCCAGGCCCTCCCAGCCTATGCGGCAGGCAGCACGATAGAGATCGGGGCCGATTTCACCGCGCTCGAACGGCGCTACGGTGATCCCGTCCGGCCGGCGAGCCAAGAGCCGCTCCAGGTTGGTCTTGCGCAGGTGTAGCGGGAGCTGCCGGAGATCGTCCCCTCCCATGGCGAGAACGTCGAAAGCGTAGAGCTGCACCTCGTGCTCATGCTTGCGAGAGTGCAGCGCGTTGAAATCCGAAATACCGTCGATGCCTAGGATCACCGCGCCATCAACGACGAAATGCTTCTGCCGGTTGTTCAGCGCGGCCTCGGCAATCCACGGATAGCGCTGGGTCCAGTCGGTGCCGTTGCGCGAGAACAGCCGCACGCGCTCGTTCTCTCGGATGACCAGCATCCGGTACCCGTCGTGCTTCACTTCGTGGATCCAGTCCGGCCCTAAGGGGACCTGCTTGCCGGCGGTCGCCAGGCAGAGCTCGTACGCCATACGCATTCAGCGCAAATAGGCATTCCGTTGCCTTTTTACCAACCGGGAACATTCGGCAAATGGCCAGGTTGGGATACGCTCCGGCGGGTAGCCCCCCTACGAGCCGGAGTGTTTCCAAGACGGCCCCAGCCGCCCCGCTGGGGCCGTCGTTTTGCGCGCAAGTAATAAACGCCCCGACGCCTGAGCGGGCCCTATTCTCTTCACAAAACTCATCCATCAAGGCCGCATCCAGAATGGGTGCCAAATGCGTTGGTTTTTCGGATCTTTGATTGCTTTGCTAGTGTGCCTGGGGATCTACGTTGGTTCCGCCGTCGTCTCTCTGAGTGGTTTAATCGGTGCGGTTCGGGCCGAGAACGGCGCCGACGTTCTTGCCCGGACGGACACCGCACGCCTACGCAGATCGTTGGTCGATCAAATCGTTGGCGCTTACCTCAAGCAGATCGGTCGTGAACGGCCTGTGAAGCCATTGGAGCGGTTGGCGGCGAATACCTACGGAGCCTCCATCGCCGACGCGATGATCGGCAAGATTCTCACCCCGGAAAACCTGACTGATGTCTTGAACAAGGGAGCCATCCGCGTCGGGGGAGTCGACGCCAACATGCTGAGCCTCAAGGAAATCGACACATCCAAGGTGCTCGAAACCCTGAGGCGAATATCTCCGACTAAGCCGGTCGAGTTTCAGATCCGTCTAGGCCAGAACGACAAGGATGGGGGCGTAAGCCTTCACTTCGAGGGGAACGGCTGGAAGCTTTCGGGCATCCAGCTTCCGAACGCGGCGGTTCAAGCGCTGGCCCGAAGCCTTATGAAGAGCAAGGCCGGCTGAGAACATCCCGCTCCGATGAAGCGCGCCAGCGCGCCGCCGCTCCGCGCTGGTGGCCTCGCCGTCTCATTTCGTTACTATTGTTGAATTGTAGTCCTGGTGCCTGCGCTGAATACTCGTCCCACAATGATGGCAGGTCTATTGATTACCGGCGGCGTCGGCGTTTTAGCTCTAGGCATCACGTTCGCGGCGGTCATGTATATTGATGCTCGGGCGGAGCGTAGACGGTAGACCGCGCACGTCTTGATCATATCAAAGCTGTGCATGTAACTGCAGCGCGCCGGTGGCCGCACGGCAAACTCAGCTAGCAATTTAGCTCAAGCTGCGCGGTTACTCTCTTGTCACGTCCGTCACCTGTTCGCCTCCGGGTCGCATGGTCCCCTGGCATCGGATTTTGACAGGTCCACCAGCACGATCGACCTCCAACAGCAGGCTAAAACTTCCCGGACGGTCGATTGCCTGCACTGTCCTAATGCCTGATATCTGCCCCTCCGTCGTTTCTATTCGCTCAAGACACGCCCGCTCAGTTGGATTGAGCCGATTTCTCCAATCGTCCGCCGCTGTCCCATGCACGGAGAAGCCGCCATTGAATTGTTTCATCGCGGGAGAAGGCCCATGGTCAGAACCACCATGTTGCTAACCGGACTGCTCGTCGGATCGCGACCGAGTTGGTGCGGTAGCGCGATATGTCGCGCTAGGTCAGAAGCTGACCTCGGTGATCATGGCCCATAGCCTTTCGGTGCTTCCTAGTAGGAAGATGGAGCTCGCGCCAACTGCAGCGCGGCCTCAACGCCGCCTTCCAGGATCTGCTCCGCCTGGACAGTGTCGGGGACGGCCCGCGCGAACTGGAGGGTGCCCACCATGAGGCCGAAGATGGCGGTCGCGCGGCGCCGGCTCGCTGCAGAATCGGCATCCGGAAGTAGTGCGGCCAGCGACGAAACGTAGCTTCGCAGCGCTTTCTCGTAGTCCTGCCGAGTGGACAGGGGCTGGCGGGCGATCTCCGGGAGCAACGCCGCCGAAGGGCACCCTTCCGCCGGGTCTTCGAGGTGAGCGCGGTTGAGGTATCTCCGGATCGCCCCCTCGAGGGCCAGGCCCCTCCGCTGATCCTCATCGAGGCGATGTTGTTGGTCGCTGAGCGCGCTCGCCAGCGCCTCGCGAACGAGCGCGTCTTTGGACTCGAAGTGCGGAGAGAATGCGCCTTTGGTCAGGCCGGCCTCGCCCATGATCCCGGCGATCCCAGCGGCGGAGATGCCGTCTCGGCGCACGCACTTCGACGCCACATCGATGATGTGCCGTCGCGTCGCTGCTTTATGACCTTTCTCAAAACGCATCTTCTCTCCACTCCACCAATATCCCGCAGCCGTTAGGCTGCAGCCGCTTCCAACAGGGCTTGGAGGTCGCGATCAAGCTGCTGGGCTACTGCATCGACATTATCGCTGCCAAACTGACCGAAAACGGATGCTGGTCGATCATATTCAAACGCGACACCGCCATCGTCATCCTCGCGCAATAGGACGCGAATGGGCGCATATAGCCCCGCAGACAGTTGATGGCGGGTCATCTTGGCTGCGGTGAGCGGATTTCCGATATCGAACTGGATGGATCGGCGCGTCAGCCCAGCAATAGCCAGGAGTGCCCCATGGTCACGCTGACTGAAAATGGTGAGCGGCGGACCGGCCTCCAACTCTCGCAGCGCGCGCGTGCCTTCACCGTATCGCAGGAGAGTGAAGATCCCGTCATCGATGCGGGGTGCCAAGGTCGCGAGCTTGGCACGAACGTCCTCGAAAGGCTTTGTTGAGCGGACGGTGACGTGCTCGACCGGAATGGCCGCGTTGAGTGCAGTGCATTGGCCATCTATTGATCCTCTAATCGGTTGTCGTTGTTTGCAGGCGGTCCCTTCGCCACGCGAAGCGGCCACTTCGTTAGATCGCACTCGACTTGCCGCCCAAGATGCCTTCGATGCCGCGGGCAAGGTTTAGAAGCTCCCGGTCGCGCCCTAAGGGAGCATCCAGCTCGAGCCCAATCGGCAGCCCCGCGCGAGACAAGCCAACAGGAAGGCTGATACCCGGCAGCCCCACGCTGCTTGCCGACACGGTGTGGTTCGCCAAAGCGAGGTAGCTGACTTCCTGCCCCGCGATATGGACGGTCGTCCGCTCCTCGATCAGAGGCGCCGTGCAGGGCGTGGTCGGTTGCAGAATGACCAGCGCCCCATGAGAGACGAACGCCGTGTTGAGCCGTCGCTGGATTTCCGGCCGGCTCACATCGAGCGCCGTCCGATAGGCCTCTGCCGAGGTGGCACCTGCACCACCCGGCAGTACGATGTGCCCCCACGCCTGCCGAAGTTGGGGCTTAAGGCCCTCGTAAATGGCCTCGAACGTGGTCGGAATGTCATGGCGGCGAAGAAATTCC
>NZ_JADPIQ010000004.1:0-19722 GCF_023073015.1 Bradyrhizobium sp. 87
TAACTCCGGTCGGGCTACGCCCTCCCTGCGTCACGAGCCCGGCGAAGCTCTCTCATCCTGATTGACGCTGCACTTCCATCCTGATTGCCGCGCCGCACTCTGTTTTTGCCCTCGCAAACGGAACCACGCTGGATTTATACCTGCGCACGGTACTCTTCACCATTGGCCATGATCGCCCAAGCGATCCGTGCAGTTTTGTGAGCAAGCGCCACCGTCACGACATTGAAGGGACGCCTGCTAAGCAGCTCTGTTATCCAGGCATTGGTGACCTGATGAATGCGGACGCGATGAACGGCCGCTCGGGCGCCATGTATCAGCAACTTACGAATGTAGCCGTCGCCGCGCTTGCTGATACCGCCCAAACGCTCCTTACCCCCCGGTCGAGTGCTGCTTCGGTACTAATCCCAGCCAGGCAGCGAAATGCCTTGCCGAAGCGAACTGTTGTGGATGGTCGACAGACGCCGCGAGCGCGGTGGCAGCAAATGGGACAATGCCCGCGACCTTCATGAGACGCGGACAGACTTCATTGTCTTTGGGCAGTTGCAAGGATCACCTTCTCATAGCTTTCAATGTGTAGCTCAAGATCTTCGATCTGATCGACAAGGATTGAAAGGGCGCTGCGAGCGCTCTGTGGAATACGCTCGTCAACGTCCACGAGTGACATGAGCTCTCTCGCGTTTGCTTTTCCCTTCCCGGTCACTATCCCCAACTCGCCCAAATGACCACGCAGAGCATTTATCGCGCCGGTGCGCTGTCGAATGAGCAAATCGCGCGTGCGATGTAGCATCAAAATTCCCTGCTGTTCGACGGATTTTACAGGGACAAAGCGCATGCTAGGCCGCTGGACGGCTTCCCAGCACGCCTCCGCGTCAGCAGCATCATGCTCGTTTGTCTTCACGTAGGCACGGACGTAGCGGGCCGGCATAAGACGTGCTCTGTGTCCAAGCTTTACTAGTTCGCGAGCCCAATGATGAGCGCTGCCGCAAGCCTCAAGACCAACGAGACAACTTGGAAGCCGTGAAAAGAAATCGAGAACCTTCCCGCGGGCGAGCTTTTTGCGGATAATTTCTCCATCCGCCGTAATCCAGTGGATTTGAAACCAGCACTTCGAGATATCAAGCCCGATTGTCATCATAGCCATAGCTCGCTCTCCTTCAGGTGCTCTTTGCAGCTTATCAGGGCGGGGACCGTCCATCTCATTAGTTCGCGACGATCGGCCATTCGGCGGGCGAGATCGACCGGCGGCGCTGTTCTACGCCTCACGTGATCGGCGCGGCGAGCATCCCGCGCGGCATCTTCAGAACTTCTCCGGCATCCTGCAGGCCGATGCCTATAGCGGGTTCAACGCTCCCTTCGATCCCGGACGCAAGGCGTTGCCGGCTACGCCCGCCTTCTGTTGGGCACATGGCCGGAAGGCGTTCTTCGAACTCGCCGACATCGCCCAGAACGCTCGCCGTCGGAGGATCGGCGACGGCGATCTCGCCCGTTGCGCTGGAAGCGGTTCGTCGGAATGACCAATTGTTCGAGATCGAGCGCGACATTTATGGGCTGAGCGCTGAGGAGCGGCTGCAGATCCGCCGGGAGAGAAGCGCGCCACTGCTGACCGACCTTGAGGCTTGGCTCCCGGCGGAATCTGCCCGGCTTTCACGTTCGTCTAACGTGATTAAGCCGATCAACTATCTGCTCAACCGTTGGGGGGCTTTGCCCGCCTTGTCCACGACGGACGGATCTGCATGACACGGATGGTGTTGAGAAGCCCTATCGTCAGTTCAAGGCCACTTTTTTGGCTTCTCCTTCCACCATCCGCTCATACGCCTGCTCGACGCGTGTGACATAGCCAGCTCCCGCTCACGCAGTTCCTTGATCCAGTAGTCCCGACCCGGGCCAGCCTTGCCATAGGCACGAGGCGCTCCAGCCTTGAGTGCCACCTTCCGGAGTTTCATCGCTGTGAACGCCGGTCGTGCGTAAGCATAATCTTTCCCGGTCGTCAGGACGTGCCAGATCATCACTGCGAGCTTACGTGCCGTGGCGACGGCCGCGACTCCAGGCCCATGCTTCTTCTGCATGCGATTGAAGAAGGCCCGCAGCGGTCCCGGCGCCGTCTTGGCCGACCAGGCCGCTTCAACCAGCATCTTGCGGGCGTCACGATTGCCCTGTTTCGAGATACGACCATGCCTTGCCGGATGCTCTCTCGATTGCCGAACTCGAGGGGGCAAACCGAAGTAGCTGCTGAGCTTATCCGGTGACTGGAAGCGTGCGATGTCGCCGATGGAGGCGAGTACACTCGATGCGACGACCGAACTCACGCCGGGGATCGTCATCAGCTTGACAGCCCGTGGATCGTCCAGAGCCTGTTGGGCGACGACTTTGTCGATTTCCGACAGTTGCTTCGTCACGCGTTCGAGTTCCGGGTTAAGACGCTGGAGCATCGCACGCTCCTCCGATGGAAGAGGCAGACTGTCCAGCCAATGCTATCCGCGCTTGCCGAAGAGATAGCCTTTGTAGGGCGGGATGAGGTTGGCATGCAGGATAGCCTTCATGCGTCCTTTAATCCGGATGACGCCAGCGCGCTCGGCCATCCGACGCCGGCGGCTGTAGGTGTCCTCGTCAGCAACCCAGACCTCCGGCAAGAAGCCAGCAGCATGCAACTTTGCCAGGGTCCCAGCATCGACCTTGTTCGTTTTGACTCGTGCATAGGCGATCGCCCGAACGAGCCTCGGATTGGCGACCGCGACGCGCTTAACGTGCGGGCGCAGAATACGTTCGACCGCCGCGCTGTTGCCCGTTACCTCGATGACCGCCTCATCCTCGAGGCTTAGTGTCTTAGAAGGCGACAAGCCTATCGTGGACGAGATCAACGCGGAGCTGTCGGATTATTGTTCCGTCCTCCAGGATGGCCGCTTGGGCGAAGGATCGGTGGATGTCCATGCCGACGATTTGCATGCTTGGTTCTCCTTTGTCTCAGGAGCCAGTGGCTTGCACGACATCTACGGATGCGCGCTCGCAGCGCAGCCGGGCAGGTCGTAGGGGCGGCCGAGTAACAAAGCGAGCTCACAGCTCATGGTCATGGCGGCCTGCCACCGTTTCGTGCTCCAGGGCCCCTATCCCTGCTTGGACAGACTAATCCGGACGACCGGTCGTCTCCGCCGGGTTTGAGCGCTAAAAACATCATGCCCTTTAACAATGCAGCGGAGCGAGCGTTGCGCGGTTTTGCTCTGGGAAGAAAGGCATGGTTGTTCGCCTTCTGATCGCGGCGCCGAACGGGCTGCCGTGATGGTCCCGCTTCTCATGACAGCGCGTCTCAACGACATCGACCCGAAAGCTTGGCTTGCCGACGTCTTCGCGCGCATCGCCGACATGCCGCAGAACCGCCTGCACGAGTTGCTGGCCTGGAACTGGACGCCTTCTGCGTCGAGGTCCTCCGCCCAGGCGGCGTAGCCATGCACGTCAACAAGGTTCACGCCGTCTTCACCATCGCTCGCGTCGCAAAAGACCTCGGCGAAGACGAGGACTGGCTCTGGGACGTGGCCAACGGAATGGACACAGAGGATGGCGTCATCTGGGTTTACGGCATAGGTGACGACCAGGTCATGGCGTTCACCGACTTCGGCATCGAAAACCTGATGGAGCTCATCAGGATGCACAAGGAAGACCCCGAACTCCTCAAGCGGTGGATTCTGTGAGCCGCTGTCCGCGGCCTAGCTCGGATGGATACCCCGTATGTGACATGGATGCGGCGGCGTCAACCAGCATCTACGCCCTGAACATGCAGGCGCTTCGCGAGGTCGGAGCGTTCGACCTGGGAGGCCTCCAATGATGCTGACCCATGTTGTCGACGCCTATCTTGCCAAGCAGCCGTCACTGGGTGCGCGTTTCGACTCCACTGAGGTTCTGCTCCGCAGGTTCTGCCGAGCGATGGGCAATCGAGATATCAGCGAAGTCACCCACGAGGCGGTAGCCGAGTTCCTCCAAGACAAAGGAGCGCTCAGTGCCACCTGGACGCTGCGATATAGGGTTTTGAGCCGCCTTTATAGATTTGCCATCAGTCGCGGGTACGCAGCATCCTCCCCACTGCCGACAACGTTTCCAAAGCTGCCGCCGCAACAAACGCCCTATGTTTATTCCACGGAAGAACTGCGCCGCTTTTTGGACGCGACCTCGATCCTGAAGGTCGGGCATCGCCCTCACGTGCCAGCTATGTACCGTACGCTCCTCTTGTTGCTGTACGGAAGCGGCTGCGCATTGGCGAGGCGCTTCGTTTGGTCTTGCAAGAAGTGGATCTGACTGATCAGTTCATGACCGTCCGTGACACAAAGTTCTTCAAAACGCGCCTCGTGCCAATCGGACCAAAGCTCAACCAGGGATTGGTCGAGTACGTCGAGCGCCGGCGCCGGCTCCCTCTGCCGCGCGGGCAAGCATCTCCATTATTCACTACGCGCGGCAGTCGCCCTTGGTACTATGTACGGGTCATCTCCTGGTTTCAGCATGTCCGCCGAGCCGCCGGAATCGGTTGCCCTGTCGGCGAGCCTCGACCTCCACGGCTGCACGATGTTCGCCACACAGCCGCGGTGCACCGGGTGATCGCATGGTATCGCTCCGGCCAGGAGGTGCAGCGACTGCTTCCGCAACTCGCAACCTACCTTGGCCACATCGATATCCGTTCAACCCAACGCTATTTGCAGATGACGCCGGATCTCCTCCAGGCGGCCAGCGTGCGCTTTGCTCTGTACGCCACGGAGGCCGACCATGAAGGATAAAGGCCTGCTTGGTCCGTGGGTCCGGCGGTTCTTACTGGAACATCTGGTCGCCGAGCGCAACCTTTCCCGCAATACCCAAGCCAGCTACCGCGACACTGTTGCTACCGTTTGCCAGCAAGCAGGGAGGCTGCGCCATCGATCGCATGACCGTGGAAGAGGTGACGCCGGAAGTCGTCCGCAAGTTCCTGGATCACCTACAGCAGGATCGCCAGTGCAGTGAGGTCACCCACAACCAACGGCTGGCGACCATCCATTCACTGGCGCGCCTTATCGGGACGCGTTCGCCGGTCCACCTGGCCTGGTGTTCCGAGATATGGGCAGTGCCATTCAAGAGAGACGAAGACGGCGATCGGATACCTCGAAACGGCCGAGATGGACGCGTTGCTAAACCAGCCTGACAGACGCACGAGTCTCGGGTGCGCGACCATGTTCTGTTGCTTTTCCTATACAACAGCGGTGCTCGCGCCGATGAGGCAGCAAAATTGACGGTGGGCAATCTCCAGTTAGGTGCGTCCCCGTCAGTGCGACTTCACGGCAAGGGAACAAGGTTAGAATCTGTCCATTGTGGTCAACGATGGCAAACTCGTTGACTCGTCTTGTGGCCGACCGAAACAAAAATGAAGCGGTCTTTCTAGGGCGGACGAAGCAGCCGCTGACGCGCTTCGGAATACACTGTCTCGTGACGCAATATGCCGCTATGCGGCCGAAACGGTGCCGACGTTGGCGACGAAGCGGGTGAGCCCACATACGGTTCGGCACACAACGGCCGTTCACCTGCTGCGCGCCGGCGTCGACATCAACACGATCCGTGCTTGGCTGGTCCACGTGTCATTAGACACCACGCACATCTATGCTGAAGTCGACCTGGAGATGAAAGCAGAGGCGTTAGCCAGGGTCGATAACAGCAGCCTGGGGCCGCCGCCTCGGCACCCCTCTCTCCCGTGGTTGATGGCATTCCGGAAGGCCCGGTAGGCCGAAAGGCCACACTCTTATGTTGCGGAGCGAGCCGAGGAGGTTGGCGAAATCCTTCTCACTTCAGCAGCGACAACATAAATCTGGCCGCAACATAACGCGAGTAGCGATACCCGCCGGGCTCGCCCGCGATGTACTCCTCCCACAGGATCGCCAGCGTCACATGTTGCGCCGGAGCTCGCGATGCACAGCCGCCCAGTCCGGCTCGGTTTGCCGGCGATGGCTCCGCCGGGGTGCCGCTGCCGGCCTTTGAAAACAGCCGGGCCTCCAGCACCGCGTCGATGACCTCCGCGGGCAATGGCCAGCTCAGCCCCGACGCCTCGAACCGACGGATCGTCAACCGCGCCGTCGAGGGCGCCGCGCCCACCCGCCGGGCGATCTCGCGGCACGGCATCCCGGCCGACTTTATTCTCATCACATCGCGCACGTGGCGCATCGCTAGCCTCTCCGTCGGCATCCCGGTCCCGTTCGCAAAGCCGAAAGGCGGGACCGTATCGGCGCCGGAAGAGGCCCCGTCACCCCGGGCGATATCATCCCGGAATGGTGGGCGAGAACATCTCGGAATGCCGGGCGACATCGCGCGCAATCCGCACTTCGGCGCACGTGGCAGGCAGGGTTTGGCTTGGCGACGAAAGGAGTCTTGAGGAGCGATCACGCAACCCCTCCACGCCTTCCTCGCGGAAGCGCTTGACCCACATGGCGATTGTCTTCACAGTAACATTGAACTGGAGCGCAGCTGCGGCCTTCGTCAGGCCCCCCTCGATCACACTCAGCACCATGGCCTCTCGATCTTTCGGTGTCAGAGGCGCATTCTTATGGATGTCCATTCGGTCCTCCGGGGATTGGCTAAAGCTTCGATAACTTCAGCTTCCTCGCTCCGGACCGGATGGACAACCTCCCGGAAGCTCACATCTAGTCCGTCTGACATCAAGCGGAGGCGTCGCCATTGGCCAGCCGCTCTAGATGTGAGCGTCATCAGGCTGGAACGCGACCACCTGCGAATGAGCCATTACGAGGCTAGTCTCCAGCTATTGTCGTCGAGTTCCTTTTTCGTCGCCTCGTCGCCTTCAGCAACATCCAGACGGCAAGCACGACGTAGTCACTGACGCCGGTGATTATCGGTCGCGGCGGAAGTCTCCGGCGCTGATTAACCTCCTTTACCGTGACCGTCAGCCGTACCGCGAGAACGGGGTTTGAAGGCGCTCGTAAGGCTGCCTGCGTGCGCAGTGGAACTCCATGCCCTCTATTCTTGAGTCGAAGACCGCCTTTGGCAGCGGTTCTTCAGATCATTCCGCGACGATAGGCCAAATCGAGCGGAGGGCTCTACCCGAGGCCGCGAGAATAGCGTTAGCCAGAGCGGAACCGCGAAGGCCAAAACTGGCGGCTGCATCGGCCGGGGCACCGTAGCTCAACGAAGGCTCAAACCAAGTACCGATTCTAGTCGTAGGCCGCAGAATATTCGCATCAGCTAACGTTTCGATGACCTTACTCCCTAGTCCCCCATCCCGGTGATGCTCCTCAACGACAATGACTTTGTCTGTCTTACCAGCGGAAATGCATAGAGACTCCGAGTCAAAAGGTCTGAGTGTTGGAAAGTGAAGCACCTCTGGATCAAGGCCCCCTTGGACCAGCAACTCTTCGACTTCATAAATAGCTGAGCTCACAACGCCAGTAGACACAATCAGAGCTTCTTTGCCAGACCGCAGGACACAGGCACGTCCCATTTCACCAATCGGACCTCGGCCATTTTTGCTGGCTTGGTCATAAGTCAATCGAATGTACAGCGGCCCGTCCCACTCGATGGACGATAACATGAGGCGCTGCAACTCCTTAGCGGATCGGGGAATGCATATCCCCATATTGGGCACCTGGCGTAGCAAAGCGACGTCTTCAAGCGCCATGTGCGTCGGGCCGAGCGTGGTAAGGTCGAGCCCGCATCCAGATCCGACTAGACGAACTGGAAGTCGTTGGAGACCAATGTCAATAAAGACCTGCTCGAACGCTCTTCTCGTGATGAACGCCGCCATTGCATGCACGTATGGAATGAGACCACCGCTTGCCAAGCCAGCTGCCATACCAACAACGTATTGCTCTGCTATACCTTCCATAAAAAAGCGCTGCGGAAAGGCGAGCCGCAATTCTTTCATGTCGTTGTAAGGTAGATCGGATCCCACGAAGACAATTCTGCGATCGTGTGTTGCTATCGTATTTAGCGTCTTTATGAGCGTTTCATGCATATCAGTTTTCTACTCTCTACGCACCCAATAACGACGGAATCGCGTCGAGTCCCGGCACTCTCCTGTAATGCCACTCTCCATTTTCCTCGAACTTTCCAAGTCCCTTTCCCTTTATTGTCTCGCAAATGATCACTGCAGGACGCGAGCCTGACGGAGGAAGCGATAGTACTTGCCGTATAGCGCGCAAGTCGTGTCCGGCTACATGACGAACGTCAAAGCCAATTTCACGCCACAGCGCCGGCATATAAGGCATAGGCAACACATTCTCTGCTGGCCCGTTTGATTGCTGACGGTTTCGATCGACCAGTACTGTGAGATTGGACAACTTGTGCTTCACGGCGTGGAATGCCGCCTCCCAATTTGTTCCCTCATTTAGCTCTCCGTCGCCCACCAGCACGTACACTTGGAAATCCTTTTCAGTGATGCGTGCGGCCAGAGCCATACCGATTGCTATCGGCAGTCCATGCCCCAGAGTCCCCGTAGTGGCCTCTATACCACGCGACACGTCGCGTTCCGGAAGGCCACCGAGCGGCGCTCCCATAGAACAAAATCGATCAAGCTCATGAGGTGAGATTAGGCCTTTGTACTCCATGACGGCATAGAGCGCCAGGCAGCCATGCCCTTTGCTTAGAATTAAGCGATCTCGACCATTGATGTCTACGGCATCTTGGGGCCGAAGAAGACGTTCATCATAGAGCGCAAGAAGAATTTCAATGATCGAAAACGAAGGGCTGACGTGGCCGGCAATGTTCCGGCGGACAAGTACCTCTACAATTCTTCGGCGTATTGCCATGGAGGTAGCGTCGAGCTCAGCGGTTTCTCGCTGATTGGTGGTCGCATGTATTGCCATTTTGCATATCGCCTCTCGATCAGTAGTGCACGTCAAGCGCGCTGACGACATTTCATTTGCATGCTGACATTCTCAGCGCACCTACCTTTGCTTGTAGGTAACTCTGCAGTATCAAGGGCGGCGGTATGAACGGTGAACAGTAATAGGCGGTAGCTCTGGTATTTCGAACCTGCGACCTGATGATGCGTCAGCTAATTCGGTTCGCGAACACAGTGCGAGCAGATCTCGCGGAATATGTCTGATTTCTCCCAAGGGCATTCTCACGTAAACCTGCTGATCTTATCCTGGGCGAACAGAGCCGCTTCCACATGCGGATCTCTTTGTGTTCGTTTAAAGCTTGATGCTCCCCGGCCTCAATGGCAAAGTTGAGGGATCGCAATATCAAACAGGCAGAGTGCCGAGCGAGCGAGGCCACGTGTAGGGAGCAAATGCCGCGCCAGAGGGAGCGTGGCTCGATCAGCTCTTAGCTTGTAAGCCCAGCATCGTGATAACTATCGTCTTTTGGCAATAGGGCACGTATAATGTTGGCCCGGCGTGAGAGATAATGGCCCGTACAACTAGATGCCGTAATGGGCCCTGCTCCGAGCAAGGGGTAGTGATGGTGCTGTCCCCGATAGATGTAACGGGGGCACGACCTGAGTCGGCTCCAAGCATCTGGAGACGGAGGACAGCCGTGGAGAACTAAGCCGGAATTGACGTGTCATTGGAACTGTCGAGCGTATGCGTTGTGGATGCCTAAGGTAAAATCCTGAAGGAAGCGAAGATCGCGAGCGAACCCGACGCCTTGGTTGAATCTTCGAGACGTTTGGCTTTGCAGTGAAGCGGATCGGGCTTAAAGCTGGGCCGCTGTAGCAATGGCTGCATGCGGGGCTGAAAAGAGCAGGGTTCGAGACGGTTGTGCTCGAAACGCGGCATGTGAAGGCCACACATTTTCTGCGATGACAGTGAAGACTGATCTCAAGGATGCGCGCGGGATCGCCCAGTTGATCCGGATGGGATGGTTTCAGCCAGGTACACGCAAAGTCGGTCGATGCGCAGGAGATCCTGGCACTCCTGGTCGCACGCAAACAGCTTCTCGGGCGGCTGATCGACGTGGAGTTGAGTATCCGCGGGATTCTGCGTGGCTTTGGGCTGAAGGTTGGTCTGGTGACGGAAGAATTTGGAAGCGCGGATCCGAGAGTTAGTTGCGGGTCAGGGGCAGTTCCGAATGGCGTTTGACAACAGAAGAACGGAACCGTGGTCCGATGGATGGTTCGTTATCGGCGGTTTGAGGGCTGGAGGCGGCGGCGTCGCTCGCAGAACCCTGTCGCTCAGTGCGCCTGTTCGTGAGCTCTTCGAGCTGTCATTCGAGCCGGCCGGAAAACAGCGCGATGGCGCACCCGTCTGGAAATCTTACAGTGCGCCGCCGAGGTGGCCGCAAGCGGGCTAGTGGCCGTCATCCCGCTCCTCGGTAGCTTGGGGGGGACATGTTGCAATTGCGAGAGCTAAACCGCGGTTCGTGTCCAGCGATTACAAGACTTCCCCTCAGGTCAACTATCAACGCTATCAATTGATCTTCATGAGAACCAAGGGGTAAGTAGCTAACTAGACCGTCCGTGTATCACAAACTGATGGATTGGAGAGCGCCGCATGAGAGCAAAGATTGCCCTGACGGGTCACACGCGCGGAATCGGGTCATCTTTGTATGATTTCTACCTAGCTAGTGGCCATGAGATTCGTGGCTTTAGCAAGTCGAACGGCTACAACTTGCCCGACAAGATACCACAGCTTCTGAAAGAAGCGGATGACTGCGATGTTTTTATCAACAATGCCTATTCCGATGGAGCACAGATCGTTTTGCTCTCAAACCTGTGGGAGCGTTGGAAGGGTAAGGACAAGATCATCCTCAATATTAGTAGCATTCGTGCGCGGTACGTTAAAGCTCCCGACCCACGTTATGCCGCCTTCAAAGCGGGTCTCGACAAGATGGCAAAGGAATGTCTGAGTCGAGGACCGCTTCCCAAAATCCTATCTGTCAGTCCAGGAGTCGTAGACACGGTTTCGAACATCAATCGGGCGGGCCCAAAGCTGACCATTGACCAAGCGGTGAAGGTCATTGATTGGGTACTGTTCAATCCGATTGGCGCCCTGGTTTCCGAAATAACCTTTATACATCCTGAGCAACAGATGACGGTCGGCTAATGCGGGTCGGAGTCAATCTTCAAAATCAATCGAATCGTTAACTTAGGAATGGAGAGCGCGACCGTGTCTGCGGCATCAAACTTACGCATGACGGAGAGGTCGCTCTCTTGTCGAGCGACACCTATCACTCTCAAAGGGGCACCGTATGATGGCCGGCTTATCCTTAATAGTAGCTATCCCCACGTTACAGGTCACCTAGCCTCCGCATACTGCACCAGCCCTTTTACTAGCGCCGAACAATCTTGTAGCGAGACCGAACTTTGGACCACCCAGAACTAGAGTTTTGCGCCTCCGCCGCGCATTCTGCGCAAGACCCTCGCCACCTATTTGCTCCAGATCGCCATGCTGGGCGGCTACCGCGCACGCAACCACGATGAGACCAAGGCGCCGGTACTCGATCCGGGGCGCGGCCAAACGAAAT
Source organism: Bradyrhizobium sp. 87 (assembly GCF_023073015.1). Lineage (NCBI taxonomy): Bacteria > Pseudomonadati > Pseudomonadota > Alphaproteobacteria > Hyphomicrobiales > Nitrobacteraceae > Bradyrhizobium > Bradyrhizobium sp. 87. The sequence goes on from NZ_JADPIQ010000004.1 coordinate 11,419, forward strand.
CTCCGACCGACGTAAGCGCTTAGCCGTGAGCCTATTGAGGCACGATCACGTGCGCGATGGCCGCTTCGGTCGGCAGCCCGCCGGGCACGACGTGCTCCGGTGCGTGCGCCTGCACGACGGGGCCCGCGCAGCGGCGACAGATGTATTTCGGGCGGCGCGTGACCAACACCCGCCATTGCGCCGGGATCACGTCGAGCCGTTTGCTGACGTCCTCGCCGATCTTCGCCATGGCACCGCAACCGCACGGACAGAGCGTGCTCGCAGGCTCGATGATCCGTTCCACCCGCGGCAAATGGGCAGGCAAGCAGCCGCAATTGCGATGAGGACCTTGATCCGGCACGTTCCGCGATCGGCCATTGATCACAGTCTCGGCTCTCTCCTGCGCCGCGTCCAGGATGCCTTGCGCGATCTCCACGTCTTCCAGCGGTAAGTGATACTGATCTGGCCGCAGCTTCTCGGACTTCGCGCCGAACTTCTCGCGTCGCAATTCGCCGAGGATGACCTCCAACCGACGCCGCGCCTCTTCCGACGTCGCCAGCGCCCCCTGATGCTCGCTCAACGCCGCCTGCGTTTGAGCCAAAAGCGCTTTCAGTTGTTCATTTTCGTCGCGCAGCGCCGCGATGCTCATGCGCTATTTCGAGCACATCGCCGCCGCGCGTGCCACGTTCAAAATAGCTTCCGAGTCATTCTGCCGCAGCTATCCAGCCACCTGGGGACGCCGCGCTTCTTCCGGGCGGACCAACCTCCAATCCAGCCCCTCGAACAGGGCTGCGAACATCGCCGGCGATATGCGCATCACGCCGTCTGCGATCGTTGGCCAAACGAACTTGCAACCTTCGAGACGCTTGTGCACTAACACCAGGCCCGTTCGATCCCAGACCAAAATCTTGATCCGGTCCGCTCGTTTCGATCGGAACACGAAGGCTGCGCCGCTGAACGGGTCGAGACGAAGCATCTCCTGCACCTTCGCCGCAAGCCCATCGTGGCCACAGCGGAAGTCGATCGGCCGCGTCGCGATGTAAATCTTCAGATCGGCACCGGCCGCGATCATCGTGACGCTCGCACTGCGCGGATCACCCGGGACAGCTGCTCGCCATCTATGGCCATATCCGTCCGCAGAATGACATCACCGATCGCAATCTCAAGCTTGATCGCCGGAACCTGACGCTCCTCCAACGCACCTTCCACGACCAGCGGCGCGAATGTCGGATGCGACGCCTCGCACGGCGGCAACACGCCCCGTTGCCGAAGCCGCCGTCGCCAATCGTAGATCTGCCAGCGCGTCGCTCCGTGCTTGCGCGCCACCTCGGCCACCTGGGCACCGGGCAACAGACTCTCGGCGACGATCCGAGCTCTCTCCGCTTCCGAACGCACGCGGCGCCCCGACGGTCCTTCAAGAACTTCCAACCGGCTCACCGACCCCGCCGACGGGCCGTCTAAATGGACGTCCTTTTTGCTGTCCAATCCCATCTCAAACCTCCGTCCAACCCGGAGGCTTCTTCGCACAGCTATCCCGATCCCGAACCAAGGGCTCCGGCTAAGCGCTTACCGACCGACAGCTTGGTCACCAGCTTCCAGTCGATCTGGGGACGGTCCGCCGGCGGGTCGATCTCAAGCGCTTGGATGTAGGTGAGAAGCTGAGGACTGTATCGCTTCTGTTTGCCGACGGGCGGCAAGGTTTGGATGGCGGCGAACTTCACGTGCACGCACGCCGTCTCATCCTGTCCGATCGAGACGTAATGGCGCGCCCCGCCCAAGGCGCAGCCGAGAGCTGGGAGAATACCCGATGAGCTCCCTCCGGTTGCTCCGCGCCAGCGGGCGCGGCGGCCAACCGATTGGTCTGTACTCGCACTAAAAAGCGCGTGCCGAGATCCTGCGCCAGGCAAAAGAGCTCGTAGATGTCGCTCTCGCGGTCGGCCACATGCACGCAGCGCTCTGGCGTGCCCACGAGCGCTATCGACTGGCACAGGTTCTCCAGCCAGCGATAACTTTCCTTCGTCTCGATCGGCACGCGCGTGGGGTTCACGTGCCGCTTGACTCCATATTCCCTTGAACTTCGTGCGTGTCCAAAACTTCGCTGCCGTCAACCCGAGCGGCGTCGCGCCGAGAGTTACAGCCAGGCTCGAATGCATCAACACCCCACACAAGGTCACCACGTTGGGCTGACCCGCTTTATAACGTCAGGACGTTGATGGTCTTGGTAAAGCCGATTTTACCCGGCTGCGCACGGCCGTAGATGAACTCGGTGGCATCCTGCAGAATGAGGATTGGTCCTTCGCTCGCCGCGCAACGCATGGCGGTCGCAGCAAAATGCCCGGCCAGCATCCCATGCTCGGTAACGCGCGGGTTGTCGAAAAAGCGTTAGGCCGCCTTCGTTGCCGCCCAGTGACCGCACGCGGCCGGGACGGGTTGGCCAGGTGCTGCCGACACTGATCAAGCAAGCGGCCAAATCGGCGCGCCAGCCGCTTGTCCGGCAGCCCTGCTAAAACGACTTCGTCGTCATGCCAGCCTGGAGCACCGGCTCTCGTGTCTCCGTTCATCTGTGACGCCTCCGCGAATCGGCGTCACAGACAGAATCACAGAAGATTCAACCGGTGCAAATCCTAGGTCCGAGATGTGGGTAATTGAAAGCTACGCCGGATGCTTACGGCGTTTCTCGTCGACGCTGAGGACAACGGCCCGGTTCGGTGGACAGGTAAAGCCCGACAATATTATCGACAATAGTGGATCGCTCGACAGCTTGAATGTCCGGCTGCAAGCCGAACGCCGACCGCATGCGGCGGATCGTGGTGTAAGAAAAGCCAGTGTTCGCAGCTATCGAGCGGATCGACCATGCGTCGCGTCGGGCGGTCTGGTACGCAATCTCCGCTCGATTACTCGCAACCCGATCATCGTCGATCGTTCGAGGGCGGCCATGGGCGGGCTTCGTCGAGTGGGCCATCACAGCGATACTTCAAGAATCGGGGGCGCCACTTGCCAACGGTACATTCATGGGTCGCCGCGTCCGAAGAATTTCTCCGCCAGCTCCGGTAGCTGCGGCGATGGCCGGTACACTTGCCAGCAATCGCCGATTCTCTAGAAAGTCATGATTACCGAATTCATGCTTCAGACATCATGATAAGACGCCTGCACAGGCGCGCCAGCATGTTTCGCAGATTGTAGCCCGCACAGCTGCAATTTCGGACGCGGCCCAAATTGTCTATTCGGCGAGAGCCAGATCGCAGCGAACGGCGCGATCGGCCGGCCTTTCACACCTGCATTTGCCACGAGCGCTCTCCTCTCTAGAGATGCGAGCGATCAATTAACCTCACTAATTCGCGTTCCAGACGACTAGTGCGGCCGCTACTTGTACTACTCAGGGAGTACATCTGAATTCGAAACACCTATAACTGTTGGTAGCTCCGTTTCATTGGGTTTGTTGGTAAGCAAGTGAAGCGACTTTGGAAAACCAGCTGGTGAATTGCGGCGGGAAGTTGATGCCCGAAGGGATCCTTATATCCGATCGTTCGGAGTGCAAAGTGAGTGCGGTGATTTGTTGCTTCTCTCGCGAGACCGGCCAACCCCTAGGAAAGCTGCTGCACGGAGTCTGTGGTGAAGGTGCTGGGGGCGAAAAGAGGCCGACGTGCTGCACTTCTTCGGTGCCTATGAACGCGCTCCAGCGGTCGAATGCAGCACACGAAAATGATTCCAACTATCGGAGACACGAAATGCGAAACAACGATGGTATGAAGCTCGGCTTGTATCTCGCCCGGACCGGATATCATGAGGGTGCGTGGCGCGATCCGAGTGTGCCTACAAATTGCGGAGCAGATATTGATCATTGTACTCATCTTGCCGCACTCGCTGAAAGTGCTGCGTTTCATTTTGTCTTTCTGGCTGATCACCAGGGCGTGATAGATAGTCATCAAGTTATAGCGCGTGTTGGACGCAACGATGGTTTTGAGCCAATTACACTTTTGTCGGCGCTCTCGTCGCGTACGCAGGACATCGGGCTCGTCGCGACAGCAACAACAACCTACTATCAACCTTTTCATATCGCACGGCTATTGGCATCCCTTGATCACTTATCGCATGGGCGGGCAGCGTGGAACGTCGTAACGTCCGCCATGGACCCCGAAGCTAAGAATTTCGGCGAGGAACAACTTCCAGATCACGATACGCGCTATATTCGAGCGAGAGAATTCGTACAGGTTGTTAAAGGTCTTTGGGACACCTGGCAAGACGACGCATTCGTACGCGACAAGCAGCGAGGCATTTACGTTGATGCCACGAAGATGCATGTGCTTAACCATCGCGGGAACTATTTTTCGGTGAGAGGCCCTTTGAATGTTGCAAGGCCTCCGCAAGGTCACCCGGTGTTGGTTCAGGCCGGCGCATCCACCGCGGGCTTACGCTTCGCTGCAGAAGTTGGCGAGGTAGTGTTCACCGCTGAACCGTCTCTCGAGAATGGTAAGCGAAGCTACGCGGCGGTTAAAGAAACGGCGCGTGCGTTTGGACGGGAGAGCGATCAGGTGCAAATCATGCCGGGGATTGTTCCGATTGTGGGGAGAACAAAGCAAGAGGCATCTGAAAAGCTTCGAATATTGCGATCGTTCACGCACATTGATGTGCAAATCGAGGCCGCTAATCTCTGGCTGGGGTCAGTGATCGATCTGCGTTCAGTTGACCTTGACGCGCGGGTTCCGGAGAGTTTACCGCAAACCAATTCCATCCAGAGTCGTCAGAAGGTGCTAGTTGAACTGGCCGCGCGCGAAAATTATACTTGGAGGCAACTGATTCAATCGGTGTCCGACAGCAGAGGTCACCTAATGGTTGTTGGAACTCCGGAAGATATTTCTACCAAGATGATAGAGAGATTCGAACAACGTGCGGCTGATGGATTCAATGTTCTACCGGCGACCGTTCCTGGCGAGCTCAAAGAGTTCATTGAGCTGGTCGTCCCCGAGTTACGCCGACGCGGAAAATTCAGATCCAGATATTCTGGTCGAACCTTAAGAGAGAATCTTGGTCTCTGGCGTCCCCCTCGTCGGGTTGAGCAGGTGGGCGCGACATGCCCTCCGTGAACGAGTTTGATCCGCACTCCATATTTCCGGCTCTGGAGCAAGCACAGCCGATCTGAGAAAATGAATGCAACTGTATTGCTGGGCTAATCCCAGCTTAATGTCTCTGGGGCGGAGATGGGGGTTCAACAACGACGTAGGATGAAAGGGCAGCTCATGGACTTGCAGTACTGGTATTGAGAGATGCCCTTGCTGCCTTCTGACCTGCCACGGAGGTTTCATCCAGCGGCAGTTCAGTTAGTCGTCCGTGAACAAGCCTGTAAGCGATTGAGCGGGAGTCTGTTTTTCGGATGCGGAGGCATTTGAGATTGCAGGGATTGGGAGCTTGTGAAGCCCAAACCCTGCAATTTCGTTTTATGGATTTCCCTTCGCTGCGGACCATGATTCTGTGTTGCATCGGAGGGGGACGATGCGGCCGAAGAAGGATAAGACGACGGGATCGAACGATCTGTTCCGGGCACGGCTGGACCAGATCATCAACATGAAGCACGAGCTGGTTCTGCTCGCTGGCAAGGTCGATTGGGACTGGATCGACGGCGAGATCGCGCCGCTCTACAGCGAGAACGGCCGGCCCGGGATCGAGACCCGCTTCGTGATCGGGCTGCTGTTGCTCAAGCACATTTACGGGTTGTCCGATGAGGGGGTCTGCGAACGCTCCGGCCCCGCTCAATTCGGCTTCTTAACGGACGACCAGTTAGAGTCTCGGGGTTTGTTGCAGCGAGACCGAACTTTGGACCACCAGAACTAGAGTTTTGCGCTCTGATGACCTTGCCCCACGGGCTTAATCCAGTTTGAAGTTCGCTCTGGCCCCACACGAGGACCGGAGCATGAAGCGCAGCCGCTTTTCGGAAGAGCAGATCATCGGGATCTTGAAGGAGCACGAGACCGGGGTTTCGGTCGCCGATCTGTGCCGCAAGCATGGCGTCAGCGACGCCAGCATCTACAAATGGAAGGCCAAGTTCGGCGGGATGGAGGTCTCGGAGGCCAAGCGGCTGAAGACACTGGAGGACGAGAATACACGGCTGAAGCGATTGCTGGCCGACGCCATGCTGGACAATGCGGCGCTGAAGGATCTTTTGGGAAAGAAGTGGTGACGCCCGCGGGGAAGCGGAAAGCCGTCGGCCATCTGCGAGAAGCATTCGGGATGAGCGAACGGCGGGCGTGTAAAGCCATCGGCTATTGCCGCATGACCATCAGATACCGGACAATCCGGGCGGATGATGCCTCCCTGCGTCAACGCATGAGGGCGATCGCCCAGGAGCGTCGTCGCTTCGGCTATCGGCGCTTGCATGTTCTGCTCAAGCGGGAGGGCTATCTGATCAACCACAAGAAACTGTTCCGGCTTTACCGGGAAGAGAAGCTCGCGGTGCGTCGCCGTGGCGGTCGCAAACGGGCAATTGGGACCAGGGCACCGATGATGGCGCCGATGGCCCCCAACGATCGTTGGTCGCTCGACTTCGTGTCGGATCAGCTCACCGACGGCCGTCGCTTCGCATTCTGACCGGGTTGACGATTGCACCCGCGAGTGTCTGGCGCTGGTGGCCGATACCTCGCTCTCGGGCGCCCGGGTGGCTCGGGAACTGGACCGCCTGATCACCGAGCGCGGCAAGCCCAAGACGGTGGTTAGCGACAACGGCACCGAACTCACCAGCAACGTTATTCTGACGTGGGCCGATCAGAGCCGCGTCGCTTGGCACTACATCGCGCCAGGCAAGCCCATGCCGAACGCCTTCATCGAGAGCTTCAACGGCCGGCTGCGGGATGAGTTGTTGAACGAGACGTTGTTCACCTCGCTGGCCCAGGCCCGTGTTGCGCTCGGATGCTGGCGCGCGGATTACAACGACACAGGACCGCACTCACGGCTCGGATGGAGGACGCCGTCGGAGTTCGCCATCACCTACAACCGCGACGGGATCTAGCGCTGCTGCGCTATGCTGAGGGCTCCCGTCGCTACCACCGCCCAAATGGGCAAATCCAACGACCGGGGCGAACTCAGGAATGGATAAAACTTGATGTGGTGGAACGGCCCGCTCCAACAGCATCAAAGTGCTAGAACGTGGTCGTTGTTCGAACGCCACAAAGGAGGGACCGTTCCGTGAAACAGGTTAGCACCATCGGGTTAGATTTGGCCAAGCACGTTTTCCAGGTTCACGGCGCGGATGCGGAGGGCTCGCCCGTGTTCAACAGGAAATTGCGACGCAGCGAGGTTCTGCGCTTCTTCGAGAAACTGCCACCATGCCTGGTGGGGATGGAAGCCTGCGGTAGCGCCCACTATTGGGCGCGCGAGATCGCAGCTCTCGGTCATGAGGTGCGGCTCATTCCGCCGGCTTATGTTAAACCTTTCGTAAAGCGAGGCAAAAAGGGATGCGGCGGACGCAGAGGCCATCAGCGAAGCGGTGACCCGCAAGACCATGCGCTTCGTCCCGATCAAGACGGCCGAGCAACAGGCTGCCGCGATGGTGCTGAAGACCCGCGCCCTTCTAGTGCGGCAGCGAACGCAGGCGGCCAACGCGTTGCGCGCGCATCTGGCCGAATTGGGCATCATCGCCACCGCTGGCCTGGCAAAGGTTGAGGCGCTGGTCGCAATCGTACGGGATGAGACAGATGCTCGCCTGCCCGCAGCAGCGCGCTTCGCGCTGAGGGCCATTGCCGACGAGATTGACGCTTCAGCCGACCAAATCGAGAGGCTCGAGCGCGTGATTGTTGTGGGGACCAAGCACGACGAGGACATGCGTCGGTTGACCACGATCCCCGGCGTCGGCGCCATCACGGCGGCGACCATCAAGGCGCTCGTGCCGGATCCCAGCGGGTTCAAGTCGGCTCGCCACTTTGCCGCCTGGCTGGGATTGACGCCGCGGCCTCATTCAAGCGGAGGCAAAGAGCGACTGGGAGGAATATCGAAGATGGGAAATCCGGAACTCCGCTCTCTGCTCGTTGTCGGGGCGACGGCCGTCTTGCGGGTTGTCCGAACCGACGCTCGGGCGCGGCCGTGGCTGAAGGCGCTTCTCGCCAGACGGCCCTTCAAGGTTGCAGCGTTCCGCGGATCTCATCGAGGCCAGCGGCCATGTGCCGCGCGCAAAGGCCGGACATATGACCGCACCGTTCCAATGTGTGAAATCGGCTGAAAAAGATCTTGCCACGCGGGCCAATGGTATGGACCCCGCCCTTGCGGCGGTGGAATCTCAAGCGTCAACTGCAGCGAAGGAGGATGTTATGCAGGTCGTTCGGATAGGTCTAGATCTGG
>NZ_JADPIQ010000052.1:0-18966 GCF_023073015.1 Bradyrhizobium sp. 87
GCAAGCGTCGCCTCAACCGACGCGGCCCGCGCCCACGACATTCGAATCATGGTTGCCCATGGATTCAGAAGCCCGCAACAAAAGCAACTGTAATGCTAGTCCTCAAGACCAGAGTGACGGCCGAGTCGGCGCCCTCCTGTCGCTCCGAAAAGAGCGCGCGACCGTTTGACATTATTAACGGCGTCCACCCCGCAGCACGCGTCACTGCTCGAATGCGACCGTGGTAGGTTCCGTCAAACGCGTTCGCTGTCGATCTAGCTGCGGGCGGCAGGGTTTCAAAATGTTCTCTCTACTTGCGCGGCCATGGCTTGATCTAAGCGGCAAGATAATCATTCATGCGCCCGGAGTCATCGATTGAAGAACGTCGTCGCGCAGATAGAAGTGGTGGAAGAGAGCCGCGGCTGTATGCACAGCGGCAATCCAGAGGATCGCGTTGCCGAGGGTGGTGTGTATTTCCATGATCAGCTGCCCCAGTCCATGCGCCTTCGCGATCAGGGGGGCGATGTCGAATCCGGGAAGGGTGACGGGAATCCCCTCCAGCCAAGTGCCGAGCACCGCGGTTGCCGGAATCCCGATGAGGAGCGCATAAAGCGCGAAGTGAACGAGCTTTGCGGCCGCAGCCATCCATGGCAGCATCGGCTGCTTCGCGGGCGTAGTCTCGATCAGGCGCCATAGCAGCCGCAGCACGACAACAATGAACAGGACGACCCCAAGCGCCTCATGAACCCTGCGGAGCCCGTCCGCGGCCGCGGAATAGAGCGAATAGCCGTCGCCGGTGCTGAGCACATAAGCGGCGAGAACTAGCATGACGGTCAGCCAATGCAGGACTTTGGCCCCGGCGCCGTGGCGAGAGGAATTGCTGCGCAAGCCGATCATCTCGCTCCGATCCCGCCACACGGTTGGTGAACTGTCGCGGCGTCTAGCCAGCGATTTGGGCGGTGGTAAGCCGGCCGGTTGCCCCGGCGATCAACTTTACCTCCGACCCATTGCCCAGGGGCCCAAAATGGGGCGTCTGAGCCCCCGGTGCCATTTAACCCAGACTGCAAGCGGGAGATGATCATCGCTAGGGCCGCCGAGATTGGGGGGAGGTCGTAAAAAAGAACCGCCGATTAGCTTCGTTCCGTCGTGCTCACAACTGGCGTGATAAGCGCACAGCGTAGTTGTCTTCGCTCCTGCATTGGCGGAAAGCATGTTCGCCGGATTGTCGGAGGACGGCCAGCGAACGCTGCCTTCTAATCTAAGCGCCCCTGCCATCCCGTTTTCCAATTACGCAGCGCCATGCGGCCAAACGCTCGGCCGGATGCTGGTTCATCCAGTCGGCGAGCTTCGGCGCGCCCATCAGGCAGGACTGCATCGAGACCTCGGCGAAGTCTGAGGTGGTGACAATTTGCTCGTGGCAATTTGCCGGAGAGGAAAGACTACAGAGCACGGCGATGATCTTGATCATGAGAACTCGCCCTCGTCACCGGGGGGGCCGCCCACTTCGTGACTTGTCAGTGCCTTGTCCTGCTGCTCCGGCGGGAAAATACCGTCGTGGATCGCGCGAGCCTCTCGAATTAGGCCAACTCGCTCGCGCTCAGATTTTGGGACAAACGCAATGACTTCGCCCATATTCGCTCCGAAAAGCTGCCTCGTGAACCAGCTTCGCTATGATATGATAATACTCATTTCATTCAGACCTACCATCTGAGCTCCAACTTTGAAGCCGTGCGCGGGCGGTTCAATAAAACTGCTCGTGACCGGGTCGCGCGCCGGACGTTCGAAAGATCGCTTCGATTTCTTCCGAAGACGAGCGATGAAGCAGTCCGTCAGGTAGTGCACGCCACTCACCTCAGTTGTTGGCAACCGATCGAGCCGATGCCGTTGGGTTGATCGAGACGCGAACGCTCTCATCCTGCGACTGGTAGTCGTCGGCAAGGGACTTGAGCCGGGCCGCAATCACTGAGTCAATCACCGCTTGAGCGGTGCGGAGCAAGTCGGCCCTGCTTCCAAATACACAGCGCCGCGTTGCGAGCTCCGGAGCGTCACGATGGGCCCGGTCGTTTCTCTGGCAGTTGGTTGAAGGCGATGGGGAGCCAGCTTACCCAATCGCGGTCACTTTCCCTGCGAGCTCTGAAGCGATCGACGCATTTCTTGGAACATAGCCCGGTTCGCCACGAATAGTGCCGGACGAGACCAAGCGTGCCGTCACAAACTGCACATCGCGCGGCTCTGCCAGACTTAGGAGTTTCGGAGCAATAGGGCATCGCAGTCTCCTTCTGGTTTTAGTACAGTTGTTCCTCGATCCTCTTTTTTCCTCATCGCACTTCATAAACTCGTGTGCGTTCGAACACATGCAGCCTAAGACCATCGGGGCCAGCAGCTCAATCGGACATAGGTAATCATCGGACACCAATAAGGGGGCACGGAACGATACGAAGGTTTATGGTGTTCGTCTTTGAGACGACGGCTCCACTTTGCTCGATTCACGCTGAAAAACTGCGGCGGCCGGAAGGAGGTTTCTTCGGCTCCCGATCTCAGTCAGGTGGACAGCGAGTTCGGTGGCGCGCTCTGCAACCCGTTGGTTTACAGTTCGACTGCGAGCTGGGCCACCAACCGGCTGCAGCGGCGCGTTCTATCCCGCTGGGCCCTCGCTTGTCAGCGGAGGAACGCACTCGATCGCCTAGAGGGTGGCGGGTCGCTCGAAGCATCCGAGCACGAAAAGAGTTTCTGGTCGGAAGCGCGCATGTGCTCGAGAATATCCTTGAGCACCTTGAACCGAGAGGATGCGGAACGTTGACCGAAATAACCGCTGAGCTCAGCGGAGCTCGTTCGTTACACACAGTTGTTGCCTATGCGGTTACGCTCGCGGCGAGTTCATTGGTCACTGTGGGACTTAGGGCCATTCCAGACGAAATCCTTCAATGATTTCTACCTTGCATGGCGTTGTTTTCACGTTTTTTCGGTGAAGGCAGTCGGTTTCCACGGCATCATGGTTCAAGACGCGCCGTAAGGCGGCGCTCCTCCGCGAGGGTCTTGTATTTCGGCGCCTTGGCTTTTCCTTGCAAAACAAGTGAGGAGCTCGGCTCAAGCGGGCGTCTCGAAGGATGCGCCGCAAGGAAGAATCTCTCTTCAGCCCCGCACGCGTCTCAGCATCTGCTCCACATGGGCGATCGGCGTCTCCGGCTGGATGCCGTGGCCGAGATTGAAGATGAAGCGGCCTTGCGCAAAAGTCGCCATCACATTGTCGACCGCGCGGTCGAGCGCTGTGCCGCCCGTGATCAGCACCAGCGGATCGAGAGTGCCCTGCACGGCGACGCGTGATTGCACGCGCTCACGGATGAAGGCCGGCTCCGCGGTCCAGTCGATGCTGACGGCGTTGACGCCGGTGGCTTCGACGTAACTAGGCAATTGCGCGCCAGCGCCACGCGGGAAGCCGATGATCTTTGCGTCCGGCACCTTGGCGCGCACGCCTTCGATGATGCGCCGCGTCGGTTCGACCGACCAGCGCGCGAATTCGGCGGGTGGCAGCACGCCGGCCCAGGTGTCGAAGATCTGCAGCACATCGGCGCCTGCGGCGAGCTGCGCCAGCAGATACTCGATCGAATTGTCGACCAGCACGTCGATGATTTTCGCAAAGGCCTCCGGATGCCGGTAGGCCATCATCCGCGCCCGCGCCTGGTCGGGCGTGCCGTGGCCCGCGACCATATAGGTCGCGACCGTCCAAGGGGCGCCGCAGAAGCCGATCAGCGCGATCTCTGCCCCGAGCGCGCCGCGCACGATGCTGAGCGCCTCGAACACCGGCGCGAGCTTGCCGAAGTCGGCCTGCGTGGCGAGCGTTCCGACCTTCGCCGGATCATCCAGCGGCTCGAGCCGCGGACCCTCGCCGACCTCGAAGCGCACCGAGCGGCCGAGCGCATAGGGGATCACCAGAATGTCGGAGAAGATGATCGCCGCATCGAAGCCGAACCGGCGGATCGGTTGCAGCGTGACTTCGGCGGCCAGCTCCGGATTGAAGCAGAGATCGAGGAAGCCGCCGGCCTTGGCGCGGACCTCGCGATATTCCGGCAGGTAACGGCCGGCCTGCCGCATCATCCAGACCGGCGGGATCGCCTGTCGCTCGCCAGAGAGCACGTCGCTGAAAGGCTTGGTCGGAGACTGGGGCACGAACCGTCCTGTTGCAGATTGAGGTTCCTGATACACCGGCGAGGGCCCGAGCGGAAAAGGGGAACCAGCGGTGCGACTATGCCGGGCTTCAACTCGGCTCAGCTTGCCACGTTGAAGAGTAACTCCTTGGACCTTCCAGAACTTCCCTCGCCCGCTTCATGGAATGTCGTGGGTGGCTGGGTAAACGTCATCCACGCGCCTATGTAGCCGTTGCGGCCTCCAGAAAGACGTTAACTTCCAGTTATCCGCGCGCGAAGCTACATTGTAAGCGCCGGGCCCTGAACCCATCTCACGTTCATTAGGCTGGTGCGATAGCGTTCTCACCGCGCACCCGCGAGGTCAGCCGCATCAGAAGACCAGTAACCGCGATAACTACAAGGTAGACGATGAGCTGCATTTGCGTCGGTTGATCACTATAGCCGATCAGCGTGTGCAAGGCGCGGCCAGGAATGCTGGCTTCGGATAAGAACCAGCCCGAGTCCCACACGACGCTGTCGAGCGACGTTAGCCAGTTCGCCCGCTCCAGGAAGGCGACGGCCTGCGCCGCCATACCCGCCGCCAGGAGGGTGATCAAAACAGTCGTCGTTGCGAACAACGCGCGCGGTGGAATCCGCACCAGGCCCAAATAGGTCAGCAGGCAAACCGCGACCCCGAGCAAGAGGCCGAGGCAGCCGCCGAAGGTAAGGCCCAGGGCCGAGCCGCCTTCGGAGGTCCCGACCCCATAGAGAAACAGCGCGACCTCGCTGCCTTCGCGCAGCACCGCGACGCCGACCACAACCGCCAGTGCCCCTAGCGGCTTGCTGCCCTCGGCCACCGCGTGGCCGACCGCGCGCATTTCGAGGGCAATCTCGCGGCCATGGCTCGCCATCCACACATTGTGCCAAGTCAGCATCAAGACGGCGATTCCGAGGATGGCGGCGTTGAACAGTTCCTGTCCCATGCCTGCGAACAGCTGCGATAAGCCGCCGGCAAATGCCGCGACAGACAAGCTCCCCCGATTCCCGCTAGCACGCCGCCGACAATCCAGCGACCGCGGTGGACGACATTACGCGTGACCGCAAGCACGATGCCGACGATGAGGCCAGCCTCGAAAACCTCGCGGAAAACGATTATGAGCGCGGCGAGCACGAGACGTGGGCCTATTCGACGACAAGAACGCCACGCGCGCTCTCGTTAAAATCGTCGTAGAACTCATAGCGTCCTGGCTTCAGAGGGCGGACGTTGATAACACCTTGGCTTTTGGCGGCTACGACCTTTTCCACTCTTAGTGAGGTGCTTTCAAACTCCATCGCCTTGCCCTCGAGATTCCTGATCCGGAACAGGACAGGCTTGTCTGCTGGGGCACGCACCTCGCGGGGCTGAAACTGCCCGTTGGAGTAGGAGATCTGGATTTCGGTCGCCTGCTGCGCCGATGCTGTAGAGAACGGCAGCATAGCCGTACAGAGCGTTGCGAAGACCAGCTTCCTGCTAATGGTCAAAACGTACATTCTGAGCCCTGGATTTGAGGGAATTAGAACTCGACGGCGAATTTGAGTTTGGCGCGATTCCGCTGGAATTCGGCAAGATTGAGCGAGAACGGACTGCTGACTTCGCGACCCCATACTTGCGTATTCCACGCCGCTGTCATGAACATCTTTGGCGTAAACCGCACGAAGAGCGTCGGACCGAGCATCACGGCATCACCCGTAAAGGCCGAGAGCGCGAAGTCGTCATAATGACGCAGATACCAGACTTCCGCTCCGATGAGGACGTTCGGCGTGAGGCGGAACGACAGCGCGGCGGAGCCGCCGAGCTTCGTTTCCCGGATGGTCTCGTCAAGCAGGGTGTGGGTGTATTCAGGCTCATACAGGAGATTGAAGCCGGCGAAGAGCCGGTTTCTGACCAGCTCGAGGTCAGCATTGAGAGTGGTCTCGAATTCGTAGTTGTGAACCCGCTCACCACTTGTCTCATCGACTAGCCGAACCGTCGGTTCGAATGCAAGCGTCACCGACAGCGGGTTGTTCGACGTCCGCTCAAGCGCAAGGTAGCGGAATTCACCAAACCCGCCGCTGAACGTAACTTGGCGACGGTCGTCGAGATCAGTAGCATTCCGGATGTCATGGGTCGATCCAAGCGCCCCAAATTCGATTTGCACGAATTGAGACGGGGTGAATTCGAACTCGTACTTCGTCTCCGTCGCACTGTAGCGTCCGCCGCGCTTGCCAAACCGGCCGATCGTGTCGGTCGTGAACTCCTTTTCGCCTTCAATCCCGATACCTGAGCCGGTGGTAAATCCGAAAATGTATTTTGTCTCGATCTCGCGCCATGAGCTTGCATCCGAGCTGGCGGGGCCGCCAGCGCGCGCAAATCCGCTGAGACCAATCAGCACAATGAACGCGCCCATTAGCGCGCTCGAATGCCGTACACGTCCAATTGTTTGGCGCATTCCGTCGGCCCTAGCCTATTCGGCTGCATTGATTAGCGGATTACAGCACTCGATCGAAAGAGATTCCCGTCCCGCTAATTTGGAATGCTTCAAAAGCGGGCGTCAACACGCTAAGCCGGTGTGCGATGGATAAGAAAGGTTCCGGCCAAGCATGGAGTTCCGCGCGACGAATGAGAAATGACGTCACGCCATGAAGTTGATAACCCCGCGTTATGATGCCCGTAGGCACCTGAACTCCGCTCCGCGGTTGCCTATGCGAACCGGCGCAGTCCCACTGCATCGTCCTCTGCTATTCCGACAATTGGCGGCTACGGCTTTTTCTCGGGTGTTTGGCGACGCTGCCACGAATATGCAAGACACCAGCGGCGCGACCGACTTGTCGGTCCCCCGTGTGTACTTTTCAGCCAGCGGGATTCTTGCAGACGACCAGGCGCATTAGCGCATTTCACCGCTCCGCGCGCTAGTTTGTTTGAACCGGGAGACCGCTGGCGCACTCGGCCGGCGCGGGTCGCGCGCGGCCTGTCGCCGGGCCGAGCGGGCGCACGGCCGCGGGCTCCGCGCGGCCGGTCCCCGCCCTAGGGGAACGTCAGGCCGAAAGCAGCCGGATCGAGCTGCTCGCCTTTGCGAGGGACCAAGAAGCGCTCCAGCCCACCCGGCACGAAGCTGAGCAGCAGGATGGCCTGATCGCCGACCACCTCTATTGTATGCGGCACACCGCGGGGAAGAGCCGCGTAGGCGCCCTGCCCCACCTCAATGCGGGCATCGCCGACTCGCGCGATCAGCTGCCCCTCCACAACGAAGAGCAGCTCGTCCTCGTGCGAGTGGGTGTGCAGCGGCGGCTCCTCCCCGGCCCGCACCGTCCACAGGACGGTGCCATATTCGCCTCCAGTCTGGCTGCTCTCCACCTTGATCTCGTGCGTTGAGCCTCCGCTCGACGTCACCGTCTCACCGCCGTGGGGCGGCGTAAGAACCGGCTGCTTCACTGCCATTTGTAGCCTCCTGATTGTGGACCCTTTGCTCGGGTCTCGGAGTGGCGACGTAAGTTGCCGCTCACACTCGTCAGCATGAGATTGCGCGCGGCGTTTGGGAAATGACGTCACGCCATGAAGTCGATAGCCGCGCGTTATAGTGGCCGGGAGCACGTGAACGTCTCTTCGCGGTCGCGGAGAGTTCCGTTTCAGGGATTGTGGATCCCCTGCGCACCCAGTTTGGTTTGCAAGATCCTCGAAGCCGCAAAGACCCGGCGAACGACACCGGACAAGCTGCGGGAGACCGGCCGAAAAAGCCCTGACACACGTGGCCTTGATCGGGCGAGGTGCGGGTTGAACTTGCAGGTGACGGTGTTGAAGATCTTGGTGAGCTACCCGGACAGGTTGGCGGTGGTGGCGGACCTCAACCGCATGTGGCGATCCTCGCCACCAGCGGCCGGAGTGGGCCGAGCGCACCAAGCGACTGGCCGCGCGGTGCCCGGACTGGACATCTTTTCGGACGGCCTCGTTGAGCGTCAAAATGGCGCGTAGAGGGTCACTGCCAAAGGGCGAGCCGTGCTCGAACGCATGGAGGCGCACCGAAGCCAAGACCCTGCGATTGAGAAGGACCCAACAGAAACGGCTGGCGCGCCGGTGCCTGCGTTGCCGCAGCCGATAGAGCGAGCGAAGCGCCGACGCGAACGTCGCCAGCGTCGCTGAGAAGCCCGTGAACGCGCGAGGGCGCATGCATCATAAACGTGGGGGCGGCGCTCAGATTGTCGATTCCGTCACACTCCGCTCAACCGTCAGTCGGCCGAGCGGCTATTTTTCCCAACTGTTCTGGGAAACGCATCCGTCTCTCCTCGTGGAATGCGCGATCCGTGGCCGGCTAACTCGCCCGAAATCCATTGTATCAGACGAACCTTGAGCAGTTCGTGACTAGAATCCCCTTGGAATGGGTCGCGGTCGTGATCTCGCTCCGGTCGGGCGTGGCGCCGAAGAGCTGGTCGCCGAGCCCGATGTGCCAGCTGGTCTGCTGACTGGGGTTATCGCTGTACTGATCCAGCCAAGGATCACGTTCAGCGAGGGCTAGTTCGTGCGCCTCTCGGTCCGTCAGCGCCTTGGGTCCGGCGCTCAGATTAGCCCAGCGGACCTCAAGTCCAGGGAGCGCCTTGAGCCGACGGAACGCTGGTGAGTCAAAGCAGGCGGCTGATAGCCCCGCTGGCCCATCAACGAAGTAGTAGCACGCGCCATCGGCATGGGCAGACCATCAAATTGGCGCCGACATGGATCAACAGGCGATCGGCGCTAATCCCACCGTCCGCCGCCCGCATGCGGCACCGCCACGAGCACAAGGAGACCTAAATGCAGTATTCGTCTTTCAACAGATCGGCGCTGCCGCGGCTCGATTGACTTGATCGGGATCAAGCAGCATTAGGGTGGGCATGTCAGACAATCCCGGGATCCACCGTTGATCTCGACAGCTGGCATGATCTTCGTCGCCTCATCTTCCGGAAACAGACTTCCACGGCGCTC
The DNA here is from genome assembly GCF_023073015.1 of Bradyrhizobium sp. 87. NCBI lineage: Bacteria > Pseudomonadati > Pseudomonadota > Alphaproteobacteria > Hyphomicrobiales > Nitrobacteraceae > Bradyrhizobium > Bradyrhizobium sp. 87. The sequence continues at coordinate 9,076 of NZ_JADPIQ010000052.1, forward strand.
CGCGCTCAGGACGGCAGGGGGCCACCAGGCTGTGAGCAGATGCGAGAGCTAGTGTCGCGGCGTTCGTCCGCGTATACGGTCGAAGCCCTGCTTGATCGCTGCGAAGCGGTCGTCGATGAACGATTCGTGCTCGGTATCCGTGAAAATGTAGGGCCAGTCGTTTTCGATGGCCTCGCGAACCAGTTCGCCCACATACAGCGGATCAATGCCGTGGTTGATCCGTTCCTGTAATGCTTTGATGAAGTTGGCGCGGGGTCCTTCTGTCGGCGGAGGGGGGCCGACAGCCAAAGCAAATCGCTGCGGCACGTTGCGCCGAGAGTTCATGATCTGCGTGCGGATGACGCCCGGACACAGAACGGAGACCCCAATCTTCCTCGGCGCGAGCACGTTACGCATCCCCTCGGACAGTGCCACCACTCCATATTTGCTCACATCGTACGCCAAACTTGGTCCCGCAATCAGCCCGGCGACGGAGGCCGTGGAAACAACCTGTCCTCCTTCGCCGTGCGCTTCGATCAGCGGACCGAAAATCTCGAAGCCCCAGATCACCGACATCAGGTTGACGCCGAGGACCCAGTTCCAGCCTGCATCAGTCCACTCACCATAGGTGCCGCCGCCGCCCACGCCCGCATTGTTGACCAATATGTGGATTCTGCCGTACCGCGCGACGGTCGCGTCCGCTGCCGCCTGAAGTTCGCCTTTGAGCGAGACGTCGGCGTTCACGCCGTCGACATCGACGTCGGTCCGTGTCTTCAGGTCCGCGACCGCTTTTTTCAACGCCTCTTGTTCGATATCGCAGAGCATAACCTTCACCCCGGCCTGTGACAGCGCGGTCGCGATCCCCAGTCCGATCCCCGAGGCAGCGCCTGTCACGAATGCGGTCTGTCCAGCCAAGTCTCTCATGCGCTTTCCACCTTGCTTTCGCTCAACAAATTCACCCGCCAGGCCGCGCCGCAGAGTGGCACAATGAACGCGGCGTGTTCTAATGTTCCGCGCCCCGCGCCAAGCCTAGAAATAACCGGTCGCGAGTTTCAAACTAGCACATTGGAAACCACTGGATAACGAGGGTCAGGGTCGGCTTTTGGAAGCGCTGGCTCCACAATAACCATAGACACATTCATTGGTTCATAGGGAGAGAAGCGAGACGTCCTTCGGCGCACGACGATTGGCGGCGTTTTCGACCGCCATATAATGCTTGCTGCCAACGGAGGTAGCGTATTTGCCAGAAGAAATACGATGCCGGCGCAACCGACACCGAAATCAAGATCGGCAACATCACCTCTACAGCGGCGTCGGCTTACGGCACTACAGGCAAGACCGAGGCCGCCTACTTTCGCGAGATCAACTGCGAAGGCGGCATCAACGGCCGCAAAATCAACTTCATTTCCTATGACGACGGTTACAGTCCACTAAAAGCGGTCGAGCGGGCGCGCAGACTGGTTGAGAGCGAAGAAGTTTTCCTCATCTTCGGTTCGCTTGGCACGCCGTCCAATACCGCCACACAGGAATACGTGAACGCGAAAAAGGTGCCGCAACTGTTCGTGCAGACCGGCGCGACCAAATGGAGTGATCCGCAGAACTTCCCGTGCACTATAGGTTATCGCCCAACTATCAAAACGAGGCGCGGATCTAGGCGAGGTATATTTTGAGGGAAAAGCCGAACGCCAAGTCGCCGTTCTCTACCAGAACGACGACCACGGCAAGGATTACCTCAAACGCCTGAAGGATGGCCTCGGCGCCAAGGCTGCGTCGATGATCGTTGCCGAAGACGCCTATGAGGTGGCCGAGCCGACCATCGACTCGCACGCGGTCAAGATGAAGTCGCTCAATGCCGACGTATTCGTTGACATCGCCACGCCAAAGTTCACGGCGCAAGCCATCAGGAAGGCGGCTGAGATCAGCTGCGTTGGAACTCCTGGGGCTCTGCGACGCACTCGCCTCTGCTGAGGCCAGTGCGCACGCCGGGTCGGAAGGACTTCCTTTCCAAGGTCGGTGAGCTGCGTCAGCTGGCGCTCGCGGTACAGCAACGGGTCGCCGAGTTCCAGCTCGCGCCGGGCAAATCGCTCGTTATCGTGCTAAACGAACAAGGATCTGCGTCCGCCCTACCCGGCAAGACAAAGGGAAGGCTGGCATTTCTCTGGTGATGGAGTACGGTTTCTCGAGGCGGAGAGAGGCCGCGCGTGTCGCGCGCGAAGAGCTTGATCAGCCTACTTCAAGCCGAAGCCCCCACGGCGGAGTTTGACGGATGGTGCAGGAGTCGCTGAACGTCACGTACTCGGACGGCGGCTCTGAGGTGTTGTGGGAGGACGGCGAGCGCGTGTTCAGTCGCGGCTGGCGACTGGACGACAACGGCAACCGGCTCGCCGTGCTACTTGTTGCGCCTGCCGCCGACCACCCGGCCCGGGCGAGACTCGATCGCCTCACGCACGAATACGAGCTGAAAGATGAACTCGACGGGGCATGGGCGGCGCGGCCGCTCGCCCTCATGCGCGACGCCGGTCGGACCGTACTGGTGCTCGATGATCTCGGTGGTGGGGAGCCGCTCGATCGTTTGCTCGGGGGGCCCATGGAGGTAGGACGCTTCTTGCGCCTTGCTATCGCTGTTACCTCTGCTCTGGACAAGGTTCATCAGCGCGGGCTCATCCACAAAGACATCAAGCCAGCTAATATTGTAGTGGACTGCGCGGATCAACACGTGCGGCTGACTGGGTTTGGCATCGCATCGCGCCTGTCCCGCGAGCGGCAGGCGCCCGAGCCGCCCGAGACCATCGCAGGTACGCTTGCCTACATGGCACCCGAACAAACCGGGCGGATGAACCGCTCGATCGACGCCCGCAGCGATCTCTACGCCCTCGGCGTCACGCTGTACCAGATGCTCACGGGCGTTCTGCCCTTCACGGCGGCTGATCCGATGGAATGGGTGCACTGCCATATTGCCAGAAAACCAGTGCCGCCAGGGGAACGGCTAGAGGGTGTCCCAGCGCCCGTCTCGGCGATCATTATGAAGCTGCTCGCCAAGACTCCCGAGGATCGTTACCAAACCGCCGGCGGTGTCGAGCGCGATCTGCGACGCTGCCTGGCGGAATGGGAAGCGCTCCGCCGTATCGATGACTTTCCGCTCGGCCTGCTCGACACGCCGAACCGGCTGCTCATCCCCGAAAAGCTGTACGGACGAGATCGTGAGATCGCCACGTTGCTTTCCTGCTTCGATCGCATCATCAAGACCGGTGTACCAGAGTTGGTGCTGGTCTCCGGATATTCCGGTATCGGCAAGTCCTCTGTCGTCAATGAGCTGCACAAGGTGCTCGTACCGCCCCGCGGCCTTTTTGCCTCGGGTAAGTTCGACCAATACAAACGCGACATCCCGTATACCACGTTCGCGCAGGCCTTCGGCAGCCTTGTCCGCCCGCTTCTCGGCAAGGAGGAAGAGGAGCTGAGCATCTGGCGCGATGCCTTTCGCCAAGCGTTGGGGCCAAACGCGGAGCTTATCATCGATCTTGTCCCGGAATTGAAACTAATCATCGGAGAACAGCCTCCGGTTCCTGTGCTTCCGCCATTGGATGCGCAACGCCGATTCCAATTGGTATTCGGGCGATTCATCGCCGTATTCGCCCGGCCAGAGCACCCGCTTACGCTGTTCCTCGACGATTTGCAGTGGCTCGATGCAGCAACGCTCGATTTGCTCGAATATCTTCTGAGCCGGCAGGACCTGCAGTACATGATGTTGATCTGCGCCTACCGAGACAACGAAGTGGACTCCGCCCATCCTCTGACGCGCAGGCTCGAATCAATCCGCAAAGCTGGCGCGGTAGTGCAGGAGATCACCCTCGCGCCCCTGGCCTGTGAACACTTGGGACAATTGATTGCGGACTCCCTTCATTGCGAGCCGGAGCGCGCCACATCGTTGGCACAACTAGTTCACGAGAAGACTGCCGGCAATCCATTCTTCGCCAACCAGTTTATTTATGCGCTTGCCGAGGAGGCGTTACTGATCTTTGACCACTGCAACGCGCGATGGTCTTGGGATGTAAATCGCATTCGCGCAGAGGGTTACACTGATAACGTGGTGGACCTCATGGTCGGGAAGCTGACTCGGCTGCCCGTTCGAACTCAGAACGCATTGCAGCAGCTTGCCTGCCTAGGCAACAGCGCGGATTTCGCACTACTTACGAAGGTTTACGGAGGCTCGAAAGATGTAGTGCATCGAGATCTCCTGGAAGCGGTCCGAGTTGGGCTCGTTCTCCACTCCGAAAGCGCGTATAGCTTTCTGCATGATCGTGTCCAGGAAGCGGCTTATTCACTAATACCTGAAACGGCCCGCGCCGAAGCTCATATTCGAATCGGCCGCCTCCTCGCAGTCGGCACTCCGCCAACGCAGATCGAAGAGAAGATCTTCGACATCGTAAACCAGCTCAATCGTGGCTCTCATCTCATAGTGTCAGATCAGGAGCGTGAGCGGGTCGCAGAATTGAATCTAATTGCAGGTAGACGCGCGAAGATATCAACCGCGTATACTTCAGCGCTGTCGTATCTCGCCGTTGGGCGGGCGTTTTTGACCGAGCAGAGTTGGGACTACAACTACGAGCTCATCTTCGCCATCGAATGTCTCACAGCCGAGTGCGAATTACTGACCGCGAGTAAGGTGGCAGCCGAAACTCGACTATCGATGCTGGCGCGTCGGGCCAGAAGCGGCCCCGACACCGCCGCCGTCACACGTTTGCGGCTCACGCTTTATACCACTTTGGACCAGAGCGATCGCGGCCTCGAGATATGCCTTGAATACCTCCAGCGTGGAGGCATTGATTGGTCACTTCATCCGACTCGTATCGAAGTACAACGCGAATACGATCGAATCTGGTCCCAGCTTGGAAGTCGACAAATCGAGGAACTCGTCGACTTGCCTTTGATGAGCGATCCGGACTTACTCGCTACTCTAGATATATTAGCCGAGTTTCCGGCAATGCATATCGAGGAGAACTTATCTTCGCTCGTTGTTTGTCGAATGGTGAATCTGAGCCTCGAGTATGGCAACAGCGATGGGTCATGCTTCGCTTATGTATGGTTCGCCCAGATCGCTGGACCTCGCTTCAGCAACTATCAGGACGGTTTTCGTTTCGGCCGGCTTGGCTATGAACTGGTAGAAAAGCGCGGCTTGAATCGCTATCAAGCTCGAACGTACATGTCCTTTGGTAACATTGTCATGCCGTGGGCAAAACATGTCTTAGAGGGACGTGATCTGGTACGTCGCGCCTTTGCTACTGCTGATCGCACAGGGGACATCACATTTGCGGGTTATAGCTGTAATCACTTGATAACCAACTTTTTGGCAGCGGGAGACCCGCTTGCTGAGGTGCAGCGGGAAGCCGAGAGGGGTTTCGAGTATGCGCAGAAGGTTCGGTTCGGTTTCGTCATTGACAATCTCGCCATGCTGCTCGGATTTATTCGGACGCTTAGCGGACTGACTCCGACGTTTGGCTCCTTCAACCACGAGGGTTTCGATGAGCTTCGATTCGAGCGCCACCTAGCGAGTAATCCGGTCTTGAAGCTGCTCGAGTTTCGATATTGGGTTCGTAAGTTACAAGCACGGATCTTCGCTGCGGATTATGCTTCCGCCATGGATGCGTCATTGAGAGCGCAACAGCTACTTTGGACCTCACCATCACATTTCGAAACGGCTGAGTATTGCTTCTATAGTGCGCTCGGCCACGCGGCAGCATGGAATTCCGCATCGCCGGACGAGAAACAGGAACATTTTGAGGCTCTTGTGGCCTACCGCAATCAACTCGAAGTATGGGCGGCGCGCTGTGCGGAAAACTTCGAGAACCGCGCTGCCTTGGTCGGTGCCGAGATCGCCCGCATGGAGGGCCGCGTACTGAACGCTGAGGAGCTGTACGACAAGGCGATCCGCGAGGCCCGCAAACATGGGTTCGTGCACAACCAGGCCATTGCCAACGAGATTGCCGGGCGTTTCTACGCAGAGCGCGGTCAAGAGAAGATCGCTGCGACCTATTTGCGGGCCGCGCGGGCCTGCTACCTGCGCTGGGGAGCCGACGGAAAGGTTCGCCAACTCGAGGAACTGTATCCGCACCTCAAAGTGGACAAGGATTCCGCGGCGACGATAGTGACACCCTTCGAGCAACTCGATTTGGCTACCGTAATCAGAGTTTCGGAAGCGGTGTCAGGCGAGATCGTTTTCGAGAAGCTAATCAATACGCTCATGAGTGCGGCAATCGAACACGCGGGTGCCGATCGAGGTCTCTTGATTCTTCCGCGAGCCGATAACTATCAAATCGAAGCAGAGGCCATAGCCGGCAGTGACAACGTGACCGTCGTCCTGAAACAGGCGCGCGTCACGACCGCAGATCTACCGAGCTCGGTGTTTCACTACGTGCTTCGCACAAAAACAAGCGTTCTCCTGCACGACGCGTCCAGTCAGAACCCGTTTTCAGCGGACGACTATATTCGCGACCATCGCTCACGGTCAGTGCTCTGCCTGCCGATACTGAAACAGACCAGGTTGATTGGCCTGCTGTACTTGGAGAATACCCTTACGACTGCCGCATTTACTCCTACTCGAATGGCGGTGCTCACGCTGCTCGCGTCCCAGGCGGCTATCTCAATAGAGAACGCTAACCTGTACCGCGAGCTGGCCGAGCGGGAGGCGAGGATCCGACGGCTAGTGGATGCCAATATAATCGGCATCCTCTTCTGGGATATAGACGGCCGGATCATCGATGCTAACGAAGCGTTTCTCCGCATCACCGGATACGGCCGCGACGATGTTGTCTCCGGTCGGCTGCGCTGGCGGGATCTGACGCCCACCGAATGGCGCGATGCCGACGACCGACGAATGGCGGAGCTCGAGGCGACCGGAACGGCGCTACCCTACGAGAAGGAGTACTTCCGGAAAAGCGGCAGCCGCGTGCCGGTGCTGGTCGGGGCAGCGACGTTCGGCGGGCGGTCCGACCAGGGCGTGGCCTTCGTGGTAGACTTAACTGAGCGCAAGCGAGCAGAGCAGGAAATTCGCGAAAGCGAGCGGCGCTACGGCGAGGTGCAGATGGAGCTCGTGCACGCAAATCGAGTCGCGACACTGGGGCAGCTCTCGGCTTCGATTGCCCATGAAGTCAACCAGCCGATCGGGGCAACGCTCAACAATACTTCCGCTGCGTTGCACTGGCTGAGCAAAGAACCGGCAGATTTGGAGAAAGCGCGGCAGGCCCTCAACCGGATCTTTGCAAACGGCAATCGCGTCAGCGACGTCGTCGCTCGGATGCGCGCCCTTTTCAAAAAAGCACCTCTACGGAAAGAAGACGTGGACATTAACGCTGCAATTCTCGAGGTCATCACCCTGACCCGTGGCGAGATCGTGAAGAACGGCATTTCGGTCAAGTCGCAGCTCGCGGACGACTTGCCGCTTATTCGAGGGGATCGGGTTCAGCTGCAACAAGTGATCATGAACCTGATCATGAACGCCGTCGAAGCGTTGAGTGCGGTCAGCGAGGGGGCGCGAGAATTGGTGATCACTACTCATACCGGACAGCCCTCCGGCGTGCTCGTCGTGGTGCGGGATTCGGGTCCAGGTCTCAGTACAGAGGGTCTAGAGCGTATCTTTGACGCCTTCAACACCACAAAGCCTGGCGGCTTGGGCATGGGTCTGTCGATTTGCCGCACCATCATTGAAGCGCACGGAGGGGGACTCTGGGCCACCGCTGCCCAGCCGCAGGGCGCAAGTTTTCAATTCACGGTGCCCGAGCAGTCAAATGAGGCAGCGTAAATCGAACATCTGCAGCAGGCCAACACCTATGCGGGTTTCCCATGGCTTGAGATCGGCTGCGCCCGATGCAAAACGCCGAGTGATGTCCATCTGGCGGCAACGAGCACTCACCGACCACGTTCGTCCACGACCTCGCCGGTCGACTGCGCTGCCGCAAATGCGCCAAGGCGGGCCGGCAACCAGCGGCGACTCTGCTACAGCTGGCGGCGCAGCCGGGGCTATCCTCGGACCGAACCCTGACCAATGTGCTGGTGTGGACGGCCTCTCATCCCCACGGTTCTATGGCGCTGCCAGCGTCACAGCTAGATGAGAGGAAAGTCTGATGAATCTTCCTGTTCGCATCGGTATGGACACTTCCAAGTCGGTTTTCCAGCTTCATGGTGTTGATGAGAACGAGGTGGTGGTGGTCCGCCGCCAGTTCCGGCGAGCCGAGATGATCCGCTACTTCGAGCGGCTTCCACCGGTTCTCGTCGCCATCGAGTCCTGCGGCAGCTCGCATCATTGGGCGCGCCTGCTGCAGTCGTTCGGTCACGAGGTGAAGCTGATCCCACCTCAGTACGTGAAGGCTTACGTGAAGCGCGGCAAGAACGACGCGGCCGATGCCGAAGCGCTGTGCGAGGCGGTCACCCGGCCGAGTATGCGGTTTGTACCGGTCAAATCGAAGGAACGCCAAGCGGCCTGCATGTTAATGACTGTGCGGGAACGCCTGGTCAGCGTGAAGTCGCAGCTTTCCAATGCTTTCAGGAGCTATGCGGCTGAGTTTGGCATCGTCGGCCCCGCCGGTCGGCAGAATGTCGCGCAACTTATCAAGCGGGTGCTCGAGGATGATAGCTTACCGGAAATGGCAAAGGATCTCTTCCGACTCCAAGCAGAGGAATATGCCACGGTCGAAGCCCGCCTGGCAAAGATCGAAGCCAAGCTGATGAGGTGGCACCGCGACGATGATGTCAGCAGGCGGATCGCGACGATTCCCGGCGTCGGTCCGATTGGGTCGTCCATGCTAAGCATGAAGGCGCCGCCGCCGGAGACGTTCAGGTCAGGCCGCGACTTTGCCGCTTGGCTCGGACTGACACCCAAGGATCATTCGACGGGCGGCCGGCAAAGATATGGCGGAATCACAAAGGCCGGAGACTCAATGCTCCGATCGACGTTGATTGTCGGCGCGACCGCGCTGCTAAGGCACATTCGAAACGGCCGTCATAAGCCGACACCCTGGCTTGCATCGCTACTGGAGCGAAAGCCGCCGAAATTGGTGGCGGTGGCCTTGGCCAACAAGTTCGCCCGTATCGCTTGGCGATTGATGATATCGGGCGGAGTATACAACCGACCGGTAGCCGCCATGCCCGTCTGATCTGAAATCGGCACCGCGAGCGAGTTGCTCGGCGGATAGCCCACGAACTTGCAGGACGCAGTAGATGGAAGGACCGATCGGTCGATACGCGCGAGCTTCCGTAGATTACACTGGCATCATCAAGGTCGCCTATGTGCTTGGAGCGTGCGTAGCGAACACCATCTTGGCCAGCGGACTTTGTCCGCGCAAACAGGCCGGACATCTGATAGCAAGCGATCAGGTCAAAAGTCTGCTACCATCCTGACAAGTGGGGGGCCGTCCACATCTGCAATCTCTACTCGATCACCACGAACCAGGCCGCCATCAGCGCGCTATTCCGGGTTGTCAACCGCTACGTCGGCAATCTCGACCCGATGCCCGGCGTGGTTCCGGACTACAAGGCGCCGATCGTCCGGACCGGCGCCGAGGGGCGCGAACTTGTGACCGCGCGCTGAGAATGCCTCATCGCCGCAAGCGTTCATGGAAGCGACGAAAAAGCGCGGCGAGCCGCGCGAGATGGGCCCAAGTGAACCACCGCGCACGACTGATAAGGTTTGGCTACAAACCTTATCAGTCTCACGAAAAGCTTATCAGTCACAAAGTAGGCGCTAAGTTCCGTGAGCCTCAAGGTCTGCCCCTTGGTGTGAAGCAGACGAAGGGGAGGGTAGTGCCGATGGTCGCCTTCTGCCCCTGGCTGTTCTCTAATTCCGGGCGTGAGGTCAAGCTCTCCTTGAACATCCTTGCCGGGTCCATGGTTCTCTCCGCGGTAGGGGCGTGCCCTCCGCAT
>NZ_JADPIQ010000006.1:0-16134 GCF_023073015.1 Bradyrhizobium sp. 87
CGTTGCTCACGATCGCCTGAAATCGCTGCTCACGATCCTCTGAAATCGTTGCTCACGATGCGCTGAAATCCGTGCTCACGATGCCGCGAAACGCGCATGTAGCGGCATATCGCGATCGATTAGTTCGATGAACCCCTGCCTGTCGGCCGAAAATTGCGTTGCGCGTATTCCGCGGTGAAATCCTTCAAACGAGCTCGGAGTGACCGCCGCGCCTTCGTCAAATGCAAGCATGGGAGTGCTTTCCAGCGCAGCAGATCGTGAAAGCTATGCAGACGCGCGTCTGCCGCCGCTAATTCGATGGCGTGTGGATAACCCGACCGTACAGACGTGTCAGGCGAGCCGCTTAGAGGCGTCGCTGACCTGAGGCGCCGGTGCGCTTGCCGTCGGCTTGCTGCTCAATTCGCAGCAGCCGTGGCAACCCAAGCGTCAGGCCATCGAAGACTCGACAGTTTGACACGGCCAGCCAAGTCATGCGATGCAAAAAGGGCTAAGCGGGGTTAAGGCGCAGTAGTGCGGTCGCAATCTAAGCGGCGGCCGCCATTGCGAGGTCAGCAGCTTCTGCTGCACACGTTCAAAGGCCATTACTATTCGTCGAAGACACGATTTCGTAACAACACCCCGCATTCCCTTGGTGCGTCTTTTCGTGGCGTCTTGTACTGGTTGTCAGCGCGATCGTTCTACCCGCCACGCCAATGCGTATGTCGGGTCGATACCGCAATAGGCGTCCGTCCCCGAACGAGAACTGGCAATTGCCAGGATCCCCCAGATACGTCCTTGCAGACAAGAGCGTCCTGCCAAGCGGGTCGCAGGACGTATGCCCGAAGGCGAGACAAAGCCAAGTGGCATGGGAAGTGCTAGCAGCGACAAACAGCAGATTGCGCATGTCTTGCCTCCGCTAGGCTTTGCCTAAGGATAGACCATCGAATTACTTGTATTGATGTCAAGCAAATGGCAGCCGCGCTTCCCTGGGCAATCGCATCCACCGATGTACCAGCGCGTTGGGCTCTCACGCGCATGCAAGCAACGCGGTCCAAGTGAAGGCCGTCTAGGAGTGCTCGATCAGAACCGCGGCACCTCGGGCGGCCATTTTTTCCCAAAACTTGGCGAAGGCGGAGCAGCATTTCAGCGACTTTCCGGAAGGCAGCGCAGCCTTCCGGCGCGATGCAGCTGCGCGTTGGAAGCGCCTCCAGGCAAGCGTCTGCACCAGGTACTACCCTTCTTCGTTACTTCGCGACGAGCAGCGCCGAAACGATAAGCTCCTCCCAGGCGACATGTATGGCTAAGACTATCGCCACGTTCCGCGATTGAAAGTCGTTTCACGATCATCTCTCTGCGGTGATCAGCCGAAGAGCGGAATCAACCTTGAAGTCACGCGTCGATGTCATCGCTTCAGGGGCTGGCGGCGGCCTTCCCCCTTCTGTTTTGTGACCCAGCCTGTATTCAACGAAGGAGCGCATTTTGCTGCAGTTCTTATGCGCCGATCCTGCAAGTGAGACCGTTTCATGCACGAGATCCGCGCGAAGCTAATGACCGTCGACGGAAGCATCTGCTGAACTTGTCCTAGCGACTATGATCAGGCGGTTCCTTACTTCGATGCAGAATTTCGTCTCAGAGATTGTCTACCTTGCGTAATAGCGGAGGAAGAACAGCAAGCTAAACACCCGCCACCGCAATGGTGCAGGGCGCCTGCCGTGCAATGGCATCTGAACGGTTGCCCGAGGCTTGCAGACTTTGCGATGAGGCATCTGTCGCTTTGGGCGAAGTCAAACCGGAATGTTCGCGATCACCGACGGTCATCTATGATTCGACACATCGTATTCTTCACCGCAAAAGATTAGGCGCATGTCGACAAAATAGTCGACGGCCTTTCCGTATTCGCCAAAATCCCGCACGCACGCCGGCTTGAGGTCGCTCGCAACCGCAAGAGTGACCGGCCTGGCAACGAAATTGACGTGATCGTCTACGGTGAATTCGACGACGATGTCGAACTGGTAGCCTATAAAGCGCACGAGCTTTACCAGGAGTCGATCCGGCAGGTAAGACCGCTCCGAGAGCTACGTCTCGCGGCCGATTACAGCATGTCAACAGATGCGGAGCCATTTGGCAGGCCCTACCCGCCGGCGTAATTAACCTGGCAGGCACGTAGGGGTTTTTGGGTGCCCACGAGGCACGCCTTCGCCGGACGGGATTAAAATCGGCCATGTATCGCTGAGCGACAGACTAATGCATGTATTGGAATTGCAGTGGATTGAGCCCGTCACAGCCATGCGACGCCTCGCACATCGGAGGCACCTCACGTTCCTGGATAGCGCATCGAGACACGCGGTGCTCGGGCAGTACTCGTATGTGACGTGCGATCCCTTCATCACTTACATAATCGCGGACGGGAGAGGTATTTGCAACGGAGAGTCCATTGTGGGCGATCCGTGGGTGGCACTTCGCGCTCTGCTAGCCAACTATCCGCAAATGCATCGCGCCGATCTCCCGGCATTCCAGGGCGGCGCCGCCGGCTTTTTTGGACACGAGCTGAACAGGACGCTGGAGCGATTGCCGGTGCCGACCATCGGGGGGCATCGCTTGCCTCAGGCACTCCTACATCTTTACGACGTCGTGATAAGCTTCGATCATCGCCATGATAGATGCTGGATCCTTTCTACCGGGTGGCCGGAGCAGGATCCAGTTCGCCGGCGTGAGAGAGCTCGCCAAAGAGCCGAAGGATTTGTTGGGCTGCTTACAGTCTCAGCCCCTCCTCCTGATTTTAAACCAGGCGAGGCCGGCTCATGGCATTCAAACTTCAGTCGCCAGGGATACATCGCGGCGGTACAGCGCGTGATTGATCTCATTCTGTCGGGTGACGCCTTCCAGGTCAACATTGCGCAGCGTTTCAGCGCTCGCCTGGCGAACTCGTTCGATCCGATAGCCTTCTATTGTCAGCTGCGGAAAATGAATCCGGCTCCCTTTGCCGCCCTTCTTCGGTATGGCAAGCTCACCATTGCATCGAGCTCGCCCGAGCGTTTCCTAAAGTTTGACGGGCGACAGGTCGAAACGCGACCTATCAAGGGGACGGTGGCGCGTTCTGCTGATTGCGAGGAAGACCGGCGTCGCGCTGAGACGCTGGTACATTCGGAGAAAGACCGCGCCTAGAACACCATGATCCTCGACCTCCTGCGCAATGATCTCTCGCGCGTTTGCACGCCTGAATCAGTCCACGTCCCGTCCTTATGCAATCTCGAGTCCTATGCCTCACTGCACCATCTCGTGTCCGTCGTTACGGGTGAGCTAGCACACGGAGAGGATGCCGTAGGCCTACTTAGGGCCTGCTTTCCCGGCGGCTCTGTTACCGGAGCTCCCAAGGTACGCTCGATGGAAATTATCTTGGATATCGAGCGTGTGGCGCGAGAGGTGTATTGCGGGGCCATAGGCTACATAGGATTCAATGGACATATGGATGTAAATATTGCCATTCGCACCGTAACGATCGGCGACGGCCGGGCCGTCTTCCATGCAGGCCGGGATAACAGCAATGTCCGATCCGGCCGCCGAATATGAGGAGAGCCTTGCAAAGGCAGAGCGCATTTTTCGCGCATTCATTGCTGAAGACGCCGGTGCATCTTGATTGTCATTATCGACAACTACGACTCTTTCGTCTTCAACATTGCGCGATATTTTCGCAAGCTTGGTGCAGCAACACGTGTCGTCCGGAACGACGCGATGGATGTGAGCGAACTTGCTGACCTCAAGCCCCGCGCGGTTGTCATCTCCCCCGGTCCGTGCACTCCAATTGAGGCTGGAATATCGACAGCCGTCGTTCGTGAACTTTCGGGTCAGGTGCCAATTCTCGGGAATTGTCTCGGACACCAGTGCATTGGGACGGTGTTCGGCGTACGCGTAACGCGCGCCCGTCGTCCTATGCACGGTCGGTCCTCGTATGTCACACATGAAGGCGGCGGGCTTTTCAAAGAACTACCGTCTCCACTTCGTGTGGGGCGCTACCATTCGCTTATCGTCGAATTGGATCCTTCATCTGCCCGTCACCTGACGGTGACAGCACGCTCGGATGATGCGGAACTCATGGCCCTCGCCCATCGCGATCAACCAACATATGGCGTGCAGTTCCATCCAGAGTCGATACTCACCCCACAAGGGGACGTACTGTTCGCAAACTTCCTACGACTTGCAGAGCTTCCTTAAGGCGGCCGGAGAGGACTGGTGCAGCCATAGCGTTCGTTTCGGCTGTCGGACATCGAGCCGCGGTTCGTTTGAGGCGTCTGTGGCCGGCTCGGCGCCGAGGTTCGGAACTTTCCATTTGAATGTCGAAGGGTCCATCGGCGACATGGGGCCATCGGTAGCCTTAAAGACGGCCTCGGCCATGGGGACTTTTGGGGTCGTGGAGGCCGAGGCCGCTGGAGGCGCTTGAACCTTAGAAGGGCCAAGCGAGCGCGAGCTTACTCACAGGCAAAATGGCTGTTCTGTTCGCTTCCGCACATCGGCGATACCATTCCGGTCAAGAACCGCACGGGGGAGCTGCGGCTCACCCTGGTTTTGCGCGGTGTGAACAAGTCGCCGCGATAATCTCTCTTGCCTCCGTTGACCCGGCGATCTCGGGCATTCTTGATTCATCGAAAGCTCGCAATCCAAATGCCGCAGCGGCACCGTCCTTACGATCTCCTTCGGCTCCCCAGTGGGGTATGCCCAGGGCGCCGTCGGGGATCGCAATCTCTGTGCAAACCTCTCTCGTCCGCTGCACCAGTTTCTCGGCCTCAGCTTGCTCCAAAGCATCCTCCCTTGATTGCCGCCGCAGCCTGCCGAGAATTTTATAGCTGTCGTGATTGGCAAGCTTGGCTTGATAGCTGCCTGGCGTGTGGAACTCCACTTCGAAGCGATAAGAGTCCGCCGTGGTGAGCACTGTCTTGATGCCGACGAAAGTCGGACTGCGCATTCTGAACCAGTTGGTTGTCTGGCGTTCGGTGTAGTCCCGCTCCTCGAAGGCCAGCATGGCTTTCTTGAAGGCACGTGTAAAATCCTTGTCAGGAATTTCTAAGACGTGGCGTACCGCGTTGCTGAAGAGCTGTGGGGCGCTGCTGGGTGGGATGCTCATGCCGGTGAGCTGATCTGTCATGGAGGCATGCGATTTCAAGCGGCGCTCCAGATGGGGCATCTTCACCTCGATGCCGGCTTGCGCAAGGATTCCGGCAACCTCGCGTGCCGCTGCGGTGATTTTCCTCTCTTCGGCTATAGCTCGGCCAGCCTCATTTTGGGCGCGTTCTGAGGCCTGCTCGCGGGTCAGCGTGATCATGTCAGCATCGTCGGCGGCTGGCCGGAGGCCGGACGGTTTGCGCAAAATGCCCTGCTCCGCAGCGAGTTTGATCGAGGTCTCCATGATTGAAGCCGCCAGAGTGGGGTTGTCCCTCAGATCCTCCAAGGTCGCATCGACATCAAACCTTCCGCGGGCGAGGGTCGCCGCCACGCCCTTGACGTAGGGCACGGACTTCAGGCCCGGCGTCTCGTAGAGGAGCCGCTGAAGATGACTGCTCTTCTGGAAAAAGAGGTTGGCGCCAGTATCGGATTTATAGGCGTCGGTGCCGACCTTGATGCCGAGGCTCAGCAAGTTGTTTGCGCTTTTTACGAGGTCGTCCGCATTGTAACCATCCGGGCGGGGATCGATGCGAGCAGGATAGTGGTCGAGTAAAAGCTGGATGCGGTCTCGTGGCTGAGGCGTTGCCGGATAGGTCTCCGCCAGATCCGGGAAAAGGTTGCAGAGCCTTGCGCTGAGGCTCGGGTTTGCGGCGTTCGAGCTTTCGATTATTTCGGGCAGGGGTTGCTCATTCGGCTTCACTGCCCATGCCGCTAGGTTGTCGACGAGCAACTCGGCCATTTCGCGAGCAACCAGATGTTTGGCGACCTCAATCTCGCTCCTCGCTCTCGCAAACGTGTTCTGGATATCTTGGCTACTCACCTCTTCCTGGCCCAACAGCTGACGGATCTCTCGCCTGAGCTCGTGGTGAACGCCCTCATAGGTGCCAAAGACAGCACGCTCGGCAAACCAGCGTTGTGCTTCATGGGATTGAGCCAGAAAGTTTCGCTGCAGGCAGCTATAGGTTCCCAGGACATCCTGCGTGGCGGCGAGGATCTGGCGGGCGCGACCGAACTGGTAATTGTCGCCCTCAAGCGCCGGGGTATGCGACTTTGGCGGCTTCAGCGACGGAAGTCCGAGAGCTTGCTCCTTGCGATCGAACTGGCGCACATGCTCATAAAGCTGCGGCCGGTCGCCGACGATGACGACGGTGTCCCCGTCGAAGTCTCCGTCAAGTTTTTTCTGTTCACCGATCGGGACGGCAACCAACGAGCCCGGAGCGAACACCTCGGTAGCCTGCAGGATGCCGACGCACTCGAGCGGCGTGTCCACCTTGGCGCGGTCCTTGCTCGAGGTCCAGCTCGAATGGCATTTGACGTCCTCGGCAGACAACACCAGCCCACGGTCGGCGTAGCCGGCCGGCCACATCTTATCCGGCACAACCATCAGAATGCCTTTGGCAAAAAAAGTCGGATCGTCGCCCGCCAGTTCCTTCCCCGACTTCTGCGCGACATTGAAGCTGTATTGGATGGCTGTGCAGTTTTCGAGGAACACAGCGGTCGGGTCCCCCTCAACGGCCGACTTGACTCGCTCGGCGGCAAACGGGCGCAGATTGGGCTTGTCGTAGGGCGAGCGCCCGATCAGCACGCCGCTCGCCCCCATCAACGTCTCGCTCTTGAGCGTCGGCACATGGAGACAGTCATCGCTGGACGGTACGGCAACCGCGCCGGGACCGTCGATGTGTCCGGCCGTCACGGTGCGAAACAACTCTTCAGACGTCAACTCTCGCCCTTGTCTGCTCTCGAGCCAGGTTTTGGCCTTCTCCCGCGCCTCATCGGTCACCGGCTCGCTTCGGGGATAGTGTTGCAGCGCCGATGCGGGAACGGACATTCTTCTTCCCTCAGCAAAGGCAGGCACCCGATCAGGACCTTCCTGTCGGCGGGCGCGATTTACAGCTGGCATACGGTTGGCCAGCGAGGCCTTGATAAAACCGCAACCATCATGCGGCCGCAAGGCGATCGGGCCTTCTGGCCCAGTCAGCTTGAAGGGATGCTCCTCGCTGGCAGGACGGTCCGGCAGCAGCGACAGTTTGAAGGCGCCCTCCAGCGCGTAGTCCCGAGGACCTAGTTCCTTGATTGCCGGCGGCGCGGCAAAACCCCTGCGCTGAGTGTAATAGTATGCCTCTTTGAAAGGGGCCCAGGCACGTGACAGCTGCTCGAACGCTGTGCCCGGCGCCGTTTCGGCATACGGAATCGCCAGCAGCTTTCCCCCGGAGGACTCTGCCCTCGCCACACCTGGAAGGCGGCCGGCGATCTGCGACACGGGCTTTTTGGGCGGCTTTAACTTGCTTCCGCCGAACAGGTCCATGCGGTATGGCACACCCTGGACGGTGACCGTACGCGCCAGCATGAACGCGCTCGGCTTTCCTGGCAGCTGGACCGCGACGACGGGCAAAACCCCGGAGGTCAGGCGATGAAAAATCGAATAGCGTGTCTCGGGCTCCGTGGCCACTGGCCGGCCCTGCATGTCCACCACTGACAACTGCATAAGTCCCGCGTCACCCTGCGGAGGTCTGGGCTCGTGGGCCATGGTTCGCAACACCTGATGGACGTCGAACACGGACGCTGGATGTTGGGCCTGGACCGTCGCCGCATTCTGCGCCAAGAACGTGTCCAGCGCATCGACCGGACTCTCCGCCGCGATCTCCGCCATCAGGTTCCAGCTCATGTTGGAAAGATCGCCTTCGACGAGGCCGCCCGTTTTGTCCAAAATCTCCTTAGTCTTGCGCTGCAGCTCTTCCTGCCTCACCCGCAAATCGGACTTCTTGCCTTCGACATAGGGCCGGCGGAACAATGCCGCGAAAACCGCACGGGCCTTGAGCGTTTGATAGATCGACAAGGCGGGGCAACGGCTCGAGTACGGCCCTCGGGCTCGCTCGGCATCGCTTGCTTTGAGATGCCCCTCGATCTTGTGCTCGACGATCGGTTGAATGTCGTTCAGCAAGTTTAAAGCCCGCCTCCGGTGCCAGCGCAGGTGCGGGCTGCGCGCCAGCGGCAGGAGAGCGACGCAGAGAGTACCCATGGTTTCGAGGTCGTTCTCAGCGGCAAAGCCAGGGGCACGATGCAGTTCCGCCAGCCGGTCTAACCCCGTGCGTGCGAGCAAACCGAGATCGTCAAACAATTGAGCCTTAGCCAGCGCTTTGAAAATCATGGCGATGTTCAGAACCTGGGTCTGCTCCAGGCGATCACTGGCATAGTGAAGGTAGTGGGCCATACCGTGCAGCCGATTCTTCAGCAGAGCGGTCTCTATGATCTCTCCAGTGCCCTCTCCCCTCGTGACACCTCGCCCGAGAGCATTGGCTATCATGCTGAGCTGAGTTGTGGTGAACGCTCCGAATCGGAGGTCTCCCGAGCCGAGTTTGCCCGCTATGTCCATTATCGCCCCATGGCACACCGCCTCTTCCGGCCACTTGCTAAAGCCGTTCACCAGGATCGCCAGTTCCCGCGGAGTAAAATCAGAGAGCCGGTTGTCACGGCGAGAGACCTCGTTGGCAATCGCGACTGTGGCTTGGCGAGCGTCCTGCTCTTGCAGCCACTTGCTGAAACCGTTCACCAGGTTCGCTAAACCCTGCGGAGTGAAATCAGACAGCCGGTCGGCGCGAAGGACCTCATGGGCGATTACAACGGTGGCCTGACGTGAGTTCTCCTCTTGTGGGCACTTGCTAAAGCCGTTCACCAGATTCGCTAGGTGCTGAGAGGTAAAATCGGAGAGCCGGTCGGCGCGGCGAAGCACCTCACCGGCGATCACAACGGTGGCGTGACGTGAGTTCTCCTCTTGTGGCCGCTTGCTGAAACCGTTCACCAGGTTCGCCAGACCCTGCGGATCAAACCCAGAAAGCCGGTCGGCGCGGCGACAGACCTCACCGGCGATCGCCAGCGTGGCTTCGCCACAGCCCGTCTCGTCAGGCCACTTGCTGAAACCGTTCACCAGGTTCGCCAGACCCTGCGGATCAAACCCAGATAGCCGGTCGGCGCGGCGACAGACCTCACCGGCGATCGACAGCGTGGCGTCGCCACAGCCCGTCACATCAGGCCACCTGCTGAAACCGTTCACCAGGTTCGCCAGACCCTGCGGATCAAACCCAGACAGCCGGTCGGCGC
This sequence comes from Bradyrhizobium sp. 87, assembly GCF_023073015.1. Lineage (NCBI taxonomy): Bacteria > Pseudomonadati > Pseudomonadota > Alphaproteobacteria > Hyphomicrobiales > Nitrobacteraceae > Bradyrhizobium > Bradyrhizobium sp. 87. The sequence continues at coordinate 9,235 of NZ_JADPIQ010000006.1, forward strand.
GGCGACGGACCTCGTCGGCTATTTCAATTATAGCGCTGCAGCAGTCTGTCCTTTCCGGCCACCTGCTGAAGCCGTTCACCAAGCTCGACAAGTGCCGGGGAGTAAAACTGGAGAGCCGGTCCGCTCGGCCAGCGCGGCGACGAACCTCGTTGGCGATTGCAAGTATAGCGTCGTTGCACTTCACCCCCTCGGGCCACCTGCTGAAGCCGTTCACGAGGTTCGACAAGTGCTGGGGAGTAAAATTGGAGAGCCGGTCGCCGCGGTGATGGACGACCTCGTCGGCGATTTGAACTATAGCGTCTCGGCAGTCCTGCGGCCACTTGCTGAAGCCGTTTACCAAGTTCGCCAACGCCTGTGGATCAAAATCAGAGAGCCCGACATCGCGGCGGCCCGCGCGGTAACGGACCTCGACGGCGATTTGAACTATAGCATCTCGACAGTCCTGCGGCCACTTGCTGAAGCCGTTCACCAGGTTCGCCAACGCCTGTGGATCAAAATCAGCGAGCCAGACATCGCGGCGACCCGCGCGGCGACGGACCTCGACGGCGATTGCCCTCATTGCACCGCGACACTCCGCCTCTTCCGGCCACTTGCTCAAACCGTTCACCACGGTAGCCAAGTTCTGCGGACTAAAGTCAGAGAGCCAGACATCGCGGCGGCCCGCGCGGTGACGGACCTCGCTGGCAATTGCCCTTATAGCACCGTGACACTCCGCGTCTTCCGGCCACTTGCTCAAACCGTTCACCACGATAGCCAGGCTCTGCGGACCAAAATCAGAGAGCCCGGGAGCGCGGCGGCGAATCTCAGCGGCAACTGCTATTGTGGCCTCACGAGAGTTCTCCTGTTCCGGGCACTTGCTGAAGCCGTTGACCAGCAGGGCGAGACTTTGAGCGTTGAGCTCCGAAAGTGCTCCGCGTTGCTCACGAAAAAATCTGGCGATTCGGATCATTCCATTGCAACATTCCGCCGCCCCGGGATATCGACTGAACGACAATACGAATAGGGAAAGCGTTTTGCTTTCGACGTCGTTTAGCGCATTGCCGAGGCTCGACACCTGAGCTGCCATGGCCCTGCAAGCTTCCACGCCTGCCTGACCTCCAGCCTCCCGGCTCATCGTGTTGCATGAGGTGGCGTACCCCCATGTATTCCGGGCGCGGATATCTTGTTCCCATCTTGGGACAAATTCGCGTTTGAACTCGGAAGCGGCCTTTTGCAGGAATGTTGCGTGGTCCGCTCGACCCTGCAGCTTCCTGTCATACTCCACCACAGCGCATGAGAATTTAGTGATGTCGCCAGCGAAGGAAATGTCATGTAAAGCGTTACTAAGTAGTTCCGAGTATCCACGCTTGAAGCTCTGTTCGGCTACATGGACGAAACGCCGCCTTCCCGGTCCTGCACCCGGGTCGGTCTCCGTTTGCCTATGGGGTGGCACCGTGTCTGGTTGCCAGCTTCTGGATCCTTTATTGCCGAGCCAGGGTTTGCCATCAGAACCTAAAGAAGTTTCTTCTCGACCTGGCGCTCCACCCTCCGGCAATGGGGGAAAACCGCACCGTCGCGCAGTGGCTTCACGTGGCGCAGCACCCAGGATCCGATGTGCGCCAACGGAGGGTCCGGAAGATCTGTCGCCAAGGGCATCATCGGCACCGCGCGCAATGCGAGCGAAGGACGTCCTTCTATCTTGAGGCCCAGAGTGCATCCGCTCGATGGAATCGAACGATTGGCTGCCTTCCCCAGGGGCAAGACTTGATTCCGGGTTCGCCGCCTTCGCCAGTCCCTGCGCCTCGGACAACTTCATCTTGAGCCGGACTGTTTTCTCGTGCACTTCGTGCACATGCGCAGGCGTGAGCAGGCCGCGTCGACCAGGCTCTTCCAGCGGGTCCAGACAGGCCTGCATCTCGGCGGGCTGCGTCTGCAGGCGCTCGACCACGATGCCCACTACGTGATCGGCGTCCTCGGGCTTCATCTGGCGCGCTTGCGAGACGGTCCTTTGCTGACCAGCCAGATCGAACTGCAATAGTTCGTCCGACCGCTTGACCAGTGGCGCCAACGCCTCCGTCGATGCCGGGGCCTGCCAGACCGCCGAGTGTGCCGCCGCCGACGACGCACTCGCATGCGCCTCCTTGGCGCTCACAAGCTTCTTCGTACCTAGATCCGAGCGCACGAGAACCTTGTCCGCTGGCGCGGTGTCGCTGTCGCCCGCGGCGACTTGCGGCTCGGGCCGCCCGGCCGAACTCGCGGCATCAGCAGCCGGCTTGCGGTTGCCTTTCCCCTCCCTGCGCGCAGCGGTGCCTTTGGCCGCCGCTGCCTTGCCGGCAGTGTCGGCCGGTACCGTAGCGCCAGCGTCGGCCGGGGATGCAATGATGGCTGACGTTTTCAGCTGCAGTGCCAGGAAGTGCATGACCTCGTGCGCAGTGATCCGTGCGTCGTCTACGATCTGGCCCAACAGTTCGAATGGGAGGCTGGCACCTGTTCGGTTATCGCTTAGCTTGGCAAGGATGTCGTCGTGCAACGCCAACGCAAATTCCGAAAGCCGTTCCATGACTCCTTCCAGAACGGTGCAGTGCTCTGCGTCGAGTGCCGCTCCGTCGTTGTGCAGAACGGCTTCCTCCGTCGAGAGGAATGCCGGATAAACATCCTGGACAAAGGTCCCGAGCAGATGCACCCCCCCGTTCTCACCCATGAGGGCGTCCCTCACGGCCGGTTCAAACGTGCTCGCCTGAGACTCAATCATAAGCTGCATGAGCGCAATCCGCGATTGCAGACGCATGTACCGCGCATGAAGTACCAAGCCGGTATTCAGGCGTAGTGCGGCCTCTTCGGGCTTCCGCATCTCGGCCGTCGTGCTTGGCAAGTTGGCGGTGGCCTCGCAGACGGACACCATCCGTTCCGAGCGCAACAGCTTCTTTCCCCACCACTCCACGCAAGCCGCATGCTCCTTCGCCACACTGGAAGCCACTCGGCTCAGCTGGTCGGGGGTAGCGTTGGATTCGAAAATCCGCTGCAACAGGTCTGCCGAATTCTTTCTGCGGTCTTGCAAGGCGGCGATAGTCGATGAGGCCAGTGCGTTGCATTGGTGGGCCGCATCGAGCACGGCATAGCGGTATCGACGGACCTCAGCGTCCGACAGAATGCTCCGCGCCACGGCCGGGCGCAGCCTCGCGTAGTACTCCAGAACTGCCGAACCTGCTTTGATGAACCGATCGCTCAGCTCTTGCGCCTCCTCCGAGTTCTGGGCGTGCATGGCCGCATTACGGCAAGCGTCAAGTTCCTCAACCAGGCGATCCATGTGCCGCCTTGTTGCGTTGATTTCTTCCTCTGACGAGGAAATGGAGACTGCCACACCCGAAGTTGGCGGCTGGCTGGTGACCGGCGTCGTGTCTCCACCCTCCGACACTGAGGGAAAGCCGCGCCGCCGTGCAGTGGCTGCACGTGGCGCAGCGGCTGCCCGTGCCGCAGCGCCTAGGATTCGATCTGGGCCAACGGAGGGACCGGAAGACCTGTCGCCAAGGGCATCGTCGGCACCGCGCGCCATGCTAGCGGAGGGCGTCCCTCTATCTTGGGGCCCAGAGCGCATCCGCTCCACGACGGAATCGAACGATTGACTGCCTTCCCCAGGGGCTAGGCTTGAGTGCGAGCGTGAACTGCTCGATCCGGCTCCAGCATCCCCAATGCGCGATCTGCCAGATCGGCCAATGCCCGTCATATTCCATCTCTGATAAAAGGGGAGAATCGCTGCTTATGATGTTGCGGGCTGATGTCGCTCAACCATGGTGCATCAAGCCTTTGGCCCATAAGTGCAATCGCCCAGATGGCGCATGGCATGAGGTCTGAGGAACCTGCGGCATGTTTTCGTCAACCGTCATGGTCAGCCCGGACCCGAGACGGCGCGGCCTACTCCTGGCCAAAGTACACGCCAGCAGCCCAAGATCGGCCGAGACTGGCACGCGATCGCATCACGCCGCACTCGCTATCCTCAGTTTTTCAGAGACAGAGTGGAGGTTTGATTGCGCGCTGCCATTCACCGGGGCCGTTCTTCGTCCACCTACGCGAAGATGAATTGTCGGTAGAACCACTCCGGCCAAATGCATCCGGGCAAACATGTTCGCGAATCTTTGGCTTCCTACATCCGTTTGCCCGGTGGCTCCCGACTGATTCGCTTCGTCAGCTTCGCCGCTGTAGAGGACATCGAACGAGGCACCAATTCGACCATACATGATGATTCGCAGCTCCTGCGTTTGCATTGGGTTCAGGCTGATGAGGCGCGGCAGGCCTAGATACACCGCCTGGCTGACGATTGGCTGACGAAGGCGTTCTCCCGGACCGATAAAGAAAATCCGAGACCTGGCTCAAGCGTTAATGAATCGGGCTGCGGCCTACACCGGCCGGCGAAGGCCGCAGGTCAGGCCGCCTGGGCCTGCGATCAGGCGCTGTCACCTTATCTAAGGAGCGGGAGCTGGCTTGGACGAAGAGATTACGGAAGGTTGAGAATATCGAGACGAAGCGCTGCAGGCTTCCCCGGCGAACGGAAGCCCTGCATCGTCCGCTCCCGCTTTCGCAGCGGCACATGGCAATTCTCGGCCCTATTGTTGAAGCCCCTGTGCGCGGTGCTCGGCATCCGGCATGACCTGCCGTTTCGTCGCTCAATAGGACCGCAGTGTGATTTTTCATGGAATAAGGACCCTGCTTGAGGGGTCGTTTTCATCCAAACGGGCCCCCTTAACGCAAGGGCGTGACACTGCTTCCGGTTTCATCGGAGGCATTTGTTTTGGATGTTGGTTGTGAAGCCGATTGCAAAGATGCGCCGGCTTTCGCTGGTTCAAATCGATCAAGCAGATCTGCCGGGAATTGAAGGTCTCTCGGGAGGTGGTCCGCAAGGTCCCTGCGTTCGGGGCAAACGGAGTTCCGCTACGTGCGCAAGCATCAGCCGTTGCATCGGCTGGGTGCATGGCGCGATGAGCTTGAGCGGCTTTTGGCGACCAATGCGACGAAGCCGTCGCCGGAACGGCTGACGCTGATCCGGATTTCTATCTTGTCGAGCCGGTGGCCTGCACGCCGGCGTCGGGCTGGGAGAAGGGCCAGGTCGAGAACCAGGTCTGGCTGTGCGCGAGCGCTTCTTCACGCCGAGGCTCCCTTCAAAAACCTGGAGGAACTCAACGCCTGGCTGCTCGACCATGCATCGCTGTGCGGGAAGGCCTCGCGAAGCCTGAACTTGTCCAGCGCGCGCAGCGACGACAGCCGGAGGATCGATTGATGACACTCGTTCGCCGGCATTGCCATTTCCGATCCGGACCTCAGTCTGCGGGCGATCGCGGCACAGCTCGAGACAATGCGGGAGCGGACGCCGGGCGGCGGCTGGCAATGGGCGGCCTCGTCGGTCGAGCATCTGCTCGATCACGCGGGGCGTCTCGGTTTAACGGTGCACGAACCCGCTGACGGCTGAAAGCAGGCATCCGCCGCCGTTCTCCTGCCCTCCCGTTTCGTCCTGGTGTGACAAATAAGGAGAAATTCTACTCTCCTTCTGGCGTAACGTCGGAGCCTGCCCACAAGCGCGGAAGACCGGCGTTGTGATTCCTGATGTTCAAAGCCTTCCTTGCAGCGCGGGGAAGTTCTCTATCGCGTGCTTGACGGCGGCATCGCCTTGGAGACTGCTGACGTCGATCCGTCCCTCTTCCTAGAGAGCATCAAGGAACGACATCTCGCCGCGATCATGTTCGAACAAGGGCGCCAGTCGTTCTTGCCATTCGGCCAGCACGAGCTCGCGCCAGGCTTCCGGGCGGCCGTCCTTGTCGAACATGTCGCTCTTCACGACGGTTAGCAATTTTCCGCGGAGTTCGTTGGCGTCGTAGCTATATCCGTCCAGCGAGGCCGTCCGCCAGTTCAGGTCCCGTGTGGCCGCCCCGATCGCGAGCGTAGCGAGCTTGACCTGTTTCCAATCCAGCCCGCGGACGTGCAGCAGGCGCCATGCGTCGTAGAGATCGCGCAATGCGCAGCGCGCGGCCATCGCGACGCTTTGTCCGGCTGCGATCTCGCGCAGATCCACGACTGGGATTTTCTTCGCGGTGTAGCCGCCCAGAGGAACGGAATTCATTAGCGACGTCCCGAAGAACGGCGTGCGGTACATGTAGTTGACGTCGACCTCGATCGTGCCGGGCCGCCGATGGGCCGTCCCAGCCGTTGCCCAGCGGTGTGCACGGAAATCGGCGTTGCTCAGTCGCGAAAGAAGTCACTGACAGGCACGCCGCAGCGAGATCGACGGCCGGCCGCTAAGCGCATCCGCGACCTGGCCAGACGACCTTTTGGGGTATCCCGCTTAGAGGCGGCGCGCCATTGAGAGGTGGTGCCGCAAACGGGGCAGAGCGGTCCACGCGAAGCTGACGAGACGCGTGCCGTCCCCGGTCGCTGCATAGGAGGAAAAAGAGCGCGACCGCCTTCCGATGGCCGGAAATCATGAGGGTTCCCCCTGGTTCGACAGCTTTGAGCCGGAACGGCGCTCCGGTTACTCCGAAGCTGCGGAATTTGCACACGCTGGCACCGCGATCGCAAGTGTGCTTGCCACGATGGCGATGGCAAGAGTGGATTCCTGAAGCGTTTTCACGGGCATCCTCTCTCGGACTTGTGAATTCATTGACTTCGCCCACTCATGCGGCGAGGGGAGCGATCAGAAGCTCAACTGGGGCGATCACAAGGGATTGAGACAACGGAGCTACCTCACTTGGCCGAGGCTCCCAATGCTGGCGCCAATAAACGGAAGCCCCGGCTTGGCGCGCGCCGCTCCCTTCAGTCTCGGACGTCTGCGGAGTCCACTCCCTCAGGGGAGAGTAGGCCAAAATACAACCATAGTCGCAGTACAGAACAGAGAGCGGCGGCACAGAGCGCCGGCCGACTGCTGCGGCCCGACTG
>NZ_JADPIQ010000033.1:0-15381 GCF_023073015.1 Bradyrhizobium sp. 87
ACCTGGATGCGATGCTGGCGAGGTTCTCTCAGTATTCGTTCATCGAGTGGATTGATCTCTACGAGCTGATCGACGAGCCGGACAAGACTGGTCCCGATGCTCGGTTCGGGCTGATGTTCAATCTGTCGACCCCGAAGCCGCTCATGTCGACGGTTGACAAGTATACGGGTGGACCCCAATAGGCCCCACCCGCACCAGCACCGACACCAGCTCCCGTATCGCCTCCGGCGCCGACCTATCCGTGTCCTACCGATGCTCCTGCGTACGGGGCATCGGTCATTTCGTTTTCCTGTCGATCACCCTCATCGCTTCAGCAACCTCAATGACCGCAACCGCGCATCCGGCATCGGCCTGTTCAATGCCGGTCGCCAGCTTGGCTGGTCTCATGGGAGCAACCCTGCTCCACAGATCGATCGACGATACCCGACCTGTCGACTTGGAAGCTCGCGGTTCAGAGCGGAACGCTCATTGATCAACGCTCTTTGGCCTGTGAACGACCAATCCGTCCTTCACGCGCTCCGCGAATGTCTCCCCAGACTTCGCTTGTTCAGCAAAGGCCACAATGCTTGCTTCCGTTTCGGCGATCTGGGTCTTCATTGTTCGGGGCGCGCGGACCATCCGCCGCCATGCGCCTGATGCGGTCGATTTCTTCGACTGTCTGAGCCTGCACCTCATCGGATAGAACGTCAGGGGGCGGCAATGCGCAGAGCTTCTCGAACTGATCGCTTTCGCTCTGGAGCACGATCGACGAGTAGTCGGAAAATACGATGAGGGAATCGACCATCTCGTCGGTCTCGTCTAGGATCAAAACTCACGCACCCGGCGAGCCTTTGGATCATATTCTGTGGCGGCCGCCGACGAGGATTCTGATTCGACATCCAGGCTATGATCCAATGAAGATGATACAGGCTTAGCTCGCTGTTCCGGTGTCGTTCGAGAAGGCCGTTCGATAAAGCTCCTCAATCTTCGCGACTTCGTCTGGCGTTAATTGGGAGAATTCGTTGTCACGGGCGCGCTTTGAGAGTCGCCCTTCATTCTGTTGCAAGAATAAGAGATTGTTGAGGGTGCGCTCCGGCAAGTCCATCATATTTTCGACGCCCGCTCGGAATGCATCGAAGCTCCGCAAGAACCGGATTTCCTTCGGAAGATCCTGTTCGATGGTCCTCTGCACGCATTCGTACAGAAACTCCGCGTGCGGCGTTGCATCGAAAAATCGGTAAACGTCAGCCCTATCATTCAGGACCTTGACGTTGCCCTGTGGAGTAGGGTCCATTGGACGCATGGAAGCAATCTACTCGAAGCTTTCTAATACGTCCTTGTATTCGGCGGTTTTGTCTTAGGACGGCGGCTGAAAACCGGAAAGTGGATGCCGGCGGATTGAATCCGTCGTGCCAGGTGAGGCCATTGCCGTCCTCGAATGGATGGATGTAGACGAACCCGAAGGCCAGCACGGCGGCAGCCACGACGGGGTCAAGCTTAATTGACGAGGCCTGGTCGAACGCGATCAATCCGTGGACGAGGGAGGCGATATCTTCGTGATGGCGCGCTGATATGGTCCGGAATGGGTCTCTGCGTCTCGTGGTCATGCTCACCGATGAAACCGCCTTCCTGCCGAAAGCCGAGCTTCACGAAACGCTCATCCACCGATGACAATGCGGTGCAGGCGCAAGAACACCGTCTCATCGAGCGGCGTCCATCCTGCTTCGCCGATGACCTTATCCCACCGCTGGATAAGATCCTGCGGCGGCTCTCGCCTTCGATGACGCAGCTCGATCTTGACTCCTTGAGGAGAAGGTTTAATTGCGCGGGCCCGCCGCAACGCCCTGGCCAGGGGGCCTGGCTCGGAACGCCGGCGCGCCCGTCAGGAGGCGCAGCCGGCCCTCGGGACGCACGGCGGCCTCCAGAATGGCGCACATTTCCGCTTCCGCGCTGCGATTGTGCTACGCCGGCGGATTTTCCCCTCGTAGGCAGCACCATTCTCAAGCGCGATCGTGCTGCACGACCGGGTCCACGAAGGTGATGTGCAACGTGATCGGCCCTCTGGAACCGTCGAGCAACACGCGAAGCCTGCTGCGCGTAGCACCGAACCCGAGAACGACTCCTTGCTTGCCGCTCAGACGCGGTCCAGCCGCTTCGCAAACGACTACACGCTCACCTACGGTCCAGTCGTGGAGCGTACTTTCACTGGCACATGTCACTTTGAGTGTCCCAGGACTTTACCGGTCCCAACTCCAACCACGCCGAAAGAGACACGCAGTTAACGATCGCACATCGGGTCCCTCCGTTTCCGACACGCCTCGAAATGCTGCAAGACTCGCATAATTGCGGCCCGACGCCTAGTCGAATGTTAGAGCTCTGCCTGGCGGTTCAGGGCCGGACTGGATCCACCAGTTGGAGTACGAACCTCCCGAATGCTGGTCTACTTTGAATTGGAGGATCCTTTTTGCAGTGGCGTTTATCCATTGGTCTAGGAGGGGCCTAACGGGCGTGTGGCGCGGAAACTGGACCGGCTGATGATCGAGCGCGGCAAGCCCAGGATGGTGGTCAGCGATAACGGCAGCGAACTCACCAGCAACGCCATCCTGGTGTGGGCCGACCAAAGCCGTGTCGAATGGCACGACATCGCGCCGGGCAAACCCATGCAGAACGCCTTCGGCTGTGGGATGAGCTGTTGAACGAGACGTTGTTCACGTCACTGGCACAAGCCCGCGTCACACTTGGAAGTTGGCGGGCCGATTACAACGACACAAGACCACACTCGCAGCTCGGATGGAGAACCCCGTCCGAGTTCGCGATGACCTGCCACCCGCGCCGGGATCTGGCGCTGCGCTATGCCGAAGGCTCCGCGCCAGCTCCCGTCGCTGCCACCGCCCAACCGGGCAAATCCAACGGCACGGCCGAACTCAGGATTGGATAAAACCTGGGGGCAAGGTCAGGCGCTCTCAGGGCAATGAGCGTTCTGTCCACCGTCGCGACGATATCCGCGACCGTGCTGTGGTCGGCATCGCGGTGGTGCTGTTCACGACGCATGACCATTCGGAGGTTGCGCCACGTTCTCCGATGCCGCGATCGGACTGACAGTCTTACGCTGCTGAGCATGGACAGGAGGACTTCATCTTAATAAAACTGGGAGTTTAATACTTCTGCGGCGGGTCCACAATTGTGACGCTTCGCTCTGACGAGAATATTGTGTGATTTGAATCCACGGCTACGATGTCGCGGTATTTTGTTATCGACCAATATGGACCGTACGGGCTGCCTTCGCAATAATGGACGGGATCTTCCCTTCGCAGCCGCTCGAAACAAGTCCAAACGGTATCACCTTCAAAACGCTTGGGCTCGCTTACATCAAGACGGCTCAGCGGGATGTCAGCCTCCTCGCAAACGTTCTCTGCCGATAAGGCTGTCATGATTGTCTCGCGGACATTGGCGTGAAATTTTGAAAGATCGGCTCATGCGCTATTTTGCACTCGCATGGAAGCTCGGTCGAAACACAACGAGCTGGGCCCTACAGTAACAATGGGTGACGGATGTCATGGCTCGGCTTCGCGAGAGCTCTCTGAAATTATCTTACGGCCGAAGTTACTTGGGAACTTGGTTCGGCCCCCGTCGATAAAGAAAAGTGGAAAGGCGAGCGAAGCTCCCCTATCAAGATTGGGGAGGCGCGCGAACTCGCTTTGTGGTAGTCAACATCAGGACGCAAGCACTCGCCGCGATGGCACCCAGCGGCACGCCCGGTTGCCACTCGACTACTTATATTACGCGAGCAGATGGCACCCTAATCACGGTAGGGACTAAGAAGAGAGCGCGGTGTGCCAAGGACACTCGTTTTCCTTCACTCGCGATGCGGGCTTTCTTAGAATGAATGAACAGGAGACCAAACCGGCGATCGTGCGCGAGCCGGACGAAGAGTAAACTAACCTGGGCGTTCACAACTGGCACTAAAGTATCCTCCATGCGCTGGAATAGAAGAGAATTGGCACAGCTGGAAAACCTCTGGGCCGCGGGACAGAGTGCCGCGCAGATCGCGCGTCATCTCGAGTGCAGTCGCAACGCAGTTTGCGGCAGGCTAGCTCGGTTGGGCCTCACTCGAAGTCACAAGCCACCAACAGCAAAACCCAAGATTAGACCCGCCCCGAAGCGAGGGCCGACGGCGATGGCGGCTGGTCGCGACTTCGTCGGAAAGAAGCTGTCGCAAAAGGCGCTAGATAGCCAGCCTCAGGAAATGAGCAAGCGGCAGCTTTACGCGATGCTAGCTGAGGCAGTCAGGAATACCGCGTAGAGCTATCAGGCGCGCCGCGATCTCCCGGGCCTATGCGCCGGATGGTCCATTCGGACGATTTGCTTGTTGGTTTGCGCGCTTTGTGGCTATGGGACGAACAGTGGCGTCGAGTAGACTGTTCGCGGCGGAGGCTCGATCGTAGGTCAATTCATTCAATCTCAAGAGGCTGGATGCTCTGAATTAGAAGAAGAATGCGTTCTGGTTCTTGAGCCTCGGTTTCGGCTATGCGTCTTCGGGGAAGCGCCCGACGTCCTGGTTTGCGCCGGTGTTTGGAACTTTCTGCACACGCCTGCCCGACGAAATACACGAGCTCGGGTGAAGCCGCTTGACCGTGAGCCTGTCCGGATGGAACCTCCGACAGGTACCGCCCCGGCGTCGGTGACAAGCTCAGCCTTGGAGCAACTTCACGGACCGCCGAGCTCTCGAGATATTGTCCGACCTCAGTCGAAGAAATAGACCCCTGCAGTGCCCAGGCACAAGACGACCACCACCCACCATAGGTGCCTTGACGATCTGTGCAAAACCGGTGGCAAGTCTGAAACGGCTGTTCAATTGCATCGATCACTTCTCGCTCGCCTACCCGGTCATTACTTTTTCCATACCAACTCGAGAACAGACTCACGCCAACAGCCGTGGCGCCGCGCGACACCGACGATCCGCGCATTGGTGAAGTCGACTACGTACCGGGATGTCCCCGAGCCGGCGCAGGATCCCTCGGTGGATGGGGAATACGCCAGGCAGAAGTCAACTACCAAACCTGGTCAGTTGCTGAAGATTGCGAGGCGACGTATCAATTTTGATCGATGAACCTCTCACGAGTCAGGTCGTGGAGCAGTTCCAGCTCTAGCAGCGTCAACCCCCGGTGGATGTCTCGTTGGCGAACGTCGGAGATTCGCGAAGCGGAGTTGAATCTGGGGCCCCGCCGTGGCCGTGTTGATTCGAGTATCTCGCCTGCAGCAGTTGTTCTCTGTCTTCGAGAGGAACGGCTTGCTATCCCACACCGCGTTTCGTCAGCAGATCGGCCGTCACGCAAGCTTCCAATTGTCTAGCGACATTCCGGATACTATCGGCAAAAAGGAATGCAAAAGACTTCGCTTGCGACCACAAACTTCGTAAACATAGGATAACAATCGTTGCAGACCTCGGTCCTGGAAAAGTATTGCGATGCTCGCCTTCCTTGGTACACCATTTATCCAACTGTAGCCCAGTTCTCCACGGTGGTCGGCGCCGAAGCCTGTGAGAAATGGCTGCAGCGCCTGCCGGTTAATGAGTCCGTGTCGCTCTATTTCCACGTTCCGTTCTGTCGATCGATTTGCTGGTATTGCGGCTTCGCTCGAAGCATCACTCGCCGGGATTCACCCATCCTAGAATATTTGGCGGTTCTTCGTAAGGAGATCGAGTTGGTCGGGGCGCAGGTGCCGCAACGGCTGCCTGTGAGCGACGTGCACTTCGGCGGTGGAACGCCGACCCTCATCGAGCCCGCGCAGTTCGGGGCGCTGATGGAACTTCTGCGCCGCCGCTTTGCGGTTTCGAAAACGGCCGCCATCGCTGTTGAGATCGACCCGCGCACGTTCACGCTCGCCACATCCGAAGCGTTAGCGGCTGCCGGCGTGAACCGGGCGAGCCTGGGCGTCCAGAGCTTCGATCCAATTGTTCAAAAGGCCATTAACCGCGTTCAGAGTGAGGCACAAACAGAGCGCGCTGTCGAAATGCTGCGGCAGCATGGAGTAATCCGCATCAACTTCGACCTCATCTACGGTCTGCCAAATCAGACGGTGCAGTCCTGCGTTCAGACCGCGACTACGGCGGTGGCCATGCGACCAGACCGGCTTGCGGTATTTGGCTACGCGCACGTTCCTTCCTTTAAGAAGAATCAGCGCCTGATCGACGAGGCAACGCTGCCAGACAGCCCTGCCCGTGCAGAACAGGCCGCGGCGATGGCCAATACACTGATTGCTGCGGGCTACCGCCAAATCGGACTCGACCATTTCGCCTTGCCGGACGATGAGCTCACGCTGGCGCAGAAAGCCGGTCGCCTGCGGCGGAACTCACTGGGTTACTCGGCCGACACCCGCCATAAAGTCATCGGCTTTGGCCCGTCGGCCATCGGCCGCCTTGGCGACGGTTACGTCCAGAACGAAGTTGAAGCGGGTTCTTACAGCGACCAAATCAAGGCCAGCCGTCTGGCGACGGCAAAGGGCTACTGTCTCAGCCTCGAAGACCGCGTCCGGGCCGCAATCATCGAGCGGCTGATGTGCGATTTCGAAGTCGACGTGCCGGCAATCTGCATTACTCATGGATTTGACCCGGTCCCTTTCCTCGGTTCATCCGAACGCTTGGCAATGCTCGCCGAGGATGGGATCGTGGAGGTGGAAAAGGGATTCATCCGCGTGAGGCAGGAGCATCGTTTTCTAACTCGCGCTGTGGCCGCCGCATTCGATGCTTATCTTGGCGCGCCGCTCTGCTAAGACCAGCCAAGGAGCGCTGATCGTATGAATGCATCACCTTCCGTTATGGGCCCAGAAGCCCGGGTAACGATTTTCGCTCATCTGGTGCACTCACGTACAGCGCCAAATTCGTAAACGACGCCGTGCGCAGCTGCGCGACGAGAGCCGACCCGGCCCTACCGCGAAGACGGCTAGGCGAGTTGCTGCCGGGAATTGGACGCCCCCGACTGCAACGCAGTCCGCTCAAGCGGCGTGACCGACAAAGTTCATCACATCACCACCATTGCCCGTGTGGCCGCGGACCTCGACCAGGACGACGACTGGCTGCGGGAGGCCGCCAACAAAATGGCGATCGAGGACGGCTTCATCTGGGTCTAGCGCGCCGGAGAAGATGAGATCTAGGCGTTCAGCGACTTCGGTATCGAAAACCTGATCAAGCTCGTCCGGATGTACGAGGATATTTCGACCTCCTCAAGCGCTGGCAGCTCGGGATACCGCAATCAGCCTGCGGTCTACGCTGGATACGAACTCCCAGCAAAGAGGAGCGCTTCGTGGTGATGCACGACGGATCCTATTGATGTGCATGGTCGCCGCTCGACCGGGATCGCTACGGACCGCTGCGTGCAATCCAGAGCAGCAGCTGGCGACGCGATGAGCTAGACCAAAGAGCACAAAAGGACCAGCGCCGGCGCGACACGGCGCCAACGATAATCGAGCACCACAGTTAGAACCGGATCCCGCGGGATCGAAACAAGTTTCCGTAAGAGCCTCGCGCAACCGAAATCGAAGCGACCTTCCCGAATAGCACCACTCGATGCTGCCATACCGGAGTTCGTCCCTGACGCCGGGACGGTCTCGCGCCGAGCGGCACGATACCTACGATTCGCACAGCGAGGCCGACGTCCCGCGCCCGGTCAACCTACCAAACCTAGCAATTGATGGAGATGACGGACACATGCCAGTCAGTGCCGGTGAAACTCGCTCGGGCCACATCAAGGACGAAGTCGCGATGCGATATAGATTCGGTAAATCCAATCGAGCTGATGGATGTTCTGTCTGGTCCCGCAGCTATCAAAACGCCTCCAATCGCGCTCTCCACCTTCCCATGAGAGCCAATCAAGGCCTCGTGCCGGCCTCAGCGAGCTTACGGGCGTCAAAAGATGTTAGCCCCTTCTGCCCGCCTGTGCTTCATCCCATGGACCGAGCTGCAGGCGTTTCTAGGGTCCGGCGTGTCCTTATGCGAGCTCAGCTACTGGCGGGGCTCTCTGTTGAAGAACATCCTCGTGGCAGCGGATTTGTCGCGAGACTCCCTGGGCTCCGTGCGCTGGCCGCCAATCTCTTGCCAGCGAACGTCACATCGAGCAGGCCACTCTCCGACTCGACACGGTGCAGCAGATGCTTGCACTCGATTAGCGATCGAGCGGCTGGGTTGCGCCGCGCTGGGTACCACCAGGTTGGCCACGCTGCGCCAGCAGTGGTGATAGCACGGAAGGCTGGGCGGGTCTCGTTGGCATAAAGATGCCGCCTGGCCTCAAGCGTCACCTACATCGCCTTGAGCGCTAGGATCGCGAACCGGCCTAGGCCGTCAGGTGGACGTGCACCTTATTCAAATCGACGGACGTGGAAATCACGATGCATTGTTGCGGTATAGCGCCAGTATCCATGCGGGCATACTCGGCTGGCGCAGTTGCTTTCATCTCTCGACCAAGTGCGAAGCCAAGAGGGCGTATTCTCCTTTCCCTGATAGCTAGTCTCGCCTGCAGTTCGGCGGAGGCAGAACCTCGTGATATCTCTGGCCCTAGAAGTCACAGCCCCGATGAGCTCGCCGAGGCAAGAAGCCAAACAATCTCGAATCCGGCTGTAACCTTCCGAAGCGGCAGGCCCAAAGGAGCAGCGCGCCTTTCTGGAAACTCGCTGCCAAAAGCAGCTAGGTCTACCACAACGGGCGATAGTGCGGAGGTCACCGCCAAGAGCAGAAGTCAAAAGCAGAATGACCCATTCGCAAAATTCGAGAAGCTCCGCGAAAAAGGTGCGGCGTTCACTGGTCCTGGTCCTGCGGACACCGTAGATCAGGATACAGCTTCTGTCAGATCCGAGCTTTCGGATCTCGGGATTGGATTCGCTGGCTGGACCCTAAACACGTTTATCAACAATCAACTCGGTAATGCGGCCAGAAGCACCATCGCCAATCAACAATATGTCGGCCAGAATCCGACATTTAGTACGGTCAACTCTATGATCGTGACCTATGACCTCGCTCGGTTTGGAATTCCCGACGGTCAGATCGTCGTGGGAGCCGAGCATCAATATTGGACATGGAAGAGCGCCGGGCCAGACCGACTGGGAATCAATGCAGTTTCCTACTATCAAACATTGTTCGAAAGGAAGATCGAACTCAAAGTGGGTTACCTCAGGAACCAACATGAGTTTGCGGGTGCCGGAGAAAAAGTTTTTGGACCCTCGTCGAAGATGCTGTTCCAAGCAGGCATGAGCAACAATTGGGCGCCAACGCCGGCTCTTAATCTGAAATACAATTTTGACGATCGCTTATATAACAAGCTCTCAATCCAGCGCTCGCTTAGTCCGGCCGGTCAATATGCGCATGTAAGCGAAAATCCCACTGGCTTGAACTGGAGCACGCGCGACGCGGGCATTCTTTTGCTTGATGAAGTTTGCTATAAGAACAAGCCTACTCCCGGCGTACCCGAGACTTGGCTGCGGGCTGGCGTGGGCTTTAACAACAGCAGCTACACGGACCTACAGCATCCGACGCAACCGACGGCCAAGGCGAACAGCGTCTACTATGTAGCTGCGGATAGGCAATTCTGGCAGTCTGCCGTCCATGGCTCGGCATCTCGCGGAATCTATGGCGGGTTCTCTGTGATGTACGCTCCGCCTGACCTAAATAGGGCTAGTCAGTACTACGAGCTTCGCCTGTATGCGAAGGGCCTGTTTGACAGCCGGCCCACTGATCAGATGAGTCTTGTTGTCAACAACACCATCTGGAGCCATTTCGCGGTGGACGCTGCATTGGCGAAAGAGCAGCTGGCGCACCGGGACAGCACAGCAATTTCGGGACTGTATACGGCGCATCTGGCGCCCGGGATATATACTACCGTAGGACTGACGTACATCAATCACCCGACAAGCATTACCTACACGCCGCAAACAGGACACGCCCTGAATATCTTGGTATCTACGTCGGTATTCTTCTAGGCTCTGAGGACTGCGCGGAGCGGCATGTAGTCGATGTCCCACTCGCCCTTTTCAACGGTATGGGCCACCCATCACGGCGATTTTGGTATCCGCTTTGCTCCTGACGCGAAGCCGGGTACCGCGTAAATTGAGCCTTGATATCCAACGTAGCATGCTGTTGGGAATGGTAGGTTAGAGCCTTTGCTGCTTCGGTCTACGAGCGATAGGCCGACGTCGTACTTGCGCAAGAGCTATACCCTCCGGCCGCGGAATGATCTCCCATGCTCATTTGTTCAATCGAGTGCTGAGCTTGCGGCAGCGACATTGCTTTCGGATGATTGCTGGTGCAGCTCGTCAGAATCGCGCCCGAGCTCGTACTCTGCCATGACAGGCCGAAATCGTGCCCTCGGAGCTTAGTTCACGCCGAAGAGGTGTGGCAAGCGGAACCGCGACACAGATGCCAAAGCTACCCAACTACGGTAATCGCTGTATCTGTCCGACGGTCGTGGCGCTGGCCGAATGGCAATGCGCGAGGTCGACGGACACGTGCCCCCCCTTCGGCGGCAAATCGACCGGACGCGGCCGGATGACTTGCGCCACTCGAATGCTGACTCATTTTCGTCGGTCGAGACGAGCTTTAGCATCTTACTCCAGCAAGGAGGTCGCCTCCCGAGTCTGCGGCGCGTTAGCCTCCCATCCAATTGCGCGTGGCGTTCTGCTGGGTTCACTTCTCTTCTCAAACATCTATTCGCGCGAACATGCGATAAGAGCAGTGCATGATTGGTGAATTTTGCCGAGCCTTGCTAGGCAACCTTCGTGGACGGGTGCTTCGTCGTCTTGAGGCGCGTTACACTGCTTCGACCGTCGACGCTGACGGGCGCGTCACCATCGATTGTGGCACGATGAACGACGCGATGCTGGTCACCGTAATCGTTGACCGCATAATGCTGCGTTGCGCGGTTATCCCAGATCGCGACATCGCCTTCTTTCCAGCTCCAACGTACGGTGTTTTCGGGTGCCGTGATATGAGACTGGAATAGATCAAACAGCTTCTGACCGTCGCGTTTTGGGATATCAATAAACCTTTGCACCAGATCGCCGAGCACCAGGGCGCGCTCGCTGGTCTCGGGATGTACACGGACCACCGGGTGCTCCGTCTCATAGATCGTTTTGGTAAAGACCTCATCAAAATGCTTCTGGTCGATTTCGCGAACACGGCAGGTCCCAGCGTAGTCGAAGGCGTTGCTGTGAACGGTCCAGAGTTCGTCGGCAAGCCGTTGGAGCGGCCGCGGCAGATCCAGATAGGCGGCCACAGCGTTCGACCAAATCGTATCGCCACCGGACGATGGGACCACAATGGCTCGCAGCACCGCAAGTCTAGGATACGCCGCGAGAAAGGTTCCATCGGCGTGCCATACATCGGCCCGGCTACCTCCGCGCGCGGAATCAAGCTCGATGATCGAGGCCGTTCCATTGACCGTACCGAGTGTCGGATGCGGCACCAGCCTTCCCAATCTACCAGCAAATCGCTCCTGCTCCGCGTCATCAAGATGCCCCTGATCGCGGAAGAAGATCACCTTGTGTTCGAGCAGCAAGCCCGTGATCTCAGCGATGGTTTGGCTCGGTAAATCACCCGAGAGCTTAATATTTCCGATTTCAACACCGATGCGCGCTGCGCGCTTGACGACGTCGGTCAGTGGAATGACCCTCTCGGTCGAAGCCGTTTGTTTCATTGCGAATATTTCCAAGCTTTGCGGATTCTTCAAGCGGACTAGGGCGCGTGTGACTAGCTTTCGGAGGCGAGCCTCGCGCTACGGGTACTCTCGAGCAAGCACCATGCCAGTTGGAAAACGGAGCTGTGAACGTCCGTCAGGTACGGGACCGGGTTTGAGTCGAACAGTTCGCCAGGAACTCGATGCCACCTCCCACCCTCTTTCCAACCCACCCGGGTGGGGGCGAAAGGCGTGGGGCGCATAGTCGATAGGAAATGTACCGCTCGGCACCCGAAGAGAAAGGCCATACGGTCCTGGTGCAACGTCGGGCAGCCAGCTGTGCGCGCTGTTCTCGTCCAGTATGCGCCCTCCGCCTAACAGTTTGCGGCAATCGGCCAGTCTCGAGCCGCCTCTGCGAACGACCATCACCGGCTCTCAAGGTGTCCGGGACCTGCCCTGGCCGTGATCACCGCCGAAACAGCATCGGCTGGAAATGGAAGAGGAATAGATGACCTTGGAAGAGCTCCAAACGATTGAACTACGGCTTCATCCAGGCGAAAGCCATTGATCCGCGGCACTGGGCTCGCGATGTTCTCGATGCACCGACGTCCGAGCACGGTAAGGCAGACGTTCTGCACGGTCCGGCTGGATTTGCCCAACAAGCCAAAGATATGTCCACTACCAGTCTTTACAGGTGTTTCAATGTTGTCAAAGTAGTTGCCCTCGATCAGCACTTGCACAGATGGTCCAGCATCCACTGCATGGAAGAATCCGCCGCTCTGTTGCGCATTCGTGTTGTGGAAGTAATTGTTGAGGAGATGAATAATAGCCTGGGCACCGTCAATGTGCGGCGCCCGCCCTGAGATCTCATGGAAATAGTTATTTGCGATGGTGATCGTCTGCGGGACACCAAGAAAAAGGAGATTCCAATAGTGCTCCCCGTTACAATAGGAGGAATAGGTATCGCTGCCATCGAAGTCGTTCCAGGAAATCGTAATATTCGTCGTAGGGCCAAGGCCGCCGGCAATCATCTGCCGCCCGATATTATGAAACCGGTTGTGATCGATCCAAACCAGGTCGGCTCGTGCAATTGCAATAGCATCGCCGGCAAATATCATGCCTTGATTGATATCACTGATGGTCAGGTTGCGAATAACGACGTTGCTGACCCCATTTAGGCGCAGCCCCTTCCCTTTGATTGTCGCGCTCGGGCCAACGCCGATCACCGTCTTGTTTGAGCCAATCTCCAGCGGGTGCTTGCCGGCCCTGTCGAAGCCGACCAATGTCTTCTCCTTGCCGTCGCAATGCGCATCGTTGCCATCTATAAGGAGAAGGGACTCACTTTTATACGGTGCCGAACAAGCACGACCGTATTGGCAACCCTGCCCCTCGCCTTGCCCTTCCGTACCGGTAAAGTCTATGGTTCCGGCTACCTGGATCTCGCGCGGACTATTGTCATTGCAGCGCCCGAAGCTGTACGAACGACACAACTCATACTTCAGAGCTTTGGTTGATCTGACCTGAACTACCTCGCCTCCAAGGCCGCCCGTCGCTGCAGAGCCAAAGCCATTGAGGGCTTCCGATCGCACATAGTTCGATCCGAGCACGGAAGAGACGCCGACGACGACAGCAAGTCCACCGAGGACGCGCAACGTCCGTTTGATGTGCTTCATCGTGTCCCTCATAGGCATGTGCTCTCTTTTACCCGGAAAACCCGCACGAGGACTTGAACTCTCGAACTCAAATGCTGAACTGGAATAGGCCATCAGCATCCGGCGTTAACGCCATCAGATCGTCCTCAATAAGGCAGGATCGGAATATCGGAACCATGCTACGCAACAGGTGCAGCCGCACGCTCCGCACCAGCTGTGATGGATCTGGGTAGCCATTGAGCCAATCATGGCCGATGAAAGCAGCGGTCGATGCTTCGAGAGTCCCGTCAGAGGAATGGTGTAGGGTGCAACACGTCTGGCCTAGGAGGATGGGCCGCCGCTCCTGACGTGCTGGACCGGCTGGAGGCGCTTGAGCTCTTCGGCATTTTCGCCCAGCACCAGAACGCGTGGTGCATTCGCATCCCGCGGGAAACAGATAGGCGGCGCGGCTGGGATCCTCGTAATCCTGGATTTCACGTCGGATGTTAGGCCCCTGTCTGCGATATGGGCCAGATTGGGCCCGTATGTCGCGTGCCAGACACATCGCACGGACGGACGCCTCTTATCGACTTCTTGACCGGCACTCACACGCCGCCGGAATGGCTAAGATTTCCTTGTGATATGTCCGTCCAGTGCCGGCGCGGATCTAGCACAACCAGTCACCGCCAACCTGCGACTTGCGGCGCGGCGAGCTGATGCGGCAGGGCTCAGCCGCAATTCTGGCGTCCCACTCATAGCCCTAAGGTGAAGCTGCTCATGTGCTGCAGTCATTGGCACGAAGAGCCGAATTCGTCTGCAGGCGGCGCGTGGAAGGCAACGGCTGGCCAGCGTGCAAACGCACCCTCCGATCTGCACCTGCACCTTTGACGCATCATAGGCTTACTGGCCCAAGGGCCTAGCGCGCGCGGAGGAATGAAAATACCCACCAAAACTGATCGTTTCGGTGATCCGACACGAGGCGTACCCCAGTCCGAATCATGAGTCGCCCGGCTTTCCGTCGGGCTGCCGGGGAGCTTCGTCGATGTACACGCCGCCCTCCTTCCAAGTTGTCGATATCACCGACGTTCATCGGACGATGCGCGAGGCACGCACGGCGACACTGATCACCGCTACTCACGGAGGGCTTGTTGGAACGATGCTGCCCGTAGTACTCGACGAGCGCGAAGGCTCCATGGGCACGATTTACGCCCACGTGGCGCGTGCGAACCCGCAGTGGAAGCTGACACCGGCTGGCGAGGCGATGGCCATTTTCGCTGGGCCGGAGGCCTATGTCAGCCCTTCCTGGTACGTGACCAAGCACGAGAGAGGCGAGGCCGTACCGACGTGGAACTATGTCGCTGTGCATGCCTACGGGCCGATCGAATTCTTCGATGATGCCGATCGGCTGCGAAGGGTGGTCACGCGGCTGACCGATGTGCATGAGCGCTCGGGCAAAGACCGCTGGGCGGTGTCTGACGCCCCTGCCGATTTCATCAAAACGGAGCTGAAGGGGATTGTCGGCCTGCGATTGCAAATTACACGGTTCGATGGCACGCGGAAGATGAGCCAGAACCGCAACGCGGCGGATCGCGCCGGCGTCATCGAGGGGTTATCAAAGAGCGACCGTGACGAAGACCGTCGTGTGGCTCACCTCATTGCGATGACGAACCCGAACGACGTATTGTGAACGACGCGGTACCACCTGCATTTCTCCATATCTCGACTGCTCTCCTTCTGCACAGCGATGCGCCGGCAGCGGACGGTTCCTGCTCGCGGCAGGTGCTTTTCACAGAGCAGAGAAAACCATACAGGACGCCATCGCTTGCGCGTCAGCTATTGCAACCGCCAACAGCGGCGCGCGGCCCCGAGGCCAACTCCGGAGAAGAAGAGCGGTACACCGGTTGCAATCCGACGTGCGCTTCGGGGCGCATGACAGAATGCTCTGCATTGAGATCGGATTCAAGTGGGCTGCCCCGGCTCCACGGTTATCAAAGCAAGCGGTTTCGAAACCAGTTTAGCATTACAGTTGCTTTTGTTGCGGGCTTCTGAATCCATGGGCAACCATGATTCGAATGTCGTGGGCGCGGGCCGCGTCGGTTGAGGCGACGCTTGCG
>NZ_JADPIQ010000138.1:0-15067 GCF_023073015.1 Bradyrhizobium sp. 87
GATGGCGACGGCTTTCGCGCCGAAATCGTCAATCGCGGCGCGAAACCCGTCATTCCAAACAAATCCAACCGGGTGACCCTCCACAGCTTCAGCAAGCGCCTCTATAAAGGGCGCAATGTTATCGAGCGCTGTTTCTGCCGGCTCAAGGATTTCAGGCGTGTTGCTACTCGCTACGACAAACTTGCCAGAAACTTCTTGGCCGCCGTCCACCTCGCCGCTCTCGTCGCTTATTGGATCAATTGAGTCTGAACCCTAGTCGCGGTCATGATGGTGATGGTGGTGGCGTTCGTGGTGCTCGTGCCGGATGCCTCCACCTCCAGATTGCGCAATTGCGTTTGACGTGAGGGAGGTCGAAAGCAGCATGGTCACGGCAGGCGGCGTTACCGCTGCGAATTTTTCCAAAAACTCACGCCGGTGTTCGTCTTCCGGGGGCATGGGGAACCGTCCTATGACTGTTGGGGGCAAGGGCAGCGCGTGACAGCACAACCGCGGAGCATCCCACTGTGCCGGACGCGCGAGGACTGTCATCAGTCCCACTTGCTCAGTATCGGCCCGAGGTGCTGAGCAATCCTCGGTACGAGCGGACGAGGCCATGGATGACTGAGAAGATGCGCAAGGTCCGGGGCAAGGACGCCGTCATCTTTGACCTCGGCGCGGGCGGCTAGGTGATCGTGCGCCTCGGCGCGCCAAGCGCGCCTGATGTTGACGCCGCTGACGAACCTTCCGCAGAAATTAAAGTACCACCAATTAAATAAATTAACACGACTTAATTGGCCACAAAGCGAAATAAATCACTCGACCGGCTTCTCATTCGGCGGTATTTTCTCGTGGCCCAACCCGGAAGTCAGGCAATCTCCGCTTTAGCGCTGCTATTAAGGAGAAGCGGACGTCGCTTGGGCAAAGCGCTTAATGAGGTACACGTCCGGAGGGCTTGAGGGAGCTATCGCGCATTTTAACTGGCAACGTTGAACAGATTTGTCGATCAGGTCAGATGAGCGCTTACGGATTTCCGTCATGGAGAGCATAGAACCGGGGCACAGCGCCTGGCAGGTCGCAATTTGGCTCCTACAAGCCGACTCAATCTAAAATGGTAATCCCGCATGGAAGTAACAACGAGGCCGCTTAATCCATCCCCTAAGTCGACGTGCTTGGTCACAGGTGGGGCCGGTTACATCGGAGGTCACACAGTCCTCGCCCTTCTCGATGCGGGACATGAAGTTATCGTTCTCGACGACTTGTCCACGGGCTTCCGCTGGTCCGTCCCAAACACCGCTAAACTTATCGTAGGCGACGTAGGCGATTTTGACCTGGTTTGTCGCGTGATTAGGACAAACAAGATAACTTCTATCCTACATTTTGCGGCGAAGACTGTCGTGCCGGATTCGGTTCGAGACCCGCTCGGCTATTACTTGACGAATGCTGTGAAAACTCAGACGCTTCTGGTTGCCGCTATAAGCGAAAAGGTCGGTGCTTTTATATTCTCTTCGAGCGCTGCCGTTTACGGAAGTTCGGAATCGCTTGTTTCGGAAGCCCAGAAGCCTGATCCCAAATCACCATATGGCCGATCAAAGTACATGGCCGAATGCATGATCGAGGATACGGGAGCAGCGCACGAGATGCGTTATGCTATTCTGCGATACTTCAACGTGGCCGGCGCCGATCCAAACGGTCGAATGGGTCAATCAACGAAGAATGCTACTCATCTCATTAAGGTGGCGATTGAAACAGCTCTTGGGAAAAGACCCCGCATGGAAATCTTCGGAAACGACTATCCTACACCCGATGGATTTGCTGTCAGAGACTACATCCACGTTGCAGACTTAGCGGACGCTCATGTCCTGGCCCTTAGCCGTTTGCAAGGAGGGACTGAGAGCTTCACCGTAAATTGCGGATATGGTCGGGGTTATTCGGTTAAAGAGGTTGTCGATATCGTCAAGGCAGTAACTGGAATTGATTTTAAGCTTAGGTTAGCCCCGCGTCGAGCTGGGGACTTGGCATCGGTGGTCGCAAATAGTGATCAGCTTAGATCATTCGGTTGGTTCCCCCGTTATGATGAACTATCAACAATGGTGCGACATGCGTACCAGTGGGAATTGGAGCTGGCAAGCGAGAGGCATTGAAAGACCGAGCAGTAGGTATCTGCTCGGTCAGAATCCAACTCGCTTCGGAGGGGCGATCGTCGATCCCGGTACAAGCAGCCCATTTACAATCGTGGCGTAACGAACGTTGTCCCAAAGCATGATGCGATTCACGTGCCCGCCATAATCGCTGAGCAAGAACGGGCCGTATTGGAATGGACCGACGAAGTACACGTTCCTCAGGTAAACGAAATTGTCGCCCCCGCTGTCGGGATGCACGCGCAGGCCATAGGGACCGCTGATAAAAACGACATCCTGCAAATCGATCGTGCCGGTCCAGTTATCTGCGACAAAGATGCCAGCGGTCGCATCATGGTTGTAGCAATGAAACGTCGTATTTCTGATGGTTATGGCCCCACGGCTCCCCGGTGCATAGGTCTGCAGGCCGTCAGCGTGATCGCCGGATATGCCTTGTGCCTCGATGTAGCAATTGCTGATGTTGAATGCCCCCGAGCCACTGACGCGAATACCCTCCTTCGAAAGGATGCGGCAGTAGTCAATGGTGTTGTTGCCGCTCATCCCTATGCTTGCCGGTTCAGAGACCTGCTCCCTAATAGAAGTACGCGAAAGGTTCTGGCCCCTACTCAGCCAAAGCCCGCTGGTTTTTTCCGTCATCCCTGTGAAGATCGCATCATTGAACGTGAGCGGGATGGCGCCAAGAGGCGTGCTTTGCGGGGCGTCGTTGATCGCTTCTGTGCCAGCGATGTTGCCAGAATCATTTGTTGCCCCGACGGTCAACGCGATGCTGCCCACGCCCTTATCGAGAGCAACAATACCAGCTGCCGTGACGGTCCGGTCCGACTTCATGCAATGGCTGCCGGACGACGTATACCCGCTCGCACATTGCCCCACTTTCGGGATGGCAGGCTTGGCGTCGGTTGAGGGCAAGCAGTATGAGGCCGAGGACGAATAACCCGCTGGGCATGGATGAACGTCCTTCGGCAACGGCATCGCCGCTGTGCCGAGAATGATGACCGGTGACACGAACATCGCGACCAGCTTAGCCGCGAACCGGGGCCGACGGGTGGACTTTGAGCATAAGTGAGCATCACCGCCCTTGCTCCTGGCCGCCCGGACGCACCACGAGCCACGCAAGGCCGCTGAAGGGCAATCCGGTGCCGGCGCGCCGGCGCGCCGCTTCTGACTAACGGGCCAAACTCGCAGCAGTTGGGTCACATGGAGGGCCTTTCTTTTTGCGTTTTAGCTTAGTATCCGGCCGCGATAGATCTGCGGCAAATCCGGCTGCAGCCCTCTTTCTCGCAACATGTACCAAGTACCGGCCCGGCCCATCTTGTGATAGATCTCTTTGAAGTGGTCTTTGACCCGCATTACCGATGCCTGCGCGCCCGGTCTTAAGTGCTCGTGAATTTCGATGACCAGCGAGCCGATGCAGTCGATCCATCCGGCACAGCCCTCGAAGACCTCTCTCTCTGCTCCCTCAATATCCATCTTGAGGAGGTCGACTCGCGGCATGTCGTAGCGCCGCATGATCTCTGGAAGCGTCAGTCCAACGATACCTCCATCGGCCGATGCCGTGGTCTGCATCCCCCACGATCCGGTGCCGGGGTCGAACATGTCCAGCTTCGCATTCTCCTTCCAGACTGCAGCCTGAAGCGGTTGAATGTTCGGGTAGCGCCTGGTGTTCTCAACTAACAGTTCAAAGTTTGCCGGGTCCGGTTCGATTGCCACGATTCGCGCGTTGGGCCATCTATTTGCAAAGTAGATCGATGCAAAGCCAATATTCGCGCCGGCATCGACTATGGTTGAAGGTGGCCCTGGAGGATTGAACAGGTATTCATGCTGCTGAAAGATGTCATGGAAGACTCGGTGGTCTGAGGATCGCATTCTGATCGTGAGAGGTTGCTTGAGCCCGTTCATTTGCACGCGAACGCGTTTCGGATGCCCTGTAAGGCCAAACCTCGCAATGCTCAAGACACCGCCAAATCCGAATTCAGTATAGTATGCGCGTAAACCGGCGAGAAGCCCCATTTCTGCCTCCTAACGCTTCTAAACTGATATCATGGCGCGTACAAATTCCATTGCATAGGTCGGCAAACATCTTCACAGGTCGGGATGAGTGACCCAACGGGAATGAGCGTCTTGCGCGGCGGACGGAGTGGAAGCGATCCCGTTATTGTGGTCGAACATCCACATGCCGCTACCGAGCAGGAAGATGAGCAAGACGTAAGGAGCATCCCACAAGTGGACTGTGCAGGCGGCGAAAGCCAATCCGCAAAGCGTGATGATAAGACCCTTTCGGCATTGCGCTACCTCAAACGAGAGGTTTCGCAGCCGGCCCAGACCAAAGCAAACCGAAAGAAAACCGCCAGCCGTAAACAACAAGCCGGGGATACCGTACCGAACGGCGGTTTCCAACCAGAAGTTATCGATGCTGCCGGGCATCCACTCGGGACGATCCCAGTCATATAGAGCAGTTCCAAAGATCGGGTGCGCCATCACTGATCCCGTGCCGTACTGCCAGATGAGCACACGCATGTAGGACGTGTCCGCATTGAACGTCAGGTACGAAATGAAGACTTCAAAAGGGGTTCGGTTGGAGAGGACGTTCACGACAAGATAGGCACTGATCATGACTAGGGCCAATATTGCCCAACGTCGCGTCACGTTCACCGTAACTTTGTCCCAAGCGATAAACATGGCCTGAACGACAACCGATAGGAGAGCACCGGAGGAAAGGGAAAAGAATACCGCCATCACCACAGGGCCCAAGGCTAATCGCCCCATTTGGCGCCGGGCGGCGCCAAATGCGTAATAGCTCAAGGCGAATGCACTTGAACACACGACGCCAAACAGGATCTGGTGTTCGAAGGGGCCCTGAGCTCGTCTAAGCCCCATCCGTGACTCATCATGAACGATGCTGTAGACGGAGAATACCTTGCCAAACAATTCAATCAAGATCGGCGAGCCCGAGATACTTTCGTACGCGGCGAATGGCAGCAGCAAAACGACCATGAGTGCCAGACACCTCACCATGCGATGAAACGCGAAAACATCCCGAACGTATCGCTTTGCAAGCAGAAAGGTTCCGAGCGTCTCTATCACGAAGATCCCTGCGGACTGCAGACCGCTGTCGATGCCGTGCTGGCTCACCAATATGATCGCTGGCCATATCGCCGTCAAAAGCATCAAGATGTCCGGCAACCGTGTTCGCCCCATCCGTCCAGACAACCACGCTATCAAACACGGAATGAAGCTCGCAACCAGGACCAGCCGGTAGGGAGACAAGCGTATCGGGCCTATGTAGATAAGAATCGGCATGGCCAACGAGAAAACGAAAACGGTAAGAAGCGGAGAGATCTTGGGGCTCCGCGTCGGCTGAGCGGCTGCAACTTGTCGGCCGACGGAAGGCAACGACCTTCCAACCTGACGAGACCTTTTTGCTGCAATGCTTACCACCGGCTTCCATCCTATGTGAAATGTCCTGCCCGCCGCACCGTGACGATGTTATCGATACCGCAAGCGCATCAGTTGGCGATACAGCCCCAGTTTTGTGCTGATCCTCCAGGCAAAGCCGCGCATCGCATCCGGATCAATCAAGTGCTGGCGCATGTAGATCGCATCCATGTTGTTCGTCAGGCAAAGACGGGAATAGAGAAAGAATTCGAACCCGCGATGATAGCCAAGCTGGATTGTAAAGAGGTGCGAGTAGCCCGCCTTCAGAGCCGCATCCCAAACCCGTCGGGAAAAGCGCCCATATGGGAAGGCGAAAAGGGTAACTTGTTGCCCGAGGCGATCCTCCAGCATCGACTTCGACATCGCAAGCTCGCGATGGAGGTCGACATCCGAGACAGTGGTCAAGTCGACATGGGCCATGCCATGCGAGCCAATCACAACGCCGGCCCTGCTAATTTCCTCAATCATGTCCCAGCTCATGCGTCCCGGCGAGCCTACGAAATCCACAGGGATAAAGGACATGAACCCCGGAATCCGTCCGGTCTTCACGTAACGAGCATAGACATGCGTGTAGTCCGAAAGAAATCCATCGTCGAACGTGAGCAGGACAGCACCGCTGTGGCTGGCTTTCGGATCGCGGCAATGCTCCAGAAACGCTTGAGGCGAGACCAGTATGTCCCCGCAAAGCGCGAGATGCGCATCGAATATTTCATGCGTCAGGCACCACGCATTCGAAGGCGACGCTTCCACCAGTTCGTGATAGTTGAGGACAATCATAGAGCTTGCATCAGGTCTGAGACCCGTCGGCCCCAGGCCTGCCAATTCAGTTGGGTCTCGTAGGCGTCGCGGCTCGATTGTCTCAAGCGGGCCAGCGTGTTCGGGTTCGCAAAAATCTCCGCAATGACGCCAGCGTAGTCTGACTTG
Organism: Bradyrhizobium sp. 87; assembly: GCF_023073015.1. Classification (NCBI taxonomy): domain Bacteria; kingdom Pseudomonadati; phylum Pseudomonadota; class Alphaproteobacteria; order Hyphomicrobiales; family Nitrobacteraceae; genus Bradyrhizobium; species Bradyrhizobium sp. 87. Next base: position 6,477 of record NZ_JADPIQ010000138.1, read on the forward strand.
CTCGCGTTCGACGGCACCAGTACGCCGGTCGCCCCCTCGCGGACGGCATAAGGAACGCCACCGGTGGCCCGCGCAACGCTCGGCACACCATGGGCTGCGGCTTCGCACAACACGATGGGGAAGCAGTCCGCGCGGGTCGGCAACAGAAAGAAATCCGCATCGCGATATAGTTGCTCGAGCCGGCTGCGCTGTGCAGGATCATTCTTGTCGAGGTAAGGGATGATCGTCAGGCCATCCCGGGTGACAGGCTCCGGCGGAGAGCATCCGCAGATCACGAGTTCCGCCTTTACGCCTCTGTCGTTCAGTTCAGCAAGAATCTCGATCGCGGTGTCAGCGCCCTTCTCTTTCCAGTTGACGCCGATCAGGAGCATCCGACACGGGCCTGGCTTCCGGCATCCAAGCACGGAGTCGCGACCGGGCGCCTCTTTGAGGTTGGCGCCCCAAGGAACGACATGCACCCGCGCAGGATCGGCACCATAATCCCTAACGGCGGATTCTGCCGCCCACTGCGACGGATAGAGGATCAAATCGGCGCGCGTGATTGTATCGCGCTCCAGGCGTTCCGAGGTCTTTCGAGCCGAGCGTGACAGGTTTCGATAATTGGGATGATAGTCCTCGATAAGCCGAAAGGTCGCATCGGACGCATAGACGAGGGGAACGCCATCGGGCACGCTCCAGGCGAAGGTGGATCCGGCGGGCGCGAAGACGATATCGGCCGACACGGCGCGGATCTTGCGTACCGCGTCCGCTGCATATTGTGCAACGACGGGGCCCGCCTGGAATGGAGAGAGCCCCCGACGGCGAAAGGTACGGCAAAGCCTGGAATACGCCTTGTATAAGGGCAGGCTCGGTGCGCTTAGGGGTCCGATATGGACCACCTCGTGACCTTGGTTTGCCAGGGATTTCGACATGTGGAACGGCGTGCCGGACCAGAACTTCACCTGGCTCGCATCGCCGATAGTGGCGAATGCAATCCGCCGCGCTGCCTGGCTGCTGGGGACGTGTTGATTGTGACTCATTTTGTTCCCCTACAGAAGGCGCAACCAGCAGATGGCCCCAAACACCGACGAGAAGGTGCGCTCCAACCACTTCCCGCCTCAATTAATGACTGGCAATGTCGCGAATCCTCCATCGGCATGGCCACGCTAACGGCTCTCCGGGAGAGCAATTGAATCCCGCCGAGAGCTTCCAACCCGATCGCTTGATCCATAATGCCTATCAACGACCCTAACCCTTTCACGCCGAGGCCACCCCGCGCAAATATTATTGATTATATATAATCGTCAATTAAAAAACCATCTTAAATTTTAGCCCGGATAATCGCGACCTGGACTATACTCTCCCTCACTGCAGGCTCGAACTCCATTTTCAGCTATCATATTAATTGGGGGAAGATAGTTATTGATTTGCGACGAGATTAAATTTAATAGCCATATTAATTTTAGAATAGGATTTAACTGGTGGCAAACGGGCAAACTGAAGCATCCGGCAGAGGAGTGGTCAGGTCTCTGCTCAAGCGCGCGCGTTCGACGCTTCGCCACCGCTCGCACCAGTTTCGCCTCTTCTTGGATGAAGCAAGTGCCGATCACGCTATTGGCAAGCTCCGCGCGAGCGTTTTGGCAGCACGAAATCCCGCTTCGTCATCTCCAACTGCCTGGTTCCTATGCCCACATTACAAATCCCCGAGCGGCGGAGTCCGCAAGTTATACCAATGTGTCGACACCCTAAACGCCGCTGGACTGGATGCAGCCATCCTACACGCCCGACCAGGATTTCGCTGCAGCTGGTTTGAAAACTCAACGCGAGTCGTCAGCGCAAGCGAGCTAACCTTAGGACCGCGCGACATATTCGTTGTACCGGAAGTTTATGGCCGATCGATTTGCAACCTGCCGCGCAACGTTCGACAGGTAATTTTCAATCAGAACGCCTATCTTACATTAAGCTCTCTGGAAAATGGGCTTGCCTACGCGGAACCGTATACAAACAACCCAGATCTCGCGCTGGTGTTGGTCGTCTCTCAGGACAATGCCGACGTCATCAGACGCACTTTTCCAGCAATCCCCGTTCGGCGTCTTCGACTTGGGATTAATCCTAGTTTGTATCATCCGCCCCAAGGCTCGAAGCAACGTCGGATCGTTTACATGCCGAGAAAACGACCGGATGACGCAGCTGCCGTACTTGCGCAACTGAGGCTCCGCGGCGCTCTCAACGGCTGGGACATCGTTGCCATCGCTGGACGCAGCGAGGCAGAGACGGCCGAACTGCTTCGAACCGCGAGATTATTCCTCAGCTTTAGTTTTCGAGAGGGATTTGGGTTGCCACCACTCGAAGCCCTTGCCTGCGGATGTATCGTGGTCGGGTATCACGGCTCTGGAGGTCGCGAATATTTCCGTCCTCCGTTCGCAACCGCCGTTGAAGACGGCGATGTTGCTGCTTTTGTAAGCGCGGTAGAACAGGCCATTCACGGCATCGATAGTGATCTGCGATCCGCAGATTCCCTGGCGACCGCAGCTTCCCGCTTCGCGTTTGGGCGCTATCCGCCGGAGGCTGAGAAACAGGATATACTCAACATCTTTGGGTCCCTCCTCCAGTCGTGAACATACAAAGCTGACCTCGGATCAGAACACTAGCAGTTGATGCCTTATGAAGAGTCTCGTGCGCAACGGCCTTTCAAAGCGGGCGATATTGTGGGCTCAGCGAAATTCCTGGCGCTTACCCCGCAGCGTCCGTCGTGCCGGAAGAAAGCTGATTGTTGGCGCACCCTCCAGCTGGGAGAACAATGAAATCGTCGACGATTGGTCTAGACCGCTCATTTTGCGCAATACGAATTCCGTGCCGATCGTTCCTGATCCGCATTCTCCAGGTTCGCCCGATATCCAGCCGACCGAACTCTTAGCATCATCCCGTCATGCGCATTGCCTGATAGTTACCCCAGCGCTCGACGCCGGTGGTCTCGATGAATTTGTTGCCTTCCTTGCGCGACGGTTACCCGTCCTGGGACTTCGTGTGACCGTCATGTGCACGCCCCCGACTTCGGGGCCTGACGTGAGAACCTACTTGGGACAACTGTGCACGGCGCTCCAGCGAGAAGGAACATCGGTTCTTGTCGCCTCACCCAGCCAATGTCGTCAGTGGTTGGCTGCCAACCGTCCTGATGTCATAAGCGCCCACGATCCGCCAGTTTGGATTCTGGAACAAGCTCTAAGCGCGGGGATTCCGGTTGTCGAGACGCTCCACGGCATTCCGACTCCAATAAGTACGGACTGGAGCAGAGAGGGGACGCGGTCCGCGTGGATTACATCGTTCGTGGCGGTAAGCGAACTCGTCAGACGACAATACTTGAATGGCAATCGCTCGTTTCCGGAGGATCGGATCGTCACGATTCCGAATGCCTTCAATGACACACATCGTCCGTCCTGCGATCGTGCCGTCGCGCGCGCCTGGCTTGGGCTCAATAACGAATTTCTTTTTCTTAGCCTTGGCCGACATTCCATCCAGAAGAATGCATATGGCCTCGTGCAGGCCTTTTCCCAGGTCGCACAAGGTGATCCGAACGCGCACCTCTTGATCGCTGGCCGTCTAGATAACCACATGTACACCAGCCAAGTGCGCGCACTTCGGGACGAGCTGTCGATGAAGAGACGAATTCACCTCAGGCACTCCTTTGCAAGTCCATCCATTTTATTGGCGGCTGCTGACTGTTTCGTTCTCGATTCGTTTTTTGAAGGATGGTCGCTGGCCAGCATGGAGGCGCTAAGCGCAGGGCTGCCTGTTGTCCTGAGCGAGGTTGGCGGCGCGCGCGACCAGGTCGGTACGGACGGCAGCCGAGGTTTTGTCGTCGGAAACCCGCTCGGGAGCGCGGAGTCGGCGAGCTGGGAGAGTGCAAGCCGTATGCGGTTTAAACCGCAGCCAAATAGGGAAGAATTTGCCGCGGCAATGAAATCCGTGATTGCACAGCGTGACCGATGGTTGGCAGCGCGAAAGCACTTGTCGGAGGAATCAAGAGAGCGTTTCAGCGCCACGGATTGCGCAAAGCGTCACGCTGACGTACTCTTTCGTGCGATTTCCGTATCGTAGATTCGGAGCTGAAATTAATCCAGCGTGTACCGATCGCGGTTCACCACAATAGAAGCGAGTGACGGGCAATCAGCTCAGCTAGCCGTGCAAGCTGCTTGCGGTCCATAGCGGCTTGGACTTCCGCCATTCGCTAGTTCTCATTCGAGTGAATCGGCCGAGAGCGCCGCACGAGAAGTCTCATCGCGTTGCCAGAGATGAGCTCTGCTTCGCGGCCAGAAGGTCGCCCTGCATCGGGCAAGAACGTTGACAAAAAAATAGATCAACAGTCCGGGCCACAAGTGAAGCTCTTTGATTAGTGAAATGAGCGCCCGATGATTGGCTTCACCTTTGTTCACATTCAGCTCGGGAAAGCGCCGGGCCAGCTCGAGAGTTCCCCTGTACACGCGACTTCTGACGGCAATCAGCTGAAGCACAGTGCGTGGGGGGAATACGGTTGAGCTCACGCAGGGCAGTGTCTCCCGTTCTTCGGGCCTGAACTGAAGACGAACATACGTGTCATCGGCAACGATATCTGGAAACAGGCCGAACCGCCCGCGCCCGACCTCTGATAAGGCGTAGACGCCGGAACCGCCAATTCCCTCTCGCGAAGACGGCAGCCGTGACCGGATTCCGTAGTATTTGCGGACCAGCGACGAACAGCCAGTCAGATTGATATCGGCCGTAGGTGCCACCGCCAAAACGTCGCCCTGCTCAAGGCGTCTTGCCAGAGCTCGAATGGCATCAAGCGTAATCACGATATCGGCGTCAGCATAAATCCGCGGAAACGCCGCCGAATTTTGATCCCCGAGGTTCAGGGCGTGGGTTTTCCTTGCAATATCCGACTCGACGACACGGACGGTTGGACCGAATCGCCGGGCGACTGCCGCTGTATCGTCTGTACACCCGTTACAAACGACGACCACCTCGATCTCGCCCGAAGCCGGGTCGCTGCCTCCGGGGTTACCGACCCATTGGCTCAACGTCCGTGCAACAACAGATCTCTCATTGTGGGCCGGGACGACGATCGAAATCATGCCAGCCCGGTTGGAATCGATCAAACTTGAATTTCCATTGGCTGCCATCGATCAGATCATTCCCATGGCGAACTTCTGGGTGATCGCTTCCCGGGCGAGCTACGCAGGGCATCGGCTGCGCCGATCTCGGAGGCTGTTTGCTGCTTCAATTTAACAAAGTACATCAGTTTCCCAGCATTTCACAATTGTCAATTAAATACGATCTTAAATACATAATTATCATTAAATCAACTCGCAAGGCGCTTGGGCTGCATGTGTCATGGTGACGTGAGCCATCAATCTCGCCAAATCCTCCCTTCACCCTTCACGCCGGCGCGGCCGGCGCTCAACGCCTACTTATTAACACCTTTCCCTGCAATTTATTTTTGGGTTGATTTAATCAGAAATCTCTTTTAAAAACGAATTAAATAACTAATCCAACAAAAGGATTGCGCCTTGATACCTTTTCTGGACTTGAAGGCCCAGTACCGCCAGATCAAAACCGACATCGATGCCGCTGTGGTGCGGGCCATCGAGAGTACGCAATTTGTACTCGGGCCGGAGGTTGGCGCTTTCGAAGAACGCTTCGCAGACTACTGCAAGGTTGCTTACTGCCGCGCGCTAAACAGCGGCACCTCCGCGCTCCATCTAGCGCTGCTCGCAGCCGCTATCGGACCGGGCGACGAAGTCATCACGGTCTCGATGACGTTTGTTGCGACGACGGCTGCCATACTCTACACCGGTGCCAAACCGGTTTTCGTGGACGTTGATCCTGCTACATGGACAATAAATCCGACGGCCATTGAGGCTGCGATCACGCCGCGAACAAAGGCCATCCTGCCGGTTCACCTTCACGGGCTGATGGCCGACATGGATCCAATCATGTCGATCGCTCGACGGCATGGCCTCCTCGTCATCGAAGACGCAGCGCAGGCTCATGGCGCGGAATACAAGGGGCGACGCGCAGGTTCGATCGGCGATCTGGGCTGCTTCAGCTTCTATCCAGGCAAGAACCTCGGCGCGTTTGGCGAAGGCGGCGCAGTCGTGACGGATCAGCCCGAGCTTGCGCATCGGGTCTCACTGCTGCGCGACTGGGGCCAAAAGGCCAAATACAATCACGTTATCGCCGGATATAACTACCGCATGGATAGCATTCAGGGCGCGGTGCTGAATGTCAAGATGGACTACATTGAAGCTTGGACAGAGTCGCGCCGGTCAATTGCCGCGGAATACGATCGGTTGCTGTCGGGTCTTTCGTCCGCTCGCCCTCGGCCACCGTGCCATAGCCGCCATGTCTATCATGTTTATGCCGTCAGGCTGTCGCGCCGTAATGAAGCGCTGAGCGCCCTGCAGGAAGCCGGTATCGGCGCCGCCATTCATTACCCCGTTCCCGTGCATCTGCAGAAAGCGTACGCGGAGCTCGGCTACGGTCCGGGCGATCTTCCCGTTACTGAGAGGCTTGCGAACGAGTTTCTTTCGCTCCCGATTTATCCGGAGTTGTTGTCCGAACAGGTGACCGAAATCGCTTCCAGGCTGAAGAAAGTGGCGCCCCTGGACTTCGCTGGGGCAATCGACGGCGAACGCAAAGATGCTCTGGCAAGGCCCAACAACAGGAGGGCAAGTTGATCGATCTTAAGGGTAAACGCATTCTGGTCACCGGCGGCGCGGGATTTATCGGCTCCCATATCATCGACCAGTTGTGCGACGAGGGCTGCATCGAAATCGTCGCTCTCGACAACATGGTAAGAGGTCGGCCGGAGAATCTTCGCCGGGCGCTGGGACGCGGGCCGGTGCGGCTGGTCCAGGGCGATATACGCGATGGCAAGCTGATGAGTGCGCTTGTCAAGGCGGCCGATCTTGTGTTTCACCAGGCGGCACTGCGCATCACCCACTGCGCCGCCGAGCCTCGTCTGGCCAAGGAAGTCATGGTGGATGCCACGTTTGACCTGCTTGACCTCTGCATCAAGCATAATGTCGAGAAGGTGATTGCCGCCTCCTCTGCATCCGTCTACGGCATGGCCGAGGAGTTTCCCACGACCGAGCGACAGAATCCGTACGACAATCGGACTCTGTACGGGGCCGCCAAGGCCTTCAATGAAGGGCTACTGCGCACTTACAACGATATGTACGGCCTAGATTACGTGGCGCTCCGATACTTCAACGTCTATGGCAGCCGTATGGACATCCATGGACGCTACACTGAGGTCCTGATCCGCTGGATGGAGCGACTGGAGGCCGGCCTGCCTCCCGTTATCTTCGGTGAGGGCCGACACACCATGGATTTCGTGCACGTCCGCGACGTCGCCCGCGCCAATATTCTCGCGGCGAGGGCAAAGGTCACGGACGAGGTGTTCAACGTGGGTACCGCCACGGAGACGAGCTTGGTGCAGCTCGCTCAAGCCCTCTCGTCAGTGATGGGACGGCAAGGAATAGGCTTGGAGTTCGCACCAGAGCGTTCGATCAATCCGGTGCAACGCCGGCAGGCGTCTACCGGAAAAGCTGAGCGCCTGCTCGGCTTCCGGGCCGCCACTTCGCTCGAGCAGGGCCTGTCGGAGCTCGTGAGATGGTGGCGGGCGGAGCGCGAACTCACTGCCGCTAGTCCACCGCAGGCGGCTGCATCGTGATTCCGATCGCTACGCCGCTGCTTGCCGATGAAGAGGCCGACGCCGGGCGAACCGGGGCGTCCGGTCGGGTGTCGTAAGCGGGCCGCCTTCGAGCGCCGGTTCGGCGCCGCCGTCGGCGATCCTTTGAACCTTCGCATGTGCGGCGTCAAATCGCACGACCTTCCGGGCGGCTTGCTCAATACTGCCGATGCACAGCTCGATCGCAGGTTCAGAGTACTTCGTCGTGCGGCATGGCTCTCCGCGCGTAATTCGAGGCTCATGCCGCATCCAGGCAGCCGTCGGGCACAAAAACTCGAATGGCTTCCGGAACTGTTGCCGGCCATCCGTTGGTATAGCGTGGGCCCCCGCAACGCTATCCATGAGACTTGGAGTTGGCCAAAGTCTCGCGAATGTCAATCATCTTGTCCCTCAAGGCGACCACGACGTCTCCTGCACGGAGACCAAGAAGCGCTTGTTTGACCGGCCGCGCAAGTCGCGCGCCATCATACTTGCAGCTCAGCGCGTAATAACTCTCTGCCCGTTCGAATTCGCGCCTGCAAACCAGCGATCCGCCACAATTTCCCACGTTCGTGCGCGGATGGCACTCTCTTAGAGAGGTTCGTAGCGTTCTCACGAAGAGAGTCGTCGAATTCCTGCACAGTCATTAGAAAGGTTGAACTCCCGAACTGTCTGCCAACAATATTGTGGCCGTATTGATAGGCGGTAAGCGTAGCGCCGCGGCCCTTTAGATTGTCTGTGCGCGATCTTGGGAGCACCGTTAGAAGAGTCATCTTCTGCAAGGGTGCTCATAATGGACGACCATTCGGACGACATAAGACGACCATTGACACAGCGTATCGAAGTGTACGCCGGCGCAGGCCGTAAGCAGTGGCCGGATGATTTGAAGGCCCGGACTTTC
>NZ_JADPIQ010000142.1:0-15061 GCF_023073015.1 Bradyrhizobium sp. 87
GGAATTTCTTCGCCGCCATGACATTCCGACCACGTTCGAGGCCATTTACGAGGGCCTTAAGCCCCAACTTCGGCAGGCGTGGGGGCACATCGTACTGCCAGGCGCTGCGGGCGCTACCTCGGCAGAGGCCTACCAGACAGCGCTCAACGTGAGCCGCCCGGAAATCCAGCGCCGGCTCAACGCGGCGTTCGTCTCTCGTGGTGCGCAGGTCATTCTGCAACCGACCACGCCCTGCACGGCGCCATTGATCGCGGAGCAGGCGACGGTCCATATCGCGGGGCAGGAAGTCAGCTACCTCGCTTTGGCGAACCACACCGTGTCGGCGAGCAGCGTGGGGCTGCCGGGTATCAGCCTTCCTGTTGGCTTGTCTCGCGCTGGGCTGCCGATTGGCCTTGAGCTGGACGCCCCCTTAGGGAGCGACCGGGGGCTCCTGCACCTTGCCCGCGGCATCGAAGGCATCTTGGACGAAAAGTCGCGTGCGATCTAACGCCGTGGCCCCTTCGCGTGGCGAAGGGACTACCTGCAAGCAACCACAACCGATTAGAGGATCAACAGATGGCCAATGCACGGTACTCAACGCGTGTCATTCCGGTCGAGCACGTCACCATCCGGTCAACAAAATCTTTCGAGGACGTTCGTGCCAAGCTCGCGACCTTGGCACCCCGCATCGATGACGGGATCTTCACTCTTGGTGAAAGCACGCGGGCGTTTCGAGAGTTGGAGGCATGTCCGCCGCTCACCATTTTCGGTCAGCGTGACCACGGAGCGCTCCTGGCTATTGCTGGGCTGACGCGCCGATCCATCCAGTTCGATATCGGAAATCCGCTCACCGCATCCAAGATGACCCGCCACCAATTGTCGGCCGGGCTCTATGCGCCCATCAGCGTCCTATTGCGCGAGGATGACGATGGCGGTGTCGCGTTTGAATATGACCGACCAGCATCCGTTTCGGCCAGTTTCGCAGCGATAATGTCGATGCAGTAGCCCAGTGTCTTGATCGCGAGCTCCAATTCTTGTTGGAGGCGGCTGCAGCGTAGAGCTGCGGGATATTAGAAGAGTGGAGAGAAGATGCGTTTCGAGAAAGGTCATAAAGCAGCGACGCGGCGGCACATCGTCGATGTAGCGTCGAAGTGCGTGCGCCGAGACGGCATCTCCGCCGCCGGGATCGCCGGGATCATGGGCGAGGCTGGCCTGACCAAAGGGGCTTTCTCTCCGCACTTCGAGTCCAAGGAGGCGCTCGTCCGCGAGGCGCTGGCGAGCGCGCTCGGAGACCAGCAACATCGGCTCGATGAAGATCAGCAGAGGGGCCTGGCCCTCGAGGGGGCGATCCGGAGATACCTCAACCGCGCTCACCTCGAAGACCCGGCGGAAGGGTGCCCTTCGGCGGCGTTGCTCCCGGAAATCGCCCGCCAGCCCCTGTCCACTCGGCAGGACTACGAGAAAGCGCTGCGAAGCTACGTTTCGTCTCTGGCCGCACTGCTTCCGGATGCCGATTCTGCAGCGAGCCGCCGCCGCGCGACCGCCATCTTCGGCCTCATGGTGGGCACCCTCCAGTTCGCGCGGGCCGTCCCCGACGCTGTCCAGGCAGACCAGATCCTGGAAGGCGGCGTTGAGGCCGCGTTGCACTTGGCGCGAGTTTGATCTTGCTAGATTAGGAAGGGCGGAGAGGTGCGAAAAGACTTTCCTTTCTGGCCCGTCGCCGACCTTCGTTTGCAGGGCCGCTATGTCTGACTTGAGGAGATAAGCCGACCTCGGTCCATGGCTGATAGAAGCTGCAGGGTGTCTACCGCCACACCTTGTCGATTCACGCGCTCAAATATGGTCGCAGCCGTGGCGCGGTCCTCGATCGTCGAATACTGCACCGGCACTCGCATTTCCTTAAACACGGATTGCATCTCATTAATGCGCTTCGCGTCTTCGTCCTTGAGGTCTTTGGTTGCTGCGCGCTAGGGGACGGTGTCAAACAAGGCTTTCAGAGGAAAATACCTGCCTGGATCTGCTTCCGGAGAGTGCAACGAATTGCGTGTCCTGTGCGCCGCTCTCGGCCTTCCCTCTCGAAGAAGATGTTCAGCCTGGGGCAACGACCCTAAACCAGTCGCGCATGGTCTGCCGATGCGCTCGACCTGTTCAACAGGAACCCGACTTTTCGAGTTCCTTTATCCGGAGCTCATTTACCCGTGCGCATCTAATAATGCGCGAACAACCAAAACTGTGAACTGGCTCTCACAAGCAAAGCGCCGTCTAGCGTAACGTAGCGATAAGAAGCCAGTGATGTAGCATCGCTACCCGTCGAACAGGCCGATTGCTGCATACTTGGTGGTGCTTTTCGTCCCATGGGGCTTATTTTTGCAGGAGCATCCGAGATGCAGACGCTTGGACAGACTGCGCATTTCAACATCCAGTACGACGAAACCCTGCTCGGCCCCGATGGCAATCCGAACGCGATCTCGCGGGCTCAGCGAGTCCTGGGAGTCTGTGAAGCTGAATTCGGTCTCTTGGCTAGCTGGTATAAAATCACGGATGGATTTGGACCCGACAATCGCGTCACAGTTCAAATCATTGCGGACTTTGCAGCGGGTGGGGCAAGCAACAACGGGTACAAGGGAGGCAACACGATCATCAAGATCGGCAACCAGACGGCAAACGCGAACGCGATTGCTGCAGGTCAGAGCAGCTGCATGTCTTTTGTGGCTGAATTGGTCGAGGTCCTTGCCAGCTATCGCAACCAGCACGGAAACGCCGCCTGGAACGCGAGTAAGAGCGATGGCGAGGGCCTGTCGTTGCTTTGCGCCCGCGAGCGCTTCGGCACAGGGTATTCACTGTTTTTCGGAACGCCATGGGTGAACAGCTGGTTGCAGTCCAGCCGCGACACGCAGTGGATCAATGCCTCCGAGAACACCGACAAGAATCCGCTCAGCTTCGGATTGTCCCTGCTGTTTCTCTACTATCTCAAGAACCAACTGAACCACTCCATTCCGGACATCATTGCTGCGGGAGGGGACAGCCTTGCGCAAACTTATCAAAACCTTACAGGCAAGAGCGACGCAACCGCAGCCTTCTCGCAATTGATCAATAAGTATTTCCGGCCGGGGAGCACGCCCCAGCTCGCCACCGAAAATCCTTTTCCACTCTTGGAGGGATTGCGGCGGGAGGTAAAGCTCTCGCTTGACCCCGAGCCCGAGGGAAAGCCGTTCCACGTGGATGAAGGGGTGGCGTTGACGTCACCCTTCTTCACCTGCCCAAAGGATCTCTACAAGTGGTTTGTCGACAGCGCTCCGAAGAAAGTGACTTGCGTTGCGACTGTGCGTGGATTTGGCCTTCCCATATACCGATGGCGAGTTAATGGGGTCGACCTGAATCCACCGGCGCAGCTGGACCAGCCAAACGTGCAGGGATCCATCACGGTCCAGGCGACAGTGGCGACCGATCATGCAGCCCAGCCATCTACGTCAGCCCTGCAGGACGTCCTCATCAACTATGGCGTCGGAGAAGACGATTTCAGTTCGAACCTGGTCTTTGACTTGCCGGGAGTCGTTGGCCACGTCGATTTGTCAATCGAGGCAAGCGCGAGCGAGCGGTTTGCGTCGAGCGACGTTAGTTGGACGGCTCAAACTATAACCGTTGATAACGAAAGTCTTCATTGGGAGGCACGTTACTACACCGACCGAGAGCGCTGCATGAAGCCCTTCCTTGATGTTGCGGCACGTTATATTCGGTCCGACCCGTTCTTTAGTTTGGTGAAGTCGCTGCCGGATCCTCCCCAGGAATATACTCGAGTGATTAGAGAGCTAACACAGGCCTCCGCTCAGATTGCTACTCTAGCGCAGCACGCGCCCGACCAGGCACGAGAGTTGCGCCACGCTATGTCGTCGGCGCTGGGTATAGCTCCTGCCGTTTTGGACGAGCTTGGCAAAGCGAACATCAGGTCGACCGCGGTGCCCCACGAAGTGCCGGAGACCCTCCTAAAAGGAATGGGTCAGCAGAGTGGCTAACTATCCTGATAGTCATGCACTGCCCGCAATACCAGCGATGAAGCGGTTAGCGGCGCCATTGTCAGCGACTTAGCCTTTTCGCACGCCTTAGCGATTCGACGATTGGTCCGATCCTTTCATCCACCGTCTTGTTGCTTATGCTGAAGGATATGCGATCCGTGCTCCTAGCCGAAGCATCAATGCGGGCCTTTTGAAGATTTGAAAGATGCTCATCCTCAGGCCAGAGCTCATCTTGGATATGGCAGAAACCAACCGTTCTGCGAGGGTGAAACCAACAGAAGTTATTATCCGTTGATCCAAGTGCTACGTGATGCTTGTTGGATGACAGGCGTTCCTCGAGCTCAGCCGCCTTCAGGGCGGTTGCAATCTTGTCCATGACGGCCAATGAAGCAAAGTCGCGCTTCTTCTCCCAATACTTCCGATCCGTTCGTTCAGCCTCCTCCGAAGTATGTGCTTCAGGGGTCTCTCCGGTAACGTCCAACACAGTGACGCCATGAAGAACCACGTTGCTTTTGTCCAGCTTAAAAGCTCCGACCTGCACTGCGATCATCGGCACTGAACGATTGAGGACCCGTAGCACGTTGAAAAACGGCTCGTGATTCTCTCTGCGACAATTACGGCTCTGTGTTCTGACCCGGGACGACGCTGCCGCTCAACACCCCAATATTCGATGGTGCGGATATGTGACTCTCGTCCAACGCTCCCAGCATTACCTCTTCTTCGTAGAAGGTGTCCGCTTCCTCCGAGTACATCAGGAAGTCGCTCTTGCCGCCATGCGGCTGACGGCGCTCTCGCGCGAGACTTCAAGCTCGCCCAGACCAAGTATGCTGGTATCGTTCAATATCTGAGTCTGGAGCCACTTCTCGACCAACCCAGCTGCGCGAAGTTCAACCGCTTCAATGTTTTTCAGCGCGAAACCCGTTCCTGAGCTGCACCTCGGTTCCGAAGACACGGGGTGTGTTATGGGCATGCTCGGCGACTTTGGCCCTGCGACATGTCGACAGCCTGCCAGGCCGGCATGACTCACAATATTCGAATGTCAACTCGGCGGAGAGACCGGCCGTCTATTCAGGATCGCGCGCTCATTGTCGTTCGTCGTTGCACCTCGGAACACAGCAACAAATCGATCGCCTTGCCAAAGCTCAACGTCGTGCTCGGCATGCATTTGCTCGGCTCGACGCCGCGCCGCCTGCTCGTCAATGCAGTCGAGCTTCGCCACGCAGATCACTTGTCGGCTGCTGTCCACCACGAATGCTTTGTACCGCATTCCGCAATCCGATCCCAACGGGGACCGTCATCGTAATCGAATGTCCGTCTAAGGCGGTGGGCAAACTAAGTGTGGGCGGGCGGAACCTTTGTACGTGTGGCAATTCGGCTATACTTGGAATTCATCGATCGCGCGGCGACACGCGTACGTGCCTAGCTATTGCGCTACCTCACTGGCGTAATCTCACCGCGCGCCGAAGCGTGCGGCTCGAGCTTAGGATTGAGAAGCCACCAAGCATTATCAGCAGCATACCTGACCAAGTTGCCGTCCAGCTGCGTGCCTCGTCGTGCGCGTCTGCAACGCGCGCGCCTACTAGCAAAGCTGGAGGGGAGCCGGCGAGCGCGGGCGCGAGGAGCTGCTCAACGTCGACTTGGCCCGGCACGGAGTGCTCAGGCGGAAGCCGCCGGCTCTGCGCTGACGTCATGGCGTTGCCAATATCGAGCACGGCAGCGGCATCAGCCACCTTGATTTCGGCTGCAGGCGGCTGAAACGGCTCGGCCGGTGCGGAGCGCAGCAACTCCGCGCGCGCATCAACCACCGCGCTGTGCCTGGACTGCGCAGTCCCGTTCTCGTCCAAACTGGCGGTGCGATCTTCGGCCCCGCGATGACGAACTGTCTTCTTCACCTTCGCGACACCCTCGGTCAGGAACCAGCATTTACGGTGACCGTCGAACCGATAGACCCAATGCGCCCGGTCCGCGGTCGTGTTGCCGGGTCGCGGCAAGCATTGCGGTTGCGCCAAAGAGGTCGCTGCGGGCTCGCGAGGAGCGGCATTGAACAAGTCGGCAAACGGGTCGGAGACCGCAGGTGTCGCCGAAAGACCTCCAACAAGAGCCAAACCGGCGAAGCAAGATCGCAAATGACGGGACATCAGAAACTCCCGGTGTTGCGCCCCACCCGCCACGACCCTTCGCGCCTACATGGGCCGCCATGCGGCTCAATTCCGGCGGCGCTATGGATTCATTGTGCGCCTGAACGACATCCCGGTCCGAATTGAAAACCCAGTGCAGCAGCCGAGGTTGCCAACCGTTCGGGAAGGTTTGCTCCCGACCGAGGGAGCGGCACAAGTCGGGAACTCGGGTCCCACGCGAATGCGCAAGCTGTTCCGCCGCCCATCATTAAACCGGCCCAGCGTTGTGTGCCGCTGGGGCGATCGCATTTCCATGTGCGACCTGACTACCATTCTGGATCGTCGAAGCCGCCGTAGTCCCGAACGATGTACTCTCGGGTGAAGCGCTCGACCGGACGCCAGCGCTCGTGAATAACGATGGTTGCAGTCGGCGGCCTCCAATAATCAGGATGGATGACGATGGTCGGGGATGGCGGGTAGGGATAGCGGGAATGAATGCGCCAGCAAAAATCCCCCTGGCATGCGACGGCGGCCGAGGCGCTCGCGGCGGAGAGGGCCAGGAGACCGGCAGCGGCGCTTGTTGCAATAAGAAGTCTCACAGGCGTGGTATTCATTGTCTTCCTCCTCCTTCTTCATTTTACGCACCGTAAACGGCCGTGCTTGTCGCTTCGTTTCAAAAAGTAAAATTAAAACAGGAACGCAGGAGTTCGACCGCTGCCCACGGCGCAGCCGAGGGGCCTGCGTTTGCGGCGCAGCACGCGGTTCTTGGAGCAACCCGATCCGACGATAGGCCTTAGCGTAAACGAACATCGCAAACGGACCACCGGTACGGTATCGTAGGCGAGCTCTCGCCCGACGGAGGCGCACATGAAGCGCAGCTGGTCGATGTTGATCGCCGTCGCTGGGGTGGTGATTGTGTTCTTCTCCA
This sequence comes from Bradyrhizobium sp. 87, assembly GCF_023073015.1. NCBI lineage: Bacteria > Pseudomonadati > Pseudomonadota > Alphaproteobacteria > Hyphomicrobiales > Nitrobacteraceae > Bradyrhizobium > Bradyrhizobium sp. 87. The sequence continues at coordinate 7,038 of NZ_JADPIQ010000142.1, forward strand.
TGCTCGCCATTCGGGAGCAGCGCGCCGGCTTCGATGCGTTTGGCAAGCAAGGGGCACCCGCAGGCGTCGATCTATATGACGATCCCGCTCTCCGGGAGATCAGCGAGCGTAGCCCCTACATGCGCAACGAGCGCTGAGTCGGCTTGCTTCCTGCGGCGATCCCAGGCACCCATCACAAATCTTCCCGCAGGCCTTGAAGATCGGGTGGCCGGACCTTCTTCTCCGCCCACTTCGCGCGGTACTCGACCTCGGCCAGCAGCTTCGGCGCGACCCGGAGGCCCTTTGGGCGATCCGCTTAGCGACGAAACGCGTGCCCCGTGAGCTGCTTCGTTGGCATCCGTCCATGCGTTGCGAAAGTCGGCATCGGCGGCCATCATCGCGATGCTGCCCCGCCCATCCAGAACTTCAGATCCGATGCCACTCAGCCACTCCGAGAGACGGCGCAACCAATGCTCGGAAGAGACCTGCGGTTTGAAAACCTCAATCGTTCCGCCCAATCCAAGGCCTCACCCGCAACGGGAACTTGCGTAAACAATGAGCAGCTTGACACCGCTTGTTCTGGAACGAACTGTCGCACGCAGACATTCTCCAACTCACTAAGTGAAGGAGAATAGGATGCACAAGTACTTGTTTGCTGCGGCGATCGTGAGTGCAATCGCGACACCCGCAATCGCGGATGAAGTCGGTGTCGGCGTTCAGGCCGGTCCGGTCGGCGGAGGCGTCACAGTCGGAGAGTCTCACGAGCACCGACCCGTTGATCGGGACCGCACAACGGTCATCAGGGAGCCTGAGCATAGGGAAAGTGACAGAACGACGGTCATCAAGAAAGAGAATGAGGACGGCAGCCGAGAGAAAACCGTCATTCATCACGACAACGACTAACAAATGTGCCCGGACCACCGTCCGGGCTTTTCTTTTGCCTCGCGACACAGAGACGATTCGTTTACTTCGCTACTTCTTACTCGGATCGTCTGCGGGATTGACGTAAGTTATCCCGAGTGGCCCTTGGCCATGAATTTGAACAACGGAAGGACTACTTGTCCAACCATAGTGGTTCATTTTGGCAGGCGCTTCGGCGTATCCGCCCGCTGTTAGCTCGATCGCTTTCTTCTCATCGAGTTTGTCGCCCATTCCGATGTGAAAGTTGCCCGATATGACGGTAGCGCCTTCATCTGTTGGATGATTATGGGCGGGAATTTTATAACCGCTTGGCATTCTTAGGCGGAGAACGAACAGCCCTTCTTTGGACGGGTCGCCCGAGAGTACCGCGATGTCGGCCCCCTTCGGCAAGGTGGGTGGTGCTGCCTCCCATTTAAGCTCACCAGAGTTAATCGGCATTTTCATATCATCGGCAATGGCTGTGTTGGCACCTGCCAGGACGAAAGCCGAAGCGAGCAAGCGACTGAGCATGATCTCCTCCTTTTGGTGAGCGACCATCGTGTGCCAGCGGTGAAGCAAGTCAACTGAAAGTTAGCCTGCCGCTGCCGCATTCTAACGATTGGAGGCCTTAGCAGATTTATGATCAAGAGTGACAGCTCCGCTGACCTTGGCTTGCCAACGCTCGGACGAAACATCGAAGAACTCGGCCCGTTGCTTTTTCTCGCTCGAAGCTTACTCAGCTACTGCTCCAACCCAGGAGCCCATGTTTCAGCTTAACGCTGCGTGGGTTAACCACACCAAGCGAGCAGCCTCATTTTGGACCAACTGATCATGACCGTTGGGCCGCTCTGCACGGGGAGCCGCCACGTGATTAGAATCGTCGTGCTTGGAGTGGCTTGCCTAGTTGGACTGGGCGCTATTGCTGCAGCCGCGAAGAAATCCGGGCCGCCGCCCGCGGCCGATGTGGTCATGCCAATAGTAGCCGGTAACAAGGCTGATCGCCTGCCATTCACAATCAAAGTGGATATGCCAGCTGCCGGTGAGCGCGCGGATGTTGCGTACGTCCAGCCTGGCGAAGAAGAGCAAGCTGATTTACCGCCATCCGCACCAAAGCAAGTCGCTCTTCCACCGCGTCGCGACTTTACGCCTCGTCATTGGCACGATCCCCATGACCTGAACGCCAGGGCCGCAAACAAAAGAGCCGACACCGCGAAAGGACCAAGAAAGGGCGCGGCTGATCAGCCTCTAAAGCAGGCTGAGGCTAAGCGGTGCCGTTCGGACGGGCTGGATCCCCTGTTAAGAAAGCTGAACTTATCGGCGCCGTGTGAACCGCCCCGGGTTTGCCGGAGGCCATTTGGTTTAAGTTATGCCGCCATGGCGGGTTGTTCCAGCATGGCGTAGTAGCGTTGCTCGGCTTCGGCAGGCGGGATGTTGCCGATGGGCTCCATGAGCCGTCGATTGTTGAACCAGTCCACCCATTCCAGGGTCGCGAACTCTACGGCCTCGAAGCTGCGCCATGGTCCACGCCGATGGATCACCTCTGCTTTGTAAAGGCCGTTGATCGTTTCGGCGAGAGCGTTGTCATAGGAATCTCCAACGCTGCCGACGGAAGGTTCTATACCTGCTTCAGCCAGGCGCTCGGTGTACTTAATGGATACGTATTGGCTGCCCCTGTCGCTGTGGTGAACGAGCCCGCCACGATGAACCGGCCGTCGATCGTGCAGAGCCTGTTCCAGCGCATCCAGCACGAAGCTGGCGTGCGCTGTGCGAGAGGCCCGCCAGCCCACGATCCTGCGGGCATAGGCGTCGATCACGAAGGCGACGTAGACAAATCCGGTCCAGGTCGCGACATAGGTGAAGTCGGACAGCCCACAGGACATTCGGCCTTGGCGCCTTGAACTGGCGGTTGACGTGATCAAGCGGGCATGGCGCAGCCTTGTCGCTGATCGTGGTCTTGACGGGTTTGCCGCGGATGGCCCCTTGCAAACCCATGTCCCGCATCAGTCGCGACACCGTGCAACGGGCAACATCGAAGCCTTCGCGCTTGAGCTGGCGCCATACCTTGCGCACGCCGTAGACCCGGAAGTTCTCGTCGAAGACGCGCCGGACCTCGATCTTCAGCCCGGCATCCTGCCTGCCGCGCGCCGACAGCTTGGCCGGATCGCGCCGCTTTGCCACATGGGCGTGGTAGGTCGAGGGGGCAATCGGCAAGACCTTGCAGATCGGCTCGACCCCATGCGCCCCACGATGATCGTCGATGAAGGCGATCATGGCTTGGACCGGCGGTCGAGCTCCGCCATCGCAAAATAAGCGCTCGCCTTGCGCAAGATCTCGTTGGCCTGTCGAAGCTCACGGTTCTCCCGTTCCAGGGCCTTCAGCTTCTCGGCCATGTCGGTCGGAACGCCGGCTCGCTGCCCGCTGTCGATCTCGGCCTTCTTGACCCAGTCATGCAGCGTCTGCGGTGTGCAACCGATCTTGGCAGCAATTGATGTCACTGCAGCCCAGCGCGACGGGTGCTCGCCGGCGTGATCCAGAACCATCCGAACCGCACGGTCCCGGACCTCAGGCGAAAACTTGTTCGTCGTCTTGCTTGTCATGGCTCCATCCTCTCAGGAGTTGGAGCCTCCGGCAAACCCGGGGCGGTTCAGTGCGATTCATGACCCCACCTCTAGTCGCCCGCTGCGCAATGGTTCTAATCAATATTGATCTGGCGGCTCATTCGCCGTTAATGATTGATTCAGTTTGCAGCATGATCATTGGGGAGCGACAAGGGATGCGATCATGCGATTGCGCCAGGCGAATACCTTGGAAGAGATCGAGGCGAGGGTCGCTGAAGCCAGCGAAGACCCAATGGCGCGTGTGACGCTGAGCGCGCGGGATTTCTCGAGTGCCAGCCGAGAAGAGGTTCTTGCATTATTGAAAGCAGACGGCGATCGAAAGCGCACCAATTGGCTGGTCGCAGGCGCGGTGATCGCTGGTTTTGCGTTGGGATGGGCTGCCGGTTTTGGTCGGTACGGTCCTATAACTTTCGCGTCGCTCAATTCAACCACTCAGACAGAAACGCCTTCGCGTCGAAACGCCGAAACGAAGTCAGGCCGCAGGACCGGAGGCCCGCGAAAGACGGTATCGACATTGGGTTTGCGAACACCGCCAGGCGTAAGTCAATTCTCCGCAGATGGAGCGAGCATTTCCGCCGAACCTACAGCCACATGGTCCGACAGGGCTCATCAATCCGTGGACGTATCGAGCACCGTTCCTCAGGGCATCGAAGCAGATATGACGGCGACCGGCTCGATAGCGCCCAGCGGGCCTCTCATGCCTGCCCCGGAGACAAGACCAGCAACCATTGAGGGTTGGACCGTTCTTGCAGTTCGCGGCGGAACGGCGGTTCTCGGAGGGCCCGATGGGGTTCGGATGGCAATGCGCGGCGATACAGTTCCCGGCATCGGGCGAATCGATTCGATCGTGCGTTGGGGCAGCCGGTGGATTGTAGCGACAGCTACTGGATTGATCTCGACTCCGTAAACGGCGCGCAACGCCCGCGGGGAAGCGGTACCTGTCGTCCATTTGCGAGAGGCATTCGGGATGAGCCAACGGCAGGCGTGTAAAGCCATCGGCTGTTGCCGCATCACCGTGAGATACCAAACCACCCGGGCTGACGATACCAGCCTTCGCCAGCGCATGCGGGCGATCGCCCAGGAGCATCGCCGCTTCGGTTATCGGCGGCTGCATGCTCTGCTCAAGCGGGAGGGCTATCTGATTAACCACAAGAATGGGATGGCCTCTACCTTGGTCGCCGCAAGGGCGAGGAGCTGATCTACGCGGGCAAAGTTGATCACGGCTTTTCGCCAGCCGACGCGAAGGAGCTTCAGAAGAAACTCAACCCGCTGATGCGCAAGACACAACCCTACACGAAGCGCATCGCGCATCGAGGCATTTGGGGTGAACCGCAATTGCTGGCGCAGATCGAGTACAGGACCAAGAGCGCCGAAGGAAAGTGCGGCATCCGCTCTTCAAGGGATTGAGGAAAGTTTTGGGATGACTGATGCGTTCGACCAATGGAGAGAATGGGCGGGAAAGCCTCCGGGTGATCGGCGCACGAGCCCGGCTGAATCGTACCACGCTGTCATGGACCTTCCGCCTGAGGATCGGTTTGACCGTGAGAAGGTCAACGAGGCGGCGCTCAACAATGACAAGAGTCTGTCTGGATATACGAGCATGGTCATAAGCGCGCGGGCGATGTGGATTGGATAAAGGTCTTTGCCACCTAGGAGGCCGCAAGCGCATGGCTTGCCGAAAACGATCCTGAAGGCGTGGCGTGGGCCCATCCGATTGAACGGGAGAGACAGCGATGACCAGCGTGGGGTTGTATGTCAGCGCTGCCGCCCTTCGATCCGGCTAAGTAAGCCACGGCTCAGAGCTCGCTGTAGATCGGGATCGAAGCGGCATGTGCGTCGACGACTTCGACGACTTTCTTTTCCAGCGGGAGATCGCCCTTGCGTTCCGACCATATCTTCTTGAAGCGCTGGACGATTTCCGCGGCCGTGTCGACGGCCAGCTTTTCCGAGATCTTCGCCTTCGCCGCCAGATGCGTGAGCTCGTCCTTGGAGAACTCGGTCATCTTCTTCGTGCGCGAGTAGTTCAGCGCCATCTTGTCGTCCGCGATGTAGGGTATCGTAGATAGCAAATCGTAGGCGGGGGACAGGACGGGCGTGCGGCGGTCGGGGTAGATCAACGACCAATTCTTCAGATGCATGTCGGCGTTGCCGATCAGCGTGCTGAACACGAGGCGTCGGACAAACTCGGCGACGCCGGCTTCGCCGGTCTCGATGCCGAGAACGCGCGCGATGCTCCGGTAGTTGGCCTTGTCGTACTTCTCGTCCGGAAACACGCCGAATACCTGCGCGAAGTCCTCCATGTGGACCGGTCCGTCGGCGGAGCGGTCGAACCGCTTGACGGCGAGCGCACGTCCCTTCAGCTCGCCGATTCCTTCCGGAAGCCCCTTGATCGACTCGACGTCGATCAGTTGGAGCTCGGGCACTTCCATGCCCATCTCCTTCGCCAGGGTCATCATGGAGAATTCGTTTTCCGGCACGCCAGGGTACTGATGGGACGGAAGCTTGACTATCCACGAACCGCCGACGCCCTCGACGGGAATGGTCAGACCGGCGTTTTTGGGATCGTTCTTGAGCGCCGAGAACTTCAGCTGCACGCCCGCGAGCGAGAAGCGCAGCAAGTTCTGCCGCTCGTCCGGTGTGAGATCCTCCTCGACTTGGGAAGGCAACGCTTCTCCTTCCGCCGGATGGACTGACAGGGCGCCCGGGAGGTCCCGGCCCAGCATCCAGAGAAGAAAGAATTCGCGCTTTTCCTTCACGCCCGCGCGTTCCGCGAGGTAGCGACGCAGCGGTCCCTCCGGCAGAAGATTGGAGAAGAAGGGCGGAACGACCTGCTGATACGGTTTGAATGAGGTGAGCAGATTTCCGAACGTGTCCTTGAAGGACAGGCTCAATGTTGGGCGTGCGGCGTCGTCGATGTAGCTCTGGTTGAAGGCGAGCAGCGACCGGTCGCCCTGTATGAGCGTGAGGGTCGCGATCGGGTTGTCGTGCAGGCGTACGTCCAGGACCGATACGTCAGGCATCGTCATCCTCTTCGTCGAGAGCGTAGGCCGGGCGGGGGGCTTCTACGGGATGCGCGATCCGGTTGCGTAGACCTTGCAACACGCCTGCCGAATTTTCCAGCACTGGGTTGGGGATAGGTTCGGCGCGATAGCCTCGCAGTGTATCGACGACGTCTTGGACAAGATTCAGGTCAGTTTTCGAAAGATGGACCTGCTTCAGAAAGCGCAAGTATTCGGCGATGCGGTCGAGCGCAGCGGAGCTACCGTGGCGCTTCCTTTGTCCGGAAACGATGCGTTCGGCCTTCACGAAGAGGTTTGAGGGTCCTTCCTCAAGGGAGAATTCGTTGAGGTTTGAGCGCAGGATGCCCTCCACCGCGGGAAGCAGCTTCTTGGGCACGAGTACGACCTCGAGGTCGAGTGCCCGGACCATCTGGATGAAGCTGGACAGGCCCGGTTCGACCCGGCCGGTCTCTATCTGGGAGATGTGCGCCTGGGTCAGACCCGATCGGACCGCCAACGCACGCTGGCTTATGCGCTCTTGCGTGCGTTTCGCCTGGACAGTCCGGACAAGCTCTTCGCTCGGATACGACATGATATATAATCCTAATCAAAGGATCGTTTCGATAAGAATGATATATCACGGTCATGCCTCCAGTTTCAAGGTCGATAACTATTCTTATCGTCACGGCGGTCATGATAATAATAATATATCAAACAAGTAGGACAACCAAGGACGCGACAACGTAGCTCCATTTCTCGCAACGCCATGGTGAGCCGGCTCTGAAGCCCCCACATGTCGGTTCCCGGCCGTCGATCCCACCGGAACACTCACTTTGGGATTTTCGCGCGAAAACCCCGATTGGCCTCCGCGAGCCCAGCCAAACTGCCGCGGGCAGAACACGGAGGTAGAACGATGTACGCCGACACGGAAGGCTATTTCGGGCAGGCAAGCGGGATCCCTACAGTCGGCTCCACGAGCTTCGGGTCGAGATATCACGAACTTTCAGGACAAGATCGAGCGTCTTCGCCGCGAGGGAATCCGGCTCTCACCAAAGCTCGAATGGGATGCATTCGTGACGGCCTATACCCTTCACGACGAAGTGCCCCTTCATTCGTACCCGCGTCGCATCATGCCCTTGATGCGGCAGCTTCGGGAGCAGGAGGAGCGAGCACGCGCGAACATTTCGGAGTTCGATCCTTCCACATTCGACAAGAACGACGCGGCCGAAGAGCTCCAGTTCCGCTTCACCACGAATGCTTCTCTGATTGGCGATTTGTACCTCGTCTACATTCGGGAAGCGCTCACGGCCCATGAGAAGGAGACCCTGGCCGCCGAAGAAAACTGCAATCTGTATTGCGCCGCGGCCGCTCTGCAGACTCTCGTCGATATATGGGACGAAGCCGCGAGCCTGATGAACAAGCTCAATGTATGCGCGTTTCGCGGCATCGTGAGCACGGATTTCAGCGCATCGTGAGCAACGATTTCAGAGGATCGTGAGCAGCGATTTCAGGCGATCGTGAGCAACGT
>NZ_JADPIQ010000066.1:0-14132 GCF_023073015.1 Bradyrhizobium sp. 87
GACCAGCTCCGCCGATCGCACGTTGTTCACCCCGCGCCAAACGGCGTAACATCCGCCGAGACTCTAATCGCCAATGGATGAAAGTTCAGCGGCAGGTCAGCAGCACTCCCCCTACGTGGGTTGCCATACTCCAAGCGGCGATTGCAGGTACACGATGGAGTTCTGGACGAAATATGTCCCGTGATGCGCAACACCGTTGATTGTGACCGTTAGGGTCCGAACTACAGCCTTCCCATGTGAAGCCTCGCTCACGGCAGTTCTTCAAAGCTCACGCACTAAGTGCATGATTTGGGCTGGCGTAGAAACTTGAACCACGTGTCGCTCTCTGAGCCGTTACTCGCGGCAGGCCCGGCGCACCGTGGCAGTCCAGCGGGGGCTAGAGAACCGATCCGAGGGGCCGCCAGTGGACGGCCTCTTTCGCCGGTTCACTGGGGGGCCTAGCACTCCCGGCGCTCTAATCCGCAATTGGATCGGCTGCCGGGAGCAATGGGGGCTGGAATGCGACCGGTCCATGTTCGCTCGAAAGTGACAAGGCGCCATCCGGTAGTTGTCCGGAGTCCATTTTCGGAACGGGGTATTCTACTGTGAGAACCCGGCCGATTTAAGTACCAACCAGTTTCAATTTGTCCGGGATGCCGCAGTGGGGCTGGAACCACGCTGCGGCTTTTCGTTGATTGCACCCAATTTCTTTGTTGAGCCGTATCTGGCGGCGCACTGTTTTCCTGCGGGGGATTAGTGAGCATCCAAAGCATAGTGGCTACAATATTGGAGCGCGAGCTTGCGGCGCGTGGCGTGCACTCGTTGAGGCATTCTGACTGCATGGAGATAGTTGAAAATCTACTCGTTCGCTTGAAGGAGCTGGACCAGGAATTGTCCGCACGAAATAGAGAGCAAAGCTTGGACACTCCCTGCATGAACGCACGACTGGGAGCGGCTGGGCGATAACCCGGCGTCAACGGGTAGCACGGTACGATTGACCATCGCGGACTGGTAACGAGTACCGCGGTACGCATGGGCATTGAGACAGGCCCGCCGGCTCCGAGGTCGGCGGGCTTTTCATTTGAGCGAAAGCCGCCCGTTGCCTCGGGAGATGCATCTTGACGCCAGTTGATGCAAAGGCTGTACTGGCCGTATTCTACCGCGTTAGCGGCTTCGCAGTTTTTGTGTGTGATTATTTTAGGGGCGTTCCATGCGTAATTCTGCTCGCGCAGATGTCCTGCGCCGCCAGTATCTGGATGCACTCATCTCTGAACTTTCCGAACTCGAAGCCCTTCGCAACCGCGTGCTCGAAGCTGAGCAAAGAAGGATTGGCACGCCGCACCGACGGCGGAGAGGATCAGTCAGAAGAACAGCTAAAGTTCGCGGGCGCCTCTAAGCTTCCGCCCTCCACAGACGACTAGTTGCCAGCTTCCCCTCGTAGCCCCAAGCTACAGACAATCCGTGAGTCGGGGGGGATTCGTGGAACGAAAGCCGTTTGAAAGCATGTCGCTTGAAGAGCTGTGGCGACTGCACACGCTCGTCAATGACGTTCTCGCCGTGAGGCTTGTGGCGAAGAAGGAAGAGCTGGAGCGACGGCTCGGGTTTCTCAACCGAGACGACAGGACTCCTTCGCAATAGGCATTGAGCGAGCGACGCTTGCCGCAGCAAAGGTGTGGGAGGACCGCGGGGGCTGGCTGAGCTGGCGCGCCCTCAACCGCAAGAAGGCCGCGTATGTCCCCACGGCCCCGCGCGTTGGGTAGCTTGCGTCAATCGCGCTAATGGCGAGCTGCGGCGCGCTCACTGGCGGGCCTTTCCGTTAGGAGAGGCAAGCGACGATGGCGAGAACCACGTCAGCGCCCAGATCACCGGAATACGCCGTGAAGATAAATCCGGCACCAACAACAAGCGCAAATGCTTTAAGCGTGATCATGTTCAGATCCCCTCGGTAGTAGGAGGAGGGTAGACCCCCACCATTTCCGGATTGCTTCGCGCAACGCGGCAAACGGTTTCATTCACCGAGGCGTTATCCGGAAGCTGCTGGCCGATAAAGGTTGCAGCAGGGGACACTGCTGTGGCCCGCGCGTGGTCAAATGAAGCCGGGTTAAAAGGATCAAGTGAAATATGCAGCCAGCCGCGGTGAGATGATCGTAATCCAGCGTTTCAGGCTTGCAATATGCCGCTTCCACAATCGGCAGAAGGTTTAACATGCATCATGCGCCGGCTCCGCGACCCCACGAAGGTCGGGAACAATCGGCGATCGGGGCGCATTCGTCTCCAGCTCCGGGCGATGTCTCGGAGCGGACGCGTAGAACTTGCGGCCTCAGGAATCATCCTCTGGGGCCGGCTTTTTGCAGCATTGCCTTGCCGCCAGTTTGATTTAGCCGTCGCGTATACCATTCGCATATGAAAGTTGGGCGGTCGCGAAGGCGATTTTACCTCCATGGAAAACGGCCGGGACATCGTGGCAACCCAACGGAAGCCTCATGCTCTTTCCACGGCAAAGCACCGTGTAATCGCCGGCGTCAAGGAGCGTCACCACCTTGCTGCCGTCTGGCAGCACGATCGGCTCGTCAAACTCGCGGGACCAACTCAGTCGTCGGCAGCAAATCCTCGCCGGCGTCAGCAACCGCGCATAGGTGCCGCTCTCATGCAGCCACCCCTTCTCGACAGCGCACCTGATGCCGGCGCCGAACTCCGCGCCGCTTGCCTTGAGCGTGTAGACTGGATAGTTGATCTTCTCGATATGGATTCTGCCGTCCTGTACTGCCTTGATGCCCGAAGCCAGCTGAACGAGCTGACGCGCGGCGACTTCCGGATCGGCAAAAGGGCGGTCGGTGACGTGCTTCATCGCTGGAATCAAAACCTCATGTGCCCGTGCTTGGCCTGACTTGCCCGCGACTGTCATGCCAGTTCGCGACGATATGGACAGATCCTGCGGAAGCGCGTCGAGCCGCAAGCGGGCGATTGCAGCGGCCGTTGATGTGTTGGGATTGCAGGTTAGCATTCGCGCCGCGCCTGCTGAAGGGGCGGCCAAAGTGGGCGCTACAGAAGGTAGGAACGTTGGAGGGAGCTCGGGTTTGTCGGCTTGTCTAGCCCAAGAGGATTCCGCATGATCAATCGAGATCGGAATTACCGTGACAACCCCATAGCCTGGGTGGTCATCGCAATTGTCGTGATCGCCGCGATCGCCGCCATTTTCTACAGCACCGGCAACCACACTATCGCGTCCGACCAGACCAGCGCGCCCGCAACCACAACCAGCTCAACGAACCGGCCAACAACGACCGGGTCGGGTGCTGGTTCTCCGGCCAGCGCCCCATCCACAGCTCCCGCAAATACTGGTACCGGGTCGAAGTAGGTAGAGAGCAACCCGCGTCCGGCGTTGATGCACTCCGCCAAAGCGTCGAGGGGCCATGATCGCACCGTCTAACCCGCGACCCCGTTGAAGTGGGCTTCGTTTCGCGTAAATGCCTGAGGCGAATAGGGAAGGTATCCTCGGCCTCAGGTCCGCCCCGTCCTGAGGCCGTCTTTTTTGGCCAGTCGACGGGAGCTGGGCATCCTGCTCTGCAGGAGCCAAGCTTCCCCTTGGAACTCGGTTCCAGCTCCGGAATTACCGGACGTGCCTAGAGAGATCAGGATAACACCGTGGTCATTAGCAGCCGCCTGCGTGGTGGCCTTTGGCGTGGCGGCTATCGTCTCTCCTCACTAACCCTGCTGCCGCGAGTGGCTTAGCTGCTCGACCGGAGCAGTATCGGAGCCTTTCCAGTCGGTCTGAGTGCTATTTTCGCGTCCGGATACTCAAACTGGCTTCTGGCCGAGAGCTTCGTGACCCCAAAATCGCCAGTTACCTGAGCCGCTCTTGGCCAGGCCGAGTGACCGGCGCCATTTTGCGATCGGCCCAGCTCTTGATATCGCCGACTGTCATCGCGTTGAGGAACGTATTGGCGTTAACCAGCTTTTCGCGTGTGGTCCGACCCGTCATGTCAGCGGCGGCCATAACTAAAGCAGCGTCGGCACTTTCTGCACCGGATAATAGCGCCACGGCGCCCGCCGGTCCCGCGAAATGGGCAAGGTAGAGAGAACCGGGCGTCACGGGCAGACCGCGCTTGGTCAGCATCGCGGCATGTTCCTCGAGCAGCCGTGCGGCAATGTCGCGCGTAAGCTCGGCATTTCCCCGCAGGTCCAAGACTCCCTTGTCGCTGCGGCCTTGGATCAGATCGCGTCGGTGCCTTCGAACGGCTTCGAGCCACGTATCATCGAGAAACTGGGCGGCGCCGGTGGCGCTCGACCGCTTGTTCTTTGCATTCGGGTCACTGTTGGACTCGGCTATGATAATGCGCTCGACTAATGCCTTCGCAGCCGCTCTGTCGATCGATTTCCCTTTCAATTGAGCATCGCGAAACAGGACGAAACTTGCGACGAAAGCCAGGCCGATTGCCAGTCCAAAAACGAGCGTGATGAATTCCGCGGACAACCACTTCCGCGCGGTGACAACGGATCCACGCTCGTCGCGGCGAGGCGGTCGGATTTCCTCGTCGCGGCGTATTTGCTCTGACACATGCGGCGGCAGCCGCGGGTTGCCATTGGCTGTCGTCCCAACGTAGAGGAGTCCGTGCGCTAGGTCTGGCATCGCGTCTGCAGGTTTAATGCTTTCAAAAGGCCATCGAAGGCACCTGACAGGCACGGCTTTGCCTCCGCGATTGGTTTGGCGCGACTGGCGCCTGCGCTTGCCTTGGAAATTCCGTGCCGGGGCCGAGGCCTGGGCAGCATGATTGCGGATTTTCCGCTTGCGTTGACTTTCTGCTCGATGATGTTCGAATGTGCTGGCGCAACGATCGCAATGTGGTCCGGCGGATTCTTTAGTTCGCTCGAGGAAAGTGGCTGCGGTGGCGCTTGGAGTTGCGGAGTTTCGAGCCGGTCTGCCTTGGTCAGTGTATCGTGTGAGGGACGTAATCCGACCGTTGCCAGAGCCGGAGGCTCGTTCACAGGCTCTGTGATGCGCGGCGGCGCCTCGAGCTCCATCACGGCGAGTGTACCGAGGCCAATTAGGAAGAGAGCCACTCTCATCTGATTTCACGCTCTCCGAACGAGAAACCTCACTCAAATCCTCTTAGAAATGAGCTCCAGAAATCAAGGACGGATTGCAAAGGTCCAATAAGGCCGCTTAGCGGCAGAGGTGAACCGGAAAGCGCTGCTATGGGAGAAGATCAAAGACAGGGTTAACGCGGATCATGCCAAACTGGCCGAGTGAAGGGGATAGCTACAGCAGCCCTTGCCATTCTCTTGAACCGACGGACAGCGAACGTTGCCGAAGGAGCAGAACACGCAGCAGTCTCCAGGGAGCGGCTTCAGGCGCTCGCCGCAACCTTTGCAGTCGTAGAAGAACTGGCAAGCGTCGGTCGGCATCACCTCGGCAGCAGCGTGACCGCACTTGGGACACGTGATCGTGGAGTTCAGGATCACTTACCTGAGGCGCGTGGCAGACACCGAGTAAGGAGCTGCCGGCGAGCCTGCTTCAGATCGGTCACCAGTTTTATCTTCTCTCTCAAAACGAGGATTTCGGAATATTCCTTTTGGAACTCTGGAGCGATGCGAAGTGCTTCGAGCTGCTGGGTGGCCAGTTTGAAGATCGCGGCAATATGCGTACCTTGAATGGGGTGCATGGTGATCAATCCGCTGTGGAGAAAAAACGGAACGGGACCATACAGCGAATTACGTTGCGGCGTCGCTGGAAATAAACAGCCAACAATGCTGTCGTTTTTGCAGCGCATCACCGCCCTCAGGGCTGGGCGGGTTGCCGTATTTGGCGATCTTGGTGCCGCAGCATTTCGCTCGACTTCCCCAGGACAACAAGGCTCCGCGCCAGCATCCCTTTGCCCCAAGATCTTCCACCTGCATCCGCATGAGTTGGCGGCGTATCAATAGAATGCGACGGCGATACGTTTTTCTTTACGCCAGACGACTGAACAGCGACGTGGGTCACCATCCGGAATGACAGTCAGCGCGAATTCGTCGGGAATCTTTTCATTTCCCGCAATATCAAGGGCGGCACCGTATACAGAGATGCTGCGGATCAAGCAATTTGCTTTTGAACGGCCGAAGCTGATTGAGCCGGACTTTGGGATGCGTGTCGAATGGTCCATGGTTTTTCTCCGAGAAAAGGGTTCGCTCCGCAGAGCGCAAGTCGATTGTCGTCGCACCTACTGTCTCAAAACGAGTTCGTTAGACTCTCGGGAGCCGATCCAGCCGGCGGGGCTTAAATTAAATACCATATTAAATTGGCTGATACATTAAATACGCTGGTTCAATATAATTAAATTTAGACATTTGATAGAAATTAGGTACCGTAGGTTGTGGGAGTTAGCCCATACGGAAGTAGACAGGCGGGCCTGGAGACGTTGTCGGGGCCGGTCGGCGGTTAAGCGAAGGCGCCAATCCGATGGCGGCGAGCGCACAGGGAGGCAAGTGCTGCGATCTTTCGTCAGGCTGCCCTCATTGTGGTTTGGTCATGTTCGTCCGCGCTCTGCCTACGTCTGAGGAGATCATCGCTCGCAGATTCAAGAAATACCGGCCGGAAAGATAAAGACCTACAATGAAAGCACCGCGCGCTCGCTAATCGTCGACAGCACCGGCCAAATTGCAGAGGTGGCGACGTAGCTAGACAAGCAGGCGAAGCCGGACGTCTTTACTGGACAGCGTACCGGTTGGCGTCGCAATCTCCATATCGACGACGCGAAACGAGCCATGACTTTCGTAAACGTAGCGAAGGTGCCAGACCGGACCGAGTTCCGGCGAAAGGGCGAAGTCGTCCAACGCGCGCGTGATGTTGTGAACGGCATCGCGTCGCCCGATCGGTGCGGAGAACATCGTCTCTATCAGCGCGGCCAGGCTCATGCCGCCGACCAGCATGGCTCGTGCAGCTTCGTCGCCGTGAGAAAGCCGCAGGGCGGTCACGATGACGGCAATAGCGTCGGGATTCTTCAGAGTCACAGCAGCGTTCGCTTCGCCAGCAAAAACATAATGCCGGATGCCGCCCTTTTCATGCAAGTGACGACGAGCCGACGCCAAGATATCTCAAGATATCTCAAGCGACAAACATGCCCACCGCGAGCCGCACTTGCGGAATGCGGGCGCCGCCTTCAGGGTCTAGTCGTGGGGTCGTTTCCCTTCGGCTCCTGCAAGAATTTGGGCATGTGTCCACGCGCATCACGATCACGCGGGGCGGGGCGTTCGGAGGGATCTCTGCCGACCGTGGACTGCAGCTCGGCCAAGTCGGTGAAGACGTCGGCCTGGCGGCGCAGCTCGTCGGCGATCATCGGCGGCTGGCTCGCGATCGTGGAAATCACGGTGACCCGCACGCCGCGGCGCTGAACGGCCTCGACCAGAGAGCGGAAGTCGCCGTCACCCGAGAACAGCACCATCTGGTCGATGTGCTCGGCGAGCTCCATGGCGTTCACGGCGAGCTCGATGTCCATGTTGCCCTTGACCTTGCGGCGGCCGGAGGCGTCGATGAACTCCTTGGTCGCCTTGGTGACGACGGTGTAGCCGTTGTAGTCGAGCCAGTCGATCAGCGGCCGGATCGAGGAGTACTCCTGATCCTCGATGATCGCGGTGTAGTAGAACGCCCTAAGTAGCGTCCCGCGGCTCTGAAACTCCTTCAGCAGGCGCTTGTAATCGATGTCGAAGCCCAGAGTTTTTGCCGTCGCGTAGAGATTGGCTCCATCGATGAAGAGCGCGATCTGTCGGTAGAGGAAGGCGACATTCAGTTCACGCTTTCCGTGAAACAGCGCAGATTGACTTGGAAAGATGGGCGGACCGCGACACGAATATGTCGGTCGCATTCTAGATAGATCGGTAGCGAAGATCTTAGAGTACAGACGGATGCTTTAAGCTTCAACTATTTTCGACCGGGGATCGAACTCTGACAATAGCCGGAAGTTGGTCTGTCGGATTTGTAATGTATGCTGTCTAATGCAGGTGCTTATTTCGCGGCGGCTCGCGCCATGCCGGTCGGCGATTGTGCCCTGTTTGATCTTTGGATCCACCGGCGCGGCCGCGGCTGGCGCCAGTCTGTCTCAGCTTCAGGCGGAGACGTTCTGCTGGTCGGAACCGAGGGGAGCCGACCCGCGGCTCGATACACCTGCTTGAGCCGTGTTCCAGTTGCTCCTGACAGCTCCTTACCGCAATGCTGGGATTTGAAGACACGCCGGCGCCGTGGTGTCGACCTGAATGTCAGGAGGGGCTTTCGGCGGTAGATCGCTTAGGCCGACAAGGACGTCGGGGCTATTGAGGCGAGCGGGGCAACGGTATGTTGCAGAATTCGATCGTGACCCCGCTTCGAGATTCCCAATGCAGCGCAGTTCGTCCGCTGGGCACTCGCTGTATTCGGCGCCCGCCCTGATCCCCGCACGAATGAAACGAGACAAGCGGCGTCGTTCTGCGCAATTGACGCCCGAGACAGTCGCCGTATTCCGAGAGGCCTCGAAATGCTGTGCTGCCCTCACGACCAGTATGAGTTGAGGGATCTAAGGATCGCAATGGCCGCCGCTCTCGGCCGGTCAAAGCTCCGCGCACCTCCGCTGGATCGCGAGCCAAGGTCGTTCATCGGCTGCGACGTTGAGTTGACCGACGTGGCGCTCGAATTGCGGGCGCGGTTACTGAAGGTTTCTGTAGAGCGGGTGGTTAGACCCGAGTATCCAGCGAAAGGCCAAGAACAAACGCCTTCGCAATTTTCTTAACACCGTCCGTCTGTTTCGCGAGGGTCTTGAGAGACTTCACATCGTCGCGCGTCCACTGGCGACGAACAGTCTTTTTCTTTTGGCCAACCTGGCGCCCCTGCAATCGTTCGGAGCGCCGTTTATCATATCGAACGGTGCGCAACACGAAGGCCGCAGCGGGAGGTTTAAACCGCTGCGGCGCGCATGGTCAAATGAAGACGGGTTAAAAAGACCAAGTGAAAGATGCAGCCAGTCCGGGGCAAAAATTCTGCCCTATCTTTGGCTCGTCTGTGAGGGCATTTAGTTCCGAGAACGGAACATTATGCTATTCTCTCGCGAAGCGGAGCTTGGCGCGTGCGAAACGACAAACCTAAGCAGTGGACCAAGAGCGAGGTACAGACGTTGATCAAAATGATCAACGAGGGCTCGACTGCGGTAGAAATCACCACCGAGCTCGGAAGGTATATGGCGTCCGTCAAGCGTGTGGCCCGAGACATGGGCCTTTTGCTGCCAAGGGCGAGGGGCGCTGCACAGAAGCGTGGACTCATCAGGCGCCCATGAATAGCGGACGAACCGGGTGTCGTTGGCCGATTACGTCGGCGTTGTACTTCAATTCATCCCCGCTACCCTGTTAGCATTGCAAACGAAATGTCATTGCGGGGTAGCGTTATGTCGAGTGCCATTGAGTTGATCGTTGATGGCTTTGCTCAACTGAAGGACCGGCGATCGCTTGAGGATCTCCGGATGCACCGGAGACGTTTGGCTGTCGATCTGAAGGCCAGAACTGGCTTCGACTACCGGCTTTCAATAACACAGATCGAAGAGGATATTGTTGCTATCGAAGCGGGCTTGAATACGCTTTCGAGTCCGATTGGTGGCTGACCAGAGTTGCTGCCAGCCAGCTAAGCCGCAACTCATTGGTAACGGTACGTTAGCGCGCCCGCTGTACAGTCTCTCCGTCCGGATAACTCAACCCTCGGGCGACGCAATGAAAGGCCTAGCTCACGGACTGAGCTAGGGCTTTTCTTTGTCCGTGGGCTGTGGTTGGCGGGCTGTGCAGCAGTGCCCGTACGCAGTGCAGTGTTGGCGAGCTGGCGTCCGTTTTTATCCAAGCAAATGGCAAGAAGGCCCAAATGACAGCCAGAGACAGGGGCGCGCAGAAACCGACTTGAGCGGAGCAGTGTCATTGAAGTGAGCCGTTGACCTTGCACCACGGACGAGCCCCCATCAGACCGGCACCCCACGAACGAAGGCACCAGTCATGCTCGTGCATGCCAAGCTCATCGCCGGCCGAGGGGGCTCAGCCGACGCCGCCGGCACGCTAACTCAAGGTGGCCGATGCCGCTTCTGTTTTCGATGCGGGGCACGCCGGCCCCCATGCCGGCGCGACCCGTCGCGGATCTTCCTATCACCCAGCTCACGCCCCAGCACTCCGTGCCGCCCCAAGTTGACGTGGAGAAGCTTGCCGCGGCCGCGCGAGCCGACTCACCTCCAGCTATCCCGATGGCCGCGCACAATGAAGAGATGCGCGACGAGCCGCGCAGCTGGACGGTAACCTCGTTAGGTGTGCTGCTGATGACGCTGGGGGCTTTTCGATTTTATGCTCGAACCGCACGGTTCGGCAGACGGTAAAGCTACGCCACCGATGCGCTTACACTGAGCGGGTTAGTTGACGCAGCCCCGCGATCGATGAGTTCACGCCGTTATAGCCGAATTGCCACACGTACAAAGGTTCCGCGCGCCTGCACTCAGTTCGGAGCTGCCTTAGACGGACATTCGATTAACATGACGATCCCCTTTTTGGATGGGACTGCCATCATGCGGGTACAAAGTGTTCGTGGTGGACTGCGGCAAGTGATCTGCGCAGCAACGCTTGACTGTATTGACGAGCAAGCGGCGAGACGTCGAGCCTAGCAAATGTATGGCGAGCACGACGTGCAGCTTTGGGAAGGCGATCGGCTTCCTCAGATGCGCTCGCCAGCTCTTTCTGTACCGGGCGAATAAGGACGTCGTGCGGCTACCGCACTGGCCTGCATCGTAACCGCTTCCCGGTCCGCCGTTCGGGGAAGCTGGCTCGCTCGATGAAGCCAAGCGCGCCGCTTCAAGGTCGCCTGGGAGAACTCCAACGCGAAACATCGGCCAAGCTGATCGATATCGCTTCACTGATCGGCGTCGTCGGTAGCTCCAAGCTGCTCCGGACGCTTTTCCTTTCAAGCAAGCCCGCTCCTGAGATTACAACATCCGCCGCTGAGATGAAAAAGGCCGCAGGAACAGCTCATCTCCTGCGGCCTTTATTTTCCCGGGAAAATTGAGTGCTTACGTAATGGACACTTCCAGCCCCGGCTGTTGGCGATGATTGCAGAACCTGGTTTGCGGGTTGAGTCAAAACATCTGTTCCGAATAGGAACCCGGAGGCTGTTGCGCGAGCGCAACGCCTTGCCGTGATGCGGAAGAGGGCGGGCCTTGAGCGGTATTCATCGAGAGCCCGCCCCAGTATTCTTGCGGGGCGGTTGAGACGTTCGAATCGATAAGATTCGGAGAAATGGTGAAAATGCAAGTCCACCAGCAACCGTAGCACCAAGCACGGCCGACAGGGAGGGAAGCATGGTTGCAGCTCTGCAGATACACTTTGCGCTGTGGGGAATGATTGTTTGCGCCGTCCGCGAGTTTCTGCACCTGGCCGAACTAGTTTAGAACAGCAGAAGCCTCCAACTAACCATTCCGAAACGTTTGTGGGCGATGGTACGAGCACCGGTCTTAACCGCGAGTGCGCCGGTGCAAAATGGGGCCCTAGCGCATTCAAGCAGCGCTAGGGCGTTTTCGTCGAGCCGTGACTCGGACCAGAGCGAACAGCTCGGGTTCAAGCCACTCTATTTTTATCGCTCGCGATCTCGTACTTTTCACTACACCGGAAATCACCGCGCTTTACGAGGTCGACCTCTTGAAGGGGCGATAACAGTGAAGCAGGGCGTATTCGTTGGTATTTGGCGCAGGTGAGCGGACGCAAACGTTCGCGCCAACCGGTAGATGGACCAACTGGCCATCCATCAGCATGTAGCTGCAGCTGTCGATCTTCTTGGTTTGTCTGCGGGACCATCATCGGCCGCCCCGGCTGAAACTAGCGAAGCAAGAGCGAGGCCGGCGATTATGAGAGTACGCATTGGCTCCCTTTCCATTCGAACGCGGTACGAAATGTCTGGCGCGGGCCTGGTGCCCGCAACCGATGTCGGTTGTTAGCCACCGCGACCGACATTGGAGGAAGCATTATCCAGCCATCGCCGCGTTGCGTCGTCACTCCATCCGGGGACCGCGAAGCGCGCCCGAGAATTGACATCCGGGCTCGGACGTTCCGCCGCGGGTTGGCGCGCCCGAGAGTGACGCACCTTTGCAGCGTCGGCCGAGGTGCACAGGAGCATCAAGAAACTCACCGCCAAAACCGAGCGCATAGTTCAGCTCCAATTCCGCAACCGCCCCTATCTGATACTCCGACTGTTCCCTCACAATCTGTGCCGGCTTCACAACTACGAGAAGGAGGCGAAAAGCGCGCGAGCTACTGCGCGTCGCGGGTGAGGAAACGGATATCGCTAATTCCGATCCGGGCAAGCCAGGCAGAGTACGGTTGGGTGCCTCGGCCTCACACCGCAAGGCTCCGCCGGCTCTTGAGGCCGGCGGTTCTCACGGCGTGGAGGCTAATCTTCCAAGGTTAGATAGTGCAGCGATGTCCAGGGATTCAAATTGCCAACGGGGCAAGGTCCTTGGCCCATCCTTCAAAAGCTCCTCCACCAGGGAACTGAGCTGGCTCTTGTCCGATATGAGACCATGGTCTAGCCTCATTTGAGACTGGAATCGTAGATCAATATCTCTCCCGCGCTAGAGCGGGAGGACTGCGAGACGTGGCGAACGAGGGGCGACGTAGCGTCTATGCTGCGCAGATATTGGTCGACGGCAGTCCTGTGCGGTGCAAGGTCCGCCACCTCACGGATTCCTCTGCGATCGTCCAAATCGATAACGCGCCTTTCGTGCCCGCGGCATTTGGGCTGCGCGTTCCAGGTGCTGGCTTGGATATTGATTGCTCCGTTGTATGGCGTGATGAGCGACGTCTCGCTGTGAAGTTTCTGAACTGACCCACGTCTTTGTTGACGCGCGTCCCTAGCTTCAAGTGGGACCGTATTGAAGCCGCTGCATGCTTGCCTCAGCTGAGTTGCATCTTGGCTTTCACAAACCGCGCGCCCGCGCGATCCAACGCGGCATCGCCGCAAGGCGTGAAGCCATGCGTGTGAGGGCATGCTGTAGGCCGGTATGGGGAGGGCGTGGCAGTTTTCGGACGCAATCCGCCATCGCAGATCGGTCGGTCCCAGTTTTACGCGCGTCTGCAAATCAAATGTTGAGGGGGTGTTGGCGCCTTAAGTCGATTGCCGTCGGGCAGTTGCGGTGCCGAGCCGGTTGCCTATCAAGCCGACCACAGCGGCTAAGATGATTACGACCACCAGTGGCGCGAAACCGAGTGCTCCGTCTCCGAGCGCAAGCCCAACTCCGCGACTCAAAATCCCACGGTCGCCCCGCTCAACCCTCGGACGTTCGACCAAAACACTTCCGGTTGCTCCTTTCCGAATTCAACAACTTCGCAATATTGTTCCCGCCATTCCAGCGTTGCCTATCGGGTGCTCAGCGAGACGCCCAGTAACGACGCCTTGACCATTGTGTTCGTTATCAACGCTCCGTCCGCATGAAGGGGCTGCGCTCTGAGACCAAACGAAGGTCGGGGTCGGCGGCCACCGTCATGGACGCCTCGATCCGCAGGGGGTCTCTGGGGGACCCTAAGCTAGCATTGAACTTTTTGGAGCCCCGGCTCGGACCATTTCCACCCCGCTGCCGATTTTTTCGCGATCAGATAAAGTAGGATCGCGATCAGGCAATTTATGGCGGCTGCATCCCGAAAACAACCGCTTACAGGTTGGGCAGTCGTCCAGGCGCACGCCGCATCGACAGTGTTACCACTGTGTCACCAGCAGGAGGGCCTCACCGCGCGTTTGGGCTGCGGGCAAGGACGCCAAGATGGAGCATTCCGGGGGGAGGGCCCCAGCCCACCCTTTGCGCAAATGCGCGTCCGCACCAGCTGCAGGCCGTGATCGACTTCAATTATGTCCCGACTGTCAATCGCGCCGGTGGAACTTAATAGCCCCTTGATCTTTGCGTTAGGCGCCGAAGTGAATAGGCAAACGATGCTCCGCTGGCTTAGCTCAGATCGTCAAAAGATCCGAAGCGATCGAAAGCAGCTTGAAGCGAGAGCTCGCCGCCTGCTGCAGAGTTACCTGACGGCCAATGAGTGGCAAAAACACCAATACTATCAGGCAATCGCCGGCGCGGCTTCTGCATGTCAGCCTGGTATTGATGATCCGAGCTTAAGTAACGAGAAGCTTGCTGAATTAACCTCTC
>NZ_JADPIQ010000039.1:0-662 GCF_023073015.1 Bradyrhizobium sp. 87
GCGCTTCTGGCCGGCATGGATTGGACACGCATGCATGCGCCTCGAATCCCGCAGCCGAAAGCGCTTGCGTAGGACATAAAATCTTCGCTGCATCGGGGCGCGAAGCATGGCAGACTCGGGCCAATGAGTGATTTGCCTGATGAACTGCCGAGCGATCCAGCCGAGTTGCGTGCCTTTGCCGCGGCTCTGCTGGATCGCTGCGCCAGGCTCGAGCGGTTGCTCAAGCTTGCAAAAGACGCGCAGTTCGGTCGATCGTCGGAAAAGCTTGACGCTGATCAGCTCCAGCTTATTCTGGAGGATATTGATCAGGCTGTCGCGGCTCTCGAAGCAGCCGAGGACCGCGCCAATCCCAAAACACGCGAGAAGAGAGCTGCCGAGCGCAGGGCCAATCGTGGCAAGCTGCCGGAGCATTTGCCGCGCATCATCGAGGACCTGATGCCCGCTGCAACCTGCTGCCCATGCTGCGCAGGCGACCTTTTTGAGATCGGTCACGATGAGAGCCAGAGGCTGGACGTCGTACCGGCGCAGTATCGCGTTATCGTCACCCGCCGCCCCAAACTGGCCTGCCGCGCCTGTCACGGCGTCGTCCTCCAGCATGCTGCTCCCGAGCGATTGATCAGGGGAGGACTGCCGACCGAGCGGCTCGTCGCGCATGTGATCGA
>NZ_JADPIQ010000086.1:0-339212 GCF_023073015.1 Bradyrhizobium sp. 87
CAACGATGGGATCGAGGTCATCGCCAAGTCGACCGACCGTCAGCCCATAACCGCTGCCGCCTGACCGGCACCGCCGTCACCAAAATTTGGCGATAGCTCGTAGGCTAGTCTCCAGCTCCTTCCGACGAATGCACTCAACGTCTAGGCGATCGTTGTTGGCTCCGGCTCTCAGTCGTGCTTGGCTTGGGCAAACAGAAACTAGAATGCCATTGTTAGGGGAGCCGCCGCGGATGCCGCACCATCGCGTGCGGGCAGCGAAGTTGCAGGTCTTGCTCTGACATTACGAGCTGAATCTGTTGCTTCCGCGGCTTCATGTAGGGTGGCGCGAACTGGCGAGCTTCAGCTAAACGCTTCGCCGCGTACCGGCTAATTCATCGCCAGATCTAGAGGTGCGACCCCAATTTGATCTAAAGGATTGGATTTGCAACGTCGATCCATCCACGCGGCGATCGCTGCGGATCACCACCGCCACGATTTCTCTGTCACCACTCACATTGAGCCCACTGATGAGGCCAACGACCCAAGAAACGAATTTACTCTTGACAAGCGCTTCAAATAGCCGCGGCCAGCGGGTCGACCTGCTCGAATTATCGTGAGGCGACCACTATTCGATACACTTGAACTTGTATCCGTCAATCACCTCGATGTGCCGGGCTCAAGAGGTTGTGAGCGATTCGGCTCCTTTGCACTGCTTGCTAAGAGCAAGACGAGGAGCAAGAGCCCAAGTACTTAGCGGAGATAATGAGCGCGGCGAGAAATGCAGCGGCACCGCAGCCGAAAAGAGGCTGGCGCGGGTCGTTACTATGCGTCCGGGTACCGCAGAGGGTTAGTTTCAAGGCGTTCACTGGCATCAACGGACGACGGCTGGTCAGGCCGTGCTGTATCTTTCGTTTTTGAAGACTCCTTCATCGCTGGACCTTTTCCAAAGTGCATAGGCCGCGTGCGATCCTATGCCAAAACTCTGAAGCTCGGATCTGTCCCTGTATTTGGGGTCCGCAAGCGGGCGATATCCGAGCGTTCGCCCAACCCCCTCGTGTGTCGCCGTACCGGTGCAGAGCCAGAGCAGGATGGAGGCAAGGTAAATTCATCGCTCGCCATATGCGCCGACCGATCAACAATCCCATTGAATCTGTCCGCTCTTATAGTTCATCTCAGCCACACGGACAGTCGTGGCCTTCAGAAATCGGCTTCCCTACCTTCGCCTCAGCCTGTTGTGCCCGGATCACCATGCCTCCGGCGACGCCGACGCCGATGACGTACATCCAGCCCTCGTGAAAGTCGAACAGATGGGAGTTGAATAGCGACGTGAAGACGTTCTGCACCACGATCAGCAGGCCTATCCACTTGGGAAGCCATCTCCGCGAAACAGTAGGAAATGAAATATCCAAATCGCATAGAGAGCGCCTATGCCGATGACGCCCCACTGGATAGCGACATGCAGCGTCTGGTTATGTGGATTCGGAACCACCCTGACACCCGGAACCCACGAGGGGTCTTTCGCAGCTCTCTCGAACAGTCCCTGCGACGAACCTGTTCCATGCCCCACAAGCGGAGCTTGCTCATAAAACTGAACAGCGTGCCGCCAATATTCTAGGCGCTCGCCAATGGATGTTGGTACGTTCTGCTGCATGTAGAGGTGATAGTCCCGCGAAAAACTATCGACCGTCCTGCGCACCTGTGGTGAGGACTGCCAAGCGGGCGACCAGCGCGGCAAAGATGAAAGTGATGCTGCGCCACCTTAAGCGAAGCATACCAAATACACCGATCATGATTGGCACGATGACCAACGCAGTGCGGGAGACGACGACGAATGCCATGTTGATCACGAAGCTAAGTGCTAGTGCTGCCACAAATGTGGCGAGCCAATAACGCTTCTCGCGAAGTAGAATCATCACGGGATAGGCGAGCCCTATGGCACATAGGGCGAATTCTTGGCTCTGATCGATATAGTTCTTGACGAAGATCCCGCGCTCAAGGGGGGGCATATGGTCTCAGCGAAAGATTGGGATGGAGAACTACGAGCCAAGACATTAACAACAGGAGGGCGCAAGACAGTATCGCTCCGGCGAGGACCGCCTTGCGCGGTTTGATGGAGGGTGAAGACTTAGGCGTATGACTGACCATATGCCTATGCCGAAGGTTTCCCGACTTGAAGTCGTCTCGACGGGCGCTCGACGCCGTTGGACATTGGAAGAAAAGCAGCGGATCGTCACCGAGAGCTATGGCGGGCCACGTCTGGTGTCGGTGACGGCGCGACGCAACGGGCTGTCGACAAGCCAATTGTTCACGTGGCGCCGGTTGGCGCGCGACGGCAAGTTGAGCGGGGATGCCGCGCCGGTGCTTGTTCCGGTTGAGATCACGCCTGCGGCGGCTCCGATCTCGAGTGACGCGCCACAACCGGTGTCTTCATCGCCTGCGCAACGTGTAAGGGCCGGCATTATCGAGATCGACCTTGGCGGCGGCTGTCGCGTGCGCGTTGACCGGGACGTAGACACCGAGGCGCTGCAGCGGGTTCTTGAAATTTTGAGACGACGATGATCCCGATCCCGAGCGGCGTCAGGGTCTGGATCGCCACTGGCCACACCGATATGCGTCGCGGCATGCAAAGCCTGGCGCTTGCGGTCCAGGAGACTCTGAAGCGCGATCCTCATGCCGGCGATCTCTACATCTTCCGGGGCCGCCGCGGTGATCTGGTGAAGATTCTTTGGCATGACGGGTTGGGCATGTCGCTCTATGCCAAGCGCCTGGACCGTGGCAAGTTCATCTGGCCCTCGGCGTCGGACGGTGCGGTGTCGATCTCGGCGGCCCAGATGGCTTACATGCTCGAAGGCATCGACTGGCGGAATCCGCAACTGAGCTGGCGGCCACAAAGCGCGGGCTGAGCGCCGAATCTGTAGCTTCTTGCATTTTGGGGAGTCCCATCGCGTCCAATCTGTGATTCACTGCGTCGCATGCATGCTGATCGCGACGCTGTTCCGGATGAGGTTGCCGCCCTGAAGAAGGCGCTGGCAGTCGAGCGCGCGAAGGGTTTGGAGATCGCCGGCGAGCTCGCGGTCGCCCGCGCGAAAGCGTCGGAAGACGAGGCGTTGATCGCGCAGCAGAAGCTGCAAATCGCCAAGCTAAAACATCAGATCTATGGGCAACGGTCGGAGCGCTCGGCGCGGCTGATCGAGCAGTTGGCGCTGACGTTCGAAGAGCTGGAAGCTGACGCCACCGAGGACGAGCTGGCGGCGGAACGGGCCGTGGCCAAGACGACCACGGTGCGCGGATTTACGCGCAAGCGCGCCGAGCGCCAGACCTTCCCCGAGCACCTCCCACGGGAACGGGTGGTAATCGATTGGCCTACGGCTTGTGAATGCTGCGGCAGCAATCGTCTTCGCAAGCTCGGCGAGGACGTGACCCGCACGCTAGAAGTGGTGCCGCGCCAGTGGAAGGTGATCGAGACGGTCCGCGAGAAGTTCTCCTGCCGCGACTGCGAGAAGATCAGCCAGGCGCCAGCGCCGTTCCATGCCATCGCTCGCGGGTGGGCTGGTCCGAGCCTCTTGGCCATGATTATGTTTGAGAAGTTCGGCCAGCATCAGCCGCTCAACCGCCAGGCGGAGCGCTACGCTCTGGAAGGCGTGCCGATCGCACTGTCGACCATGGCAGATGCCGTTGGGGCGGTCTGTGCCTCGCTGGATCCTCTGCTGCGCTTGGTGGAAGCCCACGTCATGGCGGCCGAGCGCCTTCATGCTGACGATACGACGGTACCGGTCCTGGCCAAGGGCAAGACTGACACCGGACGGTGCTGGATCTACGTCCGCGACGATCGGCCATTTGGGGGCACGGACCCGCCGGCGGCGATGTTCTACTACTCCCGCGACCGCAAGGGCGAGCATCCCCAAGCGCATCTGGCCCGGTATGCCGGCATCCTGCAGGCCGACGCCTATGACGGGTACAACCAGCTCTATCTGGCGGGACGCCAGCCCGGGCCAATCCGGGAGGCTGCCTGCTGGTCGCATGGACGGCGCCCGTTCTTCGCGATGGCCGACATCGAAGAGAATGCCCGGCGCAAGGCCACCGGCAAAAAGGAAATCCCGCTCTCGCCGATCGCGATCGAGGTCGTGCGGCGGATCGATGCGCTGTTCGAGATCGAACGGTCCATCAACGGCAAGAGTGCCGAGGAGCGCCTTCAGGTGCGGCAGACGCTGAGCCGGCCTCTGGTCGAGGACCTCCAGGTCTATATGCGGGAGCAGCTTGCCAAGCTGTCTCGGGGGCACGACCTGGCTAAGGCGTTCAACTACATCCTGAAGCGCTGGGCGAGCTTCACCCTATTCCTCGAGGAGGCCGCGTGTGCCTCTCCAACAATGCCGCCGAAAGGGGCCTGCGAGGCATCGCACTTGGGCGAAAATCCTGGCTGTTCTGCGGGTCTGATCGCGGCGGGCGGCGCGCCGCAGCTATGTACAGCCTGATCGTCACAGCCAAAATGAACGGCATCGATCCGCAGGCGTGGCTCACGAATGTCCTCGCCCGCATCGCCGCTCATCCGGCTCATCGGCTGGACGAACTTCTGCCCTGGAATTGGACGCCAGCATCTGCGCTCTCCGCTCGAGCGGCGGCATGACCACCCACGTCAACAAGGTCCATCACGTCACCACCATCACCAAGGTCGCCAAAGACCTCGGCGAAGACGAAGATTGGCTGTGGGACATCGCCAACGAGATGGAGATCGAGGATGGCTTCATCTGGGTCTATGGCGTCGGAGAAGACGGCGTTCAGGCGTTCACCGACTTCGGCATCGACAACCTGATCGAGCTTATTAAGTTCTACAAGGAAAACCCTGGACTGCTGAAGCGGTGATCCTGCGGCCTACGCCGAATGGATACGCAAGACACGACGAACGCGACGAATATCCAATACCCCCGCGGGGAGCGTTCGCACGGGCAGAACGAGCAGCTTGACGGTTGGGCTGACGGCACGGAGTCGCAGGTCCCAAGCCGCGTCTGACCAGAGCGTTCCCACTAGCGCGAGCAGGAACAGCGCGATAGGTGCTGCGCAGATCGGACGTGTCAGCGATCTCAGGAGCGCGCGGACCTGGAGGAACGGCACTATGCAAATCAGAAACGCGGCAGTGAAGATCGACGTGAGGGAGGTCGACCAAGGTAGGGCAGCCACCGTGAGGATTGCAAACAGATCGGCCGTCTCGCCCCATGCTGCTGAGCTTCTAAAACGCCGCCACAACATCTGGACGATGGTTTCACGGAAAGGTGCCGTCACTTGGCCTCTGCCGGCGGCGAAACAAAGCCGCGACGATAACGCCGTAAAAGCTTCCTAATATCAAAACCGTTCTAACGGCAGACTCGGCTAGCGCCGGCCTACGCGCCTGTTCGCAAGTGAAATTTCGCGCGACTAGTACCCTCAGGCTCATTGATTTAAGCAGATATGGACAAGAGAATATTGCACCCATGACACCAGTGCTGCCCGGACGAATCTCAGCTACTGTGCTACTTCTTTTAGTGCCGAAGTAAAAAAACATCGGCGGATGGCGATAGTGCTTAGAGCAGTTTCGTTCGCTAAGCCACAGCTTAGCGGTGCCTACTGAAAGCAATGGGTAAATAAGCGGTTCCAGCTCAAACAAAGATTTGCAGAACGTCTCAGATTTGGACTGCCGCAATCAGCATCGCCCGCGGCGTTAGCGCGCCGCCTCGTTCGGGCGTAATTCGACTGTATCTCGGTCTAAGTCCGCCTCGACAGGTGCGACGGCGCGCCTAAAAAAAGAGTGCCAGCTCGGTTTTCGAACAGCCATTTCATCGGAACTCATCAACGCTCACATTGTTCGTAGCGGCGGAATCCGGGCCTAGCCCCAGGGGATCGGCCTAAATGAAGAGAGCCAGGGAAAATAGCGACGATTGCGGATGATCTGCTCGGAACAAGCGGGGCGCCTCGACAGAGATTGAAAAGGATGCTCTTTAGATGTGGCCGACAATATAGGGCCCTTGAGGATAACGCGACCGTCCTACCCGGACAATAGAGCAGACAGCCAGCAGGGGCAGGGATGAAGTCGGATTGTGAGCGCAGTCTCCAACAGTTTCGGGAAGACCTTTGGTTCATGACGAGTAACTTCTGGGTACCTTTATCTGGAGCAATAAAAGCGTTGCTTTGGACAGCCGTGGCAGTTGCAATGGTATTATTTATCGCCCTCTATCTTCCTTGGTGAGGCACGTCCGCGTTTTTTCTCGAGGAGCGTTGCTTGGTTGCGGTAGTTGCCCTAGCCTTTTCGCCGTGCGTGTTCCGCTCTCTTAAATGGGGACAGCCGCCGCAGTCGTGCTCCACCTCCCGCGTCTGAACATAAGCTCCCATGCTGACGGCGTGTTGGTTGAATCCGTGGACTTGAAGACGGGCGTCAATGTCGCTGCATGACCGTTATTAACCTTACAGAGCACCGTGGGCACTGGCGGCGTCGTTCGCGCACTGACTTCGAAGGGCATTTTTGATGGTGTTCGCTTTTATGATCTCGAGGCCTCGCTGGGTTGCTTATGCAGGAGCGGACTGTACCTCGTTCTTGATCAGACCCTCGGTTGAGGGCGGACGAAGTTACCCGGCTCATGCATTCGGCGGCGGCTATTGATCCTCTTGAGCAAGAACAACCGTCGTAACTGTGCCGCCTTCATTAGCGTCTCGAATAGCGTGAAGATCTCGCGGGCCTGCACGTAGACTTCCACGCTAATAGTGTGCTGATCGAAGCCATATGATGCGAGACGTGCTTCGATCTCGTCTGCCGCAATGCGATCGAGCGTAAGCGTCGTTGTCAGGCCACGGCTTTGAGGGCTTGAGCGCGGTAGGCCCAGGGCAGTAGCAGGTCGATGTCGCGGTTTGGATGTCCGTTGACGATCCTGGTCAGGACGTCGGTGAGGTAGGCGAGCGGATCGACGTCGTTGATCTTGCAGGTCTCGACCAAGGAAGCGATGACCGCCCAATGCTCGGCGCCGCCGTCGGATCCTGCAAATAGTGCATTCTTGCGGCAAAGTTTGATACCGCGGATTGATCGCTCGATGGTGTTGTTATCGAGTTCGATCCGGCCATCGTCAATGAAGCGCGTCAGTCCTTGCCAGCGCGAGAGAGCATAGCGGATGGCCTCGGCGAGCTTGATCTTCTGGCTGATGAGAGCCAGCTTGGCGCGCAGCCATACCTCAAAGGCATCGGCCAGTGGTCGGCTCTTCTGCTGCCGCACGAGGCGACGCTCCTCCGCGCTGCGGCCGCGAATCTCCTTCTCGATCGCATAGAATGCGGCGATGTGGTTGAGCGCCTCGCTTGCGATTGGAGCGGGGCCGGCTGTCGCGAGTTCGTAGAAGTTGCGCCGCATGTGCACCCAGCAGAAGGCGAGCTCGACTCCGCCGCGTTCGGCAAGCTTTGGATAGGCGTTGTAGCCATCGACCTGCAGGACGCCCTTGAAGCCGGCGAGATGGCTGAACAGCCGCTCGGCTTTGCGGTCGGGTGCATAGACATAGGCAATGCCGGGCGGATCGAGGCCGCCCCAGGGCCTGTCGTCGGCTGCATAGGCCCAGAGCTGGCCGGTCTTGGTGCGCCCTCGACCCGGATCGTGCACCGGCACCGTCGTCTCGTCGGCGAACAGCTTGGATCTCGCGCGAAGCAGAGCGAGAAGGCGCTCATGCAGCGGGCGCAGATGGAAGGCGGCATGCCCAACCCAGTCCGCCAGCGTCGATCGATCGAGAGCGATGCCTTGGCGGGCATAGATCTGGGCCTGCCGGTAGAGCGGCAGATGATCGGCTTATTTGGACACCAGAACCTGGGCGACGGTTGCCTCCGTCGGCAGGCCGCCCTCGATCAGCCGGGCCGGAGCCTCGGCCTGCGTGACGCCATCTTCGCAGGCTCGGCAGGCGTATTTAGGACGCCGGGTGACGACAACGCGGAACTGCGCCGGCACCATGTCCAGCCGCTCGCTCCTGTCTTCACCGATCCGATGCAGTTCGCCCTGGCAGCAGGGGCAGGTCTTGTCGTCGAGGTCGACGACGACCTCGATCCGCGGCAGGTGGGCCGGCAGTGCTCCGCGATTGACGCGGCGCTTGCGTGCGCGCTCCGCCCGGCCTTCCGGGGCTGTCTCGTCCCGACCAGCCTCGGCAAAGGCTGCGACCTGTTGGACGTCATCGAGGCCCAGCAGCATCTGCTCCTCGGGAAGCGACTCTGCCTTCCGGCCAAAGCGGTGGCGTTGCAGCTCCTTGATAATCTGACGCAGCCGCTCGCTCTCGTGAAGCGCTGCCAGCAGCATCGCCTTGAGCGTCTCGGGATCATCAGGAAGGTTATCGCTCACAGGTAAATCAGAGCATATTCGCGCCCGCTTGACGACGTGCTCGATGCCCCTGATTCACTTCGCCGCAGCACGGCTCACAATTATCCGACTTGCGTCGGCACGACCGTCTCCCGTGCCGCGTGGACACGCCGCCAATCGAGCCCTTCGAGCAGCGCCGACAATTCCGCCGCCGACAAACGCATCACGCCATCCTCGATCTTCGGCCAGCGGAAGACGCCGTCTTCGAGCCGCTTGGCGAACAGGCAGAAACCCGTACCATCCCAGAAGATCAGCTTGATCCGGTCGGCGCGCTTGGCACGGAACACATAAACAGCACCCGAGAACGGGTCAGCCTGCATGTGCTCGCGTACCAATATGGCAAGCCCCTCCATTCCCTTGCGGAAGTCGACCGGCTTGGTTGCCACCATCACCCGGACAGTTCCGGACGGGCCGATCACCGGCTTGCCTTCAGCGCATGGACGATGGCCGCAATCATCGCCACATCCGCGCCTCGGCCGACCCGGATAGTGACGCCCTCGGCTTCGATCTCGATGCCCCCGATATCCGGCTTGGCCTTGCGTCGCGCTGTCTTGCGCTCATGGCCAACAGCCACGGCCGGTACCAAGGCGTCTACCACCGCCGGTACAAACGGTGGATCGTCAGCCATCGGCGTCGGCAACCGGCGTGCTTGCCGGCGCCAGGTGAACACTTGTTGTGGGGTCAGCCCGTGTCGCCGGGCAATCTCGGAAACGACGGCGCCCGAGACCAGCGTCTCCTCGACAATCCGGGCCTTGTCGTCCTTGGAGAACCAACGACGGCGTCCCGTCTCCGTGATCACTTCCAGCCGGCGCGCCGTCACGTCCGATCTAAGCGTATGGTCAAGCATAGACACAAGCCGATCCCTTCGAAGAGATCGTGAAACTCGCCTATCCCATGTGCCGCGAGAAGGTGGGAGCGGAACGACGCTTACGATCGAGCCGCCAATCGAGCGCGTTCTGAACGATGTAGCGTTCGCCGTCATTTTTGAAGTCCGGCACTATACCGGGCACATCTATCCGACGAAGCGTCATCTCTATTGCTTTTTGGCGATATGATTCCAGCAGCTTGTGCCGCAAAATTCGATAGCGCTGCATCTCCCAGGACAGCTCCGCCACATCAATGGCAAGCAGCCACTCGATCCCCGATTGGGGGGCTATGTCGCGGAAGATGACGGCTTGGAGCGCGCGATGCTGCTCGATGCTTTCGCCGGGGAGAAGTTGGGGAGCAGGACACAGCACTTGAAATTCGACCGGAATAGCGGATGTGGTTGCAGGCGTGGCGTTGCTGAAGGGGCCATTCATTGACGTGTGGCCTCCGGTCGGACCGGCAATCAAGCATCGAATGTGGCTACGTTCCGATTAACGTGGTCATGAACGGGGCTCGCTGCCCATAACTCGCTCGCGACAGGCAAAGGTGATATCTGCATATCCACCCACCATGCCTTTTCGTTGCCATGCCGATGGAGAGCCTGATGGTGAGAGCGGCATAATGGGACGGTGAATTCGTCGCTGACCTTGCGCCCAAGTGTTCGAGGCTGGGCGAACTTGAGGTGGTGGGCATCGGATGGAGCCTGCTTGCAGACCAAGCAAGGCTGTGCCCGGACAAAAGCACGGTGGGCCTTGCTCCGCTTGCGCGGGGGGCTCTTTGGGGAAGGCGAGGCCGCTCCCGTAGCTCAGCCGATTGCTGGGGCTTCAGGACAGCCGGTCGGTTCAAGACGGCTTTGGCGGGCTTTGCTTTCGGCCCGGCAGCCACTTGCGGCTCGGCGGCCGCGGGAGGTCTGGCGATTGCATTAGGGGCGTCGAGGTCGTCCTCACCGGCAATGCCAACCAGAGCAAATAGGGCGTAGCGGCGGGCATAGGTCAATGAGGCTCCCATCCGATGCGGCGCCTCGACCTCCTTTGCGGCGCAGACCGGCCAATCGGAGGAGATCCATTCGCCGGAGGCATGGGCCAGCAGGGTCGTGAGATGCACCTGGCCGCTCCCGGGGGGCGATCCGTGTGGTCTGGACGGTTGCGATCTCCTGCTGGCTCAGCGTCTTGCGAACGATGTCCAGGCCCGAGGCCAGGGAGGCGTAGCGGAAGGTCCGGTCGTCCTCCCGTGGGAACGGGGAGCGGATTACCGCCGTGAGGGTCTTTTCCGGGTTGGTAAGCTCGGCCTGCGCCCGGGCAAGGGGCACCCGCGATGGCCCCATCCGCTCACTGGATTGATGCATCGGACCTCTCCAAGACGAGAGCGTCAAAGCTGATGGCGCCGGACTTGGACCGCTTGGCCTTGATCCCGTGCCCGCTTGCCTCCTTGGCATCCTCGGGCACGAGCTTCTTCAACTCAGCTTTAGAGAGCTCGTGCTTCCCGTGGGCGTCCTTGGTGCGGAGATAGGTTGTAGCGAACTCGCCCCAAGCATTTGACGAAGACATATCGACGACCTTAACGGCCTCCAGCCCTTGGTCGAGGCGTTTCGATGTTGAAGAGCAGAGGCGCATCGCCGCTCTGAACGCAGCGCCAAAACTTCTTCTCGGCGGTGAGGAGCAGATGCTGATAGAGCGGATCGGCGTGAATGTTGATCTCAACCCATTTGCCACCGCCGGTGATGCTCGAGAGTACGGACGAGCGAGCGGCGACCACCCACATATTATGCTGCAGCTGTGCCATATGCTTTTCGGCGGCAGCCTCCTCCATGAACGCCCAGGGCAGCATGAACTTTGCCTCGAACACCGCTCCGGTCTGCTCGACCATGCCATCGAGTGTTGCCGCCATCCATTTGTGCACGGGATGCCGAACCCGCTTTTGGATGTCCGAGATGGTTTGTCCTGTTGAGCGCTGGTACCAGGCGCGATTGAGGACTTCTGTTATCGTGCCGAGCTGGACAATTAGATTATCCGAGAGATCTTCTGGCGCGAGCTCTCCAAGTTTCTCTTGCCAAAGGCGGGTGAGCTTGTCCTGATCGTCACCCATGTTGACACGCGCATCTGAGCCGCCGATGAAGTGGCGGCGGTCATTGGGATTGAACCTGATGATGTGATTGGGCGCATCGACGCCGTTTGTTTGAACTGTTGTCACCGGTATCTCCTACGCAGAAACAAGCGGCTTTACATGCCGCACCGCCTGAAGCCCCGCTTCCGCGAGGCGAGATACCGGCGCTACGATCGAAGGGGGCGCCCGGTGGAATCAGTAACGCTCCAATCGCGGATGAAGGCCAGTCCTTTCTGCAGCCACAATCTTGCTCCTTTTAGCGATAGGAATCGCTCTTGTTCTCACGCGCTTAGGGCAACGACGAGACGAGGTTGACCGGTATAAAGCCGACCAAACGAAGCCAATTCACGGATGAACAGCAAAGACGTGGATGTAAAAGGGCGCGCTCGCAGCGAACGATGTTGTCGGTCGCATGACATGTTGAAATGAAGCCGTGATTGTCGGAAGATTGCCGGTCACTCCAATTTGGGCCCGTGAGATTTGAAGCGTCCGGCAGTATTTTTCGATCGTGATGGCGTCCTCAACGAGGACGATGGCTATGCTTTCGATCCGGGCAAGATCCGGTGGGTGGAAGGAGCCCAGCAGGCCGTCAAAGCAGTCAATGACGCCGGGTATCTTGCGTTTGTCGTCACCAACCAATCAGGAATTGCGAGGGGGTTTTACGAGGAGCGGCATGTGCGCAATCTGCACGAGTGGATGTCGCGTGAACTTACAAGCGTTGGTGCCCGTATCGATGCGTTCGAATTCTGCCCCCATCACCCCGATGGTCTGATTGAGCGTTACCGTGTCCTCTGCAGCTGTCGTAAGCCGCAGCCGGGGATGATCAGAGCCCTCCTTGAACGGTACTCGGTGGATATCGATGCTAGCTTCATGATCGGCGACAAGCAGAGCGATCTTGCTGCGGCGCAAGCGGCCGGAATAGCAGCCTATCTGTTTGATGGATCAAACCTGCACACTTTCATTACCCCGTTGTTGACGGGCTCGTCCTATCCTCCGGATCGGTCACCATCGCGTCGCGGAGGAGCCGGAACCGACGATTGATGTGGTCTGGTCGGCGAAGGGATTGCTCGACTGCAAAGTAGGAAAATCAAGGAGGCAAGTTGGCGTCAAAGCGACAAATCAAAGCCAATCGCGCAAACGCAGCGAGGAGTACCGGGCCGCAAACAAGCGCCGGCAAAGCAGCATCGAGCCGCAACGCCTATCGGCATGGCTTATCTCGTTGGGACGAACCCTCTGGTTCTGGTTTCGCTGGCTTTGATGCAGTCGTTGCGGACGACATCAAAAGTACGGACATCGATGTCGCAGTTCAAGATCTGGCTCAAGCTAGGAGTCGCCAGGATCGCCTGCGAGAGCTTAGGTTAATTCTGATCTTGGCGGTAATTGAGGGCGCGGAACCAACGCAAATGAGATATTTGTCTAGCTTGGAACGGTACGAGAAGGCTGCTCTCTCGCGGCAACGGCGGGGGCTCAAACATTTGAAGCGGAATGCCGGATGAGAACCACGAGCTGAGTAGGGCATTGGCAGTATAGGGCCTTCAGGCCGGGGAGCGTCGCGCCGAATGGACGGGCTGCTAGTATTTCAAGTCTTGGAGGCTGCATGAACTACATTTTCCCACTGTTGGCTGTCGCGATCACGATCGGCCTGTTTGTGCTCTACGCGATGGTGCGGCAGAACTTGCGGCGATCCCGCCGCGCCGATGAGGTTCCTCACTGGCCGGGTTCGAGCCTGAGATCGACCGCAGAAGCGTTCACCGCCATACGCAGGGTGCATCGAGAAAATCGAAACTGAGCTTGCGCCCTTGGGCAAAGCAACAGATGGACCTCCTTGGAAGTAGCCGTTTTCGGTCAAGGAAGAGATGAAACGAGCTCTTGCCATAGTGATGATGTTACTCTTGCCGACGTCGCTGAACGCCGGATCAACGATCGTGGGCGCTGGCTCGC
Source organism: Bradyrhizobium sp. 87 (assembly GCF_023073015.1). Classification (NCBI taxonomy): domain Bacteria; kingdom Pseudomonadati; phylum Pseudomonadota; class Alphaproteobacteria; order Hyphomicrobiales; family Nitrobacteraceae; genus Bradyrhizobium; species Bradyrhizobium sp. 87. The sequence goes on from NZ_JADPIQ010000086.1 coordinate 13,238, forward strand.
AATCTTGTACCGCCTGGTTGAATAGGAAGAAGAACTTAGTCGTAAAGGCAGCCTTTGAATCCTGGGTCGTAGGCTTCGTCAGCGGACTAAACGTGAGTGCCGAGAGGGACATTGTCGGAGGCGGCGATTTCTCCGCGATCGTTGCTTGGATGGACCGGCGCTGCAAATCTAATTCTTTGGATCAAATTGGGGTGGCAGCTCTGGATTTGGCGATGGAATTGGCGGGTAACGCGGCGAAGCGCTGATCTGCTAGATTCGCCGGTTTACGTTCTGCCGCTACATTCCTTCGATGCGCGGTCCGTTCTAAGAGGCGACTGCCCGTCTGCCTTTCAGTGTGAACTCCACATAAGTTCATGATAGGATTTCGGAGCCGGCCTGAATCGCGGAAACAGATGTGCGGATCAAGCTACCCGAGACAGACCTCAAATCAGTGCAAAGTCTTGGTAGCATTGAGCTCAAAGATGAAGGGGGCGGACACGTCGGCCAATACTTTTTCGGAAAGGGTCACGGCCGGACCGTCTTCCTATTCGGGAAATCCGAGATAGGATAACACGCCGTCAACCTGAGCAATCACGGCGAACGGCAAATAGCGCGGATTGATGCAGGCCAGGGCGATAGACGCGAGCTCAAAGCATAGAAATAACGCTCATGCATCTTAGGCTTGCGGAGCTTTTTGCGGCCGACCAAGTTTGGGTCGTGGTAGCCCCGATCTGTGTGGAAGCGGAACGACAAGCAGCCGAAGCTGCATTGCCGCGAGGACCTTCAAAATTCGGCTGAGATTTGGATCCACGGCGCCGCCGAATGTCTTGTACATCGATCTTCGCTCGATCCCGGCCTCCCGCGCCAGGGCGGAGACATTCTGGGACAGCACGGCTTCTTTCAATGCAAGGACTGCCTCCTCGAAGCGGTTGCTGGCGAAGCCTTGCGTTAGTCGCTTTGCGAACCCTTCGAACGCATCGGGGGCCGTCCAGCTCGGTGCACTCTGCACCTCAGATGGATCCGCCCGCACCACGCAGGCCTGCACGTTGAGCGCATCAAAAAGCCTCAGGATTCGGCTGAGCTGAGGGTCGATTCGGCCCCCGAATGTTCTGTACAGGGCATCCCGTCTTAGACCAGCGTCCCGCGCCACATCTTCGGCATCCAGTCGCCCGGCTGGTTCATGAAGACCGAGTATCGTTCGGCCTTCTACAACGCCAAGACCCAAACCGAGCTCTTGGATGGCAGCAACGCGCCGCTCATCAACAGCGTCCGTGCCAACAGCTGGACCAGACGATCTCGACCTCGCTGGTCTACCGCTTCAACTGGACCGGTCCGGTCGTCGCGAAGTGCTGATCCGCAACCCACTTCAGACATCAAAGCCCCGGGCATCGGCCGGGGCTTTTTTGTGGCTTGGAGCGTGTGCTCCGGATCTGAGGAGAGTATGTGGTATGTGACCATACTCCCGGCCATTTGCGCCAAAGTTCAACCTGACGGGGGCAGGCGACGGCTCCTTAGCGCATGATGGCAAGCTGGGTCGGTCCTGGCCAGCTCCATCTCTCAGCCGATCTTGCGATGCTCGCAAAGCGGGTCGCTTCGAGGCATCCCACCTGCTAAGCTGGCCGATGAGCTGAACACCGCGTGCGGATTAGCTTAACCCGGTGTCCATCAAACCGGCAGCAGCTCAGAGCTTCGCGATTCAGGTAGAGGAGGCGATCGCTCGCATCGAGGAGCGGCCTAGCTTCGAACCCCGGGCCGGCTAGGGGGGCGATGACGACGGATCGACAGATCGCCGCAAATCGACGGAACGCCCGCAAGAGCACCGGACCTCAAACGCCCGGTGCCAAGAAACGAACAAGCGGCAATGCACTCCGGCATGGGTTGGCGACGAGCTACGCGGCGAATCCGGCGGACGCTGCGATGATTGGCCAGCTCACCGAGCAAATCGCTGGTTCACGTAAGGAGCGGCTTGCGCTTGCACTGGCGCGGGACGCGGCGGTCGCTCAGTTTGATCTCGCCCGCGTCCGCTGGGTGAAGGCGGAACTGATCGGCCAAGTCGTAGCGTTCGGATCAATCGATCCGCCAGAGATTTTCAGCTCGGCGAAGGATGAATGGCGCTATATCAGGCCTCGTTGCGAAACAACAACACGTGGCTGCCTCTGTCAATACCGCCAGATCCGGCGGAAACCATGCCGGCCGACGCTGCAGAACGTGTGGCTGAGGCGATCCGACGGGCGCTGCGCGAATTAGTCAAGCTCGAGCGGTATGAATCCCGTGAGGCGCAACAGCGCCCTTCGCGCTCTGCTCAAATTGGGGAATGGAGCGACAACAATTTAAAGACGAACCATCTCTGAAATAGGGCTTCCAGACGCAATGCCGAAGGTGCTTTTTCTGCAAAACGAAGCCAATTTTCTGAGGTAATTTCAAAATTACTCAGGCTTTTCAAGCCAGCTGGTCAATGATGCGCGAAGCTACCGCTCGTCCGCGATCACCTTGCCGTCGTTCGGCAGCGCGCCGGGCCTCACCAGTTCAACCTCGCCTCCGAGTTTCGTCACGGCCCGCAAGGTGCCTGCAATCTCGTCGCGCAACGCATCGTTCGCGGCCGCCGTCTCCGCTTTCAGCGTCATTGCATCGGCCTCGCCTTGGCGCGTGACGACGAGGCGTAATCTTCCGAGCGCGGAATGGCGCTTGCCGATCTCGGCGACCTGCTCGGGACGGACGAACATGCCCTTGACCTTGGTGGTCTGGTCGGCGCGGCCCATCCAACCCCTGATGCGCATGTTGGTGCGCCCGCAGGGGCTGGTCCCCGGCAGTGCCGCGGTGAGGTCGCCGAGAGCGAGCCGGATCCAGGGATGGTGCGGGTCGAGTGAGGTCACGACGATCTCGCCGACGTCGCCGGGCGCCACGGGATCGCCGGTACCGGGCTTGACGATCTCCATGATGAGATCCTCGTTCACGACCATACCGTCGCGCGCGCTGGTCTCGAAGGCGATAATGCCGAAATCGGCGGTGCCGAAGGCCTGGTAGACGTCGATGCCGCGCGCCTTGATCTCGGCCTGGAGCGAGGGCGGGAAGGCTGCGCCGGAGACCAGCGCGCGCTTGATCGAGGAGACGTCGCGGCCCGAGCTTGCGGCAGCATCAAGCAAGATCTTCAGGAAGTCCGGCGTGCCGCTGTAGCCGACGGGGCGGTAGGCCTCGATCAGCTCGAATTGCTGCTCGGTATTCCCTGGACCAGCCGGGATCACGGCGCAACCGAGCGCGCGGGCCGACGCATCGAAGATGAAGCCGCCAGGGGTGAGATGGTAGCTGAAGGTGTTGAGCACGATGTCATCGGGCCGGAACCCGGCCGCGAACAGTGCCCGTGCGCCGCGCCAGGGGTCAGCCTGCCGCCCCTCCGGCTCGAAAATCGGCCCGGGGGAGGTGAAGAGGCGGGCGAACGAGCCGGGCGCCGCCGCGACGAACCCTCCGAAAGGCGTGGAGGCCTTGTGCAGGGCCGGTAGTTCCGACTTGCGCAGCACCGGCAGGCCCGCCAGGGCCGCCCTGGAGGTCACGGCGGCCGGATCGACACCTTTCAGCCGATCGGCATAGGCGGGCGCGGTCATCGCAGAGCGCAGCACGCCTGGCAGGCGGGAGAACAGATCGGCATCGCGCGCGGCTTGTTCGCGCGTCTCGAGGGCGTCGTAATGGGCGGTCATGGCTCATCTTTCCGGGTTGGCATCCGTTGCGCGCCGCCGCCGGCATGGGTATCAGACGGCCATGGGCGAGGTTTGAAGAGGACGCGATGGCGGACGAGGGAATCAGTGCGGCGGACGAGGCGGCGGACGTCGTTGCGCGCCTGAAGCGCCGCATGATCGACGAGGCGCTGCCGCTGTGGTCGACGGTCGGCTGGGACCATGGCGCGGGTGGTTTCATCGATCGGCTGCACCGCGACGGCACGGCGGACAGCGCCGCGCCGCGCCGGGTGTTCGTGCAGGCCCGCCAGATCTGGTGCTACGCCAAGGCTGCGCAGATGGGCTGGTACCCTGAGGGGCGCGCCATCGCACTGAAGGGGCTCGAGCATCTGCTCGCCAAAGCAAAGGCGCCCGACGGCCGGCCCGGCTACGTGCACCGGCTGACGCCGGAGGGCGCGGTGCTGGACGGCCGACGCGACGCCTACGACCACGCCTTCATCCTGTTTGCGCTCGCGGCCGTCTATGCGCTCGACCAGGACGCGCAAATTCGCGCCGAGATCGACGCGCTGCTCGCCTTCCTCGACGGCCATCTGCGCTCGCCGCACGGCGGCGTCCACGAAGGCCTTCCGGTCTCGCTGCCGCGCCGGCAGAACCCGCACATGCATCTGTTCGAGGCGATGATCGCGTGCTTCGACGCGACCCACGATTTGTCGTTCCAGAACCGTGCCGGCGAGTTCTTCGCGCTGTTCCTCGCCAATCTCTACGACAAGCGGACGCGCGCGCTCGGCGAATATTTCGAAGAGGATTGGTCGAAGATCGCGCCAGTCAGCGTCGAGCCCGGCCACCAGGCGGAATGGGTCTGGTTGCTGAAGGGGTTCGAACGCATCACGGGCTGCCCGACCGGACAGCGGCGCGCCGAGCTGCTGGAAACCGCGCTGCGCTATCGCGACGAGGCCACCGGCTGCCTGATCGACGAGGGTGACGACGCCGGCAACATTCGCCGCACTACGCGCCGGCTGTGGCCACAGACCGAGATTGCGAAGGCGTGGATCGCGCATGCCGAATCCGGCGAGGTGGGCGCGGCGGAGGAGGCGCGCATGGCGCTGGCGCGGCTCGAACGCCATTATCTCAGCCATCCCGTGCGGGGCGGCTGGTATGACCAGTTCGAGCGCGACGGCAAATCGCTGATCGACACCATTCCTGCGTCGTCGTTCTATCATGTTCTCTGCGCAGTCACGGAAGCGGAACAGGTATTGGAAGGTTAGAGCCAGCGCTTGCGCCGCTTGAAGCTCTTGAGGTTCTTGAAGCTCTTGCGCTGGTCGCCAGCGCCGCCGAGATAGAATTCCTTGACGTCCTCGTTGTCGCGCAATTCGTCCGCGGTGCCGTCGAGCACGACCTTGCCCTGCTCCATGATGTAGCCGTGGCTTGCCACCGACAGCGCAGCGCGGGCGTTCTGCTCGACCAGCAGAATGGTGACGCCGAGGTCACGGTTGATCTTGTGGATGATCGAGAACACCTCTTTCACCAGCAGAGGCGACAGCCCCATCGAGGGTTCGTCCATCAGGATCATCTTCGGGCGCGCCATCAGCGCGCGGCCGATCGCGAGCATCTGCTGCTCGCCGCCGGAAAGATAACCAGCCAGTCCGGTGCGCTCCTTCAGGCGCGGGAAATAGTTGAAGACCATGTCGAGATCGGCGCCGACCTCGCGGTCCCTGCGGGTGAAGGCGCCGAGCTTGAGATTTTCCAGCGAGGTCATGTCGGCGACGATGCGCCTGCCCTCCATCACCTGGAAGATGCCGCGGCGAACGATCTTGTCGGGATCGATGCCGTTGATGCGCTCGCCCCCGAACAGGATCTCGCCGCGCGTGACTTCGCCGTCCTCGGTCTTGAGCAGCCCGGAGATCGCCTTCAGCGTCGTCGACTTGCCGGCGCCGTTGGCGCCGAGCAGCGCCACGATCGCGCCCTTGGGCACGTCGAGGCTGAGACCGCGCAGCACCAGGATGACATCGTCATAAACGACCTCGATGTTGCGCACGGCGAGGAGAGGCGGCGCGGGTACAGCGCCTCGGGAGGGACGAGCAGCTGCTTCATGAATTTCGGTCATGTCTCATACTCCGCTGTCGTCGCCCGGCTTGACCGGGCGACCCAGTATTCCAGAGACGCCTGACACTTACGGAGAGGCCGCGGCGTACTGGATCCCCCGCTCCAGTGCGCGCTGCGCACAAGGCGGGGGATGACATTTGTGTGTGAGGTAAGCGCTAAGCTCACCAGCCCAGCAATTCCGGCTTGCGCGGCAGCTCGACGGTCTTGACCTTCTCGAGTTTGATCGCGCCCTTGGCCATGAGGTCGTTGAGGTCGCCGTCGGTCGCGCCCGCAATCTTGGTGCGGTAGAGGTCGACCTTCAGCGTGCCGCGGTGGTCCTTGTCGGTCCAGGTCGAGGGATTGCAGACGCCTTCCATGCCGGCTGGCACCCAGTCCTTCTTCTGGTAGAAGCCCTTGGCGACGTTCTCGCCGGTGGCGCCGCCGTTCTTGGCGGCCCAATCGATCGCCTCCTTCATGTAGAGCGCCGAGCACACCGCCGCGATGTAGTGCACGGGCCGATAGACCTTGCCGGTCGGGTCGGACATCTTCGAGATCTCCATGACCGTCTTCATGCCGGACGCATCGCCGCCCCAGCTCACAGCGGTGCGCAGCGGAAAGATCACGCCGTCGGCGGCATCGCCGGCGGTCTTGGCGGCGTTCTCGTCCATGCCCCAGACATTGCCCATGAACTGGATGTCGACTCCGGCGGTCTTGCAGGCCTTCATCACCGAGATGTTGGACGCGGCGGTGTTGCCGAGATAGGCGTAGTTGGCGCCCGAGGATTTCAGGCTCAGGCACTGCGCGCTGTAGTCACCCGGCGCGAGCGCGAACACCAGCGGCGGTAGCACCTCGAAACCGAGCTCCTGCGCCATGGCTTCGCCGGCGGCCTTCGGTGCGTTCGGATAGGGGTGGTTGGCGCCCATGTGGACGAATTTCGGTTTGCCGGACTTGCCCTTGGCCTTCCAGTCCTCGGCGGCCCACATCAGCATGGCGCGGAGCGAGTCCGAATAGCTCGGGCCGTAGAAGAAGTTGTACGGCGCGGGCTTGGCCTTGCCGCTGATACCTTCGGGGTCGGTGAGCGCGGCGGCATATGAGCCGGACATGTCGGGGATCTTGTCCTGGGCGAGGAAGCCGGTCAGCGCCTCGGTGTCTGCCGTGCCCCAGCCCATGATGGCCGCGACCTTGGAGTCGGGCGCCGACCACTTCTTGTAGAGCGCGATCGCGCGCGGCACCTGGTAGCCGTAATCGTTGGTGTCGACATTGAGCTGCTTGCCGCCGACGCCGCCGTTCTTGTTGACCCAGGCGAAGGTGTCGGCGACGGCCTGGCCATAGGGTGTGCCGACGTCGGAGGTGCCGCCGGAATAATCGGCGAGGTGCCCGATCGCGATCTGCGCCTGCGCGCTTGCCGAGAATGCGGCGATCGCCAGCGCCAGCGACGCGGTGCTCAAAAGGGATTTTGTCTTCATGGGTTGCCTCCTCCTGTTTATTTGTTGGTTAGCGAGTGCCCGCGCTCAATGCGAGAACGGGTAGAGTTTCCAGTACGCCTTGATCTGTCGCCAGCGATGGGCGAGCCCGTCGGGCTCGAACATCAGGAACGCGATGATGATCACCCCGATTGCGATCTCGCGCAGGAAGGTGATGTTGTTGTTGAGCGACAGCGCCTTGTCGATCGCGCCGCCCTTCAGCGCGACGCTGAGGAACTCCATCGTCTCGGGCAGCAGCACCACGAACGCGGTGCCCATCAGCGTGCCCATGATCGAACCGGTGCCGCCGATGATGATCATGGCGAGGAACAGGATCGAACGTTCGATGCCGAAACCCTCTTGCGATACCACGAGCTGGTAGTGCGCATAGAGCGCGCCGGCGATGCCGGCGAAGAACGCGGCAAGGCCGAACGACAGCGTGCGATACTTTGTGAGATTGATGCCCATGATCTCCGCGGAGAGATAATGGTCGCGGATTGCCACCAGCGCACGGCCATCGCGGGTACGCATCAGGTTGGTGACGAGGATGTAGCTCGCCAGCACATAGGCCAGCACAACGTAGAAATACTGCCTGTCGCCGCGCAGCGTGTATCCGAAGATCGAGAACGGACTTGCGCTCGCCGGCACCGAGCCGCCGGTGAACCACTCGGCGCGGGAGAAGAAGTCGAGCAGGATGTATTGCGCGGCCAGTGTCGCGATCACTAGGTAGAGCCCCTTCAGACGCGCCGCCGGGATGCCGAAGATCAGCCCGATCAGCGCCGTGATGATGCCGGCAAGCGGGATCGCGAAGAAGACCGGGATCGGCGTGTTGTTGGAGATGTAGGCCGAGGTGAAAGCGCCGAGCAGGAAGAAGGCGGCATGGCCGATCGAGATCTGGCCGGTGAAGCCGACCAGGATGTTCAGCCCCAGCGCCGCGATCGAGAAGATGCCGATCTGGATCAGGATACTGAGCCAGTAACCGCTGAAGAACTGGGGCGCGAAGCACAGCAGCAGCACGCCGACGATCGCAAAATTGCGGCTGGTCGTGGTCGGAAAGATCGTGGTGTCGGCCGCATAGGAGGTGCGGAAGTCACCAGCAGGGATGAGGACAGGGCCGGCCATGGATCAGATCCGCTCGATGTCGTGGGTGCCGAACAGGCCGTAGGGCTTGATCATCAGCACGATGATGAGAACGTAGAACGGCGCGATCTCGTAGAGATTGCCCCAGTGAAGGTATTCGCTGTCGACATATTGCGCGATGTTCTCGAGCAGGCCGATGATGATGCCGCCGAGCACGGCGCCGCCGACGGAATCGAGTCCGCCGAGGATCGCCGCCGGAAACACCTTAATGCCGTAGCCGGCCAACCCGGACGAGACGCCGTTCACCACGGCAACGACGACGCCCGCGACCGCGGAAACCGTCGCTGAGATCGCCCACGCCATCGCGAACACGCTTTTCACGGAGATGCCGAGCGACTGTGCCACCTGCTGGTTGAACGCGGTGGCGCGCATCGCAAGTCCGTACTTCGAGGCGCGGAAGAACCAGGCCATGCCGATCATCATCGCGACCGAGACGACGAGGCTCATGACATAGACGGTTTGGATCTGGAGCCCGAGCAGGCTGACGGACTGGCTCTCGAACACCCGCGGGAACGGCTGTGGATTGACACCGAATATCCATTTCAGCGTCGCCTGCAGCACGGTGGAGAGGCCGATCGTCACCATGATGACCGAGATGATGGGTTCGCCGATCATCGGTCGCAGAATCAGGACCTGCACCGCGATGCCGAACACGAACATGAACACCAGCGTCATCGGCATGCCGATCCAGAACGGCACCTGGTATTTCGCGAGCAAGGTCCAGCACACCCAGGCGCCGACAAGCAAGAGCTCGCCCTGCGCGAAATTGACGACTTGGCTAGCCTTGTAGATCAGCACAAAGGACATCGCGACCACGCCATAGAGCGTGCCGACCACTAGGCCGTTGACCAGGAGCTGGATGAGGAAGGCGGTGTTCATGAAGTGGTGCTCGCTGACAAATCCGGCGCGCTCTTCCCCTCTCCCCTTGTGGGCGAGGGTGGCTTGGCGAAGCGAAGACGGGTGAGGGGTTGTCTCAGCAGTAAGGGCGGGGAGAGAGGACCCCTCACCCGAGGGGGGTCTTGGCTAACAGCGTAGATGCCCTCTCCCGCAAGGAGAGAGGGCGCATCGACCCGCATCGCGCTCTCGGTTCGAAGTAGGCTCACTCCGCGGCCTCCGCCATGTGCCCGTGCTCGCCCAGATCCACCACTCGCAGCGTCGTTCGCACCCTTTGCGTGCTGCCGTCCTGAAAGCGGATCACGGTGTCCACGGGGATGCTGGCTTGGCCGCGGTAGATCGCGTCGATGATGCCTTCGTATTTCTCGTTGATGACGCTGCGGCGCACTTTCCGCGTGCGGGTGAGTTCGCCGTCGTCGGCGTCGAGCTCCTTGTAGAGCAGCAGGAAACGGGAGATGCGCTGTGCCGGCGGCAGAGTCGCGTTGACGGTCTCGACTTCCTTCTTGAGCAGCGCATAAACCTCGGGCCGCGAGGCCAGGTCGCTGTAGGTCGTAAACGAGAGCCGGTTCTTCTCCGCCCATTTCGAGATGATGGAGTAGCGGATGCAGATCATTGCGGCGAGCGCGTCGCGGCCCGAGCCCAGCACCACGGCTTCGGCGATATAGGGGGAGAACTTCAGCTTGTTCTCGATGAATTGCGGCGAGAAGCGCTCGCCGCGCGAGGTCTCGGCGAGATCCTTGATGCGGTCGATGACCACGAGCTGACGGTTCGCGTTGAAATAGCCGGCGTCACCGGACAGCATCCAGCCGTCCTTGATGTCGGCTACGCTCGCCTCCGGGTTCTTGTAGTAGCCGAGGAACATGTTGGGATGCCGCACCACGATCTCGCCGACGCCGTGGACGTCGGCATTGTCGATGCGGATCTCGACGCTGTCGGCCATCGGCACGCCCGTCGTGTCGGGGTCGACCTTGCCAGCAGGATGCAGCGTGTAAGCCCCCAGCAGCTCGGTCTGGCCGTAGAGCGTGCGCAGCGGCACGCCCATGGCCTGGAAGAACTTGAAGGTCTCGGGCCCGAGTGCCGCGCCGCCGGTTGCGGCTGAACGCAGGCGGGTGAAGCCGAGACGGTCGCGCAATGCACGGAACAGGATCGCGTCGGCAAAGCCGGAACGCTCGCCCTGTTCGAGCGCGGCAAGCCCGCTCTTCATGCCGATGTCGAACAGGCGCTGCTTGAACGGCGTTGCGTCCATCACCCTGGCGCGGACGTCGGCGGCGATCGATTCCCAAACGCGCGGTGCAAACAGGATAAACGTCGGTGCGATCTCGCGCAGATCGTTCATCATGGTCTCGGGCTCTTCGACGAAGTTGATCTTCATCCGGCACAAGAGGCCTTTGCCGAGTACATAGACCTGTTCCATGATCCAGGGCAGCGGCAGCACCGACACGTATTCGTCGTCCGGCCCTTTCGGGTCGAAAGCGAGATACGTCGCGCAATGGCCGAGCACGCGGCCGGCGGCGAGCATCGCGAGCTTTGGATGCGACGTGGTACCTGATGTCGTGCAGAGGATCGCGACGTCCTCGCCCTTGGTCGCGTCCACCAGCCGGTCGTAAAGTTTCGGTTCGCGCGTAGCCCGCGCCCGGCCGAGTTCGGCAAACGTCTCCGCCGACATCAAACGCGGATCGTCGTATTTCCGCATGCCGCGCGGATCGGAATAGATGATGTGCTTCAGCTTTGGGACGCGGTCTGCCAGGGTGAGCAGCTTGTCGACCTGCTCCTCGTCCTCGGCGAAAACGAGCTGCGCCTCGCCATAATTGAGGAGATACGAAGCTTCTTCGTCGAGCACGTCGCGGTAGAGCCCGAGGCTCAAGCCTCCAACCGCATGAGTGGCGATTTCCGCCGTGACCCAGTCCGGCCGGTTGTCGCCGATGATGCCGATGACATCCCGGCGTCCAAGGCCCAGTTCGACGAGGCCGAGCGCGAAATCGCGCACCCGTGCCTGGTAGTCGTTCCAGGTGAACGGGCGCCATAGCCCGAGATCTTTTTCTCGGAGCGCGATCTCGTTGCCGTACTCCTTCGCATTCAGCCGAAGCATTTTGGGATAGGTGTTGGCCTGCGCGACGCGGCCTGCGTAATCCATCATGCCGCGCTCTCCTGCGCCGGCGGCGCATCGTCAGGGTCGACCAGCACCTCGTCCTCTTCGCCAAGATAGGCGCGCCTGACGTGCGGATCGGCGAGCACGGCGGCCGGATCGCCCTCGGCGATCTTGCGGCCGAAATCCAGCACCATGACGCGGTGGGAGATGTCCATCACCACGCCCATGTCGTGCTCGATCATCACCACGGTCATGCCGAACTCCTCGTTGAGATCGACGATGTACCGGGCCATGTCCTCCTTCTCCTCGAAGTTCATGCCGGCCATCGGCTCGTCGAGGAGAATGAGGCGCGGCTCCAGCGCCATGGCGCGGGCGAGCTCGACGCGCTTGCGCAAGCCGTAGGAGAGGGTGCCGGCCGGCGCCTTTCGCACCGACTGGAGGTCGAGGAAATCGATGATTTCTTCCACCTTGCGGCGGTGCTCGAGCTCTTCCTTGCGCGCGCCGGTGAGCCAGTACAGCGAGCCCGTGAGAAAATTGTTCTTCAGGAGGTGATGGCGTCCGACCATGATGTTGTCGAGCACGCTCATGTGGTGGAACAGCGCCAGGTTCTGGAAGGTGCGGCCGATGCCGAGCGACGCGCGCGCGTTGGGCGTCAGACCGGTGATGTCGCGGCCCTGGTAGAACAGCTGGCCTTCGGTCGGCTTGTAGCGGCCGGAAATACAGTTCACGATCGAGGTCTTGCCGGCGCCGTTGGGGCCGATGATCGAGAACAGCTCGCCTTCCCTGATGGCGAAGCCGACATCGGTCAGCGCACGAACGCCGCCGAATCGCAAGGACACGCCGCGCACTTCAAGACTGGTAGCCACCAAACAGATCCCTCCCGGTGATGGCGCTTTCAGTAGCGCTCTTCGTCCTTTCTATCGGGCGATCCTAGTACGACCGTGCCGGTGAGGCCATGCAGCAGATGGTCTCGACCGCAGCCGCGCCGCTCTCGTTCCCGTTTGGGACAAAAGCCGCATCGCCCGAGGTGGTCCTCAATAGGGGAAAGCGCTATTTTGAAATGTCTCCCGCCTGACAATTCTGCGACAAAGTTTTTGGATGGGGGAATCATCCATCTTTCGTCGGATGGTGTTCGAAACGGTCATGCTGCGTTGCAGCAGAACAGGAGTGACGAACGGTGCGGCTGGCTTCGGGATCATGATTTCAGAGGATCAACTGAAGCGCGTCGCTGCCTGGTCGCGCGAGCTCACGCAGGCGGAGATCGAGGTTGCTCGTGCGGGGATCACGGAGCGGTCCTACGGCACCGGCGAGACTGTCTTCATGCGCGGCGATACGTTCGACTATTGGGCCGGCATGGTCTTCGGCCTTGCCCGGATGGGCGGGGTCTCGCGCGACGGCAAGGAGACGAGTCTTGCCGGGCTAACGGCAGGGGCCTGGTTCGGCGAGGGCAGCGTGCTCAAGAACGAGCCGCGCCGCTACGACGTGGTCGCGCTGCGCAACAGCCGTGTTGCGCTGATGGAGCGCAGCGCCTTCATGTGGCTGTTCGAGAACAGCGTCGGCTTCAACCGCTTCCTGGTACGCCAGCTCAACGAGCGGCTCGGCCAGTTCATCGGCATGCTCGAGGTCAACCGCACGTTGGATGCCACTGCGCGGCTTGCCCGCAGCATTGCTTCGCTGTTCAATCCGATCCTCTACCCGGAATCCACCGCGCATCTGGAGATCACCCAGGAAGAGATCGGCGCGCTTTCCGGCATGTCCCGCCAGAATGCCAACCGCGCGCTGAACCGGCTGGAGAAAGAGGGCTTGCTCCGGTTGGAGTATGGTGGCGTGACTATTCTGGATATCGAACGGCTAAGGGGGTACGGGGAGGAGTGAAGCCGCGTTCGCGGCCGCAACTGCGAGCGCCGCAACCCACCGCTTGCTCTTCCGGCACGACGAGCCCATCCTTGCCGAGATCCTGGGCCATCTGACCGGGTCCAGCAGGCTGCGCCATCGCGGCGCCCGCGGGGTCTCGACCCATGAACTGCTCCTGTTGCGGTTCCGAGGTTCAGAGCGGCTTTGCCTTCTGCCCGAAATGCGGCACGAAGCAGCCGAACGCCTGCCCCGGCTGCGGCTATGCGTGCGCACCGGATTTCGCGTACTGCCCGAAATGCGGCGCCCTCGTCAGTGAAGCCTCCAAGTCAGGCGGGCAGGCATCAATGCGGGCCAGCCGCGTGACAGTCCCGACCAGTGCGTCCTCGCCACCGCTGGCGCCGACGGCCGAAGCCCAATACGGGTTTCGATCGCAGCCGGACAAGATCGACAGCGAAGCCAACCGCCGCACCATTACCGTGCTGTTTGCCGACCTTAGCGGCTTCACCACGATGAGCGAGCGACTCGATCCTGAAGTCATGCAGGCGCTTCAGAACGAATTGTTCGAGGAGCTAACGGCGGCGGTGCAAAGCTTTGGCGGCTTCGTGGACAAATTCATCGGCGACGCGCTGCTTGCGCTATTCGGAGCGCCGGCCGCGCACGAAGACGACCCCGAGCGGGCCGTCCGCGCCGCGCTCGACATGATCGGCCGAACGGCGCAACTCAGCGAACGTGCAAAGGCGTATGCCGGGTCACCGCTCCTGCTTCATGTCGGCATCAACACCGGGCACGTGGTTGCTGGCGGACTGGGTGTTGGAGTTGCTAAATCCTACTCGGTCACGGGCGATACGGTGAATACGGCTCAACGATTGCAGTCGATGGCTTCCACGGGCGAGGTGCTGGTCGGGCCGCTGACCTACCGTCTTACGCGGCATGCATTCTCATATGAATCGCTTGGCGAGGTCTCGCTGAAGGGCAAGATGGGCAGCGTCCTGGTCCATCGCTTGAACGCACCGCTCGACACGCCCCGTGCGGCACGCGGCCTCGATACGCTGGGCCTCAGTGCGCCGGTGATTGGGCGCGACGCCGAGCTCGCCCGTCTAGTCGACAATCTTGATCTCGCGTGTGGCGGCGCGGCGCAGCTGGTGCGGCTGGTCGGTGAAGCCGGCATCGGCAAAACGCGTCTGGTGGACGAATTCGTTGCCCACGCCCGCGATGAGGACCGTTTCGCCGGCGTGGCGATCCGGCGCGCTGTCTGCTCGCCGCTGGGCGAACAGTCCTATGGCACCCTTGCCGCTGTGCTGCGCAGCGCCTACGGCATCGCGCAGAAGGCGACCGTGGCGGAGGCCCAGGCCAAGCTGGCGACGGCACTGTCGGAGCTCGGCCTTGCGGTCGAAGAGGCCGATCGCCTGATGCCCCTTTATTTCCACGTTCTCGGCCTCGGCGATCCGGACGCCGCGCTGCAGCACGTCGAGCCCGAGCAGCTTCGGCGGCAGATATTCTTTGCGATTCGTACCGTGTTCGAACGGCGCCTGGTCCTGTCGCCGCTCCTGATCATTGTCGAGGATCTGCACTGGGCCGATGCCGTATCGCTTGAAGCGCTGCGGTTCCTGATGGACCGGCTGGAGCGTACGCGGCTGATGCTGTTGTTTACGCATCGGCCTATGCTGGAACTGGATCAGTTCGGCTCGGGGCGGATCAGCCATACAACCCTTCGATTGCTTCCGCTTGGTGATGCAGACGGACAAAAGCTGCTCGCGGCCTACTTCAGCCACGGTTGGAGTGAACCGCCGGGAAATCTGTTCAGTCGAATCCTGGAGCGCGCGGGCGGCAATCCACTCTTCTTTGAGGAAATCATCCGCGGTCTCATCGAAGCTGGCGCCTTGGAGCGTGACGGCTCACGGTGGCGGATCAAGTCGGATGAAGCCGCCGCCGATATACCGGCAAGCATTCAGGCCCTGTTACTGGCGCGCCTGGACCGGTTGCCGCATGAGGTGCGCCGCTTGGCCCAGGAGGCCGCGGTGATCGGCCCACGTTTCGATGCGGCTCTTCTCGGTGCGATGGCATCGCAGCGGACGAAGGTGGAAGCGGGGCTCGAACTTCTGTGCGATGCCGAGATTGTCGAGGAGGTCGCGGGCGCGAACTCGATCTCGCTGCGATCCTATCGCTTTACGCAAACCATGCTTCAGGACGTGATCTATCAAAACCTGCTCTTGCAGCGTCGGATCGAGCTCCATGGACGGATTGGTGCCGCGCTGGAGCGGCTCTATGGCAATGAGCCCGAGCGCCTCGAGGACCTCATACTCCTCGGACATCATTTCAGCCTGAGCGCGAGCAAGCCGAAAGGTGCGCGCTATCTGCGCGCGGCCGGCGATCGCGCCCGCGCGACCTACGCCAATGACGATGCCATCCGCTTCTACCAACAGGCTCTCGCCGTGTTGTTGGCCGGCGGGGAACGGGAGCCCGAACGCCTGATCCTCTGCGAGCGGATCGCGGAGCTGTGTGCCGCGGCCGGCCGGAGGATCACGGCTGAGGAGCACTACCAGAGTGCGCTGGAAGGTCATCGCAATGCGGAGGACCGCATCGGCGAAGCGCGAATTCTCCGCAAGCTTGGCCGATTGTTGTGGGACGCCGGCAAGCGGATCAAGGCAGAGGCGCATTATGCCGAGGCGGCCGAACGGCTGGGAGGGACCGACGCGCCCATCGAGTGGGCGCACCTCCTGCAAGAGCGCGGCCGTCTTTCGTTTCGCACGGGCGATCACGTGGCCGCCGCGAGATGGGCGGACGAGGCGCTTGGCTACGCCCGAAGCGTACCGGCGGACGCCGACAGGCAAGTAGGATTCGAGGCGGCGCGCGCCATTGCAGAGTCGCTCAACACCAAGGGGGTGGCTCTGGCGCGGCTTGGCCGACACCAGGAGGCGGTGCGCGAGGTGGAGCAAAGTGTCGCAGCAGCCGAGGCCGCCGGTCTCCTCAACGTGGCCTGCCGCGGCTACACCAATCTCGGTGTGCTCTACACGATTGTCGACCCGGCGAAAGCCGTGGAGGTTTGCCGGCGCGGACTCGATGTCGCGTGTCGGATCGGCGATCTCGGGTTCCAGGCGCGCCTTCTTGCCAATTTTGCTGTTGCCTGTTGCACCTTCACGGACAAATGTACTGAGGAGGGGGTGCCGGCCGCCGAAAAGGCGATCGAAATCGACCGCGCGCTTGATCAGCGCGAGCATCTCTCCGTGCCGTTGATCGTGCTCGGGCAAATCCATCAATGCCATTTCCGGCCCGATCTGGCTGCTCGTTGCTACAATGAGGCAATCGAGGTGGCGAGCGAAACCGGCGAGCCGCAGCAGCTGTTTCCATGCTATGATGGTCTTGCGACGCTGAACCTTGATCGAGGCGACATGCCCGAGGCCGAGCGATATTTCGCGCTGGCACAGGACGTCTGCATGCGGCACGGGCTTGATCCCGCAGGGCTGATCGTACTGCCGTTTCTTGACTAGATCATGTGAAGGAGTGCCATCATGTCTGAACGTCACGTCGAGGGACCACTTCAACCGGGCGATCGTGCACCGAACGTCGTGCTGGACGCGATCACACGCGACGGAAAGATCGCGCTCGAAGACTTTCGCGGACAAAGCCCGATATTGGTGGGCCTGTATCGGGGGCTGCATTGCCCGTTCTGCCGCCGCCATATCGCGGCACAGGCGCAACTTGATGCCGCCTTGCACGAGAAAGGCGTCGAAAGTCTCACGGTGGTCAACACGCCGATCGAGCGCGCGCGACTCTATTTCCGTTACCATCCGTTGCCCAACCTGCTCGCTGCGTCCGATCCCGAGCGGCTCTCGCACCGCGCGTTCGGCCTGCCCAATCTCGAGTTCACGGAGGACGAGACCGAGTGGCCGCACAAGGTCGGCATGAACGTGGTCATGAGCATGCAAGTCGACATGCCCGGCGAATTGCCCGGCCCGATGAACCGGCCCGCGGCCGCGGAGTACCTCAATAACAAGGACGGCTATGAGATAACGGAAGCCGATCAGCGCATGGCGGCAACCGGCCAGGGCCAGCTCTTCGGGCAGTTTCTGCTCGACCGCGAGGGGGTTGTGCGCTGGAGCTTTACCGAGGTGCCCGAAGGCGGCCATCGCATGTTTGCCGCGCCGAGCCCGCAGGAGCTGATGTCGGCCGCCTCGCAGATGGCAAGCTAGGCACCGCGTCAGGCGATCATTCCGCCACCTTCGGCCGCTTGTCCACCAATGCTGCCGCCATCGCCGAGATCAGCGGGCGCATGAAATAGTGGTCTTCCACCGGCGAGACGTCCGTGCGCAAACCATGCGCGGTGAGCTCGCCCGAGACCGCCGGTCCGACCGACGCGATCAGCGTTCGCTCGAGGCCCGCGCGCAGCTTCGCCTCGCTGCCGTGGGCTCTCGCAGCTTCGATCAGCCGTCGGACCTGGCCGAGATTGGTCAGCGCGATGGAATCGATCCGCCCTTCGGCCATGTCATCAATGGCGGCGACGATGTTGGCGTCCGCCGCCTTGGTGTCATAGGCATAAGGCAGCACGGTATCGACTTCGGCACCTTGCGCCGACAGCGCACCGGTCAGCGCGCTGTGATCCTTGTCGGGATAGAGCTGAAGGCCGAGGCGGTGCCCGTTCAAATCGAGCTTGCCGAGCATCTCGATCACGCCCTCGGTGGTCGGCTTTTCCGTGGTCTGCTGCGCCTCGAGCCCGACTTCGCGCAGTGCCTTGCCGGGCTTCGGGCCGCGGGTGAATTTTCGCGATCTGGCAAGCGCCGCCACGAGGGCCTGATCGAGCCCTCGTGCGACGGCGAGCTTCATGATCCGCCGCAGGCCTTCGCCGGTCATCAGCACGAGATCGTCAAACGGTCTGTCGATGGCACGGCGGATCCAGGCCTCGACCGGGGCGGGGTCCGGTGCATCCTGGATGGTGAACATCGGGCATTGGACGACCTCGGCGCCTTGCTCGGCCAGCAGCTTCGAAAACTGAGCCTCCTCGCGCGTTTCCAGGATCAGGATGCGGGTGCCGTTCAAGCGGTCGGCCATGAGCCTACTCCGGTCAGCCAAAGCAATGGTGCGTTCATCCTGACTCCACGGTCGGGATTGGCGCAAGGTGGGGTCGATGATAGAGCAGGGCGCAAATCGCGGGTCGTTCCGCAGCCGCTGCCCAAACCTTCATCAAGGCCCATGCCAGATCATCAATATGTCCTGACCCTGTCCTGTCCGGATCGTCCCGGCATCGTCTCGGCGGTGTCGACCTTCCTGGCGAATTCCGGACAGAACATCCTCGACGCCCAACAATTCGACGACACCGAGACCGACAAGTTCTTCATGCGGGTGGTGTTCACCGCTGCCGATCTCGCCGTGGAGCTGTCGGCACTCCAGACCGGCTTTGCCGCGATCGCCGAGCGCTTCGGAATGGAATGGCAGATGCGCGATCGCGCTGCGCATCGCAAGGTGATGCTGCTGGTGTCGAAGTCCGATCACTGCCTGGTCGACATCCTCTATCGCTGGCGCACGGGCGAGCTGCCGATGACTTTGGCCGCAATCGTCTCCAATCATCCGCGCGAGGTCTATGACGGGCTCGATTTCGGCGGGGTTCCGTTCCACTATCTGCCTGTTACGAAAGAGACCAAGCGCGAGCAGGAGGCGCAGATCCTCGATCTCGTCGCCAAGACCGGGACGGATCTCGTCGTGCTCGCCCGTTATATGCAGATATTGTCCGACGATCTCTCGGCAAATCTGTCGGGACGCTGTATCAACATCCACCACTCGTTCCTGCCGGGTTTCAAGGGCGCAAAACCCTATCACCAGGCCCATGAGCGTGGCGTCAAGCTGATCGGCGCCACCGCGCATTACGTCACGCGCGACCTCGACGAGGGCCCGATCATCGACCAGGACGTCGAGCGCATCAGCCATCGCGACACGCCTGAGGATCTCGTCCGAAAGGGCCGCGACATCGAGCGCCGCGTGCTGGCGCGCGCGATCCGCTACCATCTCAACGACCGCGTCATCCTCAATGGCCGCAAGACCGTGGTGTTCGTGGATTGATTTGCTACGCTCGCCGCAAGCGACGAGGGGGCGCGACTAGCGCACCGCGGTGCCGGACGCCGAGCCCGTTGCGCCCTTCTGCGCCTGCTCTTCCTTTTCGCGATCCGCTGCCGGCATCAGTCGCCTGCGCTCGCGCTCCTTCATGTAGGCATCGTATTGCGGCGTGCCCGCCCGCGGCGGGGCGTCCGCCGGCAAGCCGCCGGCCCATTGCGGGACGTAGTCGCCCATGCCGGAGGAGAGCTTTTCGTTGACTGTGCCGCAGCCGGACAGGCCCGCGGAGAGCGCGAGGAGGATCAGGAGGGAACCGAAGGATCTAGGCATTGCACCATTGTACAGAGGCGAGGTCAGTCGTGTTGGACGCCAGGTCAGGCTGTCGCCGGGAGAGTAGCCTTCAACAAGGTAAAATAGGCTTATTCGAGGTAGGTAATCCGATACCAGAGTGTACCGACCCAAGCCTTGCCGATGTTCAGATTCTGCAAACAAAAGACGAAATCCTCCATCCACCCGGCTGGGAGCGTTTCTAGACTGCGGCAAGGGTTCGCGACAAAGTGGCTTGATCAGCAAAGAGGCTTTTTCGTTGACAGGTCCAGTTCATTTGTACAATCGTACAAATGAAAGCGAGCACAATCATGATGCCGGCGGTACCCGGACGTGACCCGATATCGCTTCTGCCGTTCGGCAATCGGAACGCTCGGCTTGCGCCGAATGGTCGCCAAACGTCCGATTGACAATAAGGGCGCGAAAGACGCCATGTTGCGCGCGACATCACGCGTGCGTGAGCTAGACGTAAGGCAAGGATCGGGCACTCGGTCCGGCGCACAAGAGATCAGGAATGAAGGGGAGGGACATCTGATGTTCGAACGCAAAAAACCGTCTCATAGGACCGCTTGGGCCGCAGCAGCTGCCGCCATCGCGGGCCTCGTGGCCGTCGCTCCGGCCAAGGCCGAGG
Organism: Bradyrhizobium sp. 87; assembly: GCF_023073015.1. Lineage (NCBI taxonomy): Bacteria > Pseudomonadati > Pseudomonadota > Alphaproteobacteria > Hyphomicrobiales > Nitrobacteraceae > Bradyrhizobium > Bradyrhizobium sp. 87. Next base: position 33,407 of record NZ_JADPIQ010000086.1, read on the forward strand.
ACAGCGTCAAGATCGGCCTGATCCTGCCGATGACCGGCGGCCAGGCCTCGACCGGCAAGCAGATCGAGAACGCGATCAAGCTCTACATGCAGCAGAAGGGCGACACCGTCGCCGGCAAGAAAATCGAGATCATCCTCAAGGACGATGCTGCGATTCCCGACAAGACCAAGACCGCCGCGCAGGAGCTGATCGTCAACGACAAGGTCCATTTCATCGCCGGCTTCGGCGTGACGCCGGCCGCGCTCGCGGCGGCGCCGCTCGCCACGCAAGCCAAGATCCCGGAGGTCGTGATGGCGGCGGGCACCTCCATCATCACCGAGCGCTCGCCCTATATCGTGCGCACCAGCTTCACGCTGGCGCAGTCCTCCACCATCATCGCCGACTGGGCGGTGAAAAACGGCATCAAGAAGGTGGCGACGCTGACCTCGGACTACGCGCCGGGTAATGACGCGCTCAACTTCTTCAAGCAGAACTTCACCGCCGGTGGCGGCGAAGTGGTCGAAGAGGTCAAAACGCCGCTTGCAAATCCTGATTTCGCACCGTTCCTCCAGCGTATGAAGGATGCCAAGCCTGACGCGATCTTCGTGTTCGTGCCGGCCGGCCAGGGCGGTAACTTCATGAAGCAGTATGCCGAACGCGGGCTCGACAAGGCCGGCATCAAGGTGATCGGACCGGGCGACGTGACCGACGACGATCTCCTCAACAACATGGGCGACGCCGTGTTGGGCACGGTCACCGCTCACCTCTATTCCGCGGCGCATCCCTCGCAGATGAACAAGGATTTCGTCGCGGCCTACAAGAAGGCCTACGGAAACCGTCCTGGCTTCATGGCGGTGAGCGGCTATGACGGCATTCACCTGATCTACGAAGCGTTGAAGAAGACCAATGGCGACACCGACGGCACCAAGCTGGTCGAAGCGATGAAGGGCCAGAAGTGGGAGAGCCCGCGCGGCCCGATCTCGATCGACCCCGAGACCCGCGACATCGTGCAGAACATCTACATCCGGAAGGTCGAGAAGGTCGACGGCGAGCTCTACAACGTCGAGTTCGCGACCTTCGAGGCCGTCAAGGATCTCGGCAAGACCAAGAAGTGACTCGCGTCGTTCCGGGGCTCGCCTCCGTGTCTGCGTCATGCCCGGGCTTGTCCCGGGCATCCACGCAAAGCCGGGAAAAGAAACACCAGACAGAACGTGGATGGCCGGGACAAGCCCGGCCATGACGATAACCCTAAGCTGAGACGATGACCTCAATCCTCACCAACCTGTTCGATGGCGTTGCCTACGGCATGCTGCTGTTCGTGCTGGCTTGCGGGCTCGCGGTCACGCTCGGCTTGATGAATTTCGTCAACCTCGCCCATGGCGCCTTCGCCATGGCCGGCGGCTATGTCTGCATGGTGCTGGTCAACCGGATGGGCTGGCCATTTTTCGCTGCGTTGCCGCTAGCCTTCGTCTCCTCCGCTGCGATCGGCATCGTGCTCGAGCGCACGCTGTACCGACACCTCTATGCGCGCAGTCATCTCGACCAGGTGCTGTTCACGATTGGCCTCACGTTCATGTCGGTCGCGGCCGTCGACTACATCCAGGGCTCGTCGCGCGTCTTTATCAACTTGCCGGCGGCGCTACAGGGCCAGTTCGACCTGTTCGGCGTCGGCATCGGCCGCTACCGGCTGATGATCATCGTGATCTGCGGGCTGCTCACCATCGGTCTCCAAATGGTGCTGGCCAAGACGCGGTTCGGCAGCCGCCTGCGCGCCGCGGTCGACGATCCCCGCGCCGCGAGCGGCCTCGGCATCAACGTGCCGCAGGTGTTCGCCTTCACATTTGCTTTTGGCTGCGGCCTGGCCGGTCTCGGCGGCGCGCTGAGCGCCGAGATCCTCGGCCTCGACCCGTACTTTCCGCTGAAGTTCATGATCTACTTCCTGATCGTGGTCACCGTCGGCGGCTCGTCCTCCATCACCGGCCCGTTTCTGGCCTCGCTGCTGCTCGGCATCGGCGACGTTGCCGGCAAATATTACGTGCCGAAGATGGGACCTTTCGTGATCTACACCATGATGATCGTGATCCTGATCTGGCGCCCGAACGGTCTGTTCGGCCGCACGGCCGCGCGTTGAGTTCGCCGATGAGCGCCTCCTCCGACGTCGGCTATCACGCCCAGCGCCAGGCACGCTGGCACTATGGCGAGGCCGCTTTCTGGCTGATCGTGCTGGCCTGCGGCTTCGTATTTCCCTCGCGCTACTTGATCATGACGGATATCCTGCGGCTCGCGCTGTTTGCGATGTCGCTCGATCTGATCCTCGGCTACGCGGGCATCGTCTCGCTCGGCCATGCCGCCTTCTTCGGCGTCGGCGCGTACGCGGCGGGGCTTCTTGCGCTGCACGGGATCATCAACGAGCCCGTGCTTGCGCTTGTCGTCGCCGGCGTTGTCGCGATGGTGCTCGGCTTCGCTACCAGTTTCCTCGTGATCCGCGGCGTCGATCTGACGCGACTGATGGTGACGCTCGGCATCGCCTTGCTGCTTGAGGCATTGGCCGAACGCTTCTCCAACATCACCGGCGGCACCGACGGTCTGCAGGGTATCGAGATGCAGCCGATCTTCGGTGAGATTCCGTTCGACATGTTCGGCAAGACCGGCTTCTTCTATTCGCTCACCGTTCTGTTCCTGTTGTTCCTGTTCGCCCGCCGGGTCGTGCATTCCCCGTTCGGGCTGTCATTGCGCGCGATCAAGAACAATCCGCTGCGCGCGGCCGCGATCGGCATCCCCGTCAACCGCCGCTTGATTGCGATCTACACGCTCGCGGCGTTCTATGCCGGCATCGCAGGCGCGCTGTTCACCCAGACTACCGCGATCGCCTCGCTCGATGTGTTCGCCTTCGAGCGCTCGGCGGACCTGATGCTTGTGCTCGTGATCGGCGGCACCGGCTATCTCTACGGCGGGCTGATTGGCGCGGTGCTGTTTCGCATGCTGCAGGAATTGTTCTCGACCATCACTCCGCAATACTGGCAGTTCTGGATCGGCCTCGTGCTGGTCGTGATCGTCCTGGTCGGCCGCCAGCGCCTGCATCGCTGGATGCTGTATGTGCCCAATCTGGTCATCAGGCAGATAGCGGGGCGCAAGGCCGTCGTCGCCGTGCCGGAGAGCGACGCATGACCATCGTGCTCGAAACCCAGAATCTCGAAAAGCAGTTCGGCGGTCTGCGCGTCACCCGCGACTTGTCGGTAAAAATCGAACAAGGCGCCCGCCACGCGCTGATCGGCCCCAACGGCGCCGGCAAGACCACGGTGATCAACCAGCTCACCGGCGTGCTCAAGCCGAACTCGGGCCGCATCCTGCTCGAAGGCCAGGACGTCACGGATCTGCCCGTGCACAAGCGCGTGTTGCGCGGCCTGTCGCGCACCTTCCAGATCAACCAGCTCTATCCCGACCTGACTCCGCTCGAGACCATCGGTCTCGCTGTCTCCGAGCGCCTCGGCCATGGCGGCGACTGGTGGCGGCGGATGGGCACGCGCAGCGACGTCAACGGCGAGATCGCCGACCTCCTGACGCGCTTCCACCTGCTCGACGTCATGAACGAACAGGCGGTGACGCTGCCTTACGGCAAGCAGCGCCTGCTCGAGATCGCGGTCGCGATCGCCGCCAAGCCGCGCGTGCTGCTGCTGGACGAGCCCGCCGCCGGCGTGCCCGAGAGCGAGCGCCACGACATTCTCGCCGTCGTCGGCAGCCTGCCGCGCGACGTTACCGTGCTACTGATCGAGCATGACATGGACCTCGTGTTCTCCTTCGCCGACCGCATCTCTGTCCTGGTCTCCGGCGCGCTGCTCACCGAAGGCCCGCCCGAGCAGGTCGCGCGCGACCCGCAGGTCAAGGCGGTCTATCTCGGCGAGGAGGCGGTCAATGTCTGACCTGCTCGCGATCGACTCGCTTCGCGCCGGCTACGGCGAGGCCGTGGTGCTGCCGAACATGTCGCTGCGTCTCGCCCAAGGCCAGGTGCTGGCGCTGTTGGGGCGCAACGGTACCGGCAAGACCACGCTGATCAACTCGATCGTCGGCGTCACCCGTCGCTTCTCCGGAACTGTCAGGCTCGCCGGTACCGACGTCACGACCTTGCGGCCCGACCAACGGGCGCGCTCCGGGATCGGCTGGGTGCCGCAGGAGCGCAACATCTTCCGCTCGCTCACGGTGGAGGAGAATATGTCCGCAGTGGCCCAGCCCGGTCCCTGGACCGTCGAGAGGGTCTACGAGATGTTCCCCCGGCTGAAGGAGCGGCGGAGCAATTTTGGCAACCAGCTCTCCGGCGGTGAGCAGCAGATGCTGGCGATCGGCCGCGCGCTGACCCTCAATCCGAAAGTGCTTCTCCTGGACGAGCCGACCGAGGGCCTTGCCCCCATCATCGTCGAGGAGCTCTTGAAAGCGATTGGGACCATCACGCGGGCGGGCGGCATCTGCTCGATTATCGTCGAGCAAAATGCCCAAAAGATTCTGGGGCTGGCCGACCGTGTTGTGATATTGGAGCGCGGAACGATCGTCCACGACGCCCCGAGCGCCGCGCTGAAGGCCGACCCGTCGGTCCTCGAGCGCCACCTCGGCGTTGCAGGGGCGGCGGCCCACTAAAAAAACTGGGAGTAAGAAATGCAGCGAACCAAAGCCCCCTTCCGCGCCGACGAGGTCGGCAGCCTCTTGCGTCCCGCCAAGATCAAGGAAGCCCGCGCCAGGCTGGAGAAGGGCGAGATCTCGGCCGACGATCTGTGCAAGATCGAGGATTTGGAGATCGAGAAGGTCGTGCATAAGCAGGCTTCGCTCGGCTTGAAGCTCGCAACCGACGGCGAATTCCGCCGCTCCTGGTGGCATTTCGACTTCCTGGCCAAGCTCACCGGCTGTGAAATGTTTCACCCCGACACCGGCATCCAGTTTGCGGGCGTCGAGACCCGGCACGACGCGGTGCGCGTGATCGGCAAGCTCGATTTCCCCGATGACCACCCGATGCTGGATCACTTCCGCTTCCTGAAGAAGGTTGCCGACCAGGCTCACGTCACCGCCAAGATGACGATCCCGTCGCCGGCGGTGCTGCACTTCCGTGGCGGCCGCAAGGCGATCTCCAAGGACGTCTATCCCGATCTCGATGCCTTCTACGAAGACCTCGGCAAGACCTACCGCAAGGCCGTGAAGGCGTTCTACAACGCCGGCTGCCGCTATCTCCAGTTCGACGACACCGTGTGGGCCTATCTCTGCTCGCCGGACGAATTGCAGAAGGCGCGCGAGCGGGGCGACAATCCCGAGGGTCTCCAGCAGATCTATGCGCGCGTCATCAACTACGCGCTGGCCGAGAAGCCCGCCGACATGGTGGTGACGACGCATGTCTGCCGCGGAAATTTCCGTTCGACCTGGATTTCTTCAGGCGGCTACGAGCCGGTTGCCGAGACCATGCTCGCCGGCACCAATTACGACGGCTATTTCCTCGAATACGACAGCGACCGCGCCGGTGGTTTCGAGCCGCTGCGCTTCCTGCCCAAGGGCAACAAGGTCGTCGTGGTCGGCGTCATCACCTCGAAGTTCGGTGAGCTCGAGAACAAGGACGCGATCAAGCGGCGTCTCGAGGAAGCCGCCAAGTTCGCCCCGCTGGAGCAGCTCGCGCTCTCCCCGCAATGCGGCTTTGCCTCAACCGAGGAAGGCAACATCCTCTCGGAGGAGGAGCAGTGGGCCAAGCTCAGCCTCGCGGTCGAGATTGCGAAGGAAGTGTGGGGGCAGTGATCGGGTGCAGCCGCGTCTTTGCGTAAGCGAGACGCGTTGTGTCAAAGCTGCTCGATCCGCGACATCAGAGCGGGGCCGGACTTGTCCGCCCCGCTTGTTTTTTGCGTCGAAGGGTACTGCGGATCAGGCGCTGCGCCGGCGCCTCGAACCAGCGATAGGTAAGGTGCGAGGCCACGAGTGTCGGCAGCACGAAGGCCACCCAGAACAGATGGTCGCCGTAGGGAATCGGTCGCTGCATGGCCACGCAGGCGAGTGCGATGGCGAGCTGAATCGGGAAGTGCAGAAGATAGCAGGAATAGGTCATATTGCCGGCCATCTCGAGTAGTGCCTGGACCCGCCGCGGCAAGGTGAGTTGGCCGGAACAGCAGAACAGCAGGATCGGTGTATAGATCAGCAGCAGCGGTCCGGCGGCCGGGGCGAGCTCGATGCCCGCCAGCCAGATCGCCGCCGGGACTGCGATGGCGGCGAACGCGGCCGTTGCTTCCAATGTCCGCCGATGCCCGGAATCGACGACGGCCTGCCGGGCCATGGCGGCAAGTCCGCCTGCATAGAAGAAGGCGAGGCTGGTCCCGACCTGCGTTCCGATCGTGATCGAGGCAAGGATCACGACCAAATTGAACAGCGGCGATGCCGTTACAAAGCGCAACGCCATGAAAAAGGTCGCATAGTCCATAATCTCGACTGAGACCGACCAGATGGGCCCGTTGAAGCTTTCGCTGCGCGGCGGCAGCCAGTCGCTCGCCATGAAGAGCTGTGCGAGGAAGTGCGGGAGATCGTTGTTCGGATAGACGAAGTAGACTCCATGCTGGGCGAAATAGACCGGTTGCAGCACCGCGACCAGCAGCAACGTTGCGATATGGAGCGGATAGAGGCGCGACAGCCGGTTCACGAAGAAGCTTCGGCCGTCGACCGTTCGATCGGCGATAAGGGTGCGATACTTCCAGAAGAATATGAAGCCCGAGATGCACCAGAAGAACCAGACGCCGTACTCGCCGGCCTCATAGAAAGGGAACAGAACGCGGTAGAACGGCAGCTCGCTTCTGGTGAGCTTGACGGCGGGCTCGGCGACAAGGGCAAAGTGCTGATAGTGCCATAACAGCACGGCGAGGGTCGCAAGGAAGCGTAGGCCCTCCAATCCCAGGAGCTTCCGGGCCTCCGGCAGTGGCAATGTTTTCGGCATGATGAATACGGCCTTCGGCTACCTCGGCCGCATCATTGATCCCAGCATCTCGTGGACATCGTAGGTTATGACCGCGAGCAAGGCTGCGAGCGCGAGATAAGCGCCGCCATATTCGCGCTTGGTCTGGAGCGGGACACCGTAATAGGCGACGTTCTCGGGTGCATGCGGATCATATCGCCACGCGCCGAGGAGCTGCGGGGCGGAGCGCCTTGTGAGAAAACCGGCTGTGATCCGAACACGACAAACAGGGCGATGCCGGCGGCGGCAACGAATTTTCTCACAGAATTCCCCAGCAACCAATCCACCGCCTGGTCGGTGGCGCAATCATTATAAGATAACGATAGGTTGTGGTAAAGAGCAGCCGCAGGTTGCGCTCGACTATCTCGCGAGCTGTTGTAATTTTGGCGCTTCGGCGCGGGATGCCAGCACGATCAAAACCGCAACTATGGCCGCAAGAGCCTCGCGATGTGCGGGACTGCTTGTTCCGGGATGCTACGCTCGCCGGGGTAAAGGCAGTTTGCCGGGAAGATGCCAATTCGCATCATTTCTCCGCCAGATAGACCTCTCCCAGCAGCGAGGAGTTCGACCACGGCACCTGCTTGCTCTTCGTGGTCGAAACCACCTCCGCCCGCACACGTGTCAGCATCTGCTGCACCTCGAGACCGGGCGTGCCGATGTGGTGGGAGAGCGCGGCGGAGAACGGCGAGTTGGCGCCTTCGCCGTCGAGAGCGACCTGGCCCGGCGCAGTGGCGAAAGCGATCAGCGTGCCGGCGCCGAGCGTCGCGCCGGCGCCCAGGCTCGTTGGCGCTGCGAGGCCCGAGGCAGCTTCGATGGCGCGGTTGGTGCCGGCTGATGCGACCTGCTGTGCCATCGGATTATTGCGGCAGGCATCGAAGATCAAAATGTTGGTGCGGACCTGGTCGTCGAGGCCGGCCATGATCGTGTCCATGTCGATCATCGCGTCCGTCATCCTCGCGCCCGGCTTGAGTTCGACGTCGACAGGAATGAGATAGTTGCGGCCGTCGACCTGCACACCGTGGCCGGCATAGTAGACCAATACGACCTGCGCCCGCGCCGCCTCCCGCAAGAAGTCACGCGTCATCTTCTGCATCGCCGCGCGATCGAGATCGACGCCTTCTGATACAGTGAAGCCGATGTTGCGCAGGCTCTTCGCAACGGCGCGCGCGTCATTGGGCGGATTGGGCAGCGCCTTGACATGCGCATAGGCGCCATTGCCGATGATCAGCGCCATGCGCGTGCTGCGCGCGGCCGGAGCAGGCGAGGGGGGCGGCGCGGCACCGGTCTGCTGGGGAGCCGGTGCCTTTGCCGGCTCGGTCGTCGGTGACGGCGCATCGCGCGGGATCGGTGCGCTGGCGTCGGTGATCAGCGACAGCCGCACCTTTGCGGTGGTTTGATTGGCCTTGCTGCCGGCATCGGACGCCGCGATCGCCAGTGTGGCTTTGTAGTCGTCGCTCGCGTGCGCGTAATCGCCTTTCGCCTCATAGGCCAGCGCGCGATGGGTGTAGCCCGAGATCAGCACGCTGTTCGGCGGCGTCATGATGTTGACGGGCGGCTTCTCTTTCGCGAGCCGAATCGCTTCGCTCCCGTCGGCAATCGCGCGATCGTAATCGCCTCTGACACGCCAGATCGCGGTCCGGTTGATCAGCGGCTGCGGCAGCGTCGGGTCGAGTCGGATCGCCTGGTTGATGTCGGTCAGCGCGCCGTCGAGATCGCCGAGCGCCTCCTTGGAGATGCCGCGGTTCTGGTACGAGAACGCCGATTTTGGATTGGCCTTGATCGACATGTCGTAGTCGGCGATCGCCTTGGCGTAATCGCCTTTGCCGCGCCAGGCATTACCGCGATTGTGGAAGATGGTTCCGTCAGGCGGGCCGAGCTTCAGCGCATCGTCGAAATCAGCGACCGCGATCTCGTACTCGCCTCTGTCGTAATACGCCGAGCCGCGCAGATTGTAGACTGCCTGGCTCGGCTGGAGCCGGATCGCTTCCGTGGCGTCAGTGATGACCTTGGCGTAATCGCCCTTTTTGTTCCAGCCCACCGCGCGCCAGAAGTAGACCGTCGCGAGCTGCTCGCCTTTGAACACCTTCAGCGAAATGATCTTGCTGCAGGCGTCGATCATCTGGTCTGCCAGCGTGGTGTCGGTGGTGCAGAGCGGCCCAAGCTGGTTGCGCGCCTGCGCAAAAGCTGGCGCCGACCACAGGGTTGCGGCGAGCAGGCAGAGCGCGACGAGCAGGCGACGCATTGGCGGTGGTCCCGTAGAGGAGAGGCGTCTGTTGGTTACCCGGCAGGGGAAGGTGGTTCACGGCTCCCTGTTGTACAAACGGCAAACAGGGGTGGCTCTTTCGCTATTCCCTCAGTGGGCAGATTTTGCTAGGAGGCACTACCCAATCCCTCTGCCCACTGCGTCCCACTCCATGAAGAATGACGAAATCCTGAGCGAAATCACCGAGTTCTGCCGTAAGGCGGACATGGCGGAGTCGACGTTCGGCCGGCGCGCGGTGAACGATGGGAAGCTCGTGCACCGCTTGCGCGAGGGCAAACGCATCACGATCGATACCCTGGACCGGATCCAGGCCTACATGGCTGCATCGATGGCCGGCGGCGTGCCGCCGCCGCGGGGGCTTCAGGTGCCCCCGGAAAAGCGCGATCCGCGCGGCAATTTCCGCTTTTTCGAGAACCGGCAGAAATACCTGCTGTTCGTCCACACTTGCAGTGAGAAGCGGGTGGTCGCCGAGCGCGTGGCGCTGGAGCTTGCCAGCATCCATCCCCGGCCCCCGGCGCTGCGCGTGTTCGATGCCGGCGTTGGCGACGGCACGGTACTGGCGCGCGTGCTGCGCTCGATGCACCAGCGCTTTCCGCACATGCCGTTCTATGTCGCCGGCAAGGAGCTCAGTCTCGAGGACCTCCGCCTGACGCTGGACAAGGTGCCGGATCGCATTTTCGAGCACCCGGCCTCGGTGTTCGTTTTTACCAACATGCTCTACGCGGAGGCGCCCTGGCTCACGCCGGCATCGCCCGCGGCGGCGGCCGCGACCGTTTGGCACGAGGTTCCCCTGCGGGGGGCTTCCTCCGGTGAGTTCGAGACGCAAATCGCGGAGTTGAAGCCGTTTTTGGAGCAGAACTGGCGCGCGGCGGTCAGCCCGCGCACGGGGATGCCGCTCTATGAGCGACCTGTCGTGCTGGTGCTCTACCGCGAAGATCAGCGTTTTCTGCTCGATTCGACCATTCCACGGCCGGGCCAGGCCGAGGCCAATTTCGATCTCGTTATCGCATCCCAGCCATACCGGGCGCTGTCCTCGGTCAATTTCAGGGCAAAACGGATCATAGCGCCCCTGGCGCGGGCCTTGCGGGCAGGCGGCCGCTTGATCGGTATTCACTCCCACGGCCAGGATCCGGGCATGGAGATGATCCAGGCGATCTGGCCCGGAGAAAATCCTTTCTCGGTGAGCCGTCATGAGCTATTGCGCGCGGTGAAGTACGAGCTCGGCTCGGTGGGCCGCGACTTAAATTTTAATGCTTACGCAGATAACCGCTCGATCTTCAGGTATGATATGGAAGCGCTGCCCAACGAGGTGACGGGCACCATCGGAACCTCGACGGCCTTTGCAGCCTGGAATGCGGCAGTGTATGTGGCTCAGATTGAGGACGACCGGTTGACGGAAATGACTCAAAACGGCCGCACTCTGGACGCCGCCAGGGACGTGCTGCGAAAGTACAATGGGCTCTGGTTTCTCGACGAATCCTACGTCATCTCGCGCCGGCGTGATTGACATCATTCAAAGCTAAATATCGCAACGCCCGCCAGCTAGCGGCGGAACAAGGGGTTACTGATGCGCGCGTCCTATCTCTTCACCAGCGAGTCCGTGTCCGAAGGCCATCCGGACAAGGTGTGCGACCGGATCTCCGACGAGATCGTCGATCTGTTCTACCGCGAAGGACCGAAAGCCGGCATCGATCCCTGGCAAATTCGTGCCGCCTGCGAAACGCTCGCGACCACCAACAAGGTCGTGATCGCCGGCGAGACCCGCGGTCCGGCATCCGTCACCAACGAGCAGATCGAAGGCGTCGTTCGCGCTGCGATCAAGGACATCGGCTACGAGCAGGAAGGTTTCCACTGGGAGAAGGCGGACATCGAGATCCTGCTGCATCCGCAGTCGGCCGACATCGCGCAGGGCGTCGATGCGCTGCAGCCGGGCGAAGTCAAGGAAGAGGGCGCGGGCGACCAGGGCATTATGTTCGGCTACGCCACTAACGAGACGCCGGATCTGATGCCGGCGCCGATCTTTTACGCCCACAAGATCCTGCGCCTCATCTCGGAAGCGCGCCACTCCGGCCGCGAGAAGGTGCTGGGCCCGGACTCCAAGAGCCAGGTCACCGTGCAGTACGAGAACGGCAAGCCGGTCGGCGTGCGCGAGATCGTGGTGTCGCACCAGCATCTGGTCGAGGACATCTCGTCCAAGCAAATTCGCGACATCGTCGAGCCCTATGTGCGCGAGGCGCTGCCGAAGGACTGGATCACGGCGAAGACCATCTGGCACATCAACCCGACCGGCAAGTTCTACATCGGCGGTCCCGATGGCGATTCCGGCCTGACCGGCCGCAAGATCATCGTCGACACCTATGGTGGCGCGGCTCCGCACGGTGGCGGCGCGTTCTCCGGCAAGGATCCGACCAAGGTCGACCGCTCCGCGGCTTACGCTGCCCGCTATGTCGCCAAGAACATCGTCGCGGCCGGTCTTGCCGACCGCTGCACGCTGCAGCTCGCCTACGCCATCGGCGTGGCGCGTCCGCTGTCGATCTACATCGACACCCACGGCACCGGTAAGGTGTCGGAGGATCAGCTCGAGAAGGCCGCGGCCAAGGCGATGGATCTCACCCCGCGTGGCATCCGCAGCCATCTCGATCTCAACCGCCCGATCTACGCGCGCACCTCCGCCTATGGCCATTTCGGCCGTACTCCCGACAACGAGGGCGGCTTCTCCTGGGAGAAGACCGATCTCGTCGAAGCGCTCAAGCGCGCGGTCTGATCACCGACGACATTTCGGGGCGCCGCGACAGCGGCGAACCCGGAATTCCTAATCGATCGCATCGAGATTCCGGGCTCGCCCTCCAGGGTGACCCGGGATGACCAATTCAACAACAGGACGCCCGCAATGAACGCGAAGCCCGGCTTCACAGATTACATCATCAAGGACATTTCGCTCGCCGATTTCGGCCGCAAGGAGCTCTCGCTCGCCGAGACCGAGATGCCCGGCCTGATGGCCACCCGCGAGGAGTACGGCCCGAAGCAGCCGCTGAAGGGCGCCCGTATCGCCGGCTCGCTGCACATGACGATCCAAACCGGCGTGCTGATCGAGACGCTGGCCGCGCTCGGCGCCGACATCCGCTGGGTCTCCTGCAACATCTATTCGACGCAGGACCACGCCGCGGCGGCGATCGCAGCCGCCGGCATTCCGGTGTTCGCCGTCAAGGGTGAGAGCCTTACCGAGTACTGGGACTACACCGCCAAGCTGTTCGACTGGCACGGCGGCGGTCACCCGAACATGATCCTCGACGACGGCGGCGACGCCACCATGTACGTCCATCTCGGCCTGCGCGCCGAGAACGGCGACACCAAGTTCCTGGACAAGCCGGGTTCGGAAGAAGAGGAAGTCTTCTTCGCGCTTCTGAAGAAGCAGCTCAAGGAGAAGCCGAAGGGCTACTTCGCCGAGATTGCCAAGAGCATCAAGGGCGTTTCCGAAGAAACCACCACGGGCGTGCATCGTCTCTACGACATGCAGAAGGCCGGCACGTTGCTATGGCCCGCCATCAACGTCAACGACAGCGTCACCAAGTCGAAGTTTGACAACCTCTATGGCTGCCGTGAATCGCTGGTCGACGGCATTCGCCGCGGCACCGACGTGATGATGTCCGGCAAGGTTGCGATGGTCGCGGGCTTCGGCGACGTCGGCAAGGGTTCGGCCGCCTCGCTGCGGCAGGCCGGCTGCCGCGTCATGGTCTCCGAAGTCGATCCGATCTGCGCGCTGCAGGCGGCGATGGAAGGCTATGAAGTCGTGACCATGGAAGACGCCGCGCCCCGCGCCGACATCTTCGTCACCGCGACCGGCAACAAGGACATCATCACGATCGAGCACATGCGCGCAATGAAGGATCGCGCCATCGTCTGCAACATCGGTCACTTCGACAATGAGATCCAGATCGCGGGTCTGCGTAACCTGAAATGGACCAACATCAAGCCGCAGGTCGACGAGATCGAATTCCCCGACAAGCATCGCATCATCATGCTGTCGGAAGGTCGCCTCGTGAACCTCGGCAACGCGATGGGCCATCCGTCCTTCGTGATGTCAGCCTCCTTCACCAACCAGACGCTGGCGCAGATCGAGCTTTTCGCCAACAACAAGGACGGCAAGTACAAGAAGGAAGTCTACGTGCTGCCGAAGTCGCTCGACGAAAAGGTCGCGCGCCTGCACCTCGCCAAGATCGGCGTCAAGCTCACCGAGCTGCGCAAGGACCAGGCCGATTACATCGGTGTCAAGCAGGAAGGTCCGTACAAGTCGGACCATTACCGCTACTGATCCGCTGATCGTATCTATTTTCGATGCAAAGCCCCGGAGCGATCCGGGGCTTTATTGTCTTGAGCGTGACGCACGCGTCTCCTCGAGGTTGTGTCAGGCCGATTGCCAGTTGACGAGCAATGATCGCGGTCAGACAATCCTTGGCATCGGAGGAAACAATGGCTCAAGACCATTTCGACGTGCTGATCGTCGGTGCCGGCCTGTCCGGGATCGGCGCGGGCTATCATCTTCAGACCAAATGTCCGACCAAGAGCTACGTCATCCTTGAGGGACGCGACTGTATCGGCGGCACCTGGGACCTGTTTCGCTATCCCGGCGTCCGCTCCGACAGCGACATGTTCACGCTCGGCTATTCCTTCAAGCCCTGGACCGATCCGAAGGCGATCGCCGACGGCGCGCAAATTCTCAGCTACGTTCGCGAAACCGCAGCCGAGAACGGCATCGAGAAGCACATCCGCTTTCACCATCGGGTCAAGCGTGCGGCGTGGTCGACGAGTGAGGCGCGCTGGACCGTCGAGGCCGAGCGCATCACCGGCGAGGGCGTGGCACAAACCGTGCGCTTCACCTGCAATTTCCTGTTCATGTGCTCGGGCTATTACAAATACGAGGCGGGCTACACGCCGGAGTTTCCGGGGGTTGCGGATTTCGCCGGCCGCATCGTGCATCCGCAGAAATGGACCGACGACATCGACTGCGCGGGCAAGCGCGTCGTCGTGATTGGCTCGGGCGCGACCGCGGTGACGCTGGTGCCGGAGCTCGCCAAGACGGCCGCGCAGGTCACCATGCTGCAGCGCTCGCCGACCTATGTGGTGTCGCGCCCTGCACAGGATCCCGTCGCCAACAAATTGCGGCGCAATCTGCCGACGCGGCTTGCCTATCACCTGATCCGCTGGCGCAACGTGATGTGGGGGATGTTCTTCTTCCAGCTCAGTCGGCGCCGCCCTGCGAAGGTGAAGGAGCTGGTTCTCAAGGGCGTGCAGATGGCGCTCGGCCCCGACTACGACGTCGCGACCCATTTCACGCCGCGCTACAATCCGTGGGACCAGCGGCTCTGCCTCGTGCCGGATGGCGACCTGTTCAAGGCGATCCGCGAGCAGCGCGCCTCCGTAGTCACCAAAGAGATCGACACGTTCACGCACGATGCTATCCGCCTGAAGGACGGCAGCGAGCTTGCGGCGGACATCATCGTGACCGCGACGGGACTGGTGCTCCAGGTCGTCGGCGGTCTTGACATCAGTGTCGACGGCCGCGCCGTCGATTTCGCCAACACGCTGACCTACAAGGGCATGATGTATGCCGACGTGCCCAACATGGCTTCTGCGTTCGGCTACACCAACGCATCATGGACGCTGAAATGCGACCTCACCTGCGAATATGTCTGTCGGCTCATCAACTACATGGACCGGCACAATTTCCGGCAGTGCATGCCACATAATGACGATCCCACGATCACGGCGCAGCCGTCGCTCGATTTCACCTCGGGTTATGTGCAGCGCTCGGTCGCAAAGATGCCGAAGCAAGGCTCGAAGCAGCCGTGGCGGCTCTACCAGAACTACGCGCTCGACATCGTCTCCTTGCGGTTGGGCCGGATCGACGACGGCGTGATGCAATATTCCTGATCGCGACGACCGCGACGTTCTAAGCCTTGCGCGTGGCAAGCGGCAGGGCAAGATCAATCGCGAGTGCAAGCACCACGGCGCCGCCGCCCAGCGCGAACAAGACGAGATAATCGCCGCCGGTCTGTGCGTAGATCCAGGAGAAGCCGTAGGCCGCGGCCGCCTGGAACAGCGCAAAGCTGGTCGCGGCATGGCTCCATGTCGTGCGCTGCTGCTCGGCAGAAAGTGGGACCAGCTCATGGATGCGTCCGAGCACGAGCGGTACGATGCCAGGTGTGAAGCCGCCGACCACCACGCTCGATACGATCAGCGGGAGAGGCGCGGTACTGACGGTCGGGAGCAACACGGCGGCCGCTTCGATCAGGAAGGCGGCGCGCAGCGCCGGTCGAAACCCAGCGCGGTCCCCGAGATGACCGGTGACCACCGGGCCGACGATTGCGCCAAGGCCATAGAGCACCCAGTAGTGCGATCCCGCAACAATACCCTGGCCGAGGCCGCGCGCGACGAAATCGACGATGAAGACCATGTGCGGCACCAGCGCCACCGCGTTGAGGCCGTATTGGACGAGCAAGCCGCGAGCAGCGGGCGAAGCGTGCTTCGCCCGCTGCGATGACACGGTATCGGCCTTCGCCTCAGCGGGCCAGTTCCACCAACTCACCAGCGTGAGCGTGCCCGCGAGCACGCCAAGACCATACCAACTCTGTTGCAAGCCTTGCTGCAGCAACAGCGGCACCAGCGTGCCGGATGCGGCGACACCGAGCCCGACGCCGGCAAAGATCACGCCGCCGACGATGCCGCGCCTCGCCGCCGAGATATGCGGCAGAATGACGGAGGCCACCAGTACCATGATGATTCCGCCGGTGAGCCCCGACAGGAAGCGCCAGGCGAAGAACCAGGTGAACGACACCGGGGTCGAGCTGGCAAAAAAGGAGAGGGTCGCGAGCAACATCATCGTCCGCAAGCCGCGAACGGCGCCGATGCGCGCGGCCACGGTCCGCGCCGCGAGCGCGCCGGCAAGATAGCCGGCCAGGTTCGCTGCACCGAGATAGACGACGTCGGACGGGTCGAACCATTTTGCGGCGATCAGGGCCGGGATCAGCGGCGTGTAGGAAAAGCGCGCGAGGCCAAGCCCGACCAGCGATGCGGACAATCCTGCTACCGCATATCGCCAGGTTTGCTGTGAGGAAGTCCGTGATGTCGAACCCGACCGCTGATGCGATCGGGGGTGGACTTGCTGCTTGGCATCTGCGTCTGTCATGTCGTCCTCGTGCGCGAAGGCGCTAGCGTTCAGTGGCCGGCGCTCTGGCCGCCGTCGACATGCAGGATTTCGCCGGTGACGAAGGAGGCGCCCTCGAGGTAGAGCACGGCATCGACGATGTCGGACATCTCGCCCATATGGCCGACGGGATGCAGCGCATCGAGCTGGGCGTGCGTCGCGACGGGATGCATCGGCGACTTGATGATGCCGGGCGACACCGCGTTCACGCGGATACCACGCTTGGCATATTCGATCGCCAGTGACTTCGTCGCGGCGCTCAACCCACCCTTGCTCAGCGAGGCTAGCACCGAGGGCACGTTCGAATTGGCCTGGTCGACCAGCGTCGTCGTGATCTGGACGACGTGGCCGGACCCCTGCTTTTCCATCTCGGCGATGCCAAGCTGCGTGACGTGGAAGAAACCAGCGACGTTGGTGCCCATCACCGCTGCATAGTCCTCCGCCGTATACTGCGTGAACGGCTTTGCGACGAAGATACCGGCGTTGTTGACCAGCGTGTCGACGCGGCCGAAGCGGGCGACGGCTTGCGAGACCGCGCGCTCGGCGGTCTTCCGGTCGGCGATGTCGCCGGCAATGGTGAGGACATCTTCATCGCCCGACGGCTTAATGGAGCGCGCCGTCGCGACGACGCGATAGTTGCGATCGCGAAAACCCTGGACCAGGGCGGCACCGATGCCCTGCGAAGCACCGGTGATGATGGCAACCTTCTGTTCGATACCCATGATGGGCTCCTGTTGTTGGCTTTCAGAACCTGCGCCAGCAGCGGCTGGCTTGGTCGATGAGGTACGCCGCAGCGGGCCGGCTGCGAATACGCGCTGTCCGGCAGACACTCTTTCGCGGCGCGAACGAATGCCGGGCGGGCTCCTGGCGGTGGTTGTCGCGGCAGGAGCGAACGCCTAGCTTCCAGTCTGAGCTCGATGGGCTGGCGGGAAACCTATGGATCGTCTGGATGCAATGAAGGTGTTTGTCCTTGCGGTGGACGAGGGCAGCCTCGCGGCCGCGGGCCGCAAGCTCGGCCGTTCGCCGGCGGCGGTGAGCCGCGCCATTGCTTTCCTGGAGCAGCGGGTCGGTGCCGAGCTGCTGCACAGGACCACACGCTCCATCAAGCTGAGCGAGGAGGGCGAGCGCTATGTCGCGGTCTGTCGCCGCGTGCTCACCGAGTTGGAGGAGGCCGACGACATCGCGGCCGGGCCGCGCACGGCGCCCCGCGGCCTGCTCACGATCACTGCGCCCGTGGTGTCGGGTGAGATGGTGCTGCGGCCGATCCTCGATGCTTTTCTCGACGCCTATCCGACCGTCTCGGCAAAACTCCTGCTGTTCGATCGCGCGGTCAATCTGATCGAGGAGGGGGTCGACGTCGCGCTTCGCATCGGTCATCTCGCGGATTCGGCAATGGTCGCGATGCGGGTCGGCGAGATCAGCCGCGTCGTGGTAGCATCACCGCGCTATCTGAAGCAGCATCCGCGCATTACCGAGCCCGGCGACCTCGCCAAGCACCAGATCGTCGCGATGGCGCACCTTCCCAATTCCTGGACCTTTGCACCGCAGGCCGGGTCGTCGGCCGCCCGCACGGTGCAGTTCACGCCGCGGCTCGTCGTCAACAGCACCTATGCGGCGGTGGCCTCGACCGTCGCCGGCCGCGGTGTGGCGCGAATGTATTCGTACCAGGTAGGCGAGCAGGTCGCGCGCGGCGAACTCGAGATCGTCCTGGCCGGCCACGAGGATCCCGAGATGCCCGCGCATTTGATCTGTCCGCAGGGCCGGCTCTCGGTGCCGAAGGTGCGGACCTTCACGGACTTTGCGGTGCCGCGGCTGAAGAAGCAGTTTGCTCGGCTCAAGAACGGCATCACCGCCCGGTGAGCCGCTGCGCGCACGGGCAATGCGTTGTTTTGCGTATACGGCGGGTCGGGTGAATCGGCCATGCTGCCCGAACGGTTAACGCCGGATTAACCGCGGAGTCCTAGCCTGTCTCGGCCGGGGTTACTTGCAAGGCCGAGGTGAGCCCAATGGAAGCCCAGAGAATCGCGGTCGACGCCGTCGTCGCGTTGACCGATTGCGACCGCGACGCCGTCATCGCGTTCATCCGCCGCCTGTATCTTGCCGGCGTCACCGACCCCAAGCGCCTGACCTTCAAGGGCCTCCAGGCGCTGTCACGGGCCTGATTCGGCTCGGTTCGGCCTCAAGTTCCCAGCCCTGATCTCCGGAGCGTGAGTGCAACCCACCGGCGAATATCTTGCCGCTCGGGCCGCGTCGGGATAGATCACGTCCCCGGTTGAATCACCGGGGAACGGGGGAGATGTTAAAACAGCTTTTTGCGCCGCAACTCGTCATTCTCTATGTGCTGGCGGCATCGACGATCTACGTTCATTTCCGCGGCAAGCAGCGACTGCGCTTAGCGCGCCAGCTCGGGGACCACTCCACCTATCTCGCGCCCTACAATGTGCTGATGTACGCGGGCTCGGCGGTGCCGAACAAGCCGGTGATCCCGGTGGAGCAGTTTCCGGAGCTGCAAGCCCTCAGCGAACATTGGGAGACCATTCGCGACGAGGCCGTTCGCCTGTTCGACGAAGGCTTCATTCGAGCGGCGGCGAAGAACAACGATTGGGGCTTCTATTCGTTCTTCAAGAGCGGCTGGAAACGCTTTTACCTGAAATGGTACGACGACTTCCTGCCTTCGGCGCGCACGCTGTGCCCGAAGACGGTGGAGTTGCTCAACTCCATTCCGAGCGTGCATGGTGCGATGTTTGCGATGCTGCCGCCGGGCGGCACGCTCGGCGCCCACCGCGATCCCTTTGCGGGTTCGCTGCGCTACCACCTCGGCCTCGTCACGCCGAACTCGAACAGGTGCCGCATCCTGGTCGATGGCGTCGAATGCGTCTGGCGCGACGGCGAGGCCTTCATGTTCGACGAGACCTTCATCCACAGCGCCGAGAATGCCACCGACGTCAACCGCATCATCCTGTTCTGCGACGTCGAGCGTCCGATGAAATACGGCTTCATGACCGCGATCAACCGCTGGGTCAGCCACCACATCGTCAAGGCCTCTGCAACCCAGAACGTGGACGGCGAGAGCGTCGGCGTGCTCAACAAGGTGTTCGGCAAGCTCTACGAGATCCATCTTGCGAGCCGCAAGGTCAAGGAATGGAATCGCAACGTCTACTACACGCTCAAATATTCGCTGACGGCGGTGATCCTCGGCCTCATCGTGCTGTCGGCATTGCGGTGATCGCGTTTAGTGACGGTGCTTGTGTTCTTCGGAGCCATCAGGGCGTTGGTAACCGCGCAGCTCCGCGTATCGCTGCATTTGGCTCCGGTCGAGCAAGGCAGTTGTCGATAGATGATATTTGAGGTGGCTTTCGCGGAGCAGTGCCTGGGTTTCCGAAATGGCAATGAGGGCCGCCTTGAGTGATTCCGATGTCACGACGCGGGCGGAGAAGAGGCGGTCCAACTCCGTTTCCTGCTCGACCAGCTTGTTACCCAGCGGGACCGCTTCTTGCTTCATGGCATCGAAGAGGCGCTGAACCTGGATGCGCTGATCCGCGGTCAAATCAAGTCGATCACCGAGCTCAAGAACATGGCTCGGGCCGGGATATCCATTGAGTTCGGCGGCAAGCGCCAGGCCCATGCCACGTCCGGCTCGAAGATCTTCGATCTGCTGCTGCGACAGCGCCTTGATGGGGCGATGCTCAAGGCCAGCATAGGGCTGACTGGACTGCGCGCCGGCAACATTGCACAAGACGATAAGCGTGGCCGCAAGCAGGAGAAGGCGTCTCATGAGTCTGGCTCCATGAAATCGGCCCGGCTTGTCGATCGATCTCCACCGGTACTCTCCACATATCTTGCTGGATGGTTCGCCCAATGGCAACAAGATTGCCTGATTTGAGTTGCCGAACATGGAGCAGGCGATGGCCTCCTTGCCGACCGCGAATACCGAGATCACGCAGTTCTTTCGCCACTGGCTGGAGACCTTCGCGGGCTATGTCCGCGAGGTCGACTATGCTTCGGCGCGGCCGCTCTTCCATCCGGATGTGCTGGCGTTCGGCACGCACAACGACGTCATTCCCGGCCTCGACCAATGGGTCACCACGCAATGGGACAACGTCTGGCCGAAGACGTCCGACTTCCGTTTCGTCATCGACCAGGCCTCGATCCTGGCATCGTCCGATGGCACAATGGCGACAGTGATCGTGCCGTGGACGAGCACGGGCTATCATCCCGACGGCAGCGCGTTTCCACGCCCCGGCCGGGCCACGATGGTGTTTTCAAGACATGGCGATAGCTGGCTCTGCGTGCATTCGCACATGTCGCTCAATCGCGGTGTGCCGCAGACAAGCCACGCCAATCGGCCGGTGAAGGCTTGGTAGTGCCCCCCTCGCGGGGCTTATCGACCGACTAAAGTTTTAGCCTCCCATTTCACGTCGGTTGGAACCCTTGGAACCCAACGTCGTTTTTTCGGCAACAACAACAGGTGAAAACACGCAAGCGGGGGCCTATCTGAGGATGCGCTCCCATGGCAACACTTGATCTCGACGCCACCCGACTTACTGCCCCCGAGCATCAGCGCCAGCTTCGCCGCGCCGTGATCGCCTCCACAATCGGGACCGCGATCGAGTGGTATGACTTCTTTCTTTACAGCACCGTCACGGGTCTGGTTTTCGCAAAGCTCTTCTTTCCTCACTCCGATCCCTGGGTCGGCACGCTGGAGGCGTTTGCGATCTACGCGGTCGGATTCGCCGCGCGGCCCGTCGGCGCGGCAATCTTTGGCCATTATGGCGACCGCATCGGACGTAAATCCACGCTGATCGCGACCTTGCTCTTGATGGGACTGGCGACCGCTGCGGTGGCGGTGGTGCCGACCTATGCCAGCATCGGTATCTGGGGCGCCGTGATCCTGACCGTGCTGCGGTTCATTCAGGGCGTCGGAGTCGGTGGTGAGTGGGGCGGCTCGGTACTGATGTCGATGGAATGGGCGCACAACGATCGATCCCGTGGATTGATCGCATCATGGCCGCAGTTCGGTGTGCCCTGCGGGCTTTTCCTCGCCAATCTTGCCGTGCTGGTGTTCAGCCAGATGGCGGGTGATCAGTTCCTGGCATGGGGCTGGCGTATTCCCTTCGCGCTCAGCATCATCCTGGTCGGCGTGGGCCTCTATATCAGGCTCGGCATTCTCGAAACCCCGGTGTTCTCCAAGCTCGTCGCCGAACGCCAGGTCGATCGCACGCCGATGCTCACGGTGATCCGGGAATACCCGAAGGAGATTCTACTGTCTGCCTTTGCGCGCATGTCGGAGCAGGCGCCGTTCTACATCTTCACGGCCTTCGTGTTCTCCTATGGCATCGGCACCCTGCACGTATCGCGCGACTTCCTGCTGACCGCGGTGCTCTCGGCCTCCGTGCTGTCGTTCGTGTCGATCCCGCTGTGCGGACATATCTCCGATCAGATCGGCCGCAAGAACATGTATATGCTCGGCGCTGCCGTGACCGGCATCTTCGGCTTCGTCTATTTCGCCCTGCTCAATACGGGGTCGCTGACCATCATCTTCCTCGCGATCCTCCTGTCGCTGATTCCGCACGACATGCAGTATGGACCGCAAGCCGCCTTGATCGCCGAGAGCTTCACCGGACGCCTTCGCTACAGCGGCTCCTCGCTAGGCTATCAGCTCGCATCCGTGATCGCCGGCGGCCCCGCACCGCTGATCGCTACCTGGCTGTACGGCACGTTCCACTCGGCGACCGCGATCGCGATCTACATCGCGATTTGCGCGGTCGTGACGCTGGTGGCGACCGCGATGATGACCGATTACACGGGAAAGGACATCAACGCCGCGGGGGCGTACGAGCGACGAACTTGAATCCGCAAAAAAGCCCCGGACGCGATGCCCGGGGCTTTGCTGTCCCGTGATCTCGAGCTCAGCCTTATTCCGGCTGACCGATGCTCACCTTCAGCGTGCCGACGCCGTCGACGCCACATTCGAGCTTGTCGCCGGGCTGGAGCTGCGACACGCCGGCCGGCGTGCCCGTCATGATGATGTCGCCGGCGGCGAGCTTCACCTGCTGCGAGAGCTGCCAGATGATCTCGGGCACGTTCCAGATCAGCTCTGTGAGGTCGCCCTTCTGCGCTTCCTTGCCGTTGACCGTGAGCCAGATCTTGCCCTTGGCGGGGTGGCCGATCTTCGATGCCGGCTGCACTGCGGAGCAGGGCGCCGAATAGTCGAACGACTTGCCGACCTCCCACGGACGCTCCTTCTTGCGCGAGGCGATCTGCAGGTCGCGGCGGGTCAGGTCGATGCCGACGGCATAGCCGTAGACATGGTCGAGCGCCTTGTCGGCGGGAATGTTGAGGCCGCCGCTCTTCATCGCGACGATCAGCTCGACCTCGTGATGGAGATCCTTAGTCAGCGGCGGATAGGGAATGGTGGCGCCGTCGGGCACCAGCATGTCGGCGTGCTTGGCGAAGAAGAACGGCGGGGCGCGCTCGTCATTGCCCATCTCGCGGATGTGCTCGAGATAGTTGCGGCCGACGCACCAGATGCGGCGCACGGGATAACGGCCGCTTTCCCCGACGACGGGAAGCGAAGCCTGGGTCGGAAGCGGGATGACGTAGGAGGCGGCGTTCATGGTGCGATCTCGCTGCTCTTGAGGTGAAGGGAACTCTATGCGGTTGCGCTGATCGGCGCCAGAGCACCGGCGTCGTGATGTTGCAGGCGGAAGAACGAGGCGTAGCGGCCGCCGCGGCGGAGCAACTCGTCATGCCGGCCCTGCTCGACGATCTCGCCGCCCTCGACCACCAGGATCGCATCGGCGTGCATGATGGTGTGCAGGCGGTGCGCGATCACGATGGTGGTGCGGTTCTGGCAGAGATGCTCGATCGCCTCCTGCACCTGCCGCTCGGACTCGGAATCGAGCGCGGCGGTGGCTTCGTCAAGCAGGATGATCGGCGCGTTCTTGATCAGCGCGCGCGCAACCGCGATCCGCTGGCGCTGGCCGCCGGACAGCTGCGTGCCGTGCTCGCCGACGGGCGTGTCGTAGCCGAGCGGGAAGCCCATGATGAAATCATGCGCGCAGGCCGCCTTGGCGGCGTCGATGATCTGGTCTTCGGTCGCGCCGGCGCGGCCGAACGCGATGTTGCTGCGGATGGTGTCGCGGAACAGATAGACGTCCTGACCGACATAGGCGGTCTGGGCCCGCAGCGATTTTCGGGAGACGGCGCCGATCGACTGGCCGTCGATCACGATGTCGCCTTGCGTCACCTCGTAGAAGCGCAGTAGCAACCCCAGCACGGTCGATTTGCCGCCGCCGGATGGGCCGACCAGCGCAGTGACCTTGCCGGGTTCGGCAACAAAGCTCATGCGGTTGAGGACGGTCTCACCGTTGCGATAGGAAAAGCTGACGTCGCGCAGCTCGATGCGCGCAGTCGACAGTTTCAGCGCCGGCTTGTCGTCGTCGGAATGCTCGCTCGCGGGGCTGTCGACGACTTCCAGCAGCATGCGGGCGCCAACGAGCTGGCTGTTGAGGTCGATGTTGAGCCGCGCCAGCCGCTTGGCCGGCTCGGTCGCCATCAGGAACGCGGTCATGAAGGAAAAGAACGCGCCGGGCGTGGCGTTGAGGGCGACTACGCTATAGCCGCCGTAAAGCAAACAGCCGGCGACCGCGAAGCCGCCGAGCATCTCCATCAGCGGATTGGAGCGGTTGGCGACGCGAGCCATCTTGTTGGCGTTGCGCTCGACGATCGCGATGTTCTCGTCGATGCGGGTCTGCATGGTGTCTTCGAGCGTGAATGCTTTCACCGTGCGGATGCCCTGCAGCGATTCCTGCATCGTCTCGAGGATGTCGGCGGTGCCGGTGAACTGGTTGTAGGCGAGACCCTTGATGCGCTTGACCAGCTTGCGCAGCACCAGCATCGCCGGCGGCACGGCGACGAGGCCGATGAACGACATCACCGGATCCTGCCACACCATCACGCCGATCATGGCGAGCAGCATCATGAGGTCGCGCCCGACCGCATTGACCAGCATGTTGAGGACATCGGTGATGGATTTTGCGCCGGCCGTCAGCCGCGCCAGGAATTCCGACGAATGCCGCTCGGAGAAGAATCCGACGCTCTCGCGCATCAGCTTGGCGAACAGCTGGCGCTGGTTGGTGGCGAGGATGGCGTTGGAGATCTTGGTCAGGATCACCATGTGGCCGTAAGTCGCCACGCCCTTGATGAAGAGCAGGATCACGGTGATGCCCGAGAACATCGCGATGCCCGGGATGTTCTTGTCGACATAGGCCTGGTTGATGACCTGGCCGAGCACGTAGGTCGCGCCCGCGGTCGATCCGGCGGCAAGCGCCATCAGCGCGAAAGCGACAAGGTAGCGCCGCCAGTAGATGATGCCCTGTTCCGTGACCAGGCGGCGAATCAGGACCGCTGCCGCATAGGGATCGTCGGTGATTTTCTTTGGAAACTGAGCCATCCGCAGTCCATTGACGGCACAGGAATAAGCCTGCCCGCGCGTCAGGGATCGAACGGCCTCTGTGCCCGCTAAGCCAGCGCTTTTCAAGCCCAATTAAGGGCTTGCGCTGGAATGGAATCTAGGCCGAGGCGGCCTGGCGGAGCTCGCCGTGACGCTCGCGGAACAGCTTGTCCTCCCATGCCAGCGCGTGCGCTGCGATGGTCTCGAGGTCGTCGTATTGCGGCTTCCAGTCGAGCAGGCCGCGGATGCGGCTGGTGTCGGCAACCATGGTCATGATGTCGCCGGGCCGGCGCGGGGCGTATTGCACGGCGAAGCTGCGGCCCGAAACACGGCGCACCGCGTCGATGGTTTCCAGCACCGAGTAGCCGCGGCCATAGCCGCAATTGAGCGTCGTCGAGGCCCCCCCGTTGCGCAGATAAGCGAGCGCCGAGCGATGCGCCTGCGACAGGTCCGAGACATGGATGAAGTCGCGGATGCAGCTGCCGTCCTGGGTCGGATAGTCGGTGCCGAACACGTCGATCTTGGCGCGCTGGCCAGTGGCGGCTTCCACCGCGATCTTGAGCAAATGCGTGGCGCCGACCGTGGCAAGACCGATGCGGGCCTGCGGATCGGCCCCCGCAACGTTGAAATAGCGCAGGGTGACGTACTGCATGCCGTAGGCGGCGGCGACGTCGTGCAGCATGATCTCGGTCATCAGCTTCGACGAACCGTAGGGCGACAGCGGCCGTGTCGGCGCATGCTCGGGCACCGGCACCTGGTCCGGATCGCCGTAGACCGCCGCGGTCGAGGAGAAGATGAAGCGGTCGATGCCGCGCTTGACCGCGACGTTGAGCAGGTTGCGCGCGGTCGTGAAATTGTTGCGGTAATAGCCGAGCGGATCGCGCATCGAATCCGGCACGACCACCGAGCCCGCGAAATGGATGATGCTCTCGATGTTGTGCTGGGCGATCACGCCTTCGAGCAGGTTCTCGTCGCCGGCATCGCCAATGAACAGCGGCACGCCTTCGGGCAGATAGGCGGAGAAACCGGTGGAGAGATCGTCGATCACGACGACGTCCTCGCCGGCTTCCGCCAGCGCCAGAACCGTGTGGCTTCCGATATAGCCGGCACCGCCGGTGACAAGCACAGTCATGATCTCACCCGTCCTCGATCAACGCTCCAAGCTAACGTTTACGTGGTGAAGAGTGGGTGTCGGCGCGGCTGAACTGGTCACTATGCTTAATGTTGCGTATAGGGACTTTCGAAACGGAGCGTGGCGTGGCGAATTCCCCAAGCGATCTCGAAGTGATCGTGCCAAATCTGCACAGGCGCTATTCCGGGGTCACCGCGACCAACCGGATGGTGGCGCCGCGGCTGGCGAAGCTGTTTCGCGCCGCGTGGTTCGGCTCCGACGCGCCGGAGGGGATCGCGCGCCTGAACTGTGCCGATCTCCTGAGATTGTGGCGCCGCAAGGCGCCGCTGATCTGGCACGCGCGCCGCAACAACGAGATGATCGCGGGTGTGCTGTTGCGCGCGCTCGGCTGGCCGCTCAAGCTCGTCTTCACCTCGGCGGCACAGCGCCATCATAGCTGGATCACGCGCTGGCTGATCCGGCGCATGGACACGATCATCGCGACATCGGATCTTTCGGCCTCGTTCCTGAAGGTGAAGGCGACGGTGATTCCGCATGGCGTCGACACCGCCGTCTATGCGCCGCCGCTCGACCGCACTGCTGCCTTCGCGGAAACCGCGTTGCCGGGCCGCTACGCGATCGGCTGCTTCGGCCGGGTACGCGCGCAGAAGGGCACCGATGTGTTCGTCGATGCGATGTGCCGCTTGCTGCCGCGCTATCCGGATTTCACCGCAATCATCGTCGGCCAGGTCACACCCGAGCAAGCTGTTTTTGCAAACGACCTGAAGAAGCGGATCGAGGCCGCCGGCCTGCAATCGCGCATCGTCATCACTGGCGAACTGCCGATCGAAGACGTGCAGCGCTGGTATCAGCGGCTGACGATCTACGCCTTCACCTCGCGCAACGAAGGTTTTGGCCTGACCTTGATCGAGGCGATGGCGGCCGGCAGCGCGCTGGTCGCCGCGCGCGCCGGGGCGGCCGAACTCGTGGTCGAGGATGGCGTGACCGGCGTGCTGATCCCGACCGGTGATGCGGACGCGCTGGCTGCAGCGGTCGAACCGCTGATGCGTGACGTGGCCGCCGCGATCGCTATGGGCGAGCGCGGGCGGGCACGGGTGCTCGCGCAATTCAGCCTCGATGCCGAAGCAGCCCGGATCGGTGAGGTCTATCGTCCACTGCTCTGAGCGAGCGGAGAAAACATCCCCATGCACTAGCCGGGCAGCGGAATCAATGGCTTGGCGGCCTGCGCAATGCAAATGCGGATTTACGAACTTGTTTGAGCCGTCGGACGAGACATTGCAAGTAGATGGCATTGCAGATTGTGCGCGAACCCCGGGATACACTCCGGCACGGCATTCGTTGACGTTCTTTCTCGACTCGATGTCCCGCCGGATCGCCGGGGTCTACGGTCGCTTGGTCCGGGCGAGCACCTCGGTCACGAACGCGTCGAGGTCGCCGCCTGGAAAGAGAAAGCCCGGCAGTCCGAGCGGCTTGCCGGCCTCGATGTCCCGGGCCTGATCTCCGATTACGAAGCTACCGTCGAGTTGCACCGGCCAGTGCTGGACGAGATCGCGCAACATACCGGGTGCGGGCTTGCGCCAATCATGCTCTCCGATGTAGCCGGCGACCGTTCCTTGCGGATGGTATGGACAGAAGCGGATGTCATCGATCCGCGCGCTCTCACGGGCGAGTTCGTCGCACATCCAGCCGTGCAGCCGGTTCACTTCAGCTTCGGTGAAGAGGCCGCGCGCGACGCCGGACTGGTTGGTGAAGACGAATACCCAATAGCCGGCCTCGTTGAGGCGGCGAATGGCCCTAGCAACGTTGGGCATCCAGCGGATGCGGTCTTGCGTGCCGATATAGCCATCGTCACGGTTGATGACGCCATCCCGATCGAGGAATGCGGCGGGTTTCGCCGCGCGGCCGTCAGACATTTCCAAGTCCCTGCGTCCTCGCAAGCACGTCTCTCGCGATCTCGACCACGTTCTGCGCCGCGATGTCACGCATGCAGCGGTGGTCGTTCATCTTGCAGATCGTGCTCTGGCAGGGCTGGCAGGAGAGCACGCTCTTGTCCTGGACCACGGTCGCGGCGAGGCCGTTGAGGGGAGCCCAGAGGTAGGGGCTGGTCGGGCCGAAGATGCCCATGGTCGGCGTGCCCAGGGCGGCTGCGATATGCATCAGGCCGGAATCGTTGGAGATCGCGACGCCGGCCGCGGCCATGGCCAGCACGCCGTTGCGCAGATCATTGCCGGTGAGGTCCCGCACCCCAGCGCCGCCCGCCGCGACGATCTCCTGGGCCAGGCGCTTTTCTCCGGGGCCGCCGACCACCCAGACCTCAAGGCCGCGCTCGGCGAGCAAGCGGGCGGCTTCAGGATAGTAGGTCCAGCGCTTTGAAGCGCCGACCGAGCCGGGAGCCAGCGCCACGGCGGCGCCTGTGCTCAGGCCGTTGGCCTGCCGCCAGCGGATGATGTCCTCGGTTGGGACCCGCAATTGCGGCACCGGCCACTGCGCCGGCACCGGGGCACCATTGGGCTGGGCGAGGGCGGCGTTCTTGTCGATGAAGCGGGGCAGCTTGTTTTCGCCCCAGCGCCAGCGATTGAGCAGGCCGAACCGGAACTCGCCGACGAAGCCGACCCTTTCCGGAATCCCGGCCAAAGCGGGCGCAATGGCGGCCTTCCAGGTCCGGGGCAGCACCAGCGCGGTGCCGTAGTTCCGCTCGCGCAGGAGCTTCGCCAGGCCGAGCTGGCGGCCCACGGCGAGCCGGCCGCGCGGCAGGTCCCACACGATCGCTTCGCGCACGCCGGGCATGTAATCGACCAAAGGAGCGCACAGGGACGTGGTGAGCAGATCGACCGGCCGGTTCGGCCAGCGCTCGTTCAGGACCCGCACGACGGTGTGATTCCGGACGAAATCGCCGATCCACATGTAGGGGACGATCAGGATCGGGCGCGCGTCGCCCCGATCTACCGCTCCACTAAATTGCGAATCTTGGTTCATTCGTTAATAAGACCGGGTGCGCTGATATGGCGGTTCGGTTAGCCGCTCCCGGCCGGCAGGTAAAGCCGGCTGAGCGGCAATCCCAAAACCGCTTACACTTTGGCGGATCATGCGCTAGGGCAGAACCGGGCCGCAAAACTTCGGGCAGGCAAAATCTGGCAGGGAAGTTGGAATGTTACTGGTAACCGGCGGGGCCGGTTTTATCGGATCGAATGTCGTCGCCGCGCTGAACGAGTCCGGCCGCAGCGACGTCGTGGTCTGCGATTTCCTTGGCAACGAGGGCAAATGGCGCAACCTCGCCAAGCGGCAGCTTGTGGATATCGTGCCGCCGGCTGAGCTGCCGGACTGGCTGAAGGACCGCAAGCTCGATGCGGTGATCCATCTCGGGGCGATTTCCGCGACCACCGCGACCGACGGCGACCTCGTGTTCGAGACCAACTTCCGCCTTTCGATGCGCCTCCTGGACTGGTGCACGGCGAATGCGGTGCCGTTGATCTACGCCTCTTCGGCGGCGACCTATGGCGACGGCGAGGCGGGATTTGACGACGACGCCTCGGTCCCTGCGCTGAAGAAACTGCGGCCGATGAATCTCTACGGCTGGAGCAAGCACCTGTTCGATCTCGCCGTCGCCGAGCGCGCAGCGAACGGCGAGAAGCTGCCGCCGCAATGGGCCGGGCTGAAATTCTTCAACGTGTTCGGCCCCAACGAATACCACAAGGGCTCGATGATGAGCGTTCTGGCGCGCCGCTTCGACGACGTCAAAGCGGGCCGCGTCGTGCAATTGTTCAAGTCGCATCGCGAGGGTATCGCGGACGGCGATCAGCGCCGCGATTTCATCTATGTCGACGACGTCGTGCGCGTGATCATGTGGCTGCTGGCAACGCCCTCGGTGTCCGGGCTGTTCAATGTCGGCACCGGCAAGGCACGCAGCTTCAGGGACCTGATGCTGGCGGCTTATGCTGCGCTCGGCGCCAGCCCCAACATCGAATACATCGACATGCCCGAGCAGATCCGCGGTAGCTACCAGTACTTCACCCAGAGCGAGGTCGATCGCCTCCACCGCGCCGGCTACAATGGCGGTTTCACGACGCTCGAGGACGCGGTGAAGGCCTATGTCGGGGATTATCTCGACCGGCCCGACCGCTTCCGCTGAGGTCCATCACCATGCCGACGCCCATTCTCGATTTCGATGCCCTCGCGCAAGCCATCTCAGGCTGCACGGTGCTGTGCATCGGCGACATCATGCTGGACGAGTTCGTCTATGGCGAGGTGTCGCGGATATCGCCGGAGGCGCCGGCGCCTGTCATAGCGGCCCAGCGCAGCGAGCTCCATATCGGCGGCGCCGGCAATGTCGCGCGCAACGTCGCCGCGCTCGGCGCGCGCTGCATCTTCGTCGGCCTCGTCGGCGAGGACGAGGCGGGTAGGCGGCTCGCCTCGACGCTTGCGGAGCAGGGTGCAATCGAAAGCGTGCTGGTGTGCGATCCCTCGCGTCCGACCACGCGAAAAGTACGTTTCGTCTCCGAGCATTTTTCCACGCACATGCTGCGTGCGGATTGGGAGCAGGCACAGCCTGCTTCCGATACGATCGAGACCAAGCTGATCGAAGCGATCCTGCCGCAGATCGCGCGCGCCGACATCGTGCTGCTGTCCGACTACGCCAAGGGCGTGCTGACCGCCCGCGTCATCCGCCACACCATCGACGCCGCGCGAAAACTCGGCAAGCCCGTGATCGTCGATCCCAAAAGCCTGAACTGGGCGATCTATCGCGGCGCGACGCTGCTCACGCCCAATCGCAAGGAATTTTCGGAGGCGACCCGAAGCCGGGCCGACACGCCGCAGAGCATCGTCGATGCCAGCGAGGACGTGATGCGGCTCGCCGATTGCGAGGCGATCCTGGTCACCCAAGGCGAGCACGGCATGACGCTGGTGCCGCGCAACGGCGAGGCCGTTCACGTTCCGGCGTTTCCGGTCAAAGTGCGCGACGTCTCCGGCGCCGGCGACACCGTTGCCGCAGCGCTCGCGGTGTCGCTGGCCACGGGTGCGAGCTGGGACACGGCGCTGCGCATGGCCAGCGCCGCGGCCGCCGTCGCTGTCGGCAAGCAGGGCACCGCCAGCGTGAGCGCGGCCGAGCTGAAGCGGAGGATCTTGCCGCATGCCTATCTCGCAGCCGAGGAGAAGATCGTGCTCGAACCGGCTGCGCTGGACGCCCAGCTCGCCGAATGGAAGAGACAGGGCCAGCGCGTCGGCTTCACCAATGGCTGCTTCGACATCCTGCATCCCGGCCACGTCAAGGTGCTGACGGCCGCGCGCTCCGCCTGCGACCGCCTGATCGTGGGCTTGAACAGCGACGCCTCGGTGCGGCGGCTGAAGGGCGCCGACCGCCCCGTTCAGGACGAGCGGGCGCGTGC
The DNA here is from genome assembly GCF_023073015.1 of Bradyrhizobium sp. 87. Classification (NCBI taxonomy): domain Bacteria; kingdom Pseudomonadati; phylum Pseudomonadota; class Alphaproteobacteria; order Hyphomicrobiales; family Nitrobacteraceae; genus Bradyrhizobium; species Bradyrhizobium sp. 87. The sequence goes on from NZ_JADPIQ010000086.1 coordinate 64,788, forward strand.
GGAAGTGCTGGCGGCGCTCGAAGCTGTCGATCTCGTCGTTATTTTCGATGAGGATACGCCGATCGACCTGATCACCCGCATCAAGCCGAGCGCGCTGATCAAAGGGGGCGATTACACCCGCGAGCGGGTGGTCGGCCATGAGATCGTCGAGGCCGCGGGCGGGACGGTGGTGCTGGTCGACATTCTCCAGGGCTTCAGCACGACGGCGCTGGTCCATCGCGCGCGGGGAGAGGGCAAGTGACGACGCTCGCCGGGGAGACGACCGGCCAGATGCTGTTGCGGCGTCTGCGCAGCCCAGTGGCCTGGAGCGAGATGGTCGACCTGTTCGCGATCCTGACCGCGGCCTCGCTGCCCTGGTCGACCTCGCTCACGGCGATCTTCAACGCCGCGTTCCTGGTCTGCATGGTGCCTTTCCTCGATTTCAAGGCATTCCTGCAATCGCTGAAACGTCCGATCTGCGCGGCGCCGATCGCGCTGTTCCTGCTCGCGGTGGTGGGAACGCTGTGGTCGGACGCAGCCTGGGGCACGCGCCTCTACGCGGTCGGGCCGACCGTCAAGCTGCTCGTGATTCCCGTCCTGCTGTATCATTTCGAGCGTTCGCCGCGCGGGCACTGGGTCTTCATCGCGTTCTTCGCATCCTGCGCCTTGCTGTCGGTGATGTCCTGGCTGGTGGCCTTCTACCCCGGCCTGTCGCTGAAACCCGGTGATCCCCTCGAGCGGGGCATCTTCGTCAAGAACTACATCGACCAGAGCCAGGAGTTCACGCTGTGCGCGATCGCGCTGGCCTATCCGGTCGTGGTCCTGCTGCGTGACAAGCGCTACTGGCTCGCCGCCCTGTTGACGGCCCTGGCGCTGAGCTTCTTCGTCAATATGGCTTTCGTGGTGGTATCCCGTACCGCGCTCGTCACCGTGCCGATCATGTTCGCCGTGTTCGCGTTGCTTCACCTGACATGGCGCAGCATCGCGATCATCTCCGCCGTCCTGCTCGCCGCAGCCGCAATCGCCTGGCAGGCCTCGCCGCAACTGCGCAAAACCGCGGAGACGTTTTCGCGCGACTATCGGCTTTACACCCAGGAGAGAGTCCCGACCTCCATGGGCGAGCGGCTTGTGTACTGGCACAATTCAATCCAGTTCTTTGCGCAAGCCCCAGTGGTTGGGCACGGGACGGGGGCCGGCTACGGGCTGTTCGAGAAGGTCTCCAAGGGCGAGGAATGGGTCAAGGGGGCCAGGGTCTTTCCGAATCCGCATAACCAGACGCTGCACGTCGCCTTGCAATGGGGCGTCATCGGCATAGCCGTCCTCTACGCGATCTGGATCGTGCACCTGCTGTTGTTTCGCGGCGATGGCCTTGCAAGCTGGATCGGCCTATTGGTCGTGGTCCAGAACGTCTTCACCTCGTTGTTCAACTCCCATCTGTTCGACTTCCACGAGGGCTGGATGTACGTCATCGGCGTCGGCGTTGCCGGCGGCATGGTGATCCGGGCCGAGCAGGCCGGGGCGAAGACGGCGGTTCCTGAACGGTCGGCCGATGGCAAACCTTGACTTGACTGGCAAGCCTTGACTGGCATGTCCGGCCGAGATGGGTTATCAGCGCGATCAGGTTGCATCTAACTGGATTTTCGGTCAGCGGATGACGCGTCTTTCGCATCTCACCTTGCGCAATTTCATGATCGCGCTCCACGACCTGCTGGCGACCACGGCGGCGCTGTTCGCCGCCTTCTATCTGCGCTTCGAGGGCGGCGACGGCTTCTTCGACCGCCTGCCGCTGCTGATTCAGATCCTGCCCTATTTTCTCGCCTTCAGCTTGGTCGTGTGCTTCGTCTTCAACCTGACCACGACGAAATGGCGCTTCATCTCGCTGCCCGACGCGCTGAACATCATGCGCGTCGCGACCGTGCTCACGGTTGCACTCCTGGTGCTCGACTACATCTTTGTCGCCCCCAATGTCCGCGGCGCCTTCTTCCTCGGCAAGGTGACCATCGTCCTCTACTGGTTCCTCGAGATCTCCTTCCTCAGCGCGTTGCGCATGGCCTACCGCTATTTCCGCTATACGCGGGTTCGGCGTCACGCCCGCACCGGAGATGCCGCGCCGACGCTGCTGATCGGCCGCGCCGCGGATGCCGAGGTGCTGTTGCGCGGAATCGAGAGCGGGGCGATCAAGCACATCTGGCCGGTCGGCGTGCTGTCGCCGTCGAGTTCCGATCGCGGCCAGTTCATCCGCAACGTCCCGGTTCTCGGCGGCGTCGACGACATCGAGGATGTCATCGCCGACTTCACCAAGCGCGGCAAGCCGATCGCGCGCGTCGTGATGACGCCCACGGCATTCGAGCCGGAGGCCCATCCCGAGTCGATTCTGATGCGGGCGCGCAAGCTCGGCGTGATCGTGAGCCGCATGCCCTCGCTCGAGAGCGGCGATACGCCACGGCTCACGGCCGTCGCCGTCGAGGATCTGCTGCTGCGGCCGAGCGAAAAGATCGACTATGCGCGGCTCGAGGCCCTGATCGAGGGCAAGGCGGTGATCGTCACCGGCGGGGGCGGCTCGATCGGTTCGGAGATCTGCGAGCGTGTCGTCGCGTTCGGCGCCGCGCGCCTTCTGATCGTGGAAAATTCCGAGCCGGCGCTCTACGCGATCACGGAAACACTCGCGGCGCTCGGCTCCGCTGCTTCGATCGAAGGGCGCATCGCCGACATCCGCGACCGTGAGCGCATCATGCGCCTGATGGCCGAGTTCAAGCCGGACATCGTGTTCCATGCCGCCGCGCTCAAGCACGTGCCGATCCTCGAGCGCGACTGGAGCGAGGGCGTCAAGACCAACATCTTCGGCTCGATCAACGTTGCCGATGCCGCGCATAGCGCCGGCGCCGAAGCCATGGTGATGATCTCGACCGACAAGGCGATCGAACCGGTGTCGATGCTCGGCCTGACCAAGCGCTTCGCCGAGATGTATTGCCAGGCGCTCGACCATGATCTTGCGGCGGGTCACGGCGGCGCCAGGCGGTCGATGCGGCTGATCTCGGTCCGGTTCGGAAACGTGCTGGCGTCGAACGGCTCGGTGGTGCCGAAGTTCAAGGCCCAGATCGATGCCGGCGGTCCCGTGACGGTCACGCATCCCGACATGGTCCGCTACTTCATGACCATCCGCGAAGCCTGCGATCTCGTCATCACGGCGGCAACGCATGCGCTCGGAACGCAGCGTTCGGATGTGTCGGTCTACGTGCTCAACATGGGTCAGCCGGTGAAGATCGTCGATCTCGCCGAGCGCATGATCCGTCTCTCGGGCTTGCAACCCGGCTACGACATCGACATCGTGTTCACGGGCATGCGGCCCGGCGAACGCCTGCACGAAATCCTGTTCGCCTCCGAGGAGCCGACCCGCGAGATCGGCGTCGCCGGCATCATGGCCGCGCAGCCGAACGAGCCGCCGATGCAGACGCTGCGCAAATGGATTGCGGCGCTGGAGCAGGCGATCGCGCGCGACGATCGGGCGACCATCAGGACCATCCTGAAGGACGCGGTTCCGGAATTCGGGTCGACCGCGGCCTGATCATGCAGCCTCGAGGCAAGATCGTCGTGGCGAGCCAGCATTACCCGCCTGATCCGAGCACGACGGCGGCGATCATGGCCGAGATCGCCTGCCGCATCGCCGGGGATCACGAGGTCGTGGTGTTGTCGGGCTCATCAGGCGCGTTGCCGGCCTCGCAGGCCGGCCCGGGCAAGCCGCGGATAATCGCCGTCAAGAACCGGATGGCGGGCAAGGCGGCGCTGGTGCGGCGCGGCGCCTCCGAGCTGCTGTTCGCGGTGCGTACGTTTCTGGCGCTGACACGGGAGCTGAGGCGAGGTGACGTCGTGCTTACCGTCACCGCACCGTTCATGCTGCCTTACGCGGTCGCGGCGGCGGCGAGGCTGAAGGGCGCGCGCTCGGCGCTGATCATGCACGACCTCTTCCCGGACGTACTGGTGATGGCGGGCCTGCTGAAGCCCGGTTCGATCGTGACCATGACGATGCGCGCCGCCAACAGCCTGATGTTCCGCGCGCTCAATGCCGTCATCACCATCGGCCGCGATGCGGAACGGCCGCTGCTGAGCTATTCCGGCATGACGCGGAACAAGATCCGCTTCATCCCGAACTGGGGGACGCTTGTGGCCGCACCCCGGCCGGTGACGGCGGATAATCCGTTCCGCAAAGCGCTCTCGGCGGATTTCGTTGTCGGCCTGTCGGGCAATCTCGGCTTCACCCATGATCCGGAGATCGTGTTCGAGGCGGCGCGTCTTTTGAGGGCCGAGCCTGATATCCACTTCCTGCTCTCCGGCTGGGGCATCGGCTTCGAGCGGTTGAAGCAGTTGCAGGCCGACGCGAACTTGCCCAATGTCTCCTTCGTGGGGCGGGTCGAGGATGCCGAGCTCGAGGCATTGCTGGCGGCGGCCAATCTCTGGATCATTCCGTACCGGAAGGACGTTGCGGGGGTATCGGTGCCGAGCCGGTTCTACAATCTGCTGGCGGTCGGCCGTCCCGTGGTGCTGGTCTCGGAGCCGGAGGCCGAGGCCGCGTTGACGGTGGTGGAGAACGGGCTGGGCTGGGTGGTGACGCCGGGCCGTGCCGATCAACTGGCCGAGGCGATCCGCGCGGCGTCTCGCTCCGACGCAGTCGCGATGGCGGAGCGCGCGGTCAAGGCGGCGGCGAAATTCGATCGCGTCACCGCGATGAACGCCTACGCTGCCCTGGTCGACGAATTGTTGCGCAACCCCGAACTGGCGGAGCAACGATGAACAAGCGCAAGCCAGTCGTGCTGGTGACGGGTGCGAGCGGTTTCGTCGGCCGTCATGTCGTGCCCGCACTGGCGCACGAGGGGTGGTCGGTCCGCCGCGCGGTGCGCAGATCGGAAGGCATGGACGACGAGGTCGTGATCGAAACGATCGGGCCTGAAACCGACTGGCAGGCGGCGCTTGAAGGCGTCGATGCCGTGGTTCATCTCGCCGCCCGGGTGCATCACAAGCACGAGGAGCATGCGGTCCAGCTCTATCGCAACGTCAACATTGCCGGCACGCTGCACCTGGCGCGCAGCGCGGCGACGGCCGGGGTGCGCCAGTTCATCTTCATCAGCACCGTTCTCGTGCACGGTCGCACCAATGACGGCCGCGCGCCGTTCAGCGAGGACGATGTCCTGACGCCGCGCGGTCTCTACGGCATGTCCAAGGCCGCGGCCGAAGCGGGCTTGAAGACGCTGGCGCGCGACAGCGCCATGAAGATCTCGGTGATCAGGCCGCCGCTGGTCTATGGTGCGGGCGCCAAGGGCAATTTCGCGCTGCTGACGCGTGCCGTGAGCCTCGGGCTGCCGCTGCCCTTTGCCACGATCCGCAATCACCGCGCCTTCCTTGCCGTGCAGAACCTGTCGTCGTTCATCCTGCGCCGGCTTTCTCATCCAGATCCCGCGAGCAATTTCGAGATCTTCCTGGTGGCCGATATCGAGCAGGTCTCGACGCCCGAGTTCATCGCGCGTCTGGCCAAGGCTGCCGGCAAGAACTCGCGGCTGTTCGGCATGCCGCCGGACCTGCTCGGGACGCTGCTGAGAGTGATGGGCCGGCAGGATACGCATGACAGCCTGATCGGCTCGCTCGAGCTCAACCTCGCCAAGGCGATTGCGACCGGGTGGCAGCCCCAGGTGTCTCTCGACGAGGGGCTGCGGCTGGCGCTGGTGGCTCAGGACGCCTGACGGCGGGAGAACCGCCGCAGCACGATGCCGGTCGCGATTGCGCCCGCCAGCAGCGCGGTCAGCGTGATCGTCAGCGAGCCGGCGCGAGCGGTGGCGATGGCAAGCCCCGCGAGCACGAGATTGAGCGCGAACACCTCGCCGATCACGCGGGAGACCGTGAAGCCGTGGTCGGTGGCGCGCTGGTAGAAATGCGAGCGATGCGCCGACCAGAATTGCTCGCGCCTGGTGATGCGCCAGAACAGCGTGATGGTGGAATCCACGAGGTAATAGGCCGGCAGCAACAGCGCCGCGGCGGGCTGCCCGCGCCAGGCGAGCTCGAGCAGGCACCAGCCGAGCAAAAGGCCGATCGGCAGGCTGCCGACATCGCCCAGGAAGACTTTTGCGATCGGCTTGTTGAACGGCGCAAAGCCGAGCATGGCGCCGCACAGCGCCGCGGCGATCAGCGCGGCCGGCCACGACAGATCGCCGAGCAGTCCCAGCAGCAGCAGCGCCGCGGTGACCGGCACCACTTCCGCCACCGTCATCAGGTCGAGCCCGTCCATGAAGTTGACGAGGTTCACGAACCACACGCCCGCCAGCAGGATCAGTCCGCGCTCCAGCCCGAGCGGCAGCGCCGGCACTATGCGCGCGGTCTCGGGCGTGGTGAACACGACGGCGCCGACGGCTGCGGCCTGCAGCACGAGCCGTACCAGCACCGGCAGCGACTTGATGTCGTCGGCAAATCCGACCACGGCGATCAAGACGGTCGCAGCGATCAGCGCCGGCGGAATCGCGACGTTCGCCCAGACTGCCCAGGCTGATGCGACCAGCAGCGTCGCTGATATCACGGCGATGCCCGCACCCTGCGGGGTCGGGATGCGATGAGAGGACCGCGCGTTGGGCCGCGCCAATGCGTAACGCTGGAGCAGGGGGCGGCTGGTCCAGGTGATGACGCCCGACACCAGCGCGGCAATCGCAACGGCAAGCAGCGAGGGGACGGCGCCGAGCGCATCGATGGCCGCGCTCACTGCGGCACCCCGAGCGGCGCCGATCCCTGCGCGGCTTTCTCGGCGCTGAGGATCCAGACCAGACCGCCGATCGCGCCGACGATGAAGTACACGGCGCCGAACAGCAGCGAGACGTTGACGCCCTCGTTTGCGGCCAGGCCCGCGAAGCCGAACGCGAGGCCCATGGTGGCTTCCCGCACGCCCCAGCCGGCGATCGAGATCGGCATCATCGTGATCAGCATCACCGGCGGCACCAGCATAAAGACGTCGCTGAATCCGACCGGCGCGGCGATCGACTGCACGACGCACCAGGCGACCACGACGGCCAGCACATGCACGGCGAGCGACAGGATCACGACGGCCGGTCCGCGCGAGCGGCTGAAGATCACGCGGTTGGCGATCACGGCACAGGCGTGGATGTGATGCGTGGCCCACCAGGTTTTCAGCCAGTGCCATTTCAGCGCGCCGAAGACCAGAAAGCCGAGGCCACCCGCGAGCGCCGCGAGGTCGACGAGCAGCAGCGCCGAGCGCCCGTGCGGATCAGCGATGAGGCCGTAGCTCCAGGGCAGGCTCGCGACGATCATGATCGCGAGCGCGATCAAACCGATCGCGCGGTCGACGAAGATCGAGTAGGTCGCAGCGCGCCAGCCGGCGCCGGCGCGCGCGACGAGCCACAGCCGGACCGCATCGCCGCCGATCGCCGAGGGCAAGGTCTGGTTGAAGAACGATCCGATTACGTTGTAACGCATGGCCCGGCCGAGCTCGAGCGGGGCGCCGCATGCGGCGCTGATCTCGCGCCAACGCAACACGCCGACGAAGATTTGCAGGAACGTAACGGCGATCGCCAAGCCGATCCAGAACAGGCTGGTCACGGTGAAGCGCGAAAACAGTTCGGACAGATCGACCTTGCGCAGCGCCAGGTATAGCAGCGCTCCGGAAATCAGGATCTTGGCCGTCGACAGCAGGATTCGGCGCATTTCGCCCGCATGAACAAGGGTTTTGAAGCAACCCGACGCAAGGCGCCGAATTCGGCCGCTTTGGTATGGTTTTGGCGCCGATCTTGCAATAGCGGTGATCAGGAGCCCGCATGCAGGGCGGCCGGCTATTGCGGCCCCGTCGATGCGGAGGCTAAAGAGGCGCCGCGGGCGAAAGATCGAGCGACGGATCGGGCGAAGCGGCCCTGGGGAACAGGATGAGGGATCACCGCAGATCGTCCGGCTGCCGCAAATGCGCCGTCTAAGGTCTACAATGTCGGCGACCACCACCCGGAAGAGCTGATGCAGGTCGTCGGAGTTCTGGAGCCGGAGCTGGGTCGGACGGCGATCAAAGAATTGCCGCCGAGAGACCTTTTGGAAACGTCCGCGGATGTCGAGGATCTGATGCGCGATACCGGCTTTGCACCGTCAACGCCGATCGCGCACGGAATTCGTAATTTTGTCACCTGGTATCGGAACGACCTCAAGGTTTGAAATGACGATGGACAAACGCATTATCCCCCTGATCATGTGCGGCGGTGCCGGAACGCGGCTGTGGCCGGCTTCGCGCGAGGTGCGGCCCAAGCAGTTCCTGCCGCTGTTCGGCACGCGCTCGACCTTCCAGGATACGCTGTTGCGCGTCTCGGAGGCCTCGCTGTTCGATCGCCCGATCGTCATCACCAATGCCTCCTACCGCTTCATGGTGCTGGAGCAGCTCGCCGAAATCGGCATTGAGGCCGACGTGATCCTCGAGCCGATGCGGCGCGATTCCGGGCCTGCGATCGCAGCTGGCGCGGTGTTCGCACAGAACCGCGCCAGTGAGGCGATCGTGCTCGCGCTCGCCGCCGACCATGTGGTGCAGGACAATGCGGCCTTCGTCGCGGCGTGCCGCCAAGGCCTCACCGCCGCGAACGCCGGGCGCATCGTCACGTTTGGCGTCAAGCCGGAGCGGCCGGCGACCGAATACGGTTATATCAGCCCGGGCGAGGTCATCTCAGGCGAGGTGCACGCGGTCGCGCGCTTTGTCGAGAAGCCGGATGCGGTGAAGGCAGCCGACTACGTCAATTCCGGCTATCTCTGGAACAGCGGCAACTTCATGTTTCCGGCCAGCGTCCTGCTGGACGAATACCGCAAGGTCGATGCGGCGAGCGTGGAGACCATCTCCAATGCCGTGACCAATGCCGGCCGCGATCTCGGCTTCGTGACGCTGGAGCCCGAGGCGTTCGGCGCGGCCAAGGCGATCTCGATCGACTATGCGGTGATGGAGAAGACCGCGCGCGCCGCGGTCGTGCCGGTGTCCTGCGGCTGGTCCGACGTCGGCTCCTGGCACGCGGTGTGGGAATTGTCGGACAAGGACGCGCAAGGCAATGCTTCGCATGGCAGTGCGGTGTTCGAGGATTCCCGCAACTGTAACGTCACCACCGACTCTGCGCTGGTCGCGCTCGAAGGTGTCGACGATCTCATCGTGGTGGCGACCGCGGACGCAGTGCTGGTCTCGCGTCAGAAGGATGCCAACGGGCTGAAGCGGCTGGTCACGAAACTCAAGGCGGTCGCGCCGAAGGTCACCGAGGAGCACCTCAAGGTGCATCGGCCCTGGGGCAGTTACCAGTCGGTCGACAATGGCGAGCGCCACCAGGTCAAGCGCATCGTGGTGAAGCCGGGCGGACGTCTGTCGCTGCAGAAGCACCATCATCGCGCCGAGCACTGGATCGTGGTCCGCGGCACCGCCCGCGTCACCGTCAACGACACCGTCAAAAGCGTGCACGAGAACGAGTCCATCTACATCCCGATGGGCGCGGTGCACCGGATGGAGAATCCCGGTAAAATCATGCTGGAGCTGATCGAGGTCCAGACGGGAAGCTATCTCGGGGAAGACGACATCATCCGGATTGAAGACGACTATCAAAGGTCGTAACCACCACACTCCGAATCACGCGACCCGGGCCAAAAGAGTGGTCTCTTCCAGAGGCTTAAGGCCCGGGAAACGTGTAACTTTTTGAATCAAATCGTGTCCGGACCGCTAGCTCCGCACTCGCCACAAATGTGGCGTCCGTGCTAGAAGCCCCCCGGGGATTTGCGTTGAATCGGGGTTTGCTCACATGAGTTCCACAGGATCTGCACCGGCAAAGGCCGGCTTGCGCGTCGGCGTCATTGGCGCCGGCGTGATGGGCAGCAACCACGCGCGCGTGCTCGCGGGTCTTCCCGGTGTCAGCCTCGTCGGCGTCGTCGATCCTTCGCCGGCACATCGCACGCGGGCGATGGAGCTTGCCAATTGCGCGAGCTTCGAGACGCTCGACCAGCTCTTGGCCGAAAGCGTCGATGCCGTCACCATTGCGGCGCCGACCCATCTGCATCACGAGGTCTCGCTCGCCTGCATCGCCAAGAACATCCACGTGATGGTCGAGAAGCCGATTGCGTCCACGGTCGCGGAAGGCCGTGAGATCGTCACGGCTGCGCAAAAGGCCGGCGTGACGCTGATGGTCGGCCATGTCGAGCGCTTCAATCCGGCCGTTGCCGCCGTCAAGCAGGCGATCGCGGGCGAGGATATTCTGTCGATCGCGATCACGCGCGTCGGCCCATTCCCGCCGCGCATGTCCAATGTCGGCGTCGTCATCGATCTTGCCGTGCACGACATCGATCTGATCCGCTGGTTCACCGAATCCGACATCGTCGAGGTGCAGCCGCAATTGTCGAGTGCGGTCGCCGAGCGCGAGGACATCGCGCTCTTGCAGTTCCGCACCGCCAACGGCGTGCTCGCGCACATCAACACCAACTGGCTGACGCCGTTCAAGGCGCGCAGCGTCACGGTCGCGACCCGCGGCAAATACGTGATGGGCGATCTCCTGACGCGCCAGGTCACCGAATGTTTCGGCTTCAAGCCTGACGGCAGCTATTCGATGCGGCATCTGCCTGTCGGCCATGACGAGCCGCTCCGAGCCGAACTGATCGCGTTCCTCAAGGCCGTGCGCAACGGCGAGACGCCGGCGGTCACCGGCGACGAGGGCGTCGCCAGCCTCGAGATCGCGACGCAGTGCCTGGAAACGCCGTCGCGGCCCGCCGCCAAGTCGTCCGCCCTCAAGGGCCCGCGCCGCGTCGCGGGTTGATCCCACTCCATGTTGACCGATCAAAACCCGCAAGGCGCCATGAACCAGCATCTGCGTTCCGAACCCATTCCCTTCATCGACGTCGCCTCGCAGCGCCGCCGGCTCGGCGACTCGCTCGATGCCGCCGTGAAGCGCGTTCTCGATCATTGTCAGTTCGTCAACGGCCCTGAAGTCGCCGAGCTCGAGAAGCAGCTTGCGGCCTATTGCGGCGCCAAACACGTCATCGGCTGCGCCAGCGGCACCGACGCGATCCTGATGGTGATGATGGCGAAGAATGTCGGGCCTGGCGTCGCCGTCCTGTGTCCGTCCTTCACCTTCATCGCGACGGCTTCGCCGGTGGCGCGGACCGGCGCGACGCCGGTTTATGTCGATGTTGACGAAGCGACCTTCAACATGAGCCCGGAATCGCTCAAGCGCGGCATCGCGACCGCCCGCAAGGCCGGCCTCAAGCCGGTCGCGGTCATTCCGGTCGATTTGTTCGGCCAGCCGGCCGATCACGATGCCATCGCGGAGATCGCCAAGGCCGAAGGCCTGTTCGTGCTCGATGACGCAGCCCAAGGCTTTGGCGCGAGCTACAAGGGCCGCAAGCTCGGCACCTTTGGGCTCGCCACCGCGACCAGCTTCTTTCCCGCGAAGCCGCTCGGCTGCTTCGGTGACGGCGGCGCGATCTTCACCGATGACGACGAGCTCGCGGCGACGCTGCGCAGCATCCGCGTGCACGGGCAGGGCGTCGACAAATACGACAACGTCCGCCTCGGCCTGACCGGCCGGCTCGATACCATGCAGGCCGCCATCCTGATCGAGAAGCTGAAGATCTTCGACGACGAGATCGCCGCCCGCAACAAGGTCGCGGAGCGCTACGCGCGCGGTCTCGGTAATGTGGTCACCGTGCCGCGCGTGGCGCCCGGCAATACGTCGGTCTGGGCGCAGTACACGATCCGCCTTCCCGAGGGTACCGACCGCGACGGCTTTGCCGCCGCGCTGAAGGCCCAGGGCGTGCCGACGGCGATCTACTACGGCAAGTCGATGCATCAGCAGACGGCCTACAAGCAGTACCCGGTGGCAGAGGGCGGTCTGCCGGGCTGCGAGAGCCTGTCGCAGGACGTCATCAGCCTGCCGATGCATGCCTATCTGACTGAAGCCGATCAGGAGCGAATCATCACGGCCGTGCGCGGCGCGCTTTCAACCTGAATTCGCCGTTTTGCTGCGCGAGCTCTTCCTTTAGAAGGGAACGATGCTCGGACGTATCTTCACGGTTGGTGGTTACACGCTGCTCTCGCGGCTGACGGGGTTTGCCCGCGACATCATGCTTGCGGCGATTCTCGGCGCCGGCCCCGTGGCCGACGCCTTTTTCGTGGCGCTGCGGCTGCCCAACCATTTCCGTGCGATCTTCGCCGAGGGCGCCTTCAACGCCGCCTGGGTGCCGGCCTATGCGCACGTCCACGGTGAGCGCGGGGAGGGGGCGGCAAGATTATTCGCCGACCGCATCTTCACGCTGCTGCTGGCCTCGCAGGTGGTGCTGCTGATCGTCGCCTGGCTGTTCATGCCGCAAGCCATGAGCATTCTGGCGCCCGGCTTTTCCGAGGACGCCGAGCAGCGCAAGCTCGCGATCGAGCTGACCCGGATCACCTTTCCCTATCTGCTGCTGATCACGCTGGTGACGCTCTATGGCGGCATGCTCAACGTGATGCAGCGCTTTGCGAGCGCCGCAGCGGCGTCGATCTTCCTCAACATCTCGATGATGATGACGCTGGCGCTTGCCGCCTGGTTTCCCGGCGCGGGCCACGCCGCCGCCTGGGGCGTCCTGATCTCGGGTTTTTTGCAGTATTTCCTGCTCGCCGGCGATCTCGCCCGCCATGGCGGCCTGCCGCGCTTTGCGCCGCTCAAGCTCGACGAAGACGTCCGCGCATTCTTTAAAGCACTCGGGCCGGCGACGCTGGGCTCGATGGGCACGCAGCTCGCGCTGTTTGCCGACACCATCATCGCGACTTTCCTGCCGGCGGGCGCGCTGTCGGCGCTGTATTACGCCGACCGTCTCAACCAGCTCCCGATCGGCGTGATCGGCATTGCCATCGGCACGGTGCTGCTGCCGGAGATGTCGCGGCGGATCACGGCCAACGACCATGACGGTGCGATGAAGGCGCAGCGCCGCGCGTTCGATTTCACGCTGCTGTTCTCGGTGCCGTTCGTCGCCGCCTTCCTCACCGTGCCCGACGCGATCATGCGCGCGCTGTTCGCCCGTGGTGCGTTCTCGAAAGCCGATGCCGCCGCTGCCGGCGCCACGCTCGCGGCCTATGCCATCGGCCTGATCCCCTTCGTACTGATCCGCAGCGCGGTCGCGACCTTCTACGCGCGCAAGGACACGGCGACGCCGGTGCGGGCGTCGCTGACGGGCATCGCGGTCAACGTCGCCTTGAAAATTGCCTTGATGGGATCGCTGGCCCAGATCGGGCTTGCGCTGGCCACTGCCGTCGGCGTCTGGACCAACCTGCTACTGGTGCTGTTCTTCGCGGTGCGGCGAGGCTTTCTCGTGCCGGACCGCGCCTGGCTGTTGTCGCTCGCCAAATTCCTGCTGACCGGGCTCATCCTGGCCGCCGCCTTCTGGCTCATCGCGCGCTTCAGCAGTCCTTCGTTGGGCTCGATGCACTTCCGGGACGAATTGACGCTGCTTCTGCTGGCCGTCGGAGGTACGATCGTCTATGCGCTCGCCATCCTTGCGCTGTTCGGGCGCCGCTGGCTGGTCTCACTGGTGCGGGGTTAACTTTTTCATATTTTCAACGCATTGACGGCTCGAGCTTGTCGGCACGGGCCAGTCTGGATCGTCCTTGGATGGACACATCTCGGAAGTGCGGCGGATGGACCCTGCACACGTGACGTGATGCCGTCACCTCGAGCCGGCAAAATTCGAACCAGGAGCACTGTTTTATGAGGATCACCGTCGAAACCAACGTAGCAGCCCCTATCGATCAGGTCTGGCGCGCTTATACGACGCCTGCCGACATCATGAAGTGGAACGCCGCGTCCGACGACTGGCATACGACCAAGGCGACCGTCGACCTGCGAGAAGGCGGTGTCTTCTCATCGCGCATGGAGGCCAAGGACGGCAGCATGGGCTTTGACTTCGCCGGTACCTACACGAAAATCGTCGAGCACAAGCGTATCGAATACGCGTTCGGCGAGCGAAATGCCGAAGTCGAGTTTGTGCCCGGCCCGAAGGGCATTCTGGTTCGCGTGGTCTTCGATGGCGAATCGACGCACTCGGTCGAGCAGCAGCAAGGCGGTTGGCAGGCAATCCTCGACAACTTCGCACGATACGTGGAAGCGAAGCAGACGAAGTCCTGAGGCGTGTGTAGGGGCAAGAAAGCGCCAGAATAAGGGGCTCGCTTCCAGGGTGCAACCGACCTCCACACATCTCTTGATTTTGCGCGATTGCTATGATAATCGCAACGCATGATCAAATCAGTGCGCAAACTCAACCGCAACCACATGACCCGCTTCGGCCGGGCCGTGGAAGGAGTCGCGCGCTAGAAATTCGACGACGACATCTTTTCACCAGGCCCCGCCGGCATCGGACGGGGCCTTTTGTTTGGCCACGCTTCCCTGCCGGCACAACAGCAGGAGCGTCCGATGCCACCCCAACAGACGATCATGACATCCGAGACGGAGAGGCTCCCCCTCGAGCTTGCCTCGACGTGGAGCATCCCAGGCTTGCTCGCGCGATACTGGCGTGCGCTCCAGGACTGGCGCTGGCGGCACGGCCCACAAATCGCCTTGCGGGACCTGAGTGACCGGGAGCTGATGGATATCGGCCTGACGCGCGGCGAGATCGACTACATCTCGCCGGAACGGGCTATCGATAGGCTGAGGGATCACGCCAGAGATCTATGGAGCCGCGGGGGGATGTAACTGATGAGCCATCCGAAGCGGAGATGCGCTTTGCGAGCAAGCAGCTGTCAGCACGGCTGCGCGTTCTCAGGCGTGGACTGCGGGCGGGTTCGGCAACTATCATGCCATCAAGCGGACCGTTCCTCACGGCGAAATGACCGAGTTGCGGCGCTCCCGTTCCATCCTGCTCTGACAGGTGAGGGCGCTGGACGGTTTTCGCATGGCTAAACCCGTTTGCCTTGCCAGTTTTTCCACGGCAATATGCCGGCAAAACAACCATGAGAAACGGGACGAGAAAAATGGCGGCTCCCATCAAGTTTGGCGTTGGCCAAAGCGTGTTGCGCAAGGAGGATGACGCGCTCATCCGCGGCAAGGGCCGCTATACCGACGATTATGCGCCGCAGGCCGTGCTTCACGCCCTGATGCTGCGCTCGCCGCATGCGCATGCCAAATACACCATCGATGCGAGCCGCGCCCGCACCCTTCCCGGCGTCGCGCTGATCCTGACCGCCGATGACGTTGGGGATCTCGGCAATCTGCCCTGCCTGTTCAATCTCGAGACCGATCCCTTCACCGGGCCGCCTTACCCGATCCTCGCCAAGGACGAAGTGCGCCATGTCGGCGATTCCATCGCCTTCGTGGTCGCCGAGACCATCGACCAGGCCCGCGACGCGATCGAGGCGATCGAGGTCAAATGGAGCCCGCTGCCGGCGGTGACCGGTGTCGTCAATGCCGTGAAGAAGGGCGCGCCGCAGGTCTGGCCGGACAAGCCCGGCAACGTGCTGTTCGACGTCTCGATCGGTGACAAGAAAGCGACCGAAGCGGCGTTTGCCAAAGCGCATGCGGTGGCCGAGATCTCGATCGTCAATCCGCGCGTGGTCGCGAACTTCATGGAGACGCGCGCGGCGGTGTGCGAATACGACGCCAAGCGCGACCATCTGACGCTGACGGTCGGCAGCCAGGGCAGCCATCGCCTGCGCGATATCCTCTGCCAGAACGTGCTCAACATTCCGACCGACAAGATGCGGGTGATCTGCCCCGACGTCGGCGGCGGCTTCGGCACCAAGCTGTTTCCCTATCGGGAATACGCCCTGTTGGCAGTCGCCGCGCGAAAGCTGAAGAAGGCGGTGAAATGGGCCGCCGACCGTACCGAGCATTTCATGGGCGACGCGCAGGGCCGCGACAACGTCACCACCGCGAAGATGGCGCTGGCCGAGGACGGCAAGTTCCTGGCGATGGATTGCGACCTGATGGGCGACATGGGTGCCTATTTGTCGACCTTCGGGCCCTATATCCCGCATGGCGGCGCCGGCATGCTGCCGGGCCTCTACGACATCCAGGCGTTCCACTGCCGGGTGCGTACCATCTTCACCAACAGCGTGCCGGTCGATGCCTATCGCGGCGCCGGGCGGCCCGAGGCTGCTTACGTCATCGAACGTCTCGTGGACGCCTGCGCGCGAAAACTCGACATGACGGTGGATGCCATCCGCCGCAAGAATTTCATCCAGCCGAAGGCGCTGCCCTACAAGACCGCGACCGGCAAAGTCTACGATTCCGGCGACTTCGCCGCGCATCTGAAGCGCGCGATGGAGATCGCCGATTGGAAGGAGTTTGGCAAGCGCGCCAAGGCGGCCAAGAAGAACGGCCTGATCCGCGGCATCGGACTTGCGAGCTATGTCGAGGTCTGCGGCACCATGGGCGAGGAGACCGCCAATGTGCGGATGGACCCCAATGGCGATATCACGGTCCTGATCGGCACCCAGTCGAGCGGGCAGGGCCACCAGACCGCCTATGCGCAGATCGTTGCCGAGCAGTTCGGCGTGGCGCCCGAGCGCGTGCACGTCCACCAGGGCGACACCGACATGATCGCCACGGGCCTCGGCACCGGCGGCTCGGCTTCGATCCCGTCGGGCGGTGTCAGCGTCGAGCGCGCGACCCGCGAGCTCGGGCAGAAGCTGAAGGAAATCGCGGCCCAGGCGCTGGAAGCCAGCGCCGGCGACCTCGAGATCACCGACGGCATGGTGCGCATCGCCGGCACCGACCGCTCGATCTCGTTCACTGATCTCGCCAAGCGGCCCGGCGCGGATCCCTCGAAGCTGAACGCGAGCGCGACCTTCGCCAGCGCCGACGGCACCTATCCCAACGGCACCCATGTCGCCGAGGTCGAGATCGATCCGGCCACCGGCATCATCAAAATCGTCAACTACGTGATCGTCGACGATTTCGGCATGACGCTCAATCCGCTGCTGCTGGCCGGCCAGGTCCATGGCGGCGCCATGCAGGGCATCGGCCAGGCGTTGATGGAGCAGGTGGTCTATGGCGCGGGCGATGGCCAGCTCGTCACCGCGACCTTCATGGACTACGCGCTGCCGCGCGCCGCGGACGGGCCGGCCTTCGTGTTCGAGACCGCCAACGTTCCCTGCAAGACCAATCCGCTGGGGGTGAAGGGCGCGGGCGAGGCCGGTGCGATCGGGTCCTGCCCGGCGGTCGTCAACGCCATCGTCGACGGGCTCTGGCGCGAATACAAGATCGACCACATCGACATGCCGGCGACCCCGGAACGGGTGTGGATCGCCATCAACGAGCACCATCGCCGTCACAGCCTGTGACAATCTTCCACGGGAATGAAATCTGCCGAGCGGTGTTGGCCCATTGAGGGGTCAGCACGATCCTGCATCAAGGAAAGGGATTTTGCGAATGAAGCGAGTGTTGGTGGTTGGGGGTGCGCTCCTGCTCGGTATGGGCGCGGTTTGGGCACAACAGGACGCCGTCAAGGAAGTGCAGACTCTCATGAAGGGCAACGGCAAGAACGCCGGCGCAGTGGCGGCCATGGTCAAGGGCGAGAAGCCCTATGATCAGGCCACTGTGGACAGCGCGCTGGCGCAGTTCGAGGACACCGCCAAGAAGCTGCCGCACCTGTTTCCGGCGAGCGCAAAGGGCATGAAGCCCGAGGGCGACTACAGCGCCTCGCCGAAGATCTGGGAGGACAAGGCCGGGTTCGATGCGAAGGTCGCGAGCTTCGCCAAGGTCGTCGGCGAGGCCAAGGGCAAGATCAAGGATCTCGACTCGCTCAAGGCGAATTTCCCCGCGGTCGGCAAGGAATGCGGCGGCTGCCACGAGACGTTTCGTGTGAAGAACGGTTGACGGAAGAAAAAGATTCGTAGCCCGGATTGCGCTTCGCTCCATCCGGGCTACTGGGAATCGGGAAAAAGCGGTTGCGAAAGCAGCCGCTTTTTTCATGTCGGCGCGCAGCGCTGCTGGAAATTCTATCCGCAAGGCCTGACGGATCGCTACCGGAGCAGCTATCTTTGCTCCAGCCGCCGCGGCATTGGCGTGAGCTTTGACGCTGACGCATCTCGCTCCTGACTGCGTCACGACATCAGGAGTTCCAACCCGCGGCGAGCGCCTCAATCAGCAACAGCGAGACAAGCCATGGTAAAACCGTTCCCGTCTAAGACGCACATCGGCAACCATATGCTGCATCCGGAAACGCTAATGCTGACCTATGGCTACGATCCTCAATTGTCGGAAGGCGCGGTCAAGCCGCCGGTGTTCCTGACCTCGACCTTCGTGTTCAAGACGGCCGAGGACGGGCAGGACTTCTTCGATTTCGTCTCCGGCCGGCGTGAGCCGCCGGAAGGGATGGGCGCGGGCCTGGTCTATTCGCGTTTCAATCACCCCAACAGCGAAATCGTCGAGGACAGGCTCGCGATCTACGAGCGCACCGAGAGCTGTGCGCTGTTCTCATCCGGCATGGCGGCCATCGCGACCACGATCCTGGCGTTCGTCCGCCCCGGCGACGTCATTCTGCACTCCCAGCCGCTCTACGGCGGCACGGAAACGCTGCTGACGAATACGCTTGCGCGTCTGTCGATCGGCGCCGTCGGCTTCGCCGATGGCGTCGATGAAGCCGTGGTCAGCCGGGCCGCGGAGGAGGCCATGCGCAAGGGCCGGGTTTCGATGATCCTGATCGAGACCCCGGCCAACCCGACCAACGGGCTGGTCGACATCGCGATGATGCGGCGTGTCGCCGACACCATCGGAAAGGCGCAAGGACACGTTCCGATCATCGCCTGCGACAATACGCTGCTCGGGCCGGTGTTTCAGCGACCGATCGAGCACGGCGCCGATATTTCCCTGTACTCGCTCACGAAATATGTCGGCGGTCATTCAGATCTGATCGCGGGCGCCGCGCTCGGCGCGAAGGCGGTGGTGAAAGGCATCAAGGCGCTGCGGGGCGCCATCGGCACCCAGCTCGATCCGCATTCCTGCTGGATGATCAACCGCTCGCTCGAGACGCTGAGCCTGCGCATGGAAAAGGCGGATGCGAATGCGCGCCTCGTGGCGGACTATCTGCGCGATCATCCCAAAGTGGCCAAGGTGCACTATCTCGGTCATCACGACGCGGCGTCGCCGGACGGACTTGTGTTTGCACGGCAATGCTCGGGGGCGGGGTCCACGTTCTCGTTCGACATCGTCGGCGGCAAGGCCGCCGCCATGAAATTCCTCAACGCGCTGCAAATCCTCAAGCTGGCGGTGAGCCTTGGTGGAACGGAGTCGCTTGCGAGCCTGCCTGCCACCATGACCCACTCCGGCGTCCCCGCTGACATCCGCCGGAAGATCGGCGTGCTCGATTCCACGATCCGGCTGTCGATCGGCATCGAGCACCCGTCGGATTTGATCGCCGACCTCGCGCAGGCGCTGAACGCAGCCGAACCTGAGGTGTGACGCCTGCGCCAGCGCTACGCGGAATCGAAAAGGGCGGTTGCGCAAGCAGCCGCCCCTTTTGTTGGATCGCTCGAAAGCTTACTTCGTCACCTGACCGCGGATCTCGCCGCCCGGATTGGCCGCGGTGTGGATGTTGACGTAGAGTTTGCCGCCGAGCAGATCGGCGGCCTGCGCGTCGGTCAGCGTCGCCGAGCCCTCGGCCGGGCTGGTGGCAGCGCCTGGGATCGGGATCGCAACGCCGGCGTTCTTGCCGGGCTCGGCAGGTCCGTGGAAATGCGCGGCGGTGGCGGGCCCGGACAGGCCGGAATAGGTGACCTTCCAGGACAGCTTCTTGCTGGCGGCGTCGTAATCCAGATCGGCCGTTCCGGTGCCGCTGCTCGTCGTTGCGGGGACCTCGGACTTGGCGTCGAGCGTTGCTTTCAGCTTTTCGGCGCTGGCCGAACCCGCAAAAGCAACGGCGCCAAGCACTGACATGGCGATGACGATCTTGTTCATGATTTTTCTCCCTGCTGAACCCGTTTGGGCTGCCAAACTTCCAACAGCCGGTATTGCAGTTTATTCCCGTTTCATGCTGCGGTGGGCTAAATTCTTCGTGGCTGGAGCCGCGAGGACATCGGTCATAAGCTTCGCCGCGACGACGAAAGGACCGCATGTTGCGACGAACAATCTCCGTGGCGCTGCTCGCCGCACTCGCCACAGCCGGCGTCTATTGGTGGCTCAGCGCGCCGGTGGGGGCGGCGGTCGGCACCGCGCCCGCCCGCGTCCCTGATCTTGCCAATGGCCAGCTGATGTTCAACGCCGGCGGCTGCGCCTCATGCCATGCCGTCCCCGACCAGCCCGATCGTCTCAGGCTCGGCGGCGGCGTCGCGATCAAGTCGCCGTTCGGAACGTTCTATGCGCCGAACATCTCGTCCGATCCGACCGACGGCATCGGCAAATGGAACGATGCCGAATTCGTCAATGCGGTGATGCACGGGGTCTCGCCGGACGGAGGGCATTATTTTCCGGCCTTTCCCTATACGTCCTATCAGCACGCCAGGCGCGAGGACGTGCTCGATCTCTTTGCGTACCTGAAAACGCTGCCGGCCGTCGCAGGCAAGGTGCGCGACCACGATGTGCGCTTTCCGTTCAACATCCGGCGCAACGTCGGCATTTGGAAATTCTTGTTTCTGGACGACAAGCCCTTCGTCCCCGACAGCGCGAAGTCACCGCAGTGGAATCGCGGCGCCTATCTCGTCAACAGTTTTGGCCATTGCGCGGAATGCCACAGCCCGCGCAACGCGCTCGGCGGCATCATGGCCGGACAACGCTTCGCCGGCGGCCCCAATCCGGAAGGCGAGGGATGGGTGCCCAACATCACCCAGAAGGGCCTCGGCGAGTGGAGCGCGAAGGATATTGCCTATTTCCTGAAGACCGGCGAATTGCCCGACGGCGACAGCGTCGGCGGCGCGATGACGCGGGTGATCAAGAACACCTCGCAACTGCCGGACGACGATCTCGCGGCGATGGCGGACTATCTCAAATCGCTGCCGCCGGTGGACGGTCCGCCGCGTCCCAAGCGCAAGGAGGGCGGCACCTGATCGGGCCTGCCCTTTTTCGGACGGTCAACTCGCGCCAAACGCCTTGAAGGTGATGATGGTGAGGGTGTCCTGGATGCCGGGCAGCACCTGCACCTTCTCGTTGACGAAGTGGCCGATATCGGTGTCGTTGTCGACGTAAAACTTCACCAGCAGGTCGTATTGCCCGGCCGTGGAATAGATCTCGGAGGCGATCTCGGCTTCGGCAAGCGCATTGGCGACCACATAGGATTGGCCGAGCTTGCATTTGATCTGGACGAAAAAGGGAACCATCGCGGTCACTCCGAAAGCATATCTGACGGCTAATAGGCCAAACCCGGCCGGATTTAGCAAGCGAACTTGCTGCGTTGAGGTAGGCGCGCTAGGACGGGCCATGGCTTTGAGAACGCTGAAAGTCGCCCCATGACGACGCCCGTCGCGCTGACCATCGCCGGCTCCGATTCGAGCGGCGGCGCCGGCATCCAGGCCGACCTGAAGACCTTTGCCGCGCTCGGCGTCTTTGGCGCGTCCGCCATCACGGCGCTCACGGCGCAGAACACCCGCGGCGTCACCGGCATTCACGCGGTGCCCGCCGAATTCGTCACCGCGCAGATCGACGCGGTGTTTTCCGATCTCGAGGTCGGCGCGGTCAAGATCGGCATGGTGGCGCAAGCGACCAGCATCGATGCGATTGCGGCCGCGCTGTCGCGCTGGGCGCCCCGGCATATCGTGCTCGATCCCGTGATGGTGGCGACATCGGGTGATCGCCTGCTCGCGTCCGAAGCGGTCGACGCCCTGCGCATCAAACTGATGCCGCTGGCCTCGGTGATCACACCCAATCTGCCCGAGGCCGCGGCTCTGCTCGACGAGCCGGTCGCGACAAGTGAGCTCGAGATCGAGAGCCAAGGACGCCGGCTACTGGCGCTCGGCTGCCGGGCGGTCCTGATCAAGGGGGGGCACGGCGAGGGCGCCGAGAGTATCGATTATCTCGTCGATGCCAGCACCACGATCGCGCTCGCCGCGCCGCGCGTTGCCACTCGCAACACCCATGGCACCGGCTGTTCGCTGTCCTCGGCGGTCGCCGCCGGGCTCGCCAGGGGCGAGGATCTCGAGCGTGCCGTGCGCAACGCCAAGACCTGGATCAGCGCGGCGATCGCGGCCGCTGATCGCTTCAGCGTCGGCCACGGCCACGGCCCGGTCCATCATTTCCACAAATTTTACTGAACGCCGCTCGCGAGCGCGCCACCGCTAGTCCGTCCCGCCATGCAGCTCCGGCTTCTTGCGGAGGCTGCCGCGACGCCATGTCGCCTGATTGTCGCATGCGACTGATATTCGCGGGGTGGGCGAGGCAAGCGCGATTCGTATCTGAGGGTGCCTCAAAGGTTCGATTGGTCATCCCCCTGTCACGGGACATTGTTACAGGCTGGCGCATGGGAAGTTACGATGTGAGTGACGAGAGCCCGGAGCGGCGCTTTCGCACGTTGTTCATCTCCGACGTTCATCTCGGAGCCCGCGGTTCTCAAGCCGATCTTCTGCTCGATTTCCTGCGTTTCCACGACGCCGACACGATCTATCTCGTCGGCGATATCGTCGACGGCTGGGCGCTGAAATCGAGCTGGCATTGGCCCCAATCGCATAACGACCTCGTGCAGAAGCTTTTGCGCAAGGCGCGCAAGGGCGCCAAGGTCATCTACATCCCCGGCAATCACGATGAGTTCCTGCGCAACTATTACGGCACGCATTTCGGCGGCATCGACGTGGTCGAGAACACCGTCCACATCGGCGCGGACGGCAGGCGTTATCTCGTCATCCACGGTGACATCTTCGACCTCGTGGTGCAGAACGCACGCTGGCTCGCCCATCTCGGCGACAAGGTCTACGATTTCGCGATTCAGCTCAATCGCTTCGTCAACTTCTTCCGGCGCATGTTCAAGGTGCCGTATTGGTCGCTGTCGCAATGGGCCAAGCAGAAGGTCAAGAACGCCGTCAACTATATCGGCGCATTCGAGCAGGCACTCGCTGCCGAGGCACGGCGCCACGACGCCGACGGCGTGATCTGCGGTCACATCCATTACGCGGTGATCCGCGACGAGGGCGGAATCCGCTACATGAATTGCGGCGACTGGGTCGAGAGCTGTACGGCGCTGGTCGAGCACGACGACGGCCGTTTCGAGATCATCACCTGGGCGGACCAGGCCGAGAAGCCGGCACAGGTCCCGCAGGTCGCAGCCAGAGCTGCATGACAAAGGCAGCCTGATGCGCATCCTGGTCGCGACCGACGCCTGGCACCCGCAAGTCAACGGTGTGGTTCGGACGCTGACCAAACTTGCCGACGCCGCCAAAAGTCTCGACGTCGATTTCTCGTTCCTGACGCCACAATCGTTCCGCACCTTTGCGATGCCGAGCTATCGGGACGTGCGGGTGGCCATGCCGCGCCCGGGCAGAATCGCGAAGCTGATCGAAGAGGCGCGCCCGGACAGCATCCACATCGCGACGGAGGGGCCGATCGGCCTGATGGTCCGCCGCTATTGCCGGCAGCGCAAGCTGCCCTTCACGACCAGCTTCCACACCCGCTTTCCCGAATATGTCCGCGCCCGCGTGCCGGTGCCGGGCTCGCTGATCTGGCGGGCGCTGTGCCGATTCCATAGCCCCAGCCGCGCCGTGATGGCGGCAACGCCGGCGCTCGCCAGCGAACTGACCGAGCGCGGCTTCGACAATGTCGTGCTGTGGCCCCGCGGCGTCGACACCCATCTGTTCCATCCCCGCCCGATTGATCTCTGCCTGCCGGCGCCGGTGTTCCTCTCGGTCGGCCGCGTTGCCGTGGAGAAGAATCTCGAGGCGTTCCTCGAGCTCGACCTGCCCGGCACCAAGGTGATCGTCGGCGACGGTCCCGGCGCGTGTCGCGCTGGAGGAGGCCTATCCGGACGCGATCTTCCTCGGCGAAAAGCATGGCGAGGAGCTGGCGGACATCTACGCGGCCGCCGATGTCTTCGTGTTTCCGAGCAAGACCGACACGTTCGGCCTCGTTCTGCTCGAAGCCCTGGCGAGCGGCCTGCCTGTCGCGGCGTTTCCGGTGAAGGGGCCCCGCGACGTGATCGGCGATGCGCCGGTCGGCGCGCTCGATCACGATCTGCGCAGCGCCTGCTTCGCCGCGCTGGATATCTGCCGGCAGGACTGCGTGGAATTCGCCGCCAACTACACCTGGGAGGCCTCGGCCCGGGCTTTTGTCGACAGCATTTTGGCCGTCGGCGCCGTGATGCCCGGCCGGAACGGGGCAGAACCGGCGCGATTCGTCGCCTGAGGGGAAGAAGCCCTCGCGCGGAGATGCCTTGCCCGCGCCTCATCCGGCGCGATAACATCAGGCATGACAGAACAGCTTCTCCCGATCGGCCCTGCCGATATCGACGCCGCAGCACGCGTGATCGCACCCTTCGCCGTCCGCACCCCGCTGTTGTCCTTTCCCGTGCTCAACGAGCGTGTCGGTGCAAAGGTCTATCTCAAGCCGGAGATGCTCCAGCGCACCGGGTCGTTCAAGTTTCGCGGTGCCTTCAACAAGGTCGCCTCGATCCCGCAGGACAAGCGCGCCGGCGGCGTGGTTGCGTTCTCCTCCGGCAACCACGCCCAGGGCGTGGCGGCGGCAGCAAAGATCCTCGACATGCAGGCGACCATCGTGATGCCCGCGGATGCGCCGTTGTCAAAGCGCGAGCGTACCAAATCCTACGGTGCCGAGGTCGTGCTGTACGACCGCGACCGCGACGACCGCGAGGCGATCTCGCGCGGCATCGCCGAGAAGCGCGGCGCGACTCTGGTCAGGCCCTATGACGATCCCTTCGTGATCGCCGGTCAAGGCACCGCCGGCCGCGAGATCGCCGAGGACATGGCGGCGCTCGGTCTCAGCCCCGACATCGTGGTCGCCCCGGCCTCCGGCGGCGGCCTGATCGCCGGCGTTGCAACGGCTGTGAAGGCGCGTTTTCCGCTGGCCGAGATCGTAGTGGCCGAGCCCGACGCGTTCGACGATCACGGCCTGTCGCTGACCGCGGGCCACCGCGAGCCGCACGCACCCGCCGGCCGCACCATCTGCGATGCGCTGATGGCCCTGATCCCCGGCGAGATGACCTTTGCGATCAACAGCAAGCTGCTCGCGCGCGGCGTGACCGCCTCGGACAAGGAAGTCGGCGCGGCCGTCGCCTTTGCCTATCGCGAGCTAAAGCTCGTGGTCGAACCGGGCGGAGCGGTCGGCCTGGCGGCGCTGCTTGCGGGACGACTTGATGTTGCCGGCAAGAATGTCGTCATCGTGCTCTCCGGCGGCAATGTCGACGCTGATCTGTTTGCCGAGCTGGTGGCCTGATAATCAATCTTCTGACATCAAGAAGGGCAGAGCGTCACCGCTCTGCCCTTTGTCGTGTGTGGCCGACCGCGATCAGTGCATGAAGCCGCGGTGGTTGTTGCCGCCGTTGCCACCCTGGCTTTGGTTCATCGACTGCCGGAAATTGTTGCTGCCGTTGTTGACGATCCGGTTGGTCTCATTGAACTGCGGGTGGTTGTTGTTCTGCACCTGCACCTTGTTCACGGGGTTGTTGCTGATCTTCGCCCCGTTGTTGATGCGGATCGGGTTGTTCTGCGTCTGAACGTTGACGGGCTTCGTATCGATGGTCGTGCCGCCCTTGCCGACATTGACCGGCATGCTCACGATCTTGCCAGGATTGCCACTGGTTGTGCCGTTGGCAGTACCATTCGGCGTCTTGTTGGTCGCAGGCAGCGTCACGATCTTGCCGATGCCGCCATTGTTGTTGGTGGTGTTGGTCGGCGCAGGCAGGGTCACGATCTTGCCCGGGGTCTGCGACGGCGTGCCGTTCTGCTGGTTGGGCTGGTTGTTGCCCGCGGGCAGGTTGACGATCTGGCCGACATGTCCGAGCTTGCCGATGCCGTTGTTGTCGCCCGACTTCTGCACGATCGGCAAATTGCCGTTCACTTGCGCGCCGCCATTACCCTGCTGCAGCGGCATGTATTTGGGCTGGCCGAGATTGCCGATCTTGAAGGTCGGGGCGATATTCTGCGGCGCCAGGAACTTGGTCGCCTGCATCAAGGGGATCTGCTTCGGCTGCATCTGGAGCTTCAGCGCGACCTGCGCATAGGGCGTGTTGCCGTAGCTGTCGTAGAAGTTCTTGTAGCCGAGCGGCGAGTTCGCGAGCACCGCCTTGTGCCAGGCCTGCGTGAGCAGCAGGTTGTTGAGCAGCCAGCGGACGTGATCGCACAGCGGGTCGTGCGGATACATCGTGATGAATTCCTGATAGTACTCCGGCCGTGCTTCGGACACGACGTAGTCATAGGCCTGGCGCGTCGAGCGGCTCGGCAGATTGGAGGCCATCTGCACCACAGGCGCATTCACCGGTGCGCGGCTGGCGGCAACCGCGGTGTCGCCGAAGAAGGTGAAGTCGGACGTGAGCGACGAGCTCTCCCACGGGATCTGCGCGCCGCTGGTGGTCTGGTTCACTTCGAGGCGCACGCGCTTGAACAGCTGCTCGATCGGCACGTTGGGCTCGCGCGCGACGTTCAGGAAGGCCTGCGTGTAGGGGCTGTGGCCGCCGGTGCCGTCCTGCGCTTCGGCGCCCGGCGCGGTCGAGTAGCCGACGATCGAGCCGTTCGGGGCATCGACGATGGCCAGGCCGCGGCCGGCATCGTTCACGTTCGGGAACGGGTTATTGCGGCAGGCATCGAGGATGACGATGCGCATACGGCTCGGGATCGTCTCCAGCGTCGACATCACGTCGACCAGGCGGACGGAGTTGTTGACGAGTTCGGTCTGGCTCGAGACCTTGGCGTCGACCGGAACGAGGTAGTTCTCGCCGGCGAGTTGCACGCCGTGACCGGCATAGTAGACCATCGCCACCGTGTTCGGACCACGCGCCGACACTTTGGCGGAGAAGTCCTGGACGACGCGGAGCATGTCGTTCTGGGTCAGGTCGGTCGCGGCGACCACTTCGAAGCCGGCGGAGTTCAGGAACTTCGCCATGGACTCCGCGTCGTTGTCCGGATTGGCGAGCTGCGGCGCGTTCTGATAGTTCGAATTGCCGATCACCAGCGCGACACGCTGTTCCGGGCCTTGCAGCGCGGTGGGGGCCGGCTCGACCGGGGCGACCTGCGCGGAAACTGGCCCGCAGGCAAAGCCGAACAGGCTCCCCAGCAGGCTAGCCGTCATCAGGAAGGGTTTTAGGCGGAACATGGCGTGCTCCTTTGGCACTGATCTCGATACGAGATTGGTTGCCGGCAAACTTGGCCGCGTTCGAGTTTGATGTCCGTGATCCCCATCACCATGGTAGGCTGCGTGATCTGAATCACGCTTGGACCTGCCGAGGTGGGCGCCCAATGGGAGGACAGTCCGTCACATGCTGAAATCGATCGATCCGATCCTCACGCCCGACCTGCTTTGGCTGCTGGCTTCCATGGGCCATGGCGACGATCTCGCTTTCGTCGATGCCAATCACCCCTCGGCGCGCATCGCGCAGAGCACGCATTCGCAGCGCTTGATCCAGTTGCCAGGCATGAGCATGGAGACCGCGATTCGCGCCATCATGTCGGTCTATCCGCTCGACGATTTCGATCCCGATCCGGTCCGCGTGATGATGCCGGTCGACGATCCCGACCGCGTCCCCGACGTGCAGCGCGCGGTGCTCGCGGAGATCGAGCGTGCCGCCGGCCGGCCCGTCACGCCCGGAAAACTCTCGCGGCCGGATTTTTATCGCGCGGCGGCGGCGAGCTTTGGCGTCGTACAGGTCGGCGACAGCAGCAGTTACGGATGCTTCCTGATCAGGAAGGGTGTGATCAGCTAGCAGCGCACGATCGAACGATGCGGGACGGCGTCACGCGTGCTCGAATGGTCCGACCTCGCGGATCACCTTGCAGATCTGCAGGAAGCCGCTGGCGTAGAATTCGGCATGTCCTCGCTTCATCGTCTCGACATGTTCGGGATGGGTGCGCCAGGCTTCGAGCGCTTCCTCAGAGGCAAAACGGAACACGGTGAGCTCCTCGCCGTCGTCGGCCTTGAACGACTTGACCGATACAAAGCCGGGAAGACGGCTGACGATGTCGTACATGCGCGCGCCGAGTCGGTCGTGTTCGTCGACAGAGGCGCCGTTACGCAATTGTAGATCGCCAATGACAATCACTTCACCAATCATATTTCTACACCTTAATCGATAGGATTCCTGCCGCTCGATCTGCTATTCGGTTCCGTGAGGGCTTTGTTACTTGGCACTCGAAATTGAATGGTCATTCCGCAGGCGGCCGTCTATCGTCCATCCATGTCACGCTTTTTATGTCTATCTGTCGCTATCGTCCTATCGCTGCTGCCGGCTGTCGCGCCGGCTGCTTCAATCCAAAAGCGTCCCAAGCAAGCTTGGCATGGCTACGGCTTCCTGCCGGGCTATCGCCAGCCGCTGAGCAACAGCATTCCCCTCTACAAGCAGAAGGAAGCGATGCGGCGGATGTCGCCTAGCGACCGGCGCCATTGGTACATCGATCCGGTTCCGCAATATTACGGCTGGGATGGTGAGTGGCGCTATTTCGGCCGGCCCGGCTTCGGCGGCGGCCGCTACAATGGCGGCAGTTTTGGGCCGTGCTGGACGCGGACGCCGATCGGTGCGGTGTGGAATTGCGGGTGATCGGCTGAGCATCCGTCATTGCGAGCGGAGCGCGCTGCGCTCGCAATGACGTTGAGAGAGTGTTTCCTCATTCCGCTCTCGTGCCGCGGACGCAGCGTGGCGTCTCTTCGACGGTGCGCTGCAGAGCCGGGGCCATGTGGCGACGGAAGCTGTGGCTCGTGGGTCCCGGATCTGTGCTTCGCTTGTCCGGGACACGAGACGGAGCAGGCCGCATCCCCTTACGAGAAGAACGCGATCTTCTCGGCCTGGGTCATGCGGCGGATGGGCGCCATGGGATCGTTGGCGGCGGCGCGGGGCTTTTGCAGGATGCCGCTGGCGAGGATGGTGGCGCCAAGTGAGGCTTCCGGAACCGGCGACGTCATCGGGAGCGTCGTGGCCTGCGCCGCGCCGAATGTCGCGGATGCTGCCATGACGGGCGCTGGCTGCTCCATCACTTCGGCGGCGGCTTCTGCAATGGCGTTGGTGAGGCGCGCCAGCGATTCCATCGCGATCGGCGCTTCCTCTACGGGCTCCTCCACCATCGCTGCGGCGGCGACTGGCTCTGGTGCGAACGGCTCGGGTGCGATCGGCTCCGGTATCTCGGCTGCGATGGGCGCTGCGGCCTCCGCAACCACCGGCTCCGGAACCGTCGCTTCCATCTCGACCGGTTCGATGATCTCGTCGAATTCCGGGTCTGGCGCGGCCATCTCCAGCGCGATGGCCTCGAGGATGGCTTCGTCCTCGGCTTCGGCGGCGGCATCGAGCGAAAATTCGTCCGTCACCTCCGCGAAGGCCTCAGTGGCTGGCTCTTCAAAAGCGGTGTCTTCAGGCGCGATCCGGCTCTCGGTGACGGTCTCCGGCTCGAGCGCGACGTCCGTCGCCTGCTCGGCAACGGAGAAGGCCTCGGCGACGATTCCGGCCGCTTCCATGGCGGCTTCGGGCTCGATCGCCTCTGCGATGCCCTGCGGCGCCTCCGTAAGAGCCACGGGTGCTTCGCTGGCCATCGCCGCAGGCGCGGCCTCCGGCAGCGGAGCTTCCGCAACGGGCGAGGGTGCCTCCTGCACCGGAGCCGGCGAGGGGCGCGCGGCCTGCGGCATTGCGTCAGCGTCGGTCTGGTCGATCCGGTCCTTGAGCAGATCGAATGCGGCCTTGAGGTCGGCGCGGGGGTCGATGGTGGCAACCTGCGCGCAGGCCGCCTCGATCGACGCGAGCTGCGAATCAATCAGGTCGCAGATTCGCCCGTCGGCGCCGATCTCGCGCCAGCGCCAGGAGATCTCCTTGATGATGCGCAGGCCGCGCGGAATCGGCGCGAGGCTCGCCTCGATCGCCGCGGGATCGAACGCCGCGATCGCAATCGTCTCGGCTTCGCGGATCGCGTGCCGGATCGCGACCAGCGCCTCGGGGAGGCGGTCCTCGACGACGGGTTGGCGCTGTGCCGCAAGGGCTTCTTCGATTTTCGCGACCGCGTCGAGCACCATGCGGGTATCGGCATTGCGGTTGCGCTTGGCGTATTCGCCGAGGAACCAGCGGCCGCGCGCGGTCTCCATGAAGGCTTCGCGGATCGCGTCGTAATCCTGCTCGTTCGGCTCGGCCGCACGGGCAGACATAGGCGAGAGGGCGAATGCTTCGTTGGCCATGTCAATCTCGTCGCGCAAATCACCGCGCGTTACAGTAACGATCATCACGATATCGACCGAATCGCAATTGGTTTAATGGCAGGCGAATCACAAATCCCCATCGCAGCAGCTCAGAAGCGGCGATTCGCCGTGAGCCTCGCGCTGTTCTACTCGGCCGTGTTCGCGGTGTCGGGAACGCATCTGCCGTTCTTTCCGCTCTGGCTGAAGGCGATCGGCATCGACGCGGCCTGGATCGGCCTCATCAACGCGCTGCCGGCGATCACACGCTTCACCACGCTGCCGCAGATCACCGCCTTTGCTGAAAAGAGACATGCGATTCGCGCCGGCATGATGATCTCCGTGCTGGCGACGGCGATCGGGTTCACGGCGGTCGGCTTGCAGCAGCAGCCGCTGGCGCTGTTCCTGATCTATGCGCTGACCTGCATGATGTGGACGCCGACCATGCCGCTGACCGACGCCTATGCGCTGCGTGGCGTCGCCCGCTACGGGCTCGATTACGGACCGGTGCGGCTGTGGGGTTCGGCAGCCTTCGCGGCCGGCTCGCTCGCCTGCGGCTATCTCGTAGACCACATCGCGGCGCGCGATCTGATCTGGGTCATCGTCGCCTGGGCCGTGGTTGCGGTCGCCGCCGGCATGCTGCTGCAGCCGCTTGACGATGTCAGGCGACGGACGACGGCACTGCACGCCAGCAAGGCGCTGCTGCGCGATGCCGGCTTCTGGGCCATCATCGTTTCGGCCGCGCTGATCCAGGGCAGTCACGTCGCGTATTATACGTTCTCGGCCATCAACTGGCAGGCCCACGGCCTCGGCGGGCTGACGATCGCGGGCCTCTGGACGTTAGGAGTGATCGCCGAGATCGTCGTGTTCGCGCTGTCGCCGCGCTTCTCGCTGCATCCGTCCTCGCTCATGGCGATCGGAGGCGCGAGCGCGGTCGTGCGCTGGATCGTCACCGCATACGACCCGCCGCTCATGCTATTGGCGATCGTGCAGCTCGGCCACGGCCTCACTTTCGGGATGACCATTCTCGGCACGATGAGTCTGCTGGTGCAGCGCGTGCCGTCGCATCAGATCGCGCGGGGGCAGGGCTATTACGCCGCGTGCAACGGGCTGCTGGGCGCCGCGACCTCGATCGCGTCAGGCGCGATCTACGCCCGCATCGGCGACGGCCTGTATTACGTCATGGCCGCGATGGCCGGTGTGGGTGCGCTTGTGATCTGGTCGGCGCGGCACCGGCTGAAAGCTCATCCCCAGAGCGACGAGTCCGGCGGGTAGACCAGGCTGTCATCATAACGCAGGCCATGATCGCGGTCGCGCGTCAGCAGCAGCGGGCCGTCGAGATCGACGAAGCGCGCCTGCGGCGTCACCAGCATCGCAGGCGCCATCGACAGCGAGGTCGCGACCATGCAGCCGATCATGATCTCGAAGCCGAGCGCCTGCGCGGCATCGGCCATCGCCAGCGCCTCGGTGAGGCCGCCGGTCTTGTCGAGCTTGATGTTCACGGCGTCGTAGCGCTCGCGGAGCGACGCCAGCGAAGTGCGGTCGTGCACGCTCTCGTCGGCGCAAACCACCAGCGGCCGCTTGATCCGCGCGAGCGCGTCGTCTTGGCCCGCGGGCAGCGGCTGCTCGACCAAGGTGACGCCGACGGCCTCGCAGGCCGCAAGATTCTGCTCCAGATTGGCTTCGGTCCAGGCCTCGTTGGCATCCACGATCAGCTCGGATTCGGGTGCGGCGTTGCGCACCCCGGCGATCCGCTCCCCGTCGCCGTCGCCGCCGAGCTTGATCTTGAGCAGCGGCCGGTGCGCCGCCTTGGCAGTCGCCGCCGCCATGGCCTCGGGCGTGTCCAGCGAGATCGTGTAGGCCGTGGTGCGTTCGCCCGGCGCCGGGCGGTCGAGCACGCTCCAGGCCCGCAGGCCCGCCGCCTTGGCTTCCAGATCGATCAGGGCACAATCCAGGGCATTGCGGGCCGCCCCGGGCGGCATGGCGGCTTGCAGGGCCTGACGGGTGAGACCGCGGGCCACGGCGTCCTGCATGGCCTTGATGGCGGCAAGGGTCGCCTCCGGCGTCTCGCCATAGCGGGGATAGGGCACGCATTCGCCGCGGCCGGTCAGGCCCTTCCGGCGGACCTCGGCCACAACGGTGACGGCCTCGGTCTTGGCGCCCCGGCTGATGGTGAAACTGCCTGCGATGGGAAAGCGCTCGATTCGCGCGGCGAGGGCAGGAACTTTGCTGGAAGTCATTTTGAACTCTGGCGAAATCTGAACCTGCTGGTTACCTCTAGCAACTAAGGTTAACCAGTTGGGGATACCTTCTCCGGGTAAGGGCGCGTGCGCAACCATCTGATTTCAACCGTTTCTCGCGCCCCGGCACGGGAGCGGACATCTTGAACGGCGATCCGAAGCTGGAACGGATTGCGAAGGGCAATGCGCTGGCACTCTGCGCCACCGGAACCTGGACCGCGAGCTTCGCGCCGGTCCTGGAGCGGATGGTGGCTGACGCCGAGAAGCTCGCCGGCGGCCCACAAAGCATCTTCATCGACGTGTCCGAGGTCGCCAAGCTCGACACCTTCGGCGCCTGGCTGATCGAGCGGCTGCGCCGCAGCCTGACGCAGGGCGCCGTAGAGGCGCAGATCGCCGGCCTCTCCGCCAATTATTCAAGCCTCGTGGACGAGGTGCGGCGGGTCAGGGCGACGCCCGTCATCGACGCCAGCACGATCACCATCACCGGCATGCTGGAGCAGATCGGCCGGGCCGTGGCCGGTGTTGCCGGCACGGTCGCAGGCCTGGTCGACATGCTCGGCGCGGTGCTCGCGGCGGTCGCGCGCACCCTGATTCATCCGCGCTCGTTCCGCCTGACCTCGACCGTGCATCATCTCGAGCAGGTCTGCTGGCGCGCCGTGCCGATCGTCGTGCTGATCACCTTCCTGATCGGCTGCATCATCGCCCAGCAGGGCATCTTCCACTTCCGCAGGTTCGGCGCCGACCTGTTCGTCGTCGACATGCTCGGCGTGCTGGTGCTGCGCGAGATCGGCGTGCTGCTGGTCGCGATCATGGTCGCGGGCCGCTCGGGCAGCGCCTACACCGCCGAACTCGGCTCGATGAAGATGCGCGAGGAGATCGACGCGCTGCGCACCATGGGTTTCGACCCGATCGAGGTGCTGGTGCTGCCGCGTATGCTCGCGCTCGTTCTCGCGCTGCCGATCCTGGCCTTCCTCGGCGCGATGGCCGCGCTCTATGGCGGCGGCCTCGTCGCCTGGCTCTATGGGGGCGTGCAGCCGGAGGCTTTCCTGCTGCGGCTGCGCGACGCCATCTCGATCGACCATTTCATCGTTGGCATCGTCAAGGCACCTGTCATGGCCGCGGTGATCGGCATCGTCGCCTGCGTCGAGGGGCTCGCGGTGCAGGGCAGCGCGGAATCGCTCGGGCAGCACACGACGTCGTCTGTCGTGAAAGGCATTTTTTTCGTCATTGTCATGGACGGCGTGTTCGCCATCTTCTTCGCCGCGATCGGGATGTGACGATGGCAGGCGAGATCCAGAACCCCATCATCCGGGTCCGCGACATCACCGTGCAGTTCGGCGCGACGCGCGTGCTCGACGGGCTCGATCTCGACGTCAAGCGCGGCGAGATTCTTGGCTTCGTGGGCCCGTCCGGCGCGGGCAAATCCGTGCTGACACGCACGATCATCGGCCTCGTGCCGAAGGTCGCAGGGAGCATCGAGGTGTTCGGCGTCGACCTGGATGCCTCCAATACGTCGCAGCGTCGCAACGTGGAGCGGCGCTGGGGCGTGCTGTTTCAGCAGGGCGCGCTGTTCTCCTCGCTCACGGTGCGGCAAAACATCCAGTTTCCGATGCGCGAATATCTGCGGGTGTCGCAGCGGCTGATGGACGAGATCACCATCGCCAAGCTCACCATGGTGGGTCTTAAGCCTGAGGTCGCCGATCGCTTTCCTTCGGAACTGTCGGGCGGCATGATCAAGCGCGTGGCGCTGGCGCGCGCGCTGTCGCTCGACCCGGATCTCGTCTTCCTGGACGAGCCGACCTCGGGCCTGGACCCGATCGGCGCCGGCGACTTCGACGAGTTGGTCAGGACGTTGCAGCGGACTTTGGGGCTGACCGTTTTCATGGTAACGCACGACCTCGATAGCCTTTACACAGCATGTGACCGCATCGCCGTTCTAGGCAACGGTAAGATCATTGCGGCAGGGTCGATCGCCGACATGCAGGCCTCGCAGCATCCCTGGCTGAGGCAATATTTCCATGGCAAGCGCGCTCGCGCGGTGATGGGCTGAGGTGCCGGAGTAGCTGATGGAAACGCGGGCAAATTACGTGCTGATCGGGTCGTTCACGCTGGCGGTGATC
Source organism: Bradyrhizobium sp. 87 (assembly GCF_023073015.1). Lineage (NCBI taxonomy): Bacteria > Pseudomonadati > Pseudomonadota > Alphaproteobacteria > Hyphomicrobiales > Nitrobacteraceae > Bradyrhizobium > Bradyrhizobium sp. 87. The sequence goes on from NZ_JADPIQ010000086.1 coordinate 99,366, forward strand.
GCCGCCGCGATCGGCTTCGTGCTGTGGTTTCAGTCGCTGCACACCACCAAGCAGCGCAGCCCCCTGCGCGTCGTGTTCGAGGGCCCGGCCGCGGGCCTGCGCAACGGCGGCAGCGTCAATTTCAACGGTATCCGGGTGGGCGAGGTGGTCTCGGTGAAGCTCGACAACCCGCGGCGGGTTGTCGCACTCGCCATGGTCGAGAATAACGCCCCGATCCGCAAGGACACCCTGGTCGGCCTCGAATTCCAGGGCCTGACCGGCGTTGCCGCGATCTCGCTCAAGGGCGGCGAGGAGGCAGCGCCTGCGCCGCCGCTCGACGAGGACGGCATCCCGACGCTGACGGCCGATCCCAACAAGCTCCAGGACGTCACCGAGGCGATCCGCGGGACGCTCCAGAACATCAACAAGATCGTCGCCGACAATCAGGAGTCGGTGAAGAACTCGCTGAAGAACCTCGAGACCTTCACCAACTCGCTCGCCCGCAACTCCGAGAAGATCGACGGCGTGATGGCCAAGGTCGACGGCGTGATGCTCAAGGCCGATAGCCTCATGCTCGGCCTCAACACGCTCGCCGGCGGCAAGGACGGCGGCGAGCTGTTCCAGGCGGTGAAGTCGATCCGCGAACTGGCCGACGATTTCGACAAGCGCTCCGGCGCATTGATGACCGACGGCCGCCGCACGCTCGGCGACATCAGCCGCGCCGTCAACAATTTCGACCGCAACCCGACCCGCGTCCTGTTCGGCGCCAGCAACAACGCGCCGCCGGCCGCGCCGCCACCGCCGCCAGAGCCGCCGAAGCCAGCCGCGGCGCCCGAGCGCAGGCGGCAGTAGCGACGTTGCACTCGTCTCTCACCTCGTCATTGCGAGCGAAGCGAAGCAATCCAGACCGTCTCCGCATAAGCAGTCTGGATTGCGTCGTCGCAAGAGCTCCTCGCAATGACGAGTTTGTGGAGGCGCAACAACCTCCCCAAAACAAAACGGAGGCCGTGAGGCCTCCGTTTTCATTTGTCATGCGTCTTGGCGACTGACCGCTTATCCCAGCCGGCCCGCTGCGTGAGCGAGCAGCGTGTACACCAGGCCCGTCTCCGAGGTCAGGTGGTTGCGCAGCTCCTGCGGGCCGCGGCCGTCGCGGGCGACTTCGTCGAGCAGGCGTTCGAACTCGGCGACATAGCGGTCGACCGTGGCCTTGAAGTTGCGGTCGGAGCGATACTTGCGGGCGACCTCATCAAAGGCCTTCTGGCCGGCGGGCGTGTAGAGCCGCTTGGTGAAGGCCTTGTTCTCGCCGCGCTGGTAGCGGTCCCACATCTCGGACGCGAGGTTGCGGTCCATCAGCCGGCCGATGTCGAGCGACAAGGATTCCAGCGGATTGCCGCCACCTTGCGGAGCCTGCGGCTGCGGAGCCGGTGCAGCCTGGCGGCCGCGCTGGGGCTCACGTCCGGTGGGCGCACCCTGGTTGGCGTCCGTGCGGCTCAGCAGGTCGGACAGCCAGCCGTCACGGCCCTGGTCGTTGCCGGCCGGCGCCACCGGCGGGGCTTCGGTGCGGCGCGAGGAGGCGGGCATACCGAGGTCTGGCGGCGGCAGCGTCGAGGCGCTGGCGCTCTCGCGCATGCGCGCTTCGGTGCTGCGCGCGCCGACGGCCGCCAGCATCGGCTCTTCCTGGCGCTGCACGCTGGCGCGGCCCGTCGTGGAGACGTCGAGGCCACGACCATGCTGAGCCACGATGCGATTGAGCTCGGCGAGGGCCTCGATCTGGTCGACGATCACCTTGCGCATCTGCGCAGTGCTCTCGGCCGCCTCCTGAGGCATCTCGAGCACGCCGCGGCGCAGCTCGTTGCGGGTGGCTTCGAGCTCGTTGTGCATCTCGAACGCCATCTGCTTCATGCTGGAGACGAGGTTGGTGAACTTCTCGGTCGACTGCTTGAACATCGCATCCGCCTCGTCGGTGGTCTGGCGGTAGATGTCGTGCATGGCCTCGACGGTCTGCCGATGCTCCTCTTCTGAGGCCGACCGCACCGCTTCGAACTGGCGCGTGATCGCGGCGGAACCGGCGCCGGCGGTCTCCGCGACGACGCGGGCGATGTCGCGGGCACGCTCTTCGGCGGCCGCCAGCGATTCATCGAGCAGGCCGGTGAAGCGCGACAGGCGCTGGTCGAGATCGGCCGTGCGCAGGTCGATCGTGGTGACAAGCGATTCCAGCGCCTCCTTGCGTTCGGCGAGCGAGGCGGTGGTGTTCTTGTTGCTCTGTTCCACGACCTGTGCGGCCTCGACCAGTGCCTTGCCGTGCGCGTCGAACTGGGTCGACAGCTCGCCGAGATCCTGGAGCGCCCGGGTGGTCTTGCTGTTGAAGACGTTGAGCTGGTCTTCCAGGTTCTGCGTCGCAGCGCCGTTGCGCGAGGTGACGTCGTTCATCGCCGAGACGAAGTCGGCGACGCGCGTCACCAGCGCCCGCTCGAGCGAGTTGAGGTTGTCGTGCGCACCGGTCAGCACCTCCTGGAGCAGGATGTTGCCTTCGCGCAGTCGCTCGAACAGGGCGACCGTGTCGGTGCGCAGGATCTTGCTGGTCTCCTGCATCTCTGTGACGGCCGCGATCGAGACCTGGCGCGACTGGTCGATCGCCGCGCGGGAGGCCTGCTCGAGGTCCTTGAGCGACTTGTTGACGGCACCTGTCGCCATCTCGCTCGCCGAGTTGATGGTTCGCGCCACCTCGGAGCCGTTGCCCATCATGGTCTGCGAGAACGCATGTCCGCGCGTCTCGATCGACTTCAGCGCGTCGGATGTGACGCGGTCGATGTCGAGCGTGAGCTGGCTGGTCTTGGAGCCGATCGCGTCCACGAGCGAGCCGCGCTTGGCGTCGATCATGTTGGCGAGACGGTCGGACTGCTGCTGCACATAGGTGACGATCTCGTCGGTCTTGCCGGTCATGGCCTGGCCGAAGCTGCTGCTGGCGGCGAGCACCGAGCGCTCGACGTCGGCCGAACTCGACTTGACCCGCGAGCTCGCCTCGTTGGAGGCGTTGATCAACGCGTTCTGGGCGTTGAGCGCGCTGGTCTGGATGTCGTTGGTCGCGTTCGCGGTGGCCGTGCTCAGCGTACGCTCGATCTCGCTCGAGATCGTGCGGATCTGGCTTGCGGCATCCGCCGAGGTCGAGGTCAGCGAGGTCTGCGCCTCACGCGCGCTGTTGAGGATGGTCGAGGCGGTGTCGGCGCCGACCGAGGTCAGCGTGCGCTCGATGTCCGTAGTCAGCGACTTGATCTGGCTCGCAGCGTCCGTCGAGGCGGAGATCAGCGTGCCCTGGGCCTCGCGTACGCCGCTGGTGAGCGCCTCGATGGTGGCCCCGCCGGCGGTCGCCAGCGCGCGCTGCATCTCGGCCGCCAGCGAACGAACCTGGCCGGTCTGTTCGGCGGAGACCGCCAGCAGGGTGCTCTGGGCATCGCGGGCGCTGGTCGTGATCGTCTCGGCGGTCGACTGGCCGACCTGCGAGAGCGAGCGATGCACTTCGGCGGCGAGAGACTTGACCTGGCTCGCCGCATCCGAGGACGCGTTGACGAGCGTGCTCTGGGCTTCGCGGGCGCCGGTCATGATGGTCTCTGCCGTCGCGGTTCCCGCCATCGAGAGCGAGCGCTGCACGTCCGAGGACAGCGCCTTGATCTGGTTGGCGGTCTCGCTCGAGGCCGCGATCAGCGCGCTCTGCGCATCGCGGGCGCCGGCGGTGATCGATTCCGCCGTTGTGGTGCCGGCCATCGACAGCGAGCGCTGCACGTCGGCGGTGAGGGTCTTGACGTGGTTGGCGGCGTCCGAGGACGCCGTGACGAGCGTGGTCTGTACCTCGCGGGCACCGGCCAGGATCGAGGCGGCGGTCGCCGAGCCTGCCGACGACAGCGTGCGTTCGACGTCGGCGGTGAGAGTCTTGACGTGGTTGGCCGCATCCGAGGACGCCGTCACGAGCGTGGTCTGCACCTCGCGGGCACCGGCCAGGATCGAGGCGGCGGTCGCCGAGCCTGCCGACGACAGCGTGCGTTCGACGTCGGCCGCGAGCCCCTTGATCTGGTTGGAGGCATCGCCCGACGCGGCGACCAGGGTCGACTGGGCTTCGCGGGCGCTGGTCAGGATCGAGTTCGCGGCACCGGTGCCGACGGCGGTCAGCGCACGCTCGACCTCGGCGGAGGTCATCTTGAGCTGGGCGTTGACGTCGGAGGAGACCGTCATCAGCGACTGCTGCGCGGTGCGCGCACCGGTCTGGATGGTCTCGCTGGTGTTGACCACGAGGTTGGTGAGCGAGCGCTCGGCGTCCTCGACATGCGAGCGAATCGCGGTCGAGATCATCTCGGCGCGGGACATCATGTCCTCGCTGGCCTGGCGTCCGCTGCTCTCGATGCGGCCGGCGACGGCCTCGACGCGCGAGCCGAGCAGGTCCTCGAACTGCGCCACGCGCACGTCGATGTCGCTGGCGACGGCACCGACCTTGATCTCGATGGCCTGCTGGATGTCCTGGAAGCGCGCCGTGACCGTGTCGGTCAGGTGCATGCTGCGGCCATCGATGATCTCGGCGACGCCGGTGATGCGGCGATCGACCGCCTCGATCGCCTGCGCGGTGCCGTCCGTAAGTGTCGAGGTCAGCAGGGTGAGGCGGGAATCGATCGACTGCACGGCCTGCGAGGCGCCGTTCGTCACCGCGCTGGTCAGGTAGGTGAGGCGCGTGTCGATGGATTCGAGCGCCTGCGACGCGCCGCCGGTGAGGGTGGTCGTCAGATGCGTGAGGCGCGTGTCGATCGTCTGGATGGTCTGCGACGCGCCATCGGTCAGCGAGGTCGCGAGGTGGTTGAGGCGGTTGTCGATGGTCTCGACAGCCTGAGACGCGCCGTCGGTCAGCGACGTCGTGAGGTGGGTGAGGCGGGAGTCGATCGATTGGATCGCCTGCGCGGCGCCGTCGGTCAGCGACGAGGCGAGGTTGTTGAGCCGTCCGTCGATTGTCTCGGTGACCGACTTCGCACGGGTATCGAACGACTGTTCGAGCGCGGCGACGCGGCCGACGAGCTGTTCGTCGAAGGTCTTGATGTGACCGTCGATCGTAGAGTCGAGGCTCGAGATCTTGCCGTTCAGCGAGGCATCGAGGTTGCTGACACGTTCGCCGATCGTGGTCTCGAACTGCACCAGGCGCTGGTCGAGCACAGCCGTGATCGCGCCGCCATTGGCGGTGAAGCGGGTGTCGAAATTGTCGACATAGCTCTTCAGCGATTCATGGATGTCCTGCGTGCGCTGGCCCATCCGATCGACGATCTCGCCGCCGAAGGTTTTCACGGTGCGGTCGAACTCGGAGATGTGGCGGGTGATCAGCGCGCCCAGCGTGCCGGAGTCGCGGGCGAATTTCTCGACCAGCTCGGCGCCCTGGTTCTTCACCAGCTCGTCGAAGGCGCTCATCTGGAGCGACAGCGAGTCGTGCGCGGTCTCGGTCTGGCTGACGACCTTGGCGACCAGCGTGTTGACGGTGGCGTCGAGTGCTTCGCTGGCCTTGTCGCCGGAGGTCATGATCTGGCCGGCGAGGCGGTTGCCGGCGTCGTCGATCTTGGCGGAGAGGTCGTTGGAGCGCAGCTCGAGCTCGAGCAGCAGCGAGTCCGACGAATTCTTCAGGCTGTCGTGCACCTGCTCGGTGCGCTCGGAGATGCCGTCGACAATCGCGGCGGAGCGCTGCTCGAACTCGCCGGTGATGCGGTCGATGCGCTCGTTCAGCATCTCGTGGACACGGTCGGCGAGGTCGACGAATTCGTCGTGAACGTGGCCGGTCTTGAAATTGAGGCTGGTGGTCAGCCGCTCGCTGGCGTCGAGCACGGCGCGCGTGGTCTCGTTGCTGGCCTCCTCGAGGCGGTTGAGCAGGTCGCCGCCGCGCTCGCCGAGCGCGAGGATCATGTTGTCGCCGGCGTTGCTCAGCGCACCGGTGATGTGGGCGCCGCGCTCTTCGAGGGCGCCGGTGATGGACTTGGCGACCTCGTCGACGCGCGAGGCGATCGCGTCCGAGATCAGTGCGATGTCGTGGCGCAAATCGATCTGCACGCCGGAGATGGCGCTGCGGACCTGCTCGGCCTGGCCGACCAGATTGTCGCGCTGATGCGCGATGTCCTGGAGCAGGGCGCGGATGCGCACTTCGTTGTCGGAATAGGCGCGTTCGAGCGCCGCGACCTCGTTGGCGACCAGCGTCTCGAGTTCGCCGGCGCGCGCGATGGCGCGCTCGATGCCGTCGCCCATCGCCGCAACCTCGCGGCGGATGGCCTGGCCGACGGTCACCATGGAATCGGAAGCCGAGCCTTCCGGCTCGGAGAAGCGGATCGCAACCTGGGCCATCGCCTGCGCGACCGAGCTCATTTGCTGGCCGCGCCAGACGAGGCTCGCCAGGAAGAAGAACAGCATGATCGGCGCAAAGAACATCGTGACGAGGCCGGCAATGGCCAAGACGCCGCCGCTCTGGCCCATCGCCGCCTGGATGGAAGGCAGGAAGCCGACCGTCAGCGCGGCGCAGGCGGCCAGCCAGATGACGGTGAAGATTGTCGCGCCGGTGTAGATGTTGCGGGTCGGGCGTCCCGTCTGCAACGTCTGCAAGAGCTGGCCGATGGTCGCACGGTCGTCATTGGCGGCGCGGCGCGAGGAGCGCGGCTCCTCGATCTGGTCGAACATCGCGCGTTCGTTCGCGGCAGGGCGCGCGTCGAAGCTCGGTTCGTCGAACATCGGGGGAGCTGGTGGCGCGACCGGGGGCGACGTTTCGCTGCGCATCGAGGCGTTGCGGCTGGTGTCCGCGGCCGTGTCGCTGATGTTCAGGGCTTCCTGGATTGCAGAAAGCGCATCTTCTGTGGGGTCTTTGACCTTTTTCGGAGTGTTTGCCATGTTCAGTCCGAGCCCTCGTTACTTGTACGCGTCCCCCCGCGAGCTCTGCGCGCTACGCAAGCCCACAGTCCGGATCATGCCGCTTGCGCGGATCTCCGAGCCATCCCCACCCGGACGGCTTGTCCGCCAATTTCTCCAACATCCTATTGGCAGAGCGTCGCGAATGAAATGCCCGCGATTAAGACATTCTTAATCATCGTTAACAGGATCGTGCCGTAACGCCTTAGCAATAAATGGAATTCTCCACCGGACTCGCCGGATTGCGGCAACTTTTCGTCAATAAGCAGGCAGATTTGCGCAAAACGGCCAGAACATTTCGTTAACCATTTCCATGCTTGGGTGGAGGGAACTTGACCGCCGGACCGGCGGACATCGCGCGATGCCGGGGCCTGCGCCATGACGCCTGAACTGCAACGGATGGACTGGATGCCCTCGCCCCCGCTTGCACCGATCGAAAGCCCGCTCGACCTCGATCATCTCTCACGCATGACGCTCGGCGATTCCGAGCTGGAGCAGGAAGTGCTGGCGATGTTTGCCGAGCAGACGGTGCGCCTGATCGCGACGATGGCAGCGCTGCCGGCCGAAGCCGGCGCACTCGCCCACAAGCTCAAGGGCTCGGCGCGCGGGATCGGCGCCTTTGCAGTGGCGGATGCCGCAGCCAGCCTGGAGACTGCGATCCAGACCGGCCAGGGCCGGCCTCACGCCTTCGCCGCGCTGAAAGAGGCGGTGACCGAGGCTCGCGCCGCCATCGAGGCGATCCTGAATCCTTAGGCCAACAGGGCCCGAACCGTGCTGTAGTCTTTTGTTTTGACGGGTCTTCTTCCCGCGAAGCGGTATTCGCGACTTCATCAAAACGCTATGGCGCCGGGCTGACCGACCCGTTATAGGACAGCCCGGACCCTCCTTCATTCCCTAGATCGCGGCAGCACGAGCACACATGGCCAAAATCCACTTTGTCGATCACAAGGGCGAAACCCGTACGGTGGACGTCGAGAACGGCGCGACTGTGATGGAAGCCGCCATCCGCAACAGCATTCCCGGCATCGAGGCCGAATGCGGCGGCGCCTGCGCCTGCGCCACCTGTCATGTCTATGTCGACGAAGCGTGGCGCGAGAAGGTCGGTAGCCCGACGCCGATGGAAGAGGACATGCTCGACTTCGGCTTCGACGTGCGCCCGAACTCGCGCCTGTCCTGCCAAATCAAGGTCTCCGACGATCTCGACGGCCTCGTGGTGGCGACGCCGGAACGGCAGGCCTAACTCTCTTAGCTATCATGTGCTGGGCTGCGCGACCTGGATGCCGCGCTTATGCCAGGGGCTGAGCTTCTCGAGCACTTCCGCAGTCAGCGGCGTTGGCCGGCGCGACGTTTCGTCGATCATCACGGCGACCGATGTCGCCGATGCAATGCACTTCCCTTCCGAAAACACCACCTGCTCGAACGTCACCGACGTTCGCCCCAGTTTCACCACGCCGAGACCGAGCTCGATCGTATTCGGCCAGTGCAGCTCCGCGCGAAAATGGATGTCGAGCCGCACCATGATCCAGGCAAGTCCCGGCGGCGTCAGGCCGTATTCCGGGAGCTTCATCAGCGTGACGCGGCCGGTCTCGAAATAGGTGGCGTAAACCGCGTTGTTGACGTGCTGGTTAGGGTCGAGATCGCCGAAGCGGACGTTGTCGCTGAGGCGAAAAGGATAGTCCTCCAGGCGCGGCGTCGTATCGAGGCGGCTTGGTGCGTTCACCGATTGATCTCCGTCATATCGTTCCTCGTTACAGCCCAGTTATCCTGACCCGGCAAGTGGGCCCGGCTGCGGGGCGCTCCCGCTTTTATGCCTTCCCTGATCCATCCCCGTTGGCTAGACAGGCAGGGTCACCTCGGCCCAAAGGGCGCCGTCCCACGAACGACCGATAAAGAGACGACATGAGCGACGCGATCAAAACCGATGTGCTGATTATTGGTGCCGGCCCCTGCGGTCTGTTCGCCGCCTTCGAGCTGGGCCTTCTCGACATGAAGACGCATTTCGTCGACATCCTCGACAAGGTCGGCGGCCAGTGCGCAGAACTCTATCCGGAAAAGCCGATCTACGACATTCCCGGCATTCCGCAGGTTTCTGGGCAGGGCCTCACCGACGCGCTGATGGAGCAGATCAAGCCGTTCCATCCGACCTTCCATCTCGGCGAGATGATCGAGACCGTCGAGAAAATCGGCGATCCGCTGTTCCGCTGCACCACGGACGCCGGCAAGGTGTTCGAATGCAAGGTGCTGGTGATCGCTGCCGGCGGCGGCTCGTTCCAGCCCAAGCGTCCACCGGTGCCGGGGATCGAAGCCTATGAAGGAAGCTCGGTGCACTACGCCGTGCGCAAGATGGAGGCGTTCCGCGACAAGAACGTGCTGATCGTGGGCGGCGGCGATTCCGCGCTCGATTGGACGCTCAATCTGCATCCGATCGCCAAACGCATCACGCTTCTGCACCGTCGCGACGATTTTCGCGCCGCGCCCCACAGCGTCGAGCAGATGCGCGCGCTGGTCGCGGCCGGCAAGATGGATCTGCGGCTCGGCCAGGTCACTGCGCTGTCAGGCAATGAGGGCAAGCTGAGCGGCGCCACCGTGAAGGGCAACGACAACAGCGTGAACGAAATTGCCTGTGACACCATGCTGCCGTTCTTCGGGCTGACCATGAAGCTCGGTCCGGTCGCGAACTGGGGCATCGCGCTGGAGAACAATCTGGTGCCGGTCGAGACATCCGCGTTCGAGACCAACGTGCCAGGCATCTTCGCGATCGGCGACATCAACACCTATCCCGGCAAGATCAAGCTGATCCTGTGCGGCTTCCACGAAGGCGCGCTGATGTCGCAAAAAGCCCATCGCTACGTCTATCCGGGGAAGCGGCTCGTGTTCCAGTACACGACGTCGTCCTCCAGCCTGCAAAAGAAGCTCGGCGTCAACTGATGGCGGGGGCGATGCCTCATGTTTCTGGTGCTGGAACAGTTCGCGAAATCGCCGTAGTCTGCGGCCATTGCAGCTGGCGGCTTAGCAAGGCGATTGGCTCAGCAAGGTGATGAAAATGCGGACTCTCTTTTTCAGCTTTCGGCTGTTCTCGCTTCTCGCGCTCGCGATGACGCTCGGTGCGGTGAGCCCGGTTGTGGCGCAAGTGCAGCAGCCGACCGCCGCAGGCCTCTGGCAGAAGGTCGAAGACGGCAAGACGGTGGGATGGTTTCTCTTCATCGACCACAACGGTGTGTTCGAAGGCGTCATCGCAAAAACCTTCCCGCGGCCCGGCGACGACCCGAACGAGATCTGCGCCAAATGCACGGACGATCGCAAGAACGCGCCGGTGCTCGGGCTCTCCTTCATCCGTGACATGAAGCGCGACGGCTTGAAGTATGACGGCGGCAACGTGGTCAATCCTCGCGACGGCAACATCTGGAAGGCCAAGATGACGGTCAGCCCGGACGGACAGACCCTGACGATGCGCGGTTTCCTCGGCATCTCCCTGTTCGGCAAGGACGAGACCTGGACGCGTCTTCCCGACGCCAACATCGCGCAGGTCGATCCCGCCATCGTCGCGAAATATCTTCCGGCGCAAGCGACCGCCGCGACCAAGCCGGTGCCTGTGGCACCGGCGAAGAAGGGCGGCGCAATGATGGCGCCGGTGCCGAAGCAGTAGGTCTACGTCGCGCGCTGTGCCGCCTGAACTTCGGTAGCTCCACACACCGCCGTCATTGCCTGGTTCGAGAGCCTGCACAGCGAATACGGCCAATGCTGCTCGGATGCCGACGGCTATATGGTCGCCGACGTCGACTGGGAATCCGACAAGGGCCGTTATCGCGTGCATCTCGAGGGCGAATGGGTGGTCGTGCCCGACGGCGCCGTCATTACCGAGCCGAACAAGATCGGCCGCACCATGGTGTGGAAGCACTATATCGACGGCCATCCGCGGGTGCGCTGCTTCATGCCGGGCAGCATGACGTAGAGTGAAACGTCATCCCGGGCGACGCGCAGCGTCGAACCCGGAATGGCGTCAAGGCTTAGCGCGCCTCGTTGTTCGCGCTGACGCTCGCAAGCCGCTTCACGCGTGGCGACAGCACCGACATCTGCGCGGGCGAGGCGGGCATGCCGGCGACGATCATCGCGGGCGCAGTCGACTGCTCCTCGATGCCTGGGCCGCCGAGCACCTGGACTTGCGTCGCCGAGATCGGAAACGACGTCACTTCGTAAGAGGGAAGCTCGCCGGCGAACGCGCCTGACGAGTTGGCAATCATCGCTGCGGCAACGGCAACCATCGAAAGAACGCGCATTGGAAAATCTCCGTGAGAAGTGCCAATCGGAGGTTAGGTCGCGGTGATGCCGCAACAGGTTCGCCTGTGTGCGAACATTAGATCGCGGTCGCTGATCTATTTGATTGCGTGATGTCGAGCGACGAAGCGCGAAGGAAGTTTTCCGCGCCAATGTTTCCGGGCGGTTTCGCGGAAGTGGTCGCGCGGTGACGTGTCGGTGCCCTACGTGCCGAAACGGCACCAATGCATCCACGCGGCGAGGCAGCGTCCGCGCGCGGCGCTCAGGTCACTGGCGCCGGATTGAACAGCGTCAAATCGTTGTGGATGCCCCAGCGATCCGACCAGGGTTTCGTGCGGCCGCTGGCGACGTCGAGGATCAGGCGGAACAGGTCCCAGCCGGTTTCCTCGATGGTCTTCTCGCCGGTGGCGATGCCTCCCGCATCGAAATCGATCAGGTCCTTCCAGCGTCGCGCCAGCTCGCTGCGGGTCGAAACCTTGATCACGGGCGCAGCCGCAAGGCCGTAAGGCGTGCCGCGGCCCGTGGTGAACACCTGCAAGGTCATGCCGGAGGCGAGCTGGAGCGTGCCGCAGATGAAGTCGGACGCCGGCGTTGCCGCAAACAGCATGCCCTTCTGCGTCGCCTTCTCGCCGGGCGAGAGGACGCCGGTGATCGCGCTTGATCCGGACTTGACGATTGAGCCGAGCGACTTCTCGACGATGTTGGCGAGGCCGCCCTTCTTGTTGCCGGGCGTGGTGTTGGCGCTGCGGTCCGCGCCGCCACGGGCCAGATAGGAATCGTACCAGGCCATCTCGCGGACCAGCGCGCGGCCGACGTCCTCGTTGATGGCGCGCCGCGTGAGCAACTGGATCGCGTCGCGCACTTCGGTGACTTCCGAGAACATCACGGTGGCGCCGGCGCGCACCAGCAGGTCGGCGGCGAAGCCGACCGCAGGGTTCGCGGTGACGCCGGAGAACGCGTCGCTGCCCCCGCATTGCAGGCCGATGACGAGATCGGCGGCCGGGCAGGTCTCGCGGGTGCGCTTGTTGAGGATCTTGAGGCGGGCCTCTGCCTGGGTCATGATTGCCTCGACGATGGCGCCAAAGCCGTCGAAGGCTTCATCCTGCATGCGCACGATGGCATTGCTGACGCCTTCCGGCACCAGACGCTCGGGCGCAAGCTTCTCGCAGCCGAGGCTGATGACCAGTATCTCGCCGCCGAAATTCGGGTTCTGTGCGATGTTTTGCAGCGTGCGGATCGGAATCACGGCATCAGGCGCGTTGATGGCGACGCCACAGCCATAGGCATGCGTCAGCGGCACGACGTCGTCGACATTCGGATATTTCGGCAGCAGCTCGGCGCGGATGCGCTTCACCGCATATTCCATCGTGCCCTTGACGCATTGCACCGAGGAGGAGATGCCGAGGATGTTCTTGGTGCCGACCGAGCCGTCGGAATTGCGAAAGCCTTCGAACGTGAAACCTTCGAGCGGCGGCAGCGGCGCGGGAACGGCGGTGGAGATTTCCAGCTTGTCGAGGGCAGGGGCCTCCGGCATGCGGATGCGCGCTTCGTCCACCCATTCGCCGGCCAGTATCGGCGCGAGCGCATGGCCGATCACCTCGCCATAGCGGATGATCGGGGCGTCCTGCGGGATGTCGACCAGCGCCGTCTTGTGTCCCTGCGGCACGAAGGCGCGCAGCGTCAGCCCGCTGGCGAAGCGGGAGCCGGCGGGAAGCCCGAAATCATTGACAACGATCGCGACGTTGTCGCGCTCGTTGAGCTTGATGTAGCGAGGCTGCTCTTTCGCTGCGACTGACTGGTCCATCTGCTTTACCTCGGAAACTCAAGTCGTAGGGTGGGCAAAGGCGCAAAGCGCCGTGCCCACCATGCTTCGTGCCGAACGTAAGCGGTGGGCGCGCCTCGCTTTGCCCACCCTACGATATCTTGCCCGTGGTTAGCCGGGATAGGTATAGGCGGTCTTCACCGTCGTGTAGAACTCGCGGGCATAGGAGCCCTGTTCGCGGGCGCCGTAGCTCGAACCCTTCCGGCCACCGAACGGCACGTGATAGTCGACGCCGGCCGTCGGCAGATTGACCATCACCATGCCGGACTCGCTGTTGCGCTTGTAGTGCGAGGCGTATTTAAGGCTGCTGGTGCAGATGCCGGAGGCGAGGCCGAACTCGGTGTCGTTGGAGATCGCGAGCGCCTCCTCGTAGTTCTTGGCGCGAATGACGGCGGCGACCGGGCCGAAGACCTCCTCGCGCGAAATGCGCATGTTGTTGTTGGCCTCGGTGAACAGCGCCGGCTGGAGGTAGTGGCCGGGCGTTTCGCGCTTGAGCAACTCGCCGCCCCAGGCGAGCTTGGCACCCTCGTCCTGGCCGATCTTGATGTAGCGCAGGTCCTGGTCGAGCTGGCTCTGGTCGACCACCGGGCCGATATGCACGCCGGCCTTGAGCGCGTCGTCCACCGTGAGGCCTTTCAGGCGCTCGGTCACCGCCGCAACGAAACGGTCGTGAATACCTTCGGTGACGATCAGGCGCGAGGACGCCGTGCAGCGCTGGCCGGTGGAGAAATAGGCGCCGTTGACGGCGACTTCGACGGCGGTCTTGAGATCGGCGTCGTCGAGCACGACCAGCGGGTTCTTGCCGCCCATCTCGAGCTGGAATTTCTTCATGTTGCTCGAGGTCACGCAAGCCTGCGCGATCTTGCGCCCCGTCTGCACCGAGCCGGTGAAGGTGATCGCGGCGACGTCGGGATGCTCGATCAGGGTCTGGCCGACCACGGAGCCCGAGCCGACAACGAGGTTGAACACGCCGGCCGGGATGCCGGAGCGGGTGATGATCTCGGACAGCGCATGCGCCGAGCCCGGCACCAGTTCGGCAGGCTTGAACACCACCGTGTTGCCATAGCAGAGCGCGGGGGCGATCTTCCAGGCGGGGATCGCGATCGGGAAATTCCAGGGCGTGATCATGCCGACGACGCCCATCGGCTCACGGGTGAGCTCGACGTCGATGCCGGGACGGACGGAAGCGCCCTTCTCGCCGATCATGCGCAGCGCCTCGCCGGCGAAGAATGCGAAGATCTGGCCGGCGCGCGCGACCTCGCCAATTCCTTCCGGCAGCGTCTTGCCTTCCTCGCGGGCGAGCAGGCGGCCGAGATCTTCCTTACGGGCGATGATTTCGAGAGAGATCTTGTTCAGCGCGTCATAACGCGCCTGGGGTGTCGACTGCGCCCAAGCGGGGAAGGCGGCCTTGGCGGCTGCGATCGCCTTCTCGGTCTGGGCCTTGTCGGCCTTGGCGTATTCGCCGACGACGTCGTTGGTGTTGGAGGGGTTGATGTTCTTGGTGACGGCGGAGCCATCGACCCATTCGCCGCCGATGAAGTTCTTCAGGATCGCAGTCATAGCTTCCTCCAGAGTTTTTAACGAACCAGGCAAGGACGCTTGTCGTCGAAGGTCCAGCCGGGGATCAGGTCCTGCATGGCAATAGCGTCATCGCGGGCGCCGAGTCCATGCTGCTTGTAGAGGTCATGCGCGGCGTCGATGGCGGCCCTGTCGATTTCGATACCCAGGCCCGGCCTATCCGGCACCGCGATCTTGCCGGCCTTGATCTGGAGCGGCTCCTTCGTCAGGGCCTGACCGTCCTGCCAGATCCAGTGTGTGTCGATCGCGGTGACCTTGCCGGGGGCGGCGGCGCCGACATGGGTGAACATGGCGAGCGAGATGTCGAAATGGTTGTTGGAGTGCGAACCCCAGGTCAGGCCGTTGTCGCGGCAGGTCTGGGCCACGCGCACCGAGCCTTGCATGGTCCAGAAATGGGGATCGGCCAGCGGAATGTCCACCGCGCCGAGGCGCAGCGCATGGGACAATTGCCGCCAATCGGTCGCGATCATGTTGGTCGCGGTCGGCAGGCCCGTTGCGCGGCGGAACTCGGCCATGATCTCACGGCCGGAGAAGCCGCCTTCGGCGCCGCAGGGGTCCTCGGCATAGGCGAGGATGCCGTGCATGTCCTTGCAGAGGCTGATGGCCTCGTCGAGCGACCATGCGCCGTTCGGATCCAGAGTCACGCGCGCATTCGGAAAGCGCCTGGCGATCGCGGTGACGGCCTCGATCTCCTGCTCGCCGCGCAGCACGCCGCCCTTGAGCTTGAAATCGGCGAAGCCGTAATGGTCGTGGGTGGCTTCCGCGAGCCGCACCACGGTCTCCGGCGTCATCGCCTCCTGATGGCGGAGGTTGAACCATTCCGCCTTGCCGGTCTCGCCGCCGACATAGTCGAGCTTGGATTTGCGGCGGTCGCCGACGAAGAAGAGATAGCCCAGCGTCTCGACGCTGGTGCGCTGCTGGCCCTCGCCGAGCAGGGCTGCGACCGGCAGGTTGAGATGCTGGCCGAGCAAATCGAGCAGCGCGGACTCCACGGCCGTGACGGCGTGGATCATGACGCGGAGATCAAAAGTCTGCTTGCCGCGGCCGCCGGCATCGCGATCGGCGAAGGCGGTCCTGATATCGGCGAGGATGTTGTTCATCGCGCCGACGGTCTTGCCGATCACGAGATCACGGGCGTCCTGCAGTGTCTGCCAGATCTTCTGCCCGCCAGGCACCTCGCCGACGCCGGTGTGACCGGCATTGTCGGTGAGGATGACGATGTTGCGGGTGAAGAACGGCGCATGCGCGCCGCTCAAATTGAGGAGCATGCTGTCACGGCCTGCGACCGGGATCACCTGCATCGCGGTGACGACCGGTGCGCCAGTGATCTCGGTCTTGACCATCGCAGGCTCCTCCCTGTGTTGTTGTTATTCTGCAGCCTGTTGTGACGATCGGATGGCGGGCAGATTCTTCACCAGCGCCGTGACTTCCGCGATCTCCTGCTCGGTGAGGTCGGTCAGCGGCGGGCGGACCGGGCCGGAATCGCGGCCGATCACCTTCATGCCGGCCTTGATGATCGAGACCGCATAGCCCTTCTTGCGGTTGCGGATCGCGATGAGGGGCAGGATGAAGTCCTTCAGGCCGGCGTGGATCGTCGCGTGGTCGCGCTTGCGCACGGCGGCGTAGAAATTGGTGGCGAATTCCGGAACGAAGTTGAATACCGCCGAGGAGTAGGTGGTCACGCCCATGTCGAGGTAGGGCAGTGCGAAGGTCTCAGCGGTCGGCAGGCCGCCGATATAGGTCAGGCGGTCGCCGAGCTTGGTGTAGACGCGGGTCATCAGCTCGATGTCGCCGATGCCGTCCTTGTAGCCGACGAGGTTCGGGCAGCGTTCGGCGAGGCGGGCGAGCGTATCGGGCTGGAGGATGGCGTTGTCGCGGTTGTAGACGATGACGCCGATCTTCACGGAGGCGCAGATCGCTTCCACGTGGGCAGCAAGGCCGTCCTGCTCGGCATGGGTGAGATAGGGCGGCAGCAGCAACAAGCCGTCGGCGCCGGCCTTCTCCGCGCCGATCGCGATCTCGCGCGCGGTGGCGGTGCCGTAGCCGGTGCCGGCGAGGACGGGCACGCGGCCCTTGGTCTCGTCCACGGCGATCTTGACGACCTGCGGAACCTCGGCCGCCGTCAGCGAGAAGAACTCGCCGGTGCCGCCTGCGGCAAACAGGCCTGCGACGTCATAGCCGCACAGCCAGTCCATGTTGGCGCGGTAGGTCGCCTCGTCGAAGGAGTAATCCGCCTTGAACGGCGTGACGGGGAAGGACAGGAGGCCGGATCCGATCTTCTGGGCCATTTCCTGCGGGGTCATCTTGCTCATGGGCGCTGCTCCCTGGTCTCGTGTTGTGGAGGACGCAAAGGCTGCGCGTCCATGCGACCGTGGTTTAGGAGACCGTTCGATGCGGGTCCAAGCCAAAGCCTATATCGACCAATGCGAAATCAGCATCAATCTTCCATCGCCTCCGCCGAGGACAATTCGCTCGCGATTTTGACGAGTGCCGAGAGCAGCGGATTCTCGTCGTCGCGGCGCCAGACCATGAACAACTCGACCGGGACGCGGGTGCGCAGCTTCAGCGGCCGCAGGCGGACGTCCGCGATCTTCAGGCTCGCGGCCGCCGCCGGCACGATGGCGAGGCCGAGGCCGGCGCGTACCATGGCGAGGATGGAGTGGATCTGGCTCAGGTGCTGCACATAGCGCGGCAGGATGTCGGCGCGGGTGAACAGCGCCACCAGCACGTCGTGAAAGTAGCGGCTCTCATAGGGCGAATACATCACGAAGGGCTGGTTGTCGAAATCCTTGATCGTGACGCTCTCGGCATTCGCCAGCGGATGCTTTTTCGGGATCGCGGCGAGCAGGGGCTCGGCGACGACGCGGCGGCTGGCGATTTCGGGGCGCGCGATCGGCGGCCTGAGCAGGCCGGCATCGATCTGGCCCGAGGTCAACGCCTCGAACTGGTCGCCCGACACCATCTCCTTCAGCGAGAAGTCCACCTCGGGCAGCTTGGCGCGGCAGGCGGCGACGAGCTCCGGGAGGAAGCCGTAGGCTGCGGCTGCGGTGAAGCCGATCTTCAGCGAGCCGGACTTGCCGAGCGCGATACGGCGGGCGACCTGCGAGGCGCTTTCAGCAAGCTTCAGGATGCGCCGCGCTTCCGGCAGGAAGCTGCGCCCGGCAGGCGTCAGGCGCACCGAGCGGCTGGTACGCTCCAGCAGCGGCGCATCGATGATGTGCTCGAGCACCTGGATCTGCCGGGACAGCGGCGGCTGGGTCATGTTCAGCCGCGCGGCGGCGCGGCCGAAATGCAATTCCTCCGCCACCGTGACGAAACAGCGGAGCTGGTTGAGGTCGAACATCGATACATGCCTTAGATGGATAAGGCGTTTCCCCGGCGCTTCTAGCATCGATTACTCCCAAAACAAAGACGGCGGCCGTGAAGCCGCCGTTAAGTTGCCTGGTCAAGCTCCCATGGGGAGCCCTCAGGAGGAACGTTTGAGCACCACGCGCTCGATCTTGCCGACGACCACGAGATAGGCGAATGCGGCCACCAGCGCATTGGCGCCGACGAATATCAGCGCACCGTTGAAGGAGCCGGTCGCGGCCAGGATGTAGCCGATCACGATCGGGGTGCTAATCGAGGAGAGATTGCCGAAGGTGTTGAACAGGCCGCCCGAGACGCCGCCGGCTTCCTTCGGCGAGGTGTCGGAGACGACAGCCCAGCCGAGCGCGCCGATGCCCTTGCCGAAGAAGGCGAGCGCCATGAAGCCGACCACCAGCGCCTGGCCGTCGACATAGTTGCAGGCGATGATCGACATCGACAGCAACATGCCGCCGACGATCGGGATCTTGCGCGCCATCGTCAACGAGCCGGTCTTCCGCAGGATCGCGTCGGAGATGACGCCGCCGAGCACGCCGCCGATGAAGCCGCACAGCGCCGGCAAGGTCGCGACGAAGCCGGCTTGCAGGATCGACAGGCCGCGCTCCTTGACGAGGTAGACCGGGAACCAGGTCAGGAAGAAATAAGTCAGCGTGTTGATGCAGTACTGGCCGAGATAGACGCCGAGCATCATGCGGTTGGAAAGCAGCTGGCGGATATGGTCCCATCCGGAGCCGGGCTCTGGCGCGCGCTCCTCCTTGGGAGCGTCGAGGTCGACCAGCGCGCCACCGGCCTTGATGTAATCGAATTCGGCCTCGTTGATGCCGGGGTGCTCTTTCGGCCCGTAGACGGTCTTGATCCAGACCAGGCCCATGACGATTCCGAGCGCGCCCATCACGAAGAACACATAGCGCCAGCCGTAGTCGTGCGCGATCCAGCCCATCAGCGGCGCGAAGATCACTGTTGCGAAATACTGCCCGGAATTGAAGAACGCAGACGCGGTGCCGCGCTCATTGCCCGGAAACCAGGCCGCAACGATGCGGGCGTTGGCGGGGAAAGACGGCGCTTCGGCGATACCGACGAGGAAGCGTAGGCCGAACAGCACGGTGATCGCGGTGCCGGCGCTGAAGAAGCCGACCCAGCCCTGCATCGTCGTGAACAGCGACCAGACGATGATGCTGAAGGCATAGACAAGCCGGGAGCCGTAGCGGTCGAGCAGCCAACCGCCCGGCACCTGCGCGATCACATAGGACCATCCGAACGCCGAGAAGATGTAGCCCATCGCGACGGGATCGAGGTGCAGCTCCTTGGAGAGCGCGGGCCCCGCGATCGACAACGTGGCGCGGTCGGCATAATTGACGGTCGTGACCAGGAACAACATGGTCACGATGAACAGCCTGACGCGAGACCTTCTCACATCCGCTGCGGACATCACTGCGCTCATGACGCGCCTCCTTAGAACTCGAAACGTTTCCCCACTGCGACTCCTAGAGGTGCGCGCGGCAAAGTGTCCAAGTTCAAGGCAGTATCGATCGATGCTGCTTTTGGATTGATGGAACGGCAGGTGGGAGGAACGATCGAGGTGACGGCGAACCCGATCGCACCACGCGCGCCGTTGTCATTCCCCGCGAAGGCGGGGAATCCAGTACGCCGCGACGTCTCGATTCAATCACGTCTGTCACGGAGTACTGGATCGCCCGCCTGCGCGGACGATGACAGTGTGCGGTTAGAGGCTGCGCGCGTCTACTGCCGCGCGGCCGGCAGCAGCGGCGCGAGCAGCCCGCGTGTCACGCCCGGCGGTGCCGCATCCAGACCCAGCACGGCGCTTGCCGCCGGCAGTGCCGCGTCCGCCATCGCGGCGTGGCCTTCGGCGCTCGGATGCACGGCGCCGCCGTAGACGGCGGAGAGCACGCCCCAGGTCGCGTCATGAATGTCGGTCGGCTGGCTCGCCGCCGGCAGGCCTTGCGGATAGGTCATCGCGGCGAAATAGCTGTCGTTGGCGTCCCGGATCCACCGCGCGCGCGGCAAATAGGCGCGGAATTCGGAGGCGCCGCGGCCGCACAGCATCGGCTGGCTCGCCGCACTCACGATGTCGGGATTGAAGCTCTGGCCGTTCTCGGTAAAGCAGGTGCGGTCGAATTCGGGATCGTTGCCCGAATGCGCGCAGAAGCCGTGATCGGCGAACGCCGCCTGATGCGAATCCACGAAGGTCATGCGGTCGGCCTCGGGATCGCGGCACAGCGCGCCACGGGTGCAGGTGGCGAGCCCCTTGAGTTGCGGCAGGAATTCAGTGTCGACGAAAGTGGAGACGCGGGCGAGGCGCTGCGGATCGGCGTTGAAGGACGGATGGATGTCGAAGCCGGCGCGGCCGCCGCGGCAGGGCACGCCGCCATCGGCGAGCGCCGGGTTGGCGTAGGAGACGTAGACCACATGCGAGAGGTCGCCGCCGACCAGCGGCTTCAGCGCCTCGCGCAGCTTGACGAAATTCTGCGGCAGTTCGCGCGCCAGCGCATCGCGGGAATCATCGACGCTCGCCATCACGCCGGAGCGGCGGAATATCGCGCGCTCGGTTGCTGTCTCGACGATCACGTCGGCGACGAGGCCGGAGAAATAGACGTCGTTGGCGCCGACCGAGAGCAGCACGAGGTCGAGCGTGCGCTCTGGCTGGCGTTTCCTGGCGGCGGTCAGCGCCTCGCGCAGCTCGGCGACCTGCGCGTTCACGCTGATGTTGCAGACGCCCGTCTTGCCGGGCGGGCATTCGCGGGCGCGTTGCGAGCCGAGCAGCCCGTCGCTGATGCTGGCGCCGGTGCAGGCGAGCGGCAGAAAGGTCACCGCGACGTGGGTGTAGCGTACCGCGAGCGCCAGCGCGGTGCGGGCCTGGTAGCTGTAGAGCGATCGGTGGCAGGGCGAGTTGAACCAGAGCGCGCTGTAGCGCTGCCAGTTGGCAAGCGTATCCGGCGCTTCGCAGGCGCGGCCGCCCTTGAAGCCGGCGCGGCTCGGCCGGTAATACTGCGCGCCGGCGGTGCCGAGATAGGACCGGAAGCAAAAACCTTCGTCCGACAGCGCCAGCGGCCGGTCCGGATTGCCTTCGCCCGAGGCGATGCTGTCTCCGAGGCCAGCGACGAAGATGTCCCGGACCTGGATCTCGGTCTGGACCCGCTGGGTCGGATTGGAGCCGGAGGAGACATCGACGCTTGCGACCGTCTGCTTGCCGTAGCGGACCCTCAGATTGATCGGCTCGGCGCAGTCGAAGGTGGATTGTTGCGGCCCGTCGCCGTCGTCGAACGACCAGGCGCAGGTGGCGCCGACCGGCACCGCGCCGGCGAGGCGCACAGTGACGGGATGGTCGAGGGGGGTGAGATAGTTTTCCTTGGTGTTGTCGCGGGTGCAGGGCTGGTTGACCCGGCCTTGGAGGTCGATGCAGAGCCGGTTGACCATGTTGCGGGCCCAGCCGCGGCCCTCGCTCTGGAGCTCCAGCGATTGCTCGGCGGCGAGGATGCTGCGGTTACGCGCGTTCTCGACATGGAGCAGGAAGTCGCGCTCTTCGCGGAACAGCCGGAAGCGGTTGCGCACCTCCCAGCTGATCTGCATGGCGCCCGCGTCCTGCGCGGCCGCCCGCTCCGGCGGGAAGGCGGTGAGGAGCCCGGCGAGCAGCAGGGCACCGGCGAGGAAACGGCGATGGAATAAAGGGATCATGGCCCGCGTCTTCAACGGCAAAGTTGAGGCGGAAATAAGAGAGCTGCTCTCCGCCTGCAACATTGGTCTGACGGTTTTGCCGGCCGGCGTCTAGCGGACTATCGTGGGAGCATGATCTTTTCGGAAAACCACTTCGCACTTGTCCGGATCACGCTCAGCGTTTGCTGGCCTGCCGCAGCGAACGCTCGCGCTCCATCGCTGCCACCTGCTTGGGCAGGTTGGCCTGCGCGCAGGCCTCCGCCAGCCGTCGGCGCTCCTGCCAGGGCTCCACCACATTCATCCAGAGCTCGCGTGCGCCCATGATGGAGATGGCAAGACCGAACGGGATCACGAAATAGAGGATGCGGAAGACGAGGAGCGTGGCCAGAAGCTGCTCGCGGCCGAATTCGGGCAGCGCCACCAGCATGGCGGCGTCGAACACGCCGAGCGAGCCGGGAGCATGGCTGGCGAAGCCGAGCAATGTCGCCAAAATGAACACCACGGAGAGCGACAGGAAATCGATCTGCGGAGTGGCCGGCACCAGAAGGTACATCGCCAGCGCGCAGAATCCGAGATCGACGACGCCGATCAGGATCTGCACCAACGTCAGCGGCGCTGACGGCAGCACCACCTTCCAGCCTTTCTGGCCGAGCTCGCGGCGCTTCTCGCCCATGCACAGCCAGACCAGATAGGCGCCGATCGAGGCGAGGCCGCCGATCGCAATCAGCCGGTTGATCGACGACGGCAGCTGATCCATGTAGGAGGCGGCATCCGGATGGATGGCCATGCCGATCGAGAGCACGAAGATGTTACCGAGCCAGAAGGTCAGGCCCGACAGGAAGCAGATTTTTGCGACGTCGATCGCATTCAGCCCGTAATCCGAATAGATCCGGAAGCGGATCGCGCCGCCGGTGAAGACGGTGGCGCCGATATTGTGGCCGATCGAATAGGACGTGAAGCTGGAGAGCGCTGCTATGCGATAAGGCACGTGCCTCTTGCCGATCGTTCGCAGTGCAAAAAAGTCGTAGAAGGTCAGCGTACAGAACGCGAAGCATACGCAGATCGCCGCCAGCCCGATATTGCCGCGGGGGATTTCGGTCAACGCGGTCAGGATGACCCCGGTGTCGATGCCCTTGAGCGTCCGCACCAGCGTGGTGATCGCGAACGCGATGATGAAGACGCTCGCCGCAACGCCGAGTCGCCGCCAGCCGATCCATCTCTTGAAGCCGCGCTTCAGCGCGGTCAGCAGTCCGTGCATTCATCCTCCCGGCGGGGGGCAAGACCGACCAGGCCAGACATTGGCCGGTCGGATGCGATCAGTGCCCGATGTGGGCTTGGATCGCTAGGCATGATGTAGCTCATTTAAGGCAAAAACAGTGACTTGTGCAGCCCTTGACAAGGATTGGTTCTGCCTTGGACCAGCTACTTTGTCATACGCGGTTCACATCGGACGCGCGTTAAGCATATGAGTCGTGGCACCGGTCGCGTCCGTCCGTGACATAGTCTCAGACCCTGCATGGCCGGCATTGTTCCAGCGCAAGGGATGCGGGCTTTTTTGGAACGACGATGCCGTGCGCTGGTTAGTGCCCCATCAGCAATCGAACATGGCGGAATAACCGGCTTCTCCTGCGAGCCGGTGCCTCCGTGTTCCCACAACCCGAGAGGATCGGACCGATGGGATTGTTCACAAAAGACATCAAGACCATGAACGACCTGTTCGTGCATCAGCTCCAGGACATCTATTACGCCGAGCAGCAGCTCACCAAGGCTCTGCCTAAAATGGCGGATAAGGCGACCGATCCGCAGCTGAAGCAGGGCTTTTTGACGCACCTCGAAGAAACCAGGGAGCACGTCAAGCGCCTCGAGGAAGTGTTCAAGATGCACGGTGCGCAGGTGAAGGCGGTCGATTGCCCCGCGATCGACGGCATCATCGAGGAAGCCGACGAGACCGCCGGCGAAGTCGCCGACAAGGCGGTGCTCGACGCCGCGCTGATCAACGCGGCACAGGCGGCGGAGCATTACGAGATCGTCCGCTACGGCAGCCTGATCGCCTGGGCCAAGCAACTCGGCCGCAACGACTGCGCCAGCGTGCTCGCCAAGACGTTGGAAGAAGAGAAGGCGACCGACAAGAAGCTGACCACGATCGCCGAGAGCAAGGTGAATCTGCGCGCTGCGAGCTGAGGGCCAGGCGTAGCCAGGATCGAGCGTCGCGCGGTCATCCGCGCGACGCTCGAACATGACGCATCCGTCCCGCATCCATCATTCGACCCTTGTCGTAACATGACGAGGGGCAGGAAGCGTATCGTTCGCATGGGGCTGCAACCGAGGTGGCAGCATGCGAGTAAGCACCGCCAGATACGAAGCCTTCGAAGCCGGCGCGCCGCATTCCGGCTCCCGCCTTGCGACGTCCCTCACCCTTGCCGCGATGAGCCTTGGTTATGGCGTGGTGCAGCTTGACGTCACCATCGTCAACACCGCGCTCGACGCGATGGGCAGGACGCTCGGCCGCGGCGTCGCCGAGCTGCAATGGGTTGTCAGTGCCTACACCATTGCGTTTGCCGCCTTCATCCTGACGGCCGGCGCGCTCGGCGACCGCATCGGCGCCAAGCGCGTCTTCATGGCGGGTTTCGCAATCTTCACCGCCGCATCGCTCGCCTGTGCGTTGTCGCCCAATGCGACCGTGCTGATTGGGGCGCGCCTGGTCCAGGGTCTGGCGGCGGCGATCCTGGTGCCGAATTCTCTTGCCCTGCTCAATCATGCCTATCCGGACGACCGCGAGCGCGGCCGCGCCGTCGCGATCTGGGCCGCCGGTGCGAGCCTCGCGCTCACCGCGGGCCCCTTCGTCGGCGGCGCGCTGATCACGCTGGTCGGCTGGCGCGCGATCTTTCTCGTCAACCTTCCGATCGGCCTCATCGGCCTTTGGCTGAGTTGGCGCTATGCGACCGAGACCACGCGCGCGCCCTCACGCGAGATCGATCTGCCCGGCCAGCTCGCGGCAATTGGTGCGCTGGGGGCGCTCGCCGGCGCGATCATCGAGGGGGGCGCGCTTGGCTGGCAGCATCCGGCTGTGCTCGCGGCGTTCGCTTCAGCCGCTTTCCTGGCGGTGCTGTTCGTCTGGCGCGAGAGCCGCGCGACGCAGCCGATGCTGCCCCTGTCCCTGTTCGATCACCGGCTGTTCAGCCTGACCGCGCTCGTCGGCCTGCTCGTGAACGTCGCGATTTACGGGCTGATCTTCGTGCTCAGCCTTTACTTCCAGAGGATCAACGGCCTGTCGGCGTGGTGGACCGGTCTCGCCTTCGTGCCGATGATGGCGGTGGTGCTGCCGGTCAATCTGCTGGCGCCGCGTCTCGCCGAGCGCATCGGGTCGTGCCCGACCATCGTCGTCGGCGCCTGCGTCTCGGCGCTCGGCTGTCTCGGCCTGCTGTGGATCGAGGCCGGCACAAGCTATTGGGCGATCTTTGCGCAGATGATCGCGATCAGCAGCGGGCTTGGGCTGCTGGTGCCGCCGCTGACCTCGACCTTGCTGGGCAGCGTCGAGAAGGCACGCTCCGGCATCGCGGCGGGCGTCCTGAACGCGACGCGGCAGACAGGCAGCGTGCTCGGCGTTGCGCTGTTCGGTTCGCTGGTGGCCTCGGAAGGCGCGTTCATGACCGGCCTGCACGCATCGCTGGTGGTATCGGCCGCCGTCCTCGTGCTTGCTGCCGCCGTGATCGGGATCGGCGCGCCGTCGCGCGGATGAACTGTGCGGAGGAATTAGCCGCGGCGCAGTGCGAAATGCGCGCCGCAGAACGCCATCACGGCACCGAGGCCCAGCGCGGCAATCCCGGCCAGCACGCCTGAGACCGTCGGGACCGGGCTCGGCGCCGAGGCCACCTGGCCAGCCCCCGCAAGCAGCAGCACGCCGACCGCGATCAGGAATTGCCGCATCCGTTGCGGGATCTGGCCCGAGACGGCGCTCTGCATCAACGTCGCCGTGAAATAGCCGCCGGAGAAGCCGACGGAGGCGATCAGCCACCAGGCGATCGCCGCGCCCGCCGGTATGAACTCGTGCGAGTCCGAGTGCCAGAGGCCGCCGAGATCGAGCCCGTAGCGCGCGCCCAGCATGTGCACGGCGAGCGCGAGCAGCACGCCGGAGATCACGGCGGCGCCGAGAATCAGGCGGCGCGGAAAAAAAATCGTCTCAGCCATGTCTCGCTTGTAGGATGGGGCAGGGCGCTCACGCAAGCGGGTCGCAGACTGGATTGCCCGGATAGGATCGATTGTGAAGATGCGGGATTCGGGAGTTGAGCCGGCTGCGGGTGCGAGCTATGCCTACAAGGCGTCGCTGATCGGCTCGGCGCATCGCTTCGAACTGACCGAGGAGGGGCTGTCCTGGCACATCGCCGGCCGCACCTCGCTGTGGCGTTATGACGAGATCAGTGCAATCCGGCTGTCGTTCCGCCCCGTCTCGATGCAGCAGCACCGCTTTCGCGCCGATGTCAGCCACACCGGTGGCGGCCGTATCGCAATCCTCTCGACGAGCTGGCAGACCGCGGCCCTGATGGCGCCGCAGGACAATGGCTTTCGCAATTTCATCGTCGCGTTGCATGCGCGCATGGCGCAGGCCGGCAGCCACGCCGAGTTGACCGCGGGCCTTGGCCGCAGGACCTACGCGACAATGCTGGCTTTTCTTGCGGTGCTTGCAGTGGCGATGACGGGGCTCCTGATCCGGGCGCTTGCGATCGGCGAATTCGCCGGCGCGCTGTTCATCATCGGTTTTGCCGCGCTGTTCGCGTGGCAGATCGGCGGCTTCGTGCGGCGTAACCAGCCGCGGAGCTACAGCTTCGATCGCGTGCCGAGCGCCTTGCTGCCCTAGGTGCAACGGGCCGCAATCAAACGTGACTTCGCGCCGTTGCGGCAGTGTCGCATCGTGCTGCCATGTCAACCCTGGATCGCAGCACGCGGAGGCCTTCGGCGGATGAGATCGCCAGGATCAACTGCGCGCACCTGATCGATACGCGACTTCGGCCGGCCGACCTGTTGTTCATGTTCGGCACCCGCGAGGACGTCACGCTGCGGGCCGACACAGCAGCCCGGCTGTGGCACGAGGGTTTGTTCCGCTGGTCGATTGTCAGCGGCGGCGTGACGGCGGGCTCGGAGCAATCCGAGTGCACGATCATCAAGGCGGCGATGGTCGCGGCGGGCATTCCGGCTGAGCGAATCCTCGAGGAGCATCGTGCCCTAAACACCGGCGAGAACGTGATCCTCTCGCTGCCGATCATCGACGCGGCGCTCGGGCTGCACAATGTCCGCCGCGTGATCTGCCTCGGCAACACCTGGACCGCGCGGCGTTATCCGATGACGCTGCACCGGCACTGGCCGGAGGTCGAGAAAATGCTGCTCACGGTCGACAGCTTTGCGACGTCGCGCGCGCTCTGGCACACCGATCCCGAATTTTGCCGCCGCATGCTGCACGAATGGGACAAGATCGAGCCTTACAAGGCGAGGGGCTTCATCGCGGAATGGCCGGAGGCCTGAGCTTGGGGCAAGCGCGCGTTACTCCGTCGAGTCGAAATCCTCTTCCTTGGTGCCGAGCAGCGATGCGATCGTGCGCAGGCCGGAATCGAGCTGCTCGAACGAAGGCGGGGCGAGCGCGAGCCGCACTGCGTTCGGTGCGTGGCCATGCGCGATCGCGAAGGTCGAGGACGGTGTCAGCGCGATGCCGCGCCGGGCTGCCGCGGCGACGAAGGTCTGCGAGCGCCAGTGTGCCGGCAGCGTGAGCCAGAGATGATAGGAGCGCGGATCGGCGGCGAGCTGGTAGCCGGTGAGCAGCCTTGCCGCGGTCTGCTGGCGGCGCGCGGCGTCGATGCGTTTCAGCCGCGTCAGCTCGGCGACGGTGCCGTCTGCCATCAACCGCTGCCCGGATGCGAGCGCATGGCCGGACGCGATCCAGCCGCCGGTGCGGACCGCGCTCATGACGCCCTCGCGCAATCGCGGCGGGGCGACCAAGATGCCGAGCGCGAGGCCCGGCGCGACCTTCTTGGACAGGCTGTCGATCACGATGCAGCGGTCGGGGCCGAGCGCGGCCAGCGGCGTGTCGTCGGCCAGGAAACCGTAGACGGCGTCCTCGATGATGGTGAGATCGAGCTTCTGGGCGACGCGCATGATGTCGGCGCGCCGTGTCGCGTTCATGGTGACGCCGAGCGGGTTCTGGATGATGGGCTGGAGATACAGCGCCGACAGATGCGCCTCGCGATGCGCCTTCTGGATGGCGTCGGGGCGCGCGCCAAATTCGTCGATCGGTATCGGGACCAGCGTCACGCCGAGCCGCGCGGCGATGCTCTTGACGTAAGGATAGGTCAGCGCCTCGACGCCGCAGCGGCCGCCGGTGGGAACGAGGGCTGCGAGGGCGGCCGCGAGCGACTGCTTGCCGTTGGCGGTGAAGACGATCTGCTCGGCCTGCGGCGCAAAATCCTTGCGCGCGAGATAGGCGGCGGCTGCATTGCGCGCGCTCTTGGTGCCGGTGCTGGTGGAGACGCGCAATGCGGATTCGAGCGCGTCGACACGCTCGAGGCCCGCAAGGCTTTTGGCGATCATTGCCCATTGCTGCGGCAGCAGCGGGTAATTGACCTCGAAATCGATCCGCGCGTCGCGCGGCTCGCTCAGCGCCTCGACCTCGCGCCTGATGTCGCCGGAGATGAAGGTGCCACGGCCGACCTCGCCGACGACGAGGCCGCGGCGGAGCAACTCCGTATAAACCCGGCTCGCGGTCGAGACCGCGATGCCGCGGTCATAGGCAAAATTGCGCTGCGGCGGCAGCCGGTCGCCGGGCCTTAACGTGCCGTTAGAGATATCCGAGGCAATGGCATCGGCAAGCTTCACGTACTCGAACTTGGACATTATTGCACCGAGAGCAATGTTTCACTTGCTCCGAGCAGTGTACTGAAGCATTTAAGTTCCATCAAGCTTCACGATTGAGCCGAGGAGAGCGAGAGCAATCCGACGGCAAATGAGGTGCATGCGCTCAGGCGCTTGCGCCAACGGCATCCGCTTCGCCGCGTGGACAACAGGCCGGAGAAGGACAATGACCACGATCTCGCAGACCGCCGGGCGGAGTTTACGCTCATCCTCGTCAAACGGATTTTTCCGCAAGCTGGCCAACGGCGCCTATGCGCTGTTCGACAGTCTGGAGCGCCGCTCCGCCGTCAAGACGCTGAACGACCTCGATGACCGCGCCTTGCGCGACATCGGTATCACCCGCAGCCAGATCGAGGACGCGGTCTACGGTCAGGCCAAAGCAGAGCTGACGCGGTATCTGTAAGCGCTTCGCTCTTGTCCGGGACGCGCTGCAGCGTTCTGACGCTGCTGCGCTGCGTCCGGGGCACGAGACTAGCGTTTCGGGCACGCCTGCTTCGACATCGTCATTGCGAGCGCAGCGAAGCAATCCAGAAATCCCACCGCGGAAAGACCCTGGATTGCTTCGCTGCGCTCGCAATGACAGCGTTTGTGGGTAGCACTGTCGCTCCTTTAGCTCGCGCTTTCATTGCAGACACACCTTCGCCCTCTCGCGGCTTGTTCGCCCGAGCTTTGCTTGGTCGCCTCACCCTCGAATGAAAGAGGGCGCAGGGAAGACCGGGCGCCGGCTGGCACCCGCGGTCCACTGTGCGAAGTTGCAGTAAAAAATCTGCACAGCGTCATACAGGTGAAGCCAAAACGTCCGGCCTTCCCTGCGCAGCGGTTTTACGGCTTATGCCGTGCTCTCCCCGGGGAGCGATGCACTATTGCCCCCGTCGCCTCATGGATGGCTGATGCGCGAACCCGGTCGGGCCGCCACATCACCACAAGACTTGACGCACAGACCCCGGGCGTCAGGACGACACGGTTTTGCCGTACGCTGTCAGCACCGGTCGTGTGCGCGACGCCTTCGCTCACGGTTGCCCGCCCTGCGAAACCATTCGCGCCGGTGCCCAGCGTCCGCCGCTGTCCGGCCCGCGTTCGTGACGATCGCGATACGCCCCTCTTCCTTGGGCCGGGTTGCGGCGACACATACGTGATTTCCGAATTTCGGTAAAGTGGAATATTTTCAGCGGCGGGCGTTGACTGACAGCTTGGGTGTTTTGCCCGACGGGCAATGCAAGGGCTCGTAGCCCGGATGAGCAAAGCGATATCCGGGAATCGTGATACGAGTCGTCGCGGGTATCGCTCGCTCATCCGGGCTACGAGCTTGTATATGGCTCAGGCGAAGGCGGCCTGGTCCCAAACACCGCCGAGAGCTCGATCGTCTTCAGAGCGCTCGGGCTTGCGGTGAGGTCGTGTCGCTGCGCCGCGTTGGCGCCGACGCCGGACATCCCGACGCGGCAAATGTGCAGCGACGTTGCCCACGAACTTGGCGATACGTGCGGCGGTCTGTTCAAGGACGAACAGCATCGTCGTGACGCGGCTGAGCGCGCCGAGCAAGATCAGCACCGAGAAGATGTCGATATAGGCGAGGAGGTCGCCGACCAGCATCAATTCCGGCGGGATTGGGATCCTGTGGTAGTAAGCCAGTACGAGGATCACGACGGGGATGAAGGCGATCACCTTCCGCACCGTCAGCCTGTCCAGCAGTGCGGCCAGTTGCACGACCAGCACCTGCCACAAAGCATCGCCGATCGCGAGCGGGATCTCGTACGTCCATCTCCGCCACCATTGCTTCACGACATTGCTCCGAGCTCAGTGCCTGACCACCAGCACGGAGCATTTTGCGTAGCGCACGACGTGCCCGGCATTGGAGCCGAGAAAGTAGGTGCGCATCGCCGGCCGGTGCGAGGTCATCACGATCAGCTCGGCCTTCATGTGAACGGCTTCCTCCAGGATCTCGTGATAGATGCCGCCCTGGCGCACCACGCTGGAGATGCGGGAAGGCTCGATGCCGGACTCGCGTGCGACGATGGCGAGGGCTTCTTCCGAGGTCTGGCGCTGCTGCTCGTCGAAATCGGCCGGCACGTATTCGGCCAGCATCACCGGCGTCATCGGCAGCACGTTGAGCAAGCGCACCACGCCGCTCCAGGTCTGCGACAGCGTTGCCGCGGTCGCGATCGCCGGCTTGGCCAGGTCGGTGTCGGCGAGGTCGATGGGCACGAGGATGGACTTGAACATCTGCGCCTCCAAATCTTCCAGTCAGGACGTCTTGCCGGCACGTCGCGCGATCAACCCGATCGAAACAGCCTTAGCTTCGAAGCAACCTTAACTTCGAAGTAGCTTTAGCTTCGAAGCAGCCTTGGACTGACGAACAGCACCAGCCTACCGCGGCGGTAAGCCACGTCACCCCAATCCTTGACGTCAAAATCGAAGATCGCAAGCCCCGACGTGGGCAGGTTGTCGGCGAGCGCCTTGGCGGCGGCCGGATCGCCGCCGCCCGTCAGCATCAGGGCGATCTCGTGCATGCCCGGATTGTGGCCGACCAGCAGCAATTGTCTCGGATCAGCCGGAATGGTTGCAGTGCGAATGGATTCCAGGATCTGGGCGGGATCGGCGGCGTAGAGTTCCGGCAGGACCTCGACCTGCGGCGCGGCGACGCGGTCCTTCATGGTCTCCCAGGCAATGTCCCAGGTCTGCCGCGCCCGGACGGCATGCGATACCAGTACGGCCTCGGGAAAGGGGGGATGGGCGGCCATCCAGTCGCCGATCTCGGCGGCATCCTTGTGGCCGCGGTCGTCGAGCCGGCGGTCCTGGTCACGGCCGCTCGGCGCGTCAGTCTCGGTCTTGGCGTGACGCAGCAGCATCAAACGGCGCATGGCACTCTCGAATCGTTACGCGTTCCAGAATAATCTACAGGTGCCGGTTGAGGGCAAGGTGACAAGGGCCTGCACAGTCCTCTAAAGCGCGATGAGATTAGGACAATCCCCATCGCGCTTTAAATTATTGTTTTGAGCATGATCTTTTCGGAAAACCGCTGCACACTTTTCCGGATCATGCTCTAAGAAACGACATGAGCGAGACTTTCACAAGCGTGTCCCAGGAAGAAGCCGGCTTTCGTGAACGCGCGCGACTGTCGTTTGATCTCGACGCCGACATCTGCGTGATCGGGGCGGGGCTTGCAGGGCTCTCCATTGCGCTCGAGGCGGCCCGGCTGGGGGCCAGCGTCGCGGTGCTCGAGGGCCGCCACATCGGCTGGAACGCTTCCGGCAATCAACTCGGCACCGTGATGCCGGGCTTCGCGCTGCCGCTCGCCGAGCTGATCGAGCGCATCGGCTTCGAGGATGCGCGGGAATTGTGGACACTGTCGAAAGAGGGCGCCGAGTTCGTCCGGGCCAACGCCACCGAAGAGAACATGCCCGGGATCGGCCGGACCGACGGCGTGCTCGAGGTCTCCAACGTCGATGCCGGCGACCGGCTGATCAGCCGGTTGCAGATGCTGAACGAGGATTTCGACACCGAGGCCGAGGGCTGGCAGGTCGATCGCGTCCGCGCGGCACTCAAGACCGATCGCTACTTCCACGGCGTGTATTATCCGAAGGCGTTCCAGGTCGACGGGCGCAAATATGTGCACGGCCTCGCGGCGCTGGCGCGGCGCGCAGGCGCCCGCATCTTCGAGGACACGCCGGTCGTCAGCATCGATCATTCCGGCATCCGCAAGCGCATCGTCACGCCCTCGGCGCGGCTGCGCGCCACCCATATCGTGCTCGCCGGCAACATCCATCTCGGCGCGCCGTTGCGGCGCCTATCGGACACGCTGCTGCCGGTCTGGCGCTATGCCGGCATCACCGCGCCGCTCGGCGAGCGCGTGCACGAGATCATCGGCTTCAAGGGATCGGTGATGGATTCCGACGGCGTCGACCATTTCCGGATCGTCGATGGCGACCGGCTGATGTGGGAAAGTCCGGAGACCACTTGGGCCGCACGGCCGCAGCGCTTTGCAGGCAGCGTCAGGCGGCGGATCCGGTCGATCTTTCCCCAGCTCGGCAATGTCGAGATCACCGACATGTTCGGCGGCGCCACCGGCCAGACCGTGCATGGCATGCCGCAGATCGGCCAGTTGCGCAAAGGCCTCTGGGTCGCAAGCGGCTTCGGCCGCCAAGGCATGAACACCTCGGCCATGGCCGGGCAGATGATCGCCCGCAGCATCCTGTGGGGCGACGAGCGCTGGAAGCTGTTCTCGCCGTTCGAGCTGGTCTGGGCGGGGGGAACGACGGGGCGGGTTGCCGGGCAACTGGTCGGAATCTGGGGCAGGGCGAGTTCCGCCGCCGCAGGCTCGCTTGCCAGGTATCGCGAGCGTGCCGGGGTCAAGGACCGGGAACGCGAGGCGCGGCTGGCCGAAGCCAACCGGGCCGCCGGGACCGGTCCGCGCCGTCCGCCGCCCCGGGTTCGGCCCCGGCCGGCCCCACCGCCGAAGCCTGTGGCGGAAGCCGTGGAACCAGTCCCGCAGGACGACAGCGCCTCGCGATAAGGTGAGAAAAACTCGGCCCGGAAGTGTAACGTCGACGGTTAGAGCCCGTATCTCAGGGCGTAGACGCTCCCGCATGGAGAATGAGATGTTTGACCGCCGCATCCTGTTGACGACTGTCGCCGGCCTGTTCGGCCTTGCGGCCTTCCGCTGGCTCAGAGCATCGCCGGCTGAGGCTGGAGAGAAAGCCGCGCAAAAATTCGAGATCGAGAAGACCGACGCCGAATGGCGTGCCCAGCTCACGCCGCAGCAATATGAGATCCTGCGCAAGGAGGGTACCGAGCGGCCGGGCTCCAGCCCGCTGCTCAAGGAGCACCGCAAGGGCGTCTTCGCCTGCGCCGGCTGCGACCTGCCGCTGTTCGCCTCCGACACCAAATTCGAGAGCGGCACGGGCTGGCCGAGCTTCTACCAGCCGATCGAGGGCAATGTCGGCAAGACCGAGGACCGCACCTACGGCATGCTCCGCACCGAGGTGCATTGCCGGCGCTGCGGCGGCCATCTCGGCCACGTCTTCGACGACGGTCCGAAGCCGACCGGATTGCGCTACTGCATCGACGGTTTCGGGCTGGTCTTTCATCCCGCGGCGGCGTCCGCAACCTAGCTTTCGTCCCGGCAATTGTTGCCGGTCCCGGCAATTGTGCCCCGGTCATCAGGCCGGGGCTTTTTCGTTAAGTCATTGATTTTATGAGAAAACCCGCATTGGCATAGCCCTTGCGACAGTCTCCTCCGACTGCGGCCATGGTCGATCGGCCGCCGAGATCGGATCTGGAGACAAAGTTATGGGTATCTTCGATGCAATGAACACCTCGGTGGGTGGCCTGCAGGCGCAGTCCTACGCGCTGCAGAACATTTCCGGCAACATCGCGAACTCATCCACCACCGCTTACAAGGGCATCGGCACCAGCTTCGTCGATCTCATTCCCGACTCATCGGTCCCAAGCAAGCAGGTCGCGGGCGGCGTGACCGCCAACGCCAAGGCCACCATCACCACGCAGGGCACAATCTCGGGCTCCAGCGTCGCCACCAACATGGCGATCACCGGTGACGGCTTCTTCTCGATCCAGAAGGCCACGGGCGTCGTCGACAATGCGCCAGTGTTCAGCGGCGTCACCTATTACACACGGCGCGGCGACTTCCAGCTCAATGCCAACGGCAATCTGGTCAACGGCGCCGGCTATTACCTGATGGGCGTCACGGTTGACCCGAAGACCGGCAACCCGCAAGGCAACGTTGCGACGGTCCTGAAATTCCAGAACAACTTCATCCCGGCGCAGGCGACGACCTCGATCCAATACGCGGCCAACCTGCCGACCCAGCCGAACACCGTGGCGAGCACGACGGCGGCAACCAAGACGCTGCTGGCGGCCGGCGGACTGAACCCGTCGGACTTCGCCGCCAACCCGCTGCCGGTCGGCACGCCGCCTCCGCCCTATGCAAACGCCACAACGTCCGGCGCTGCCGCGACCGGCAATGTCCGCTCGCCGTACTCGTCGACCACTGCGACCGGCACAACGGCGCTCCAGAATAACTCTGCAGCGGTGGCATCCACGACAACGTCTTTGAACAGCGCGGCCGGCACCCATCTCGCCTCCAGCATTCTCGCTCAGCTGACCGGCCAGACGCTGGTCGTCAACGGTCACAATATTGTCTTCGATAATAGCTTGACCAGCACTCCCGACGGTCTTGGCGGTACGGCGATTGGTCTCGGCTCGGGTACTACCACAACGGTGGCCAGCATCATCTCCGCTATCCAGTTGGCCGGCGGCGCCGGCGTTACCGCATCGCTCAGCCCCAGCGGCAACATCGTCATCTCCAGCGGCACCGGCACCGACGTAGCGGTTGGTAGCGGCCAGGTGGCCACGGCGCTCGGCATCAGCAGCGTGACGCGCGGCGGCAACGTGCTGTCCTCGCCCGCGATCTCGGGTGCCACGGTGCTGAGCGGCGCGGCGGCTGCCGGCGGCGCCGAGGTGCTCACATCGGGCTTCTCCGCCGGCGACATCATCACCGTCAATGGTCAGTCGCTGACCTTCATGGCCTCCGGCGCGACAGGCCCGAACCAAATCAACGTCACTGACAACATCACGATGCTGCTCGGCAAGATCGACACTCTCTCCGGTGCAACGGGGTCGTCGGTCAGCAGCGGCGGCGTGATCACGCTGAACACCGGCACAGCTTCCAACCTTTCGGTGGCGAGCTCCAACAGCGCCGCCTTCGCCGCGCTCGGCTTCACCTCGACCATCACCAAGAATCGTGACGGTGGTGGCGTTGCCGGCACCGGCGGCGTAATCGGCAATGACATCGCCACCTTCACCAAGGAATCGATCAGCGGTGGCGCGGTGACCGCCTACAACGCAGCCGGCACGCCGGTGAACCTGCAATTGCGCTGGGCCAAGACCGACAGTGCCTCGCTCGGCGCCGGCCATGCCGATACCTGGAACATGTTCTACCAGACCGATCCGAATGCGACCGGCACGACGGTCGGCTGGGTCAATACCGGCCAGGCCTTCACCTTTGCCGCCGACGGCTCGCTGACCTCGCCCAGCGGCTCTGGCATCACTATCAACAATGTCAGCGTCAGCGGCCAGTCGCTGGGCTCGGTCTCCTTCAACATCTCCTCGGGCGGGCTGACCCAATATGCCAGCACCAGCGGCGCGGTCACCATCAACACCATCACCCAGAACGGCTACGCCGCCGGTCAGCTCCGCTCGGTCGCCGTCAACAACAACGGCCTCGTGGTCGGGACCTTCTCCAACGGTCAGAACCTCGACCTCGCACAGGTCTCGTTGTCGCATTTCAACGGCACCAACTACCTGAAGGCGCAGGACGGCGGCGCCTACGCCGCGACTGAACAGTCGGGCCCTGCCATCGACGGTGCTTCCGGTTCGATCAGCGGCTCGTCGCTGGAAGGCTCGAACACCGACATCGCCGACGAATTCACCAAGCTGATCGTGACCCAGCAGGCCTATTCGGCCAACACCAAGGTGATCACGACGGCGAATACGATGGTTCAGGATCTTTTGAACGTGTTGCGCTGATTGGTGCGTGACGTAACCAGAGGCGGCAAGCCAACATGGGTTTGAGTTCAGCCCTCGCCAGTGCGATGAGCGGTCTGCGTGCTAACCAGGCTGCGCTCTCGATCGTTTCCTCGAACGTCGCCAACTCGCAGACGCCGGGTTACGTCGTCCAGACGCCGAACCAGATCGAGGTCACCACCGGCGACTTCGGCTCGACGGTGACGACGACCGGCGTCAGCCGCGAGCTCGACACCTATGTGCAGAAACAGCTGCGCACCGAGACCGGCGGCAGCGGCTACGCCGACCAGATGGCGAACATCCTGAAGCAGCTTCAGAATGTCTATGGCACGCCCGGCAACAGCGGTACGCTCGAAACCGCGCTGAACAGTTTCACCACGGCGCTGCAGGCGCTGTCGACCAACGCGGGCTCGTCGTCGGCGCAAACGGTTGCGCTCGGCGCCGCGCAGACGCTGGCGCAGCAGCTCAACCTGACCACCAAGGGTATCCAGTCGCTGCGCTCCAACGTCGAGCAGGATCTCAGCACCTCGGCCCTAGCTGCCAACGCGGCGATGCAGCAAGTCGCCGACATCAACTCCAGACTTCAGGGCCTGTCGGAACACGACCCCTCGGCTGCGACGCTGATGGACCAGCGCGACCAAGCCATCAATAACCTGTCGAAATATGTCGACGTCCACGTCACCACCGACGGGTCCAATCAGGCCAACATCTATACCACCACCGGCATCCAGCTGGTCGGCGCAGGCCTCGCCTCGCAATTTACCTTTGCGTCCGCTGGCACGCTGTCGGCGACCTCGCTCTACAACATTGATCCGGCCAAATCCGGCGTCGGCGCGTTCAATATCAAGCTCCCGAACGGATCGTCGGTCGACGTCATCGCCAACAACGTGGTGTCTTCGGGGCAGATCGCGGCCGATCTGAAGCTGCGCGACCAGACGCTGGTGCAGGCGCAGAATCAGATCGACGAGTTCGCGGCGACGATGTCGAGCGCGTTGTCGGACAAGACCACGGCCGGCAGCACGGTCACCGGCCCGCCGGCCGGCTTCGATCTCGACCTTGCCGGGGCGGCGCCGGGCAACAGCGTCAACTTCACCTACACCGACACGACCACCAATACGAAACGACAGGTCACGCTGGTCAACGTGACCGATCCGGCGGCGCTGCCGCTCCAGAACGCCACCAACGCCAATCCGATGCAGATCGGCGTGAACTTCTCCGGCGGCATGGGCGCGATCGCCTCGGCGCTCAACACCGCGCTTTCCGCCTCGCATCTGTCGTTCGCCGCCGCCCCGTCGCCGGCGACGGCCACCACATTGCGGGTGACCGACGACAACAGCGGCCTCGCCAAGGTCAATTCGGCCTCGATCACCAAGACGATCTCGTCGCTGACCTCGGGCAATCCACAACTGCCGCTGTTCACCGACGGCGGGCAGGCGCTCTACACCGGCGCGATCACGGCATCGGGTTCGCAGATGACCGGCCTTGCCGGACGCATCGCCGTGAACACTCAGCTTTCCTCGGACCCGACCAGGCTGTCGATCTACAACACCTCGCCGGTGACTCCCACCGGCGACACCACGCGCTCGGACTATCTCTATTCGCAGCTCACCTCGGCGGTGTTCTCCTATTCGCCGCAATCCGGTCTGGGCTCGGCGAGCCAGCCCTTCACCGGCAGCGTCTCGAACTACCTCCAGCAGTTCCTGAGCGTTCAGGGCAATGCCGCGACCCAGGCGACTCAGCTCCAGCAGGGCCAGAGCGTCGTGGTCTCGACGCTGCAGGCCAAGTTCAACTCGACTGCCAGCGTCAACCTGGACTCGGAGATGTCGAACCTGATCCAGCTCCAGAATGCCTATGCCGCCAACGCCCATGTCATGTCGGTGGTGCAGAGCATGATGAATACGTTGCTCCAGGCTCAAGTGTAACAAGTAACAGGGCTCTGAAACATGTCGATCAGCAGCATCAACTACTCCTCGTCGGTTCTCGGCTCGCAGATCCGCAACATCAACCAGCAGCTCACCGACCTGTCGACGCAGCTCTCGACCGGCAAGCTGTCGCAGAACTATTCCGGGATGGGCACCAACGAGGGCTTTGCGATCGCCGGGCGCGCGCAGCTCTCCAACATTGCCGCCTATACCGACACGATGACCAACGTCAACGTCAGCATCAACCTCGCCAATACCGCGTTGCAGTCGCTGACCACGATCCGCAACACGGTGCAGACGGGCTCGGCCAACACCGCGCAGGATCTCAACGTCAACGGCCAGACGGTTGCGCAGAACACTGCGGCTGCGCAATTCGGCTCGATGGTCGGCGTTCTCAACACGCAGTCTGGCAACCGCTATCTGTTCTCCGGAACCGCCTTCAACACGCCGTCGGTCGCGAACGCCGGCGACATCATCAACGGCACCACGACGCAGGCGGGCTTCAAGACCGTCATGGCGGAGCGTCAGGCCGCCGACCTCGGCGCCAACGGCATGGGCCGGCTGGTGCTGACGACGCCACAGCCGACGCCGAGCTCGGTGAAGGTGTCCGAGGACTTCGCGGCATCGCCATTCGGCCTGAAGATCGCCGCGGTCTCCTCGACGCTGACCGGCGCGACGGTCACCGGCCCGAGCGGCTCGCCGGTGTCGTTCTCGGTCGACCTCAACGGCGTCAATCCGAAAAATGGCGACAAGCTCAGCGTGCAGTTCACGCTGCCCGATGGCTCGACCGAGCAGATCGACCTGACGGCGTCCACCGCGACGCCGACACCTGTCGGCAGCTTTGCGATCGACCCCGGTAATCCCAATGTCGTTCCGGTCGTTCCTCCGGACCCGAACATCACGGCGACGAACCTCAACACTGCGCTGAATACCGCGATCAAGAAGCTCGCCGGCACCTCGCTGGTGGCGGCGTCCGCTATCACGGCCGGTGACAATTTCTTCAATACGGCGGGATCCGCCACCGCGAATGTGGCGGCCACCGGCAATCTGCGCTCCTATACCTCCACGACCGGGACGGGCTCGGTCGCGTTGCAGGACAGCGCATTGGCGATTGCGTCTACGACCACGTCGCTCGACTCGTCGGCGACACCCCATCTCAACGGGACCATTCTCAACGCGCTCGCCAACGCTCCGACCGGTACCACACTGACCATCACCGGCGCGAGCGGCGCCCACACGATCACCTTCGACCCTACCGTCACTACCGTCACCACAACGGCCAGCGGCAATACCACTATCGGACTGGCTTCGGGCAGCGCCGCGAAGCTGTCTGATATCTTGAATGCGATCGCGACGGCCGCCGGCATCCCCGCCGCCAACGTAACTCTGAGCGCCGGCGGCAATATCCAGATCGCGACCGGCACCGGCACGGACGTGGCGGTCACCGGCGGCGCGGCGGCCACGGCGCTCGGTCTCAGCAGCGTGACGCGCGGCAGCGTGGCGTCGACGCCTCAGATCACCGGTTCAACTGTGCTGAGCGGCATTGCGACTACGGGCGGCCCGGAAGTCCTCTCGGCGGCGTTCCAGGCGGGGTCGGCGGGTCCGCCTGCCGTTAATCCCGATACGATCACGGTGAACGGTCAGACGCTGACTTTTGTCGCCTCGGGCGCCAGCGGCCCAAACCAGATCAACATCACCGACAACATCACAACTCTGCTTGGCAAAATCGATCAGATCACCGGCACCACGAAGCCGTCGACGATCCATGGCGGCGTGATCACGATCAACACGGACGATCCCGGGAGCCTCAATATCACGAGCTCGAACAGCACGGCGTTCGCGGCGCTCGGCTTCACGACCTCCCCGGTCACGGCGGCAAAGGCTCCGCTGCGCGTCGGCTCGTCGCCCCTCGGCTCGGCGACGACGCTGGTGAACGGCTCGGCCACCACCGTGCAATGGTACCTGGGCAATGACGGCCCCGGCTCGCCGCGCTCCACCGCGATGGCCCGGGTCGACGATTCCGTCACGGTGCAGTATGGCGCGCAGGCGAACGAGGACGCGATCCGCAAGGAGCTGCAGGCGGTCGCCGTGTTCGGGACGTTCTCGACCTCACCGACCGGGCAGTATTCGGGCGGGCAGGTCGCCGCGCTGAGTCTGCGGGTGACACAGGCCCTGACGAAGCAGCCAGGCGAGCAGCGCATCGAGGACATCCAGACCGACATCGCGATGGCCCAGAACACCATGAAGGACGCAGGCACGCGTCAGACCCAGGCCAAGGCGCAGCTCCAGACCATCATCGACCAGGCGGAATCAGCCTCGCCGGACCAGGTCGCGAGCGAGATCCTGTCGCTCCAGAATGCGCTCCAGGCGTCCTACCAGGTGACCTCGAACCTCGCGCAGCTCTCGCTCGTCAAGTTCCTGTAAGCAGGCGTTAAGGCGCCGTTAACCATGCCTCTTTACCTCTTGGTGAGGATTGCAGCGGGGCGGAGCTGACGATGTCGGAGAAGATGAAACTGGTGGTGGCCACGCCATGTTTCGGTGGGCAGGTGACGAGCATCTATGCGAGCTCGATCTTCGCGCTTCAGCGCGCCGTGCACGGCATGGCCAATCTCGCGCTCAAGGTGCTGCTGCGCGACGGCGATGCGCTGATCACGCGCGCGCGGGCCAATCTGGCCGCGATGTTCCTGGACGATCCCGAAGCGACGCACTTCCTATTCATCGATGCCGACATCGGCTTCAAGCCGGAGCAGGTGTTCCGGCTGATCGAGTGCGGCGCGGACGTCGTCGCCGGCTGTTATCCAATCAAGCGGATCAACTGGGACAAGGCCGCGCGGGCGATCCAGTCCGGCCGCGCCGACGTGCCGGCCGCATCGCTCGACTACGTGCTCGAGATCGAGGACCCCGACCGCATCGTGGTAGTGAACGGCTTCACCCGCGTGCGCTACGCCGGCACCGGCTTCCTGATGATCCGGCGCTCCGTGCTGGAGGCG
Organism: Bradyrhizobium sp. 87; assembly: GCF_023073015.1. NCBI lineage: Bacteria > Pseudomonadati > Pseudomonadota > Alphaproteobacteria > Hyphomicrobiales > Nitrobacteraceae > Bradyrhizobium > Bradyrhizobium sp. 87. The sequence continues at coordinate 140,318 of NZ_JADPIQ010000086.1, forward strand.
ATGTGCCGCCATCCGGACTACGCGGCCCTGCAATTCTTCCACGAGCATTCGCACGATACGCTGGCGGCGAGCCACAACCGGTTTGCCTTGTTCGAATGCATAATCGATGCGGCGACCGGCACCTATCTGTCCGAGGACTTCGCCTTCTGCAAGCGCTGGACTGATATCGGCGGTGAGATCTGGGCCGACATCGAGAGCTCGCTCGATCACGTCGGACCGTCGGTGTTCCACGGCGACATCACCTCGCAATTCGCACCGGCGCCCGCGGCGGCGGCCGATGCGGCGTGAGCCTTTCGGGATGAGCGCCGGCGCATCCCGTCTGTCAGCCAGCGAGCGCGCGTCCGACGGCGGCTCGCGCTATCGTCTGCGCGATCTCTTCACACCACTGGATACGCTGCTCGCCTCCGGCGGAGATCCGCGGCTGGCGCTCGATCCGAACTACCGTGTCAACGCCTACGGCTGCGCGGCTTCGCCGGAGCCGGAGCTCTGGAATTTCGCCTCCGCGACCGCATCGATGATCTCGCAGATGGCCTACGACCGCGCCGCGCTGGCGCGCGAAGAGCTGATGCACAAATGCCTGTTCGACGAGGTCGAAATCGCCTTCGACGCCCGCTGCGAGGACATGCGCGAGGAGCTGCGCGGCCACCTTGCGCTCTCGTCGCGGATCGACGTCGTGTTCTCGCCGTCCGGCACGGACTCCCAGCTTCACGCCCTGTTCGTAGCGCGCGCGGTGCTCGGCGCGGCGCCGGTGACGATCGTGGTCGGCGCCGACCAGACCGGAAGCGGGACGCCGCATACTGCACGCGGCCACCATTTCAGCACGATGACGGCAGGCGGCATGGCCGTGCGCAAGGACGGCGCGGTGACGGGGCTCGCCGGCGACAGCATTGCGGTGCCGCTGATCGACATGGCGGCCGGCATTGCGATGCGCACCGATGCCGATGCCGCGGTGCTGCATGCGGTCGAGACCAGCCTCGCGCAAGGCCGGCGCGTTTTGTTGCAGATCATGGATTCGTCAAAACTCGGTTGGCGTGCCCCAAGCGAGGCGTGTCGCGACGAGATCGCGCGGCGCTGGCCGCGCAAGGTTCAAATTGTCGTCGATGCCTGTCAGGCGCGGCTCGGTCGCCGGCGGCTGCGAGCCTATCTCGACCGTGGTTACATGGTGCTGATCACCGGCTCGAAATTTTTCGGCGGACCGGCCTTCAGCGGTGCGCTGCTGCTGCCGAAAGGCCTGTCGCGGTCGATCGACCGGATGGGCGGGATCGCGCCTGGCATCTTCGATTATGCCGGCCGCTGCGACTGGCCGGTGGCGTGGACGATGCTGCGCTCGCGGTTCGAGCGCCGGCCGAATTTCGGTCAATGGCTGCGCTGGGAGGCCGCGCTGGCCGAGATCGGCAGCTACTACGCCGTGCCCAGGGCTTTCCGCGCCAGGATGCTGGCCGAGCTTGCAGCCGGCATCGACAGCATGATCGCGTTGTCGCCGTCGCTTCGTGCCGTTCCCACCGCGATCGAGAAGTCCGGCGCGGACGACGAGGAGTTCGCGCAAACCACGATCTTTCCGTTCACGCTGCTGCGCGGCGGCAAGCCGGTCTCGCTCGCCGAGACCAGCGCCGTGCATCGGGCGCTGGCGTGCGACATGGCCGAGGAGATCAGCGGCAGCGTGGCAGACCGGCAAGTGGCCGCCCAGCGCTGTCTCATCGGCCAGCCGGTCCGACTGGAGCGGCAGGACGGTGCGCCGCAGGCCGTGTTGCGCCTCTGCGTCGGCGCACGATTGGTGACCGAGGCATGGTCGCCGAATACAATGCAGGCGCAACGCAATGTGCAGCACGTTCTCGATCGCATCGCCCATGTGCTGGTGAAGATCGAGCTGCTGCTTGACCGTGGCGCGGTTGCGGCCGTGCCGGCAAAGTCCGCGTTCGAGGTGTGAGATGCAACATCCAGTTTCCGCGCCGAGCGGCGTGACCGCGCCGACCTATGCCGACCGCATCGGCTTTGCGCAGTTGACGCGCCGCGCCTTCGAGGGCGGTGACCTGCATCCGTTGCGCGAGCGGCTGCTGGCGCGGATCGAGGAGGGAACGGCGGAGGCCGGCGAAGGCCTCGATCTCTCGCTGATTGCCCAGCTTCTCGGCGAGAAGGAGGCTGGGCTGGTGATCCAGACCGAGGTGCTCTCCTTCCACCAATTGTTTCGTACGCCTTGCGCGGCTCCAAAACCCCGCCTGCGCGTGCTCGCGCTCGCCGCCGATATCGACATGGGCGGCAACACGCCGATCGACTTCCTGCTTGAAGATTCCGACATCGAGCTGTTGACGCTCTACGTTGTCAAGGGCGTCGGCCTGCCGGAGACTCTGCCCGAGCACGACGTCGCCATCGTGATCGCATCCGATTCCGAGGAGTGCCGGGAGGCGCTCGCGCTGATCGAGAAGGCCGCGCCGCACTGGCCGAAGCCGCTGCTCAATCGTCCCGATCTCATTGGCAATCTCGATCGCGACAAGCTGTATCGTCTGCTGACGGGCGTGCCCGGCCTCGACATTCCCGTGACCGCCCCCACGACGCGTGCGCAATTGTCGGAGCTTTCGCGAGGCAGGATCGTTTGCGAGGAGATCACGGGCGAACTGCGCTTTCCAATGATCGTGCGGCCGCGCGGTACGCATGCCGGCGTCGGGCTTGCCAAGCTCGACGACGCGGTGGCGCTCGCGGCTTATCTTGCCGAGCGGCAAGAGCAGGACTTCTTCGTTGCGCGCTTCGTCGACTATGCGAGTTCCGACGGACTCTACCGCAAATATCGTCTCGCCATGGTCGACGGCAAACCCTATGCCTGTCACATGGCGATCGCCGATCGCTGGGACATCTGGTATCTCAACGCCTTCATGGCGTTCAGCGAGGAGAAGCGGGCCGAGGAAGCCGTCTTCATGCTCGACTTCGACCATGCCTTCGCGGCGCGCCACAAAATCGCGCTCGACGAAATGAGCAGGCGCGTCGGCCTCGATTACTTCATCGTCGATTGCGCCGAGAACCAGAACCGCGAGCTGCTGGTCTTCGAAGCCGACAACACCGCCGTCGTGCACAACATGGATCCGCCGGCCGTGTTTCCGTACAAGCCACCGCAGATGCGCAAGATCTTCGCGGCGTTCACGGCGATGCTGTCGCGGCATGCAAGAGCGGGTGAGGAGAGTGCAGCATGAACGAGATCATCCGCAACGCGCAAAGCTCCGTCACGCACACTTCGCTCGATCCGCAGGACTGGAGCGAATTTCGCGCGCTCGCCCATCGCATGCTTGACGAGACGATCGACGGCATCGCCAGCGTTCGCGCGCGTCCGGTGTGGCAGCCGATCCCCGACGGCGTTCGTGCGGCATTCAAGGCCGACGTGCCACGCGAGGCGAGCGATCTCGCCGACGTCTATCGCGACTTCTCCGAACATGTCGCGCCCTATGCGACCGGGAACGTCCATCCCGGTTTCATGGGCTGGGTGCATGGCGGCGGCACCGCGGTCGGCATGGTCGCGGAAATGCTCGCGGCAGGCCTCAACGCCAATCTCGGCGGCCGCGACCATATGCCGATCGAGGTCGAACGCCAGGTTGTCGACTGGATGCGCCGTCTGCTCGCCTTCCCGGAAAGCGCGAGCGGCATCTTCGTCACGGGCACGTCCATGGCGAATCTGATGGCAGTACTGGTGGCACGTACGAGCGCGCTCGGCACGCTGGCGCGGCAGTACGGCATCGGCAATGACGGTGCGCTTCTCACCGCCTATACGTCGCAGGCCGCGCATGGCTGCGTCTCGAGGGCGATGGACATCGCCGGGCTCGGCACCGACGCGCTGCGCAAGATCGGTGTCGATGCCGATCATCGCATGGACGTTGCCGCGCTACGTGCGCAGATCGCGATCGATCGCGAGGTTGGCTTCAAACCGTTCCTGGTCGTCGCATCCGCCGGTACGGTCGATATCGGCGCGGTCGACGATCTCAAGGCGATCGCGCAGCTGTGCCGCCAGGAGAGAATCTGGTTTCACGTCGATGGAGCCTTCGGTGCGCTCGCGATCCTGTCGCCCGAACTTGCGCCGCTGCTGGGCGGCATCGAGCTTGCAGATTCCATTGCGCTGGACTTCCACAAATGGGGACAAGTGCCTTATGATGCCGGCTTCCTGCTGGTGCGCGACGGCGAGCAGCATCGGCAGGCCTTTGCGCAGCCCGCGGCCTATCTGCGCCGCGAGGCGAGGGGACTTGCGGCCGGCGCGATCTGGCCCTGCGATCTCGGCCCCGATCTGTCGCGTGGCTTCCGTGCGCTGAAGACGTGGTTCACGCTGAAGACGTTCGGCACCGATCGGCTTGGTGCGGTGATCGCGCGAAGCTGTGCGCTGGCGAAATACCTGGAGACGCGCGTTCTCGCTGAGCCGCGGCTGGAATTGCTGGCACCGGTCAATCTCAACATCGTCTGCTTCCGTTACCGCGCCGCCGACGAGGTCAATCGCGAGATCGTTGCCGACATCCAGGAGTCCGGTATCGCGGCGCCCTCGAGCACGACGCTGGACGGCAGGTTTGCGATCCGCGCCGCGATCGTCAATCACCGTACCAACGAGTCCGACATCGACGCGCTGGTCGCGGCCGTGCTGGAATTCGGCGGACGCCGGAGCGGGGGAGTGATCGAGGTCGAGGCGCCGCCGCTCGCGGCACAGTAGCTCGATGCATGTCTGAAACGACAACGGCCCCCGGAGACGATCCGGGGCCGTTGTCGTTTCAGGCCGGTCGTTCGCGCGGCGTGGGCCCGCGAACGCGATCAGGCGGCGGTGCTGACGTCGTCTTTGTCCGCTTCGGCCTTGGGATGGGTGGCCTCGAACTGGCCGCGCAGCTTCTCCTCATAGGCGATCAGCTTGCGGGCATCCTTCAGTGCGCGATAGAGGTCGCCGTTGAGGATGTTGTTGTTGATGCCTTCGATGATCGGCCAGGAGCTCGGCACCGCGGTGACGATGTCGCGCACCAGGTTGAAATAGGTGCCGTGCTGGGTCTGCGGATCCGGCGAGATGTACATGAGCTGGACCGCCAGATAGACGAGCTTGGCGGGCGAGTCGGCGGTCTCCGGTGTGAGGATGTCGCGCTCGCGCAGGATCGGCACGTTGTCGCCGTCGATCAGAAGGCGGGCGCGCTGGTCGGTGTTGGTTATTACGCAGTTACCGACGATGATGCGTTCGTGCGGTCTGAGCTCGACCTTGAGGGCCATGCCTGTTCTCCATCAACGCTTTCGTAACCGAGCGTGTGTTGCGGCGGGTCAGGGCGCAATACTCCATCAAGACTAGTTAACGAGTTGTAAATCCCGGCCGATGCTGCGGAAAAACTCAATCATTTCAAGGCCGAAATCGCCCGGCTGCGTGGCGTCGCGGGTGTGCGAATGGGCCGAATCGCGCGCCGACTCAGCAAAAGCGCCGATTTCATTTCATGTTTCGTTAGAGGACTCCGCCCCACGGTCCGCCGGTCGCTGGGTCACTCGATCCATGCAGACGCGTAACAGTAAGCGTCGTTTACCAGAAAGGTAACACCTAATGTCCGGTATCGTTCTCTCCTCTTCGGTTCGTCAGAACCTCCTCTCCCTCCAGTCCACCGCCGACCTCCTCGCCACCACGCAGAGCCGTCTGTCGACGGGCAAGAGCGTCAACTCGGCCCTGGACAATCCCACCAACTTCTTCACCGCACAGTCGCTCGACAACCGCGCCAGCGACATCAACAATCTGCTCGACGGCATCGCCAACGGCGTGCAGGTGCTGCAGGCTGCCAACACCGGCATCACCTCGCTGCAGAAGCTGATCGACTCTGCGAAGTCGATCGCCAACCAGGCGCTGCAGACCACCGTCGGTTACTCCACCAAGTCCAACGTCTCCACCACGATCTCGGGTGCGACGGCTTCGGATCTGCGCGGCACCACCTCGTATGCAAGCTCGAGCGCGCTCGGCAACGTGCTGTATAGCGGCGCTGCCGGCGGCACGACCGCTGCGACCTCGTCTTCGACGCTGGGCAGCGCTGCCCAGGGCAGCTTCACGGCTGCCGCGGCAGTGAAGGCGGCCGACACTACGACCAACCTGGTCGGTACCGCGACCCTGATCGGTGCGGCCGGTGCTGCGACCGTTGCCGGTACGTCCCCGGCTGACGGCGACACGCTCACCGTCAATGGCCACACGATCACCTTCCGCGCCGGCATTGCGCCGACCGGTACGTCGATCCCGAGCGGTTCGGGCGTCAACTCGGGCGGTACCGTCCTCACCGACGGCAGCGGCAACTCAACGGTCTTCCTCGGCACCACCGGTACGCCGCTCGCCACGGTCAACGACCTGCTGACCGCGGTCGACCTTGCCAGCGGAGTGCAGACCGCTTCGATCAACAGCAGCGGTGTCGCAACCTTCGGCGCGGCTACCGGCGCAACCGGTTCGTCCATCGCCGCCGGTATCGCGACGATCAAGAGCTCGACCGGTGCCGACGTCAGCATCACCGGCAAGGCCGACTTCCTCAAGGGCCTGGGTCTCACCAGCGCAACGGGTAGCGGCAACGCGACGCTGAACGTCACGCGCACGACGGCGGGCGGCTCGCTGGGTTCGTTGATCCAGGACGGTTCGACGCTGAACGTCAACGGTCACGTCATCACCTTCAAGAACGCGCCGATCCCCGGCTCGACAAACGCTCCGGCGGTTCCGAGCGGCTTCGGTGCCAGCGGTAACGTCCTGACCGACGGCAACGGCAATTCGACGGTCTATCTGCAGGCCGGTTCGGTTGCCGACGTGCTGAAGGCGGTCGACTTTGCGACCGGTGTGCAGACCTTCACGCTCAACGGCAGCGGTGGCGGTACGCTCGCGACGGCAACCGGCCAGATCGCCTCGTCGATCAACGCCTCCGGCCAGCTCAAGCTGTCCACCGGCGTCAATGCCGACCTGTCGGTCACCGGCACCGGCAACGCACTGGCGGCGCTCGGCCTCGCCGGCAACACCGGCAGCGCCACCGCGTTCACCGCGGCTCGCAACTCCGGTGTCGGCGGCATCAGCGGCAAGACCCTGACCTTCTCCTCCTTCAACGGCGGCACGGCGGTCAATGTCACCTTGGGCGACGGCACCAACGGTACGGTCAAGACGCTCGATCAGCTCAACACCGCGCTTCAGGCCAACAACCTGTCGGCCACGATCGACGCCAACGGCCTGCTCACGATCTCGGCCACCAACGACTACGCGTCTTCTACGCTCGGCTCGAGTGTAGCGGGTGGTTCGATCGGCGGTACGCTCACCTCGTCGCTGACCTTCTCGACGGCTTCCACGCCCACTCAGGACGCGGTTGCCCAGACATCCCGGTCCAACCTGGTCAATCAGTACAACAATATCTTGCAGCAGATCGACTCGACTGCGCAGGACTCCTCGTTCAACGGCGTGAACCTGTTGAACGGCGATCAGCTCAAGCTGGTGTTCGACGAGACCGCCAAGTCGAGCCTGAGCATCACCGGCGTGACCTACAACTCTAAGGGTCTGGGCCTCGCCGCGTTGACCAGCGGTGTCGACTTCATCGACAACGCTGCCACCAACAAGGTGCTGACCAATTTGAACACCGCGTCCAGCACGCTGCGTTCGGAGGCCTCGGCGCTCGGTTCGAACCTGACCATCGTGCAGGTTCGTCAGGACTTCAACAAGAACCTGATCAACGTGCTGCAGACCGGTTCGTCCAACCTGACCCTGGCCGACACCAACACCGAAGCGGCCAACAGCCAGGCGCTGTCGACCCGCCAGTCGATCGCGGTCTCCGCGCTTTCGCTGGCCAACCAGTCGCAGCAGAGCGTGCTGCAGTTGCTCCGCTAAATCGCGGACGACATCGCAAGATAGATAGAGCGGCGGGGCTTCGGCCCCGCCGTTTTCTTTTTGCGCCAGTGTTTGCGGGCCCTCACGTTGTCCCGAAAAGTAACCCGCGGTTATGGTTAATGGAGCGTAAGCACGAAAAATCGCCAGTAAATTCAGTCGGATTTCAAGCTCTGCCAACGCCTGCCGCCGACTTATGGTGAACCGGCGCTTATACGAGCGAGTCTCATTTCACCCTTTCTTAGCCATGTCGCGGCACGCTGTCCCTGTCACTCGATCCGAAGCGATCGAACGAAGACGCGTAAACCAGAAGGGTAAGAGTTATGTCCGGAATTGTTCTCTCCACGTCGGTTCGCCAGAACCTGCTCTCTCTCCAGTCCACCGCCGACCTCCTCGCCACCACACAGAACCGTCTGTCGACCGGCAGGAGCGTCAACTCGGCTCTGGACAATCCCACTAACTTCTTCACCGCGCAGTCGCTCGACAACCGCGCCAGCGACATCAACAATCTGCTCGATGGTATCGCCAACGGCGTGCAGGTGCTGCAGGCCGCCAACACCGGCCTGACCTCGCTGCAGAAGCTGATCGACAGCGCGAAGTCGATCGCCAACCAGGCGCTGCAGACCACCGTCGGGTACTCCACCAAGTCCAACGTCTCCACCACGATCGCGGGTGCGACGGCTGCGGATCTGCGTGGCACGACGTCTTATGCCAGCGCCACTGCATCCAGCAATGTGCTCTACACGGGTACGGCCGGCGGCACCACCGCCGCGGCTTCGACTTCGTTGCTTGGTAGCGCTGCCCAGGGCAGCTTCTCGGCTGCCGCGGCAGTGAAGGCCGCCGACACTACGACCAACCTGGCCGGCACCGCGACCCTGATCGGTGCGGCCGGTGCTGCGACCGTTGCCGGTACGTCCCCGGCTGACGGCGACACGCTCACCGTGAACGGCCACACGATCACCTTCCGCGCCGGCACTGCGCCGACCAGCACGTCGATCCCCAGCGGTTCGGGTGTCAATTCGGGCGGTACGGTCCTCACGGACGGCAACGGCAATTCGACCGTTTATCTCGGCACCACCGGCACGCCACTCGCCACGGTCAACGACCTCCTGACCGCGGTCGACCTTGCCAGCGGAGTGCAGACCGCTTCGATCAGCACCACCGGAGTTGCGACCTTCGGCGCGGCGACCGGCGCGACCCCTTCGTCCATCGCCGCCGGTATCGCGACGATCAAGAGCTCGACCGGTGCCGACCTCAGCATCACCGGCAAGGCCGACTTCCTCAAGGGGTTGGGCCTCACCAGTGCGACCGGTGGCGGCAATGCCGTCTTCACTGTTACGCGCACGACGGCGGCCGGCTCGCTAGGGTCACTGATCCAGGACGGCGCAACGCTGAACGTCGACGGTCACGTCATCACTTTCAGGAATGCGCCGATCCCGGGCTCGACCAACGCTCCGGCGGTTCCGAGCGGTTTCGGTGCCACCGGTAACGTCCTGACCGACGGCAACGGCAATTCGACGGTCTATCTGCAGGCCGGTTCGGTTGCCGACGTGCTGAAGGCGATCGACTTTGCGACCGGTGTGCAGACCTTCACGCTCAACGGCAGCGGTGGCGGTACGCTCGCGACGGCAACCGGCCAAGCCAACTCGTCGATCAATGCCTCCGGCCAGCTCAAGCTGTCCACCGGCGTCAATGCCGACCTGTCGATCACCGGGTCGGGCAATGCGCTCGCCGTGTTCGGCCTCGCCGGCAACACCGGCAGCGCCACTGCGTTTAGCGCGGCCCGCACCTCCGGCGTCGGCGGCATCAGCGGCAAGACCCTGACCTTCTCCTCCTTCAACGGTGGTACGGCAGTCGACGTCACCTTCGGCGACGGCACCAACGGCACGGTCAAGACGCTCGATCAGCTCAACACGAAGCTGCAGGCCAACAACCTGTCAGCCACGATCGACGCCAACGGCCAGCTCACGGTCACTGCGTCCAACGACTACGCATCTTCGACGCTTGGTTCCACCACGGCCGGCGGTGCAATCGGCGGCACGCTCACCTCGTCGCTGACGTTCTCGACGGCATCTACGCCGGTGCAGGACGCAGTGGCGCAGACGGCACGTGCGAACCTTGTCAGCCAGTACAACAACATTCTGAATCAGATCGACACGACCTCGCAGGACTCCTCGTTCAACGGCGTGAACCTGTTGAACGGCGACCAGCTCAAGCTGGTGTTCGACGAGACCGCCAAGTCGAGCCTGAACATCACCGGCGTGACCTACAACTCGAAGGGTCTGGGACTCGCCGCGTTGACCAGCGGTGTCGACTTCATCGACAACGCTGCCACCAACAAGGTGCTGACCAACCTGAATGCCGCGTCCAGCACGCTGCGGTCGGAGGCCTCGGCGCTCGGCTCGAACCTCTCGGTCGTGCAGATCCGTCAGGATTTCAACAAGAACCTGATCAACGTGCTGCAGACCGGCTCGTCCAACCTGACCCTGGCCGACACCAACACTGAAGCGGCCAACAGTCAGGCGCTCTCGACCCGCCAGTCCATCGCGGTCTCGGCGCTGTCGCTGGCCAACACCTCGCAGCAGAGTGTGCTTCAGCTGCTCCGCTAATAAGCAATTGAAATTACAAGAAGAAATAGAGCGGCGGGGCTTCGGCCCCGCCTTTTTTTATTGGCGCGAAGCGCGGGCGGGAAGGGGGCGCTAACCGCGCATTAACCCTGTCCCTTAAACCGGCGTTAACCATACATTAAAGGACAGGCCCTAAGACTGGACGTAAGCCCGCTTTCAGACCCGCGCGGCCGATTCGTATCCGGTTCAAGAGGAAGACCTGCCAATGTCCAACATCGTTCTCTCGGCGTCCGTTCGCCAGAACCTGTTGTCGCTGCAGTCGACGGCCGACTTGCTGGCCACGACGCAGGAGCGGCTGTCGACCGGCAAGAAGGTCAACACAGCCCTCGACAATCCCACCAACTTCTTCACGGCCCAGGGGTTGGACAACCGGGCGAGTGACATCGGCAACCTGCTGGATGGCATCAACAACGGTGTGCAGGTGCTCCAGGCCGCCAACACCGGCATCACCTCGCTGCAGAAGCTGATCGACAGCGCGAAATCGATCGCCAACCAGGCGTTACAGACCACGGTCGGCTATTCCACCAAATCGAACGTCTCCACCACAATTCCCGGTGCGACGCCCGCCGATCTGCGCGGCACGACTTCCTATGCGAGCGCGACCGCCAACAGCAACGTGCTTTATACCGGCGCGCCCGGTGGCGTGACGCCCGTCACGTCGGGCGCCTCGCTCGGTGCGTCGCTCGGATCGACCGCAGGCACCTTGACCGGCGCGGCCGCCAAGGCTGCGGACGGCGCCACCAACCTCGTCGGCACCGACACTCTTCTCGGTTCTACGCCCGCCACGACATTCGGCTCATCACCGGCGGACGGCGACTCGATCACCGTCAACGGCAAGACCGTGACCTTCCGCACCGGCGGGGCGCCTTCGACGCAGCCGACCGGCTGGGGGCTCGATGCCAGCGGCAACATCGCAACCGACGGTACCGGCAATTCGATCGTCTATATGGGGACGGCCGCTGCGCCCAAGGCCACGGTCAACGACGTCCTTAGCGCGATCGACCTCGCAAGTGGCGTCAAGAGCGCGGCAATCAGCGCCGGCGCAGCGACCATTACGGTGAGCGGCACCAGCGGCGCGCCACCTGTCGGTACGGCCCAGACCGCATCGTCCGTTGCCGGCACCGGCATCGTGACGTTGAAGAGCTCGACCGGCGCAGACCTGAGCGTGACCGGCAAGGCCGACTTCCTCAAGGCTCTCGGCGTGACGTCGGCGACCGGTGCGGGCAACGCCAGCGTCTCCGCGGCCCGTTCCACGACTGCCGGATCGCTTGGATCGCTGGTCAAGGATGGCTCCACGCTGAACATCGACGGCCACACCATTACCTTCAAGAACGCCGAGACGCCCCAATCGGCGACGAGCGTGACCTCGGGCGGCGTCAACGGCAACATCGTCACCGACGGCAACGGCAACTCGACCGTCTATCTGCAGAGCGCGACGCTGACCGACCTGCTCAATTCGATCGACCTGGCCACCGGTGTGAAGACCGCCAGCATCTTCCTGGGTGCTGCGACGCTCGCGACCACCGCGGGCCAGATCCCGTCGTCGGTCAATACCAGCGGCCAGCTGGCGCTCTCGACCGGCATCAACGCCGACCTCTCGATCACCGGCACCGGCAATGCGCTCGCCGCATTCGGTCTCAGCGGCAACACCGGAACGGCGACCGCCTTCAGCGCGGCGCGCACCTCCGGCGTTGGCGGCGTCAGCGGCAAGACGCTCACCTTCAGCTCGTTCAACGGCGGCACGCCGGTGAACGTCACCTTCGGTGACGGCACCAACGGCACGGTCAAGACGCTCGACCAGCTCAACGTGCAGCTTCAGGCCAACCATCTGACGGCGACGATCGACGCCAACGGCGTGCTGACCGTCACCACCGTCAACGAATACGCCTCTTCGACACTCGGTGCAACGGCCGCGGGCGGCGCGGTCGGCGGTACGCTCACCGGCGTGCTCGCCTTCACCACCGCACAGCCCCCGATCCAGGATCCCGTCGCACAGACGGCGCGCTCCGGTCTGGTCAGCCAGTTCAACAACATCCTGGCGCAGATCGACACGACCTCGCAGGACTCCTCCTTCAACGGCGTCAACCTGCTGAACGGCGACACGCTGAAGCTGGTCTTCAACGAGACCGGCAGCTCGACGCTCGGCATCAATGGCGTGGTGTTCAACGCAGCGGGTCTCGGCCTCAGCAATCTCGTCCCCGGCACGGACTTCATCGACAACGGCGCAACCAACAAGGTGCTGACGAGCCTGAACGCGGCCTCGAGCACGCTGCGCTCGGAAGGTTCCGCGCTCGGCTCCAACCTCTCGATCGTGCAGGTGCGCCAGGATTTCTCGAAGAACTTGATCAACGTGCTGCAGACCGGCTCATCCAACCTGACGCTCGCCGACACCAACGAGGAAGCGGCCAACAGCCAGGCGCTGTCGACCCGCCAGTCAATCGCGGTCTCCGCGCTGTCGCTGGCCAACCAGTCGCAGCAGAGTGTGCTGCAGCTGCTCCGCTAATCTCGCAGCGCAAGATACTGAATCGGAATATCGCGGCGGGGCTCATGCTCCGCCGTTTTCATTGAGATCGGTAAGGCAGGATTAGCCGAGATTGATGCGCATCATGGAAGCGTGTTTACAGCATGCATCCGCGCATCTAGCTTCACGACGAAGGACTCCGGGCCCGTATTTATCCGGAGCCCTTCCAAGCACTCACGTAAGCAAATCTTAAGCGGTGCTGCCTAGGGTCGGGAAAGAAATCCTTAAGCGCGTTCAACGGGCTAGGTAACCTCCAGGGTGTGATTGATGTCGAATTCCGCTGCCTCGGCCTACGCGCGTGTTGCAACGACCACCGCATCTCCTCGCGACATCGAAGCGCAGACCCTGCTCAAGGCCGCGAACAAGCTTCAGGATGCGATCAACAGCGCCGAGCCGTTCAGCGAGCAGACCACGCAGGCCCTGATGTTCAATCGCAAGCTCTGGACGATTTTCCTGAGCGAGGCCATGCGCGAGAACAATCCGCAGCCGATCGACGTCCGGCAGAAGATCGCCAACATCAGCGTGTTCGTGCTGAGCCAGACCGCCGCACTGCAGATGAGCCCGCAGTTCGATCACTTCCGTCCGCTGATCGAGATCAACCGCAATATCGCCGCTGGTCTGTCCGGCCGTCCGTGATCGAGCACGGCTCGTTTCTTCGGCAACACCAAATTCATGCTGACGGATACCGGCAAGACGCAGATCAGGAACGTCGTCACCGGTCCCGCGACCGGTTCGAGCGATCTCGATGTTGCCGTTGCGACGCTCGACGCCTGATTGTCAGGCGCTGCGGTCCGTGCTGGCCGGACGCGAGGGCTCGGATTTCAAATCCTGCGCATGGAAATAGGCCCGCCGGCGCAGCATTGCTTCGTCGGGGAACTGGTTGACCACCGCGTCGGTCCTGTCGTTGACGACCTGGAAGACGAACGACGCCGCCGCCTGGTCGAACACGACCTGGCGTGAGACGTTCTCGTTGCTTCGCAAATCATTGCGTGCAGGCGGGCTCGCCTCGCCAGCGGCCACTGTCTGGCTCACGGGCAGATCGGTTTGTACGGCCTCGTTCGCCGCCGCATTCGACGTCGCTACGATCTGCACGACAACCGGTATCCCCACCGGCCTGATGCTGAAATCTGTACTCATGGCAGCCTCCTGGTTGCCTCACGTGAGTCAAATCCCAACCCCTCTCAATACGCAACCATGGAACACCGGGATTGAACATCCGGTAAGGAAACGTGCCTAACCGCGCGACGATGTTGCCGCGCGGTTTTTCATAAAATTGTCGCTTGTTGTTGCGCGCGCTCAGAGCGAGCGGCTGACCGCGAGCGGCGTGACGTGGCGCGGGCCCGGCGTGGCGCGTCGTCCCGCGGCCGTATAGGTGTTCGGCACGTTGCGCTTCTGGATCTCGGCGTTGACGCCGCGCACGACGCTCTCCGACACGGCGTGAGCGGTTGCGAGCACGGTGAGGTTGACCTGGAGCATCGCGCGGAATGCATCGTGGTGCCGATGCAGCGTCGAGAGCAGCTCGGGCGCGGATTTGGCGAGCTGGGCTTGGTTCGCCTTCAACTGGGTGACCGCGCCGACATAGTTTCGCGACAGCTCCTGCTTCTTGCTCTCGAGGGTCATCGCCTCGCGGACTTGGCCGGCGCGCACGAGCTCGGTCTCGCGCTCGATCAGACCGAGCAGGGCGCTCATCGCATCCATCAACTGCTCGGCGATCTTGCGCGCCTCGGCGCTGCCGGGTGCGGTGTTCGGGCGCTGCGCTTGCACGGGCTGACGCGAGGCGTTGAAATGGTTCATCTCGTTTGACCTTATGCCGTGCGGATCGTTTTTGCCTGCTGCATGATCAGGGTGCGATATACGTCGCTTGCGATGCCGACGCCGCCGGCGTTGGCGAAGTTCTTGGAATATTGCTCGGTCAGCATCGAGCGCCACACGCCGGTACCAGGCGTGTCGCCGAACGGGCCTTCGCCCTTCAGGCCCGAGGTCATCTGCGAGAACATGCTGTTGAGGAACATCGCCTCGAAGTCGGTGGCGATCTTCTGCGCCTTGGCCTGCTGTTTCGGCGAGACCTTTTGCAGTGCCGCGGCGAGATCGAAGTCCGGCCGGCCGTTGCGGCTCTCTACCGAGAAGGCGGAGCTGGCGACGCGTGCGGTGTTGACCATGCCGGTCTGCATCACATCACCTCGATGTCGGCTTCGATCGCACCGGCGGCCTTGATCGCCTGCAGGATGCTGATGAGATCGCGCGGGCCGATGCCGAGACCGTTGAGGCCGTCGACGAGCTGCTGAAGCGAGACGCCGTCCTTGACGACAGCGAACTTCTTGCCGTCCTCGGTGACGCTGACGCTGCTGCGTGGTGCGACCACGGTCCGCCCCCGCGACAGCGGGTTGGGCTGGCTGACCTGCGGGCTCTCGGAGATGGTGACGGTGAGGTTGCCCTGTGCGACCGCAACGGTGGCGACGCGGACGTCGCGACCCATCACGATGATGCCGCTGCGTTCGTCGATGATGATCTTGGCGGCGAGATCCGGATCGACCTGGAGCTGCTCGATCTCGGTGAGAAAGGCGACGACGTTACCCTTGAACTCCGGCGGGATCGCAAGCTGCACGGTCGATGGGTCGATCGGCTCGGCGGTCTTGACGCCGAGATAGTCGTTGATCGCGGCGGCGATCCGCTTGGCCGTGGTGAAGTCGGCATTGCGCAGCGCAAGCCGGACGTTCGGCAGGCGATTGAGCGCAAATTCGATCTCGCGCTCGATGATGGCACCGTTGACAATGCGTCCGACGGTCGGCACGCCACGCACGATTTTCGCCGCCTCGCCCTCGGCCTGGAAGCCTGAGATCGCGAGCGAGCCCTGTGCGACCGAATAGACGTTGCCGTCGGCGCCGAGGAGCGGGGTGACGAGCAGGGTGCCGCCCTGGAGATTCTTGGCGTCGCCGAGCGCGGAGACGGTGACGTCCATGCGCGTGCCCTGGGTGGCGAAGGCCGGCAGATTGCCTGTCACCATCACGGCGGCGACGTTGCCGGTGCGGATGGTGGCGCCGCGGATGTTGACGCCCATGCGCTCGAGCATCGCTTGCAGCGACTGCTTGGTGAAGGGGATGTTGTTCAGGGTGTCGCCGGTGCCGTTGAGACCGACGACGAGCCCGTAGCCGATGAGCTGGTTCTGCCGCACGCCTTCGATGTTGGCGAGATCCTTGATGCGCGATGTCGCGCTTGCAGAATTGACCGAGAGCGCCAGCGCTGACAGCGCGGCGCAGGCCACCCCCACAAGTCTCACCCAACGAACGCTTGGCATCCTCTGCTCCCCGAGGCTCCTCAAATCAAAGGACCATCACGACACTCCCATGACGAGCTGGTCCGACGCTGTCCTTGCGAGCACTGTGCCAACTCGGGGCAGCGGGGGTAGGTCGCTGAATAGGTTGAATAAATCTGTTTCGAGCGACCTCAGCCTGCGTTGTCCCTGAGGAGCGAAACTGCCGCCTGTCGGCAGATTTTGCCGAGCTGTTTACGGGCCGTTAACCATAAAACGGCGAATGTGGCGCATCGATCACCCGGATTGCTTCCGATGCGCATCTACGGACCGAACGGCACCACGCTTGGAACGCCGGCCAGCCAGGCCAGGCGGACGAGCTCAGGCACCTTCGTGCTACCCGACACCTCGTCGGCGCCGGAGACGCGAGGCGCCGCCGCACCGAAGGCGGCCGCCAACATCGACGGGCTGCTCGCGCTGCAAGGCATTGAGGAGGATCCCGTCGAGCGTCGCAAGCGCTCGGTCGTGCGCGGAAAGACCGCGCTCGACGTGCTCGACGATCTCAAGATGGGGCTCCTCTCCGGCAAGCTCAACGCCTCGACCGTGATGCGGCTGCGTGACGCTGCGGCGAACCTGAAATCGTCCTCCGGCGATTCCGGCCTGGATTCGGTGCTGTCCGAGATCGAGCTGCGCGTCGAGGTCGAGCTCGCCAAGGCCGGGCAGGCGTAGCGGCTTACGCCGCTTCATCCTTCAACTGCGCGTCATAGCGGCGCTGGGCGGCGAGCACGTCTTTCAGATTCTGTTCGGCCCAATCGCGCAGCGGATCGACGGCGGCGGCGAGCGTCACGCCGAGCTGCGTGATCGAATATTCCACGGTCACCGGCACGGTTGCGATGGCGTGACGCTTGATCAATCCGTCGCGCTCGAGCGACTTGAGAACCTGGCTCAGCATCTTCTGCGAAATGCCTTCGATCGTGCGGCGCAATTGATTGAAGCGCATCGGATTCTCGCGCAGCAGCAGCAGGATCAGCACCGCCCATTTGTCACCGACGCGGTCGAGGATCTGTCGCGTGGGGCAGTTCGCTGCATAGACGTCTGGCTTCATCGTCGGGTCCTCACGATCCATTCCGCTGATTTGCCGGCCGCCGCCGGTTACTCCCGTGTAATCAGGTAAGCACAAAGTGCTCTCTTAACACCAGCGATCTTTGCGATATTTAGTCACCGTTGGTTACTACAGAAGCAAAGGAGCCTTCCATGAAAATCGCAGTTGCCGGCGCCTCGGGCCGGGCCGGGTCGGAGATCACCAAGGAACTGTCCCGCCGCGGCCACGCGGTTACGGCCATCGCCCGCAACCCGGAGAAGATCGCGGTCCTGCCGAACGTCACGCCGACCAAGGGGGATGTGCTCGACCAGCCAGCCCTTGCCAAGCTGTGGGCCGGGCATGACGTCGCCGTGAGTTCCGTGCACTTCCTGGCCAGCGACGCGCTCAAGCTGATCGGCGCGGCCAAGGACTCCAAGGTCGGCCGTTACCTCGTCGTCGGCGGGGCCGGCAGTCTGGAGGTCGCTCCGGGCGTCAAGCTGGTGACAACTCCCGGTTTTCCGGCTCAGTACAAGGCTGAGGCGGAGGCGGGTTCAGCCTTTCTCGACCTGCTGCGGCAGGAAAAGGAGCTGAACTGGACCTTCATCTCGCCGTCGGCCCTGTTTATCGAGGGAGAGCGCACCGGCAAATTCCGGCTTGGGACGGATCAGCTTCTCGCAGATGCGAACGGAAAGAGCCGGATCACCTTCGCGGATTACGCCATCGCGCTCGCCGACGAGATCGAGCGGCCGGCCCATGAGAGGCAGCGTTTCACGGTCGGCTACTAGGCCGTCGGCCGCTCCCGGGCCCTCCAGGATAAACCTTCCTGTGCAAGGGCTTGGGGGCGCCGGTCGGGCGATCAGGGAAACATTGTCTGTCACAGGAGGCCGCTATATAACGCCCCGCTCAGCGGACCCCGTTCCGTGTACGAGTCGTTGCTTAGACAGATAGGCCGCCCTTGGAAAAGTTGAAAAACTACCGACCGACCGAAAAAGAGCCTTTCATGAACGACAGGCAGAAGGAGTACTTCCGCCTGAAGCTCCTCGCCTGGAAGGATGAGATCCTCAAAGAGTCCAAGCTCACCCTGCAAGCCCTGCAGGAGGAGAATGTGAACCACCCCGATCTCGCCGATCGGGCATCGTCCGAAACCGACCGCGCCATCGAGCTCCGTGCCCGCGACCGCCAGCGCAAGTTGATCGCCAAGATCGACGCCGCGCTCCAGCGTATCGAGGACAACACCTACGGCTATTGCGAGGACACCGGCGAGCCGATCTCGTTAAAGCGGCTCGAGGCCCGTCCCATCGCGACGCTTTCGGTGGAGGCGCAGGAGCGCCACGAGAAACGCGAGAAGGTCTATCGCGACGAATAGAGCCGAGCCGCAGCAATGCGGCTCTTTGTTTTTTGAACGCAAGGTGCGCCTTTTCGCGCCGTGATCAGCATTTTGCTTGTCGCTTGCGCGCGCGTTTCGGCGCGCGGGCGCAATCGCGAAAAGTGAATCGCAATCAATGAGCTAGACTCAACTCCTCCGAGCTCACGTGAGTTCGGATGAGAAACAGCCTTCACTTCAGGTGCGACAGGTTTTGCGAGTCGCATCAAGGACATCGACTCGAATGCTGAGGCGCTGATCCAGCAGCTTCACACATTGCTGCAATCAGGCCTGTTGCGACGCTACAAGGCGTGCATCCCCATAAAGCCCGGACCAGCTCAATATTTCCTTAAACGCCGGCGCCGCCCGTGAGGCTTGCCATGATGTGGACGATCAGCGTCCGCAGCTCATCCAGCTTGGGCTGTCATGACGTGCTACCGCGCGGCGCCCTGCGCTTGTCACGCCCCGGCGGGGATGCTGAAGTGCCGCCCTCGATTGTGGTGTGTAGGAGTCGGCGCTGATGGACAGAATTCTCGCAGCCGCAAAGGCGATCGCGCTGGCGCGCCGCAACCATGCGCCGCTCGCGGCGCTCGAAGTTCCTCCGGCCGATGAAGCCGAGGGCTATCAGGTCCAGCGGGCGCTGCACGATCTGCTGCTGCCGCATGCCGGCCCGCTGGTCGGTTACAAGATCGGCTGCACCAGCCAGGTGATGCAGGATTACATCGGGATTCCACACCCATGCGGCGGCGGCGTGTTCCAGAAAGGCGTGCACGACAGCGGCGTGCAGCTCGCGGCTGCCGACTATGTCCGCGTCGGCGTCGAATGCGAGATCGCGGTGCGGCTGAAGCGGAATCTCGCCGCCGGCGAGGCGCCGTTCACGGCCGAATGGGTCGGCGAAGCCGTCGAGGCCTATCATCCCGCGATCGAGATCGTCGACGACCGCTATGTGAAGTGGGAAACGATGGGCGCGCCGACGTTGATCGCCGACGATTTCTTCGCCGCCGGCTGCGTGTTGGGCGAGATCGTGCCGCGCTCGTCGGTGCCGGACCTGAAGGCCGTCAAAGGCCGCGCCATCGTCAACGGTGAAGAGGTCAGCCACGGCACCGGCGCCGACGTGCTCGGCCATCCCCACAACGCACTCGCCTGGCTCGCCAACCATCTCGCCGCCGAGGGCAAGGGCCTTCACGCGGGACAGCTCGTGCTGACGGGGAGCCTGGTCAAGACGCTGTGGCTGAAGGCCGGCGACAAGGTGCGGATGGAGCTGGACGGGCTGGGCGTGGTGGAGGCGGAGTTTACGTAGGCTCTGCGGGCACCGCGTCGTCATTCCCCGCGAAGGCGGGGAATCCAGTACGCCGCGGCTTCTCGGTTCATCGCTGACGTCTCGAAATACTGGATCGCCCGCCTTCGCGGGCGATGACAGTCGAGGGGGCGGCGAGGGGATAGCGGCGTCGCTAGAATCGCGCGTCGCTGAGCGCTGTATGCAGCCATCGCCAAAATACATGCGGCCCTCGCCAGGGGAGCTAGCGAGGGCCGCGTCGTACATCGTCGTCCGCGCCTAGGTTCGCGAACACGATGTGGGAGCTCGGGAGAAGCTAGAAGGGCAGCAGCACGTCCATGACTTGCTGGCCGTAGCGCGGTTGCTGCACGTCCATGATCTGGCCGCGGCCGCCGTAGGCGATGCGGGCCTGCGCGATCTTGGTGGAATCGATGGTGTTGTCGCTCTGGATGTCTTCGGGACGGACGATGCCGGCGACGATGAGCTCGCGGATTTCGTAGTTGACGCGGATCTCCTGCTTGCCCTCGACCACGAGGTTGCCGTTCGGCAGGAGCTGGGTGACGACCGCCGCGACGTTGGTCTGCAACGCTTCCTTGCGGTCCACGCTTCCTTTGCCCTCGCTGGACGCGGTCGAGTCGGCGGTGAGGATGCGGCCGGGCAACACCTTCTGCGCTTGGGCCCCCAATGTCTTGGCGCCGATGAAGTCGGTGATCCCGGAATCTTCCTTGTTGGTGCGGCTGCGCTGGGTGTCGTTTTCGATATTGGCCTTGTCGGTGATGTTCACGGCCACCGTCAGGATGTCGCCGACCTGATGGGCACGCTGGTCCTTGAAGAAGGCCCGGCTGCCGCTGCGCCACAGCGAGTTCGGATTGTAGGAGGCGACCTCGGGCTTCGGCATCGGCATCTGCACCGGCTTGTAACCGGGCTGCGTCGTCGGATTGTCGATCGCCGACAATTTCGGCTGCTCGCCGATCTGCGACAGACGGTCGATCGAGGAGCAGCCGCTCGCCAGCGCGCACGTCGCCAGCAGCAGGGCAGAGATCGCGATGCGACGGGGACGAAAAGCCGAACTGAACGTGGACATGACTTACTCTGACTTGGCTGGAGCTTGCGAGACGCGAACTTGCGGGATCTGGGCTTGTGCGATCTGGGCCGGGGATGCCGGGGCTTGGACCAGGTTCCGGACGAGGGCTGCGGTATCGACGGGGGCGGGCGCCTCGTCGCGCTTGAGCGAGGAGGTCTGTTCGACCGCGGCCGGCATCGGCGCGGCCTGGCTGGCGCCCTGGACCGTCACCTGGCCGCGGCCGGTGACGACGCCGCTCAGCGTGCGCTTGGTCTGCAGGTTGAGCACGCTGATGGTATCGCCCTCGGCGCCGCTCTCGATCGCCTTGCCGCGCGTGGTGAGATAGATTCCGGGAACCTGGTAGATGACGGTGACGTTCTGGTCGCGCTGCACGAAGTCGGGCTTGACGATGTCGGCGACGCGGATCGGCGTCCCCGCCCGCATCGGCCGGCGCAACTGCATGCCGAGCGTGCGATCGCGCGAGGCGGCCTCACCGGTGACCTCGGCCTTCGGCCGCCGCTCCATGGCGACATCGGACGCCTTCAGGAGATCGACGCGGTCGATGTCGCGCGTCAGCACGGCCACTTCCACCGTTTCGGTCGCGGTGCCGGTGAAACGCAGCTTGGTCGGTGCCGGATTGTTGTCGTTGTTGATCTCGAAGGCGATGTCGAAACGGCCGCTGCGGGCGTCGTAGCGGGTTGCCACCGGCTGCAGCACGCCGGTGTTGGAGGCATCCAGCCGCATGTCGGCAATGCCGCGGTCGAACGTGACGGTGATGTTGGCGGCATCGCCAAGTCCAAAGCGGCGCTCGAGCGCCGAGGCGACCGCGGTCTCGAGGTCCTTGTTCACGAGCGTGCGGGCGAGACGGGTGACCTGGACCTCCTTGATGTCGCCGGTCATCACGCCGATCACCTGCTTTGCGCGCAACACCGCCAGCACGTGGGCGACCGGCAGCGCACCGGTGGTGCCGAGATCGGGTGAGCGGTAGACCGGGATCAGCGCGGCCGAGCCGGCATTGTCGATGAGATCGCCGACCCGCACCACGTCCGAGGTCACGGTGATGCTCGCGCGCAGCGTCGGCGTCGCGATGAAGTCGTCGGCGGCCCGTGCGGGCAGCGCCAGCACGAGGAGAGCGGAGATCGTGGCGAGGGTGGTGCGGATCATAGTCATCACCTCAGCGGAACAACGCCGTGGTCGACTGCATCATCGGGTCGGCGGCGCTGATCACCTTGGCGTTCATCTCGTAGGCGCGCTGGGCGGCGATCAGGTCGCTCATCTCCGAGACGACGTCGACATTGGCCTGCTCGAGGCTGCTCTGGGTGATGTTGCCGAAACCTTCGGAGCTCGCGGTGCCGTCCTGCGGCGGGCCGGAGGAAGGCGTCTCGGTGAACTGATTGTTGCCGACCGGCTGGAGGCCCGCCTTGTTGATGAATCGGGTCAGGCCGATCTGGCCCTGGACGGCCGAGGTCGAGGAACCCGGCAGCGTCACCGAGACCTGGCCCTGCACGTTGATGGTGAGGCCCGAGGCGTTGTTGGGGATCGTGATCGTCGGTTGCACCGGGTTGCCCTGCGCCGTGACGATGCGCCCCTGATTGTCCATCTGGAAGGTGCCGTCGCGGGTGTACTGGTAGCTGCCGTCGGGCATCAGGATCTTGAAGAAGCCTTCGCCCGTGATGGCCATGTCGAGGTCGTTGCCGGTCTGCGACAGCGTGCCCTGGGTCATGCTGCGCGGCGTGCCGACGGTCTTGACGCCGCCGCCGATGTCGACGCCGACCGGCAGGATGGTGCCCTGGTCGGACGACTGGGCGCCGACGCGGCGGACGTGTTCGTAAATCAGATCCTGGAACGCCGCGGTCTGCTTCTTGAAGCCGGTGGTGCGCAGGTTGGCGATGTTGTTGGAGATCACCTGAACGTTGAGTTCCTGTGCCGCCATTCCGGTTGCTGCGGTGTGAAGCGCCTGCATGTCAGTTCTCCCTCAATCAGGCCGGAACGTCGGCGAGCTTCTCGATCGCCGACTTGTGCATGTCACTCTGCTGCTGGAGCAGGTTGGCGATGGCGGTGTAGCTGCGCATGACTTCGACCATGCGGCTCATCTCACCGACCGAGTTCACATTCGACTTCTCGACATAGCCCTGCTGCACGGTCGACTTGGTGTCGGCCTGCGGGACCGCGGAGCCGATGTCATAAAGGTTGGCGCCCAGTTTGGTCAGCTTGGCCGGATCGTCGAACGAGGCCATGCGGATCTTGCCGCGGATCGAATCGTTCTTGGCCGTGCCCTCGAGCACCGTGACGGTGCCGTCCGGCGCGACGTTGATGTCGTGGTCGGTCGGCTGGAAGGTGATCGGGCCGGCGGTGCCCAGCACGAGGTTGCCGTCGAAGGTGACGAGCTGGCCGGTGCTGTTGAGCGAGAATTTGCCGTCGCGGGTGTAGCGCTCGGCGCCATTGGCCTGCACGGCGAAATAGGCGTTGCCGCTGATCGCCATGTCGAGCGGATTCTTGGTCGGCTCCATCGGCCCCTGGCCGACGTCGCGGAAGGTGCCGCGGTCCTGCACATAGGAGACCCGGCGGTCGGAGCCGACGAAATTGTCCTCACGCGCGTTCGAGTTGAGGTACTCCTCGAACAGCGAATGATCGGCCTTGAAGCCGTTGGTGTTGGCGTTGGCGACGTTGTTGGCGATGACATCCATCTGGCGTTCCAACGTCATCTGTCGTGACAAGCCGATCAGAAGCGCGTTCTGCATCGGAAATCTCCCCTGAGTGAGATCTGCCAGCTCGCTCTCCCAAGCGCATTGGCCGATCCCGTGAACGAGACCTCGGGTTCTCCCAAACCTTGGGTCTCGGTCCTTTCTCAGCGAAACTCGTGCCAGGCGGGAAAATTATGTACTTTCAATATCTTATCTGTTTTTCGAGGATGCGGGGAGGCGGCAGAAAGGGTCTGTTAGCCATGTTTGCCCGGCAGATTTTTCCTAGCGAAGGCCCAATCGAAAGGTTCCGTTAACCATTATTACCGTAGCGTTTGCGGGTAAGAGGAGCACTGCGCTGGGGCATTTGTATCGCGTCACTGTCTGCGAGGAGCTTCGCTCTTTCGACCCCTTTGAGAGATGAGCGAGCGCGGCGATCATGGCAGAGAATGAAGCGGAAGGCGGCGCAGCCGCCGACGGCGCGGAAGCCGCTCCGCCCAAGAACAAGTTCAAGCTGATGATCATGGTGGTGGGCCTGCTCGCCGTTCTCGGCGGCGGCGCCGCGACCTGGTTCTTCTTTTTCCGTCACGGCGACGACGAGCATCACGCCGAGGCGGCGCCTCCGCCGAAGCCGCCGTCTTTCGTCGAGGTTCCCGACATCATGGTCAACCTCGCCGGCGCGCCGGGCGAGCGCGTGCAATATCTGAAGCTCAAGATCGTGCTGGAGCTGAAGGAAGAGAAGCAGGTCGAGGCGATCAAGCCGACGATGCCGCGCATCACCGACATCTTCCAGACCTATGCGCGTGAGCTGCGCTCCTCCGACCTCAACGGTTCCGCCGGCATCTTCCGCCTCAAGGAAGAGCTGACCAAGCGCGTCAACGCCGCGGTCGCTCCGGTCCAGGTCAGCGCGGTGCTGTTCAAGGAAGTCGTGATCCAGTGAGCATGACGGGCTAGGGATCATGGCAGGCACCGACCAACCAGACCAGGATGCAATTGCCGCCCAATGGGAGGCCTCGCTCGATTCCGAGGATCCCGCTGAGGCCGCGAAGGCTGCTGCCGAAAACGAACTATCCGAGACCATGGCCCTGCAATGGGCGGCCATGGTCGAGGATGGCAGCCGCGATCTCGGCGCCGGCAAGAATTCCGGCGAACGCGTGCTGTCGCAGGAGGAGATCGACAACCTCCTCGGATTCGCGGTCGGCGACGTCACGCTCGACGACCATTCCGGCATTCGCGCCATCATCGATTCGGCGATGGTCTCCTACGAGCGTCTGCCGATGCTCGAAATCGTCTTCGACCGCCTGGTGCGGTTGCTGACGACGTCCTTACGCAATTTCACCTCCGACAACGTCGAAGTCTCGCTCGACCGCATCACCTCGGTGCGCTTCGGCGACTACATGAACTCGATCCCGCTGCCCGCCGTCCTCACCGTCTTCAAAGCCGAAGAGTGGGACAATTTCGGCATGGCCGTGGTCGACTCCAGCCTGATCTACTCGATGATCGACGTGCTGCTCGGCGGCCGCCGCGGCTCAAGCCAGCTGCGCATCGAGGGCCGGCCCTACACCACGATCGAGACAGAGTTGGTCAAGCGATTGGTCGAAGTCGTCATGGCCGATGCCGAACAGGCGTTCCGGCCGCTGTCGCCGGTGACCTTCACCATCGACCGGCTCGAGACCAACCCACGTTTCGCCGCGATCAGCCGTCCTGCCAACGCCGCGATCCTGGTGCGCCTGCGCATCGACATGGAAGATCGCGGCGGCAACATCGAGCTCTTGCTGCCTTACGCGACCATCGAGCCGATCCGGGGCGTCCTGCTCCAGATGTTCATGGGCGAAAAGTTCGGCCGCGACCAGATCTGGGAAGGCCATTTCGCCACCGAGATCGTCCAGGCCGAGATCTCCGTCGACGCCGTGCTCTACGAAGCCGACATTCCGCTCAAGCAGCTGATGCGGTTAAAGGTCGGCGACACGCTGCCGCTGGACATGCGCGCGGATGCCAGCGTCACCGTTCGCTGCGGCGACGTCACCATCACCGAAGGACGCATGGGCCGGGTCGGCGACCGCGTCGCGATACGGGTGACGAAACCCTTGCGCAAGCCAAGTACGACACTTGCGATGTTCGAAAAGGTCGACGAGCAGAACAAGATGATGGAGGCCCCATGAACCACTCCCTGGGAATGGCGATCGAGACGCTGGTGGCTATCCTGCTGATGCTGACCATCGTCTACTGCGTCACGCTCAACAAGCGACTGACGCGGCTGAAGGCGGACGAGCATTCGCTGAAGGCGGTCATCGGCGAGCTGATCACCGCAACCGAGATCGCCGAGCGCGCGATCGGCGGGCTGAAGCTCGCCGTGCGCGACGTCAACGAGAACCTCGGCAGCCAGCTTGCGGCGGCAACCCAGATGTCCGAGCAGCTCTACAAGCAGCTCGGCGAAGCCGACAACGTGGTGCGGCGCCTGTCCAAGATCGCGGTCGCCGCGCGCCCCGTGACGAACCCGGAAACGGTCGCCGCGCCCGCAGCCAAGCCTTCGTCGGCGAAGGCGGTGGCGGCTGCGGCCGAAGCCTTCTCCGAACGCCGACGATCCAACGGTCTTGCCGCATAAAGTCAGGGTATGAAGTCTTTTCGCAACATCCGCGTCATTCCGATCGTGCTGGTTGCCGTCGCTGGCCTGGCCACGCTGAAGGTCACGGGTCTTGTGATCAATGGCGGCTATGTCTTCGACTACAAGCCGAGCCCGACCAAGAAGTCCTGGGCGCAGGAGAATCTGAACTTCCCGGCCAGCCGCGAGGATCCCGACATCACCGGCTCGACCCATGGCGCGCCGAAGGAGGCGCCGAAGCCGGCCGCACCCGACACCAAGTCCGAAGGCGCCGCGGTCAACGAGGAAGCCCAGCCGCAGATCTCCGCCTCGGAGCGCGCGATCCTGGAACGCCTGCAGTCGCGCCGCCAGGAGATCGAGGCCCGCCAGCGCGAGATCGACATCCGCGAGAGCCTGTTGAAATCCGCCGAGAAGCGCATCGAAAACAAGGTCGAGGAGATGAAGGCGGTAGAAACCCGTATCTCCGCGACGCAGGCCGAGCAGAAGGCCGCCGAAGCCCAGCGCATGAAGGGCCTCGTGACCATGTATGAGGGCATGAAGCCCAAGGACGCCGCGCGGGTCTTTGACCGACTCGAGATGGGCGTGCTGATCGAGATCGCCTCGCAGATCGCGCCGCGAAAAATGTCAGACATCATGGGATTGATGTCCCCGGAGGCCGCCGAGCGGCTGACGGTCGAGATGGCCCGCAGGGCCAATGGCGGCGGC
This sequence comes from Bradyrhizobium sp. 87, assembly GCF_023073015.1. Lineage (NCBI taxonomy): Bacteria > Pseudomonadati > Pseudomonadota > Alphaproteobacteria > Hyphomicrobiales > Nitrobacteraceae > Bradyrhizobium > Bradyrhizobium sp. 87. The sequence continues at coordinate 167,303 of NZ_JADPIQ010000086.1, forward strand.
GATCAGTCCGCCTCTGCCGGCGAGCTGCCCAAGATCGACGGCAAGCCGACGCAAAAGCCGAATTGAGGGCTCATACTTAAGAAGTCCTTAATTGCCAAAATCTACAGTCTGGGGCAGGGGCCGGCAGCAATGCCGGCGTGGACCGTCGAACCGGAAGTAATGCCGTCAATGGCGCGAGAGGCTGCCGCTGGATTTGTGTCGCGAGCCCGCGCCCTGGCGCGGACGCTGTCGCGTCATGTCCGCGCGGCGCCGCTGCTGGCAGCCAGCCTGCTGATCGGCTTCACGGCGCCTGTCCGGGCGGCCGACGCTGTCAGGGGCGAGGCGACTTTCTCGGCCAGCGGCGGCTTTGCCCGTCTCGTGATCAAGCTCGGGGAGGACGTCCCTTCCGAGGTGACGACGGCCGGCTCCATTCTCGTCATCCGTTTCGACCGGGCGGTCGACGTTCCCGTCGATCGCGTCCCGGAAGGCGCGCCCGACTACGTCAACTCCGCCCGCCGCGATCCCGATGGCGGCGCCATCCGCCTGTCGCTGGCGCGGCGCGTCACCGTCAACACCATGAATGCCGGCGAACGCACCTTCATCGACCTCTTGCCGGAGGGTTGGAAGGGGCCGCCGCCGAGCCTGCCGATGGACGTGGTCAAGGAACTCGCCGAGCGCGCGCGCGTCGCCGAACGCGCGCTGCGCGCCCAGCGCGCCGCGGCGGAGAGCAAGAAGCGGCCGCAGATCCGCGTGCGCGCGTCGGTGCAGCCGACCTTCGTCCGCTTCGTGTTCGAGATGCCGGATGGCGTCGGCGTATCCTCCGTGCTCAACGAACAGAAGCTCACGCTCGCCTTCAACGCCAACCTGAATTTCGATCTGGCGGACGCGGTCGTCGCAGCGCCGCCGAACGTCGCCTCGATCAAGCAGAAGGCCGACATCGACCAGACCAGTGTCGAGATCGCGCTGATCGGCGATTCCGACGTGCATTCGTTCCGCGACGAGAAGAACTACGTCGTCGACATCTCCTTCCAGCCGGACAAGGGCAAGATGGCCACGTCGGCGGAAGCTGCGATCGCGCAGGCCAAGCCCGCCGCTCATGGACCGGCGCCTGCGCCTGAAAAGCCGGCGGCCGAGAAGCCGAAGGACGCGCATCGCGAGATCGCGCCGCCGACGTCCGAGACGATCGCGCGCGAAGCCAGGATCGATGCCAAGCCCGAGGTGAAGCCGGAAGCGCCCGCCGCGATGCCGCCCGCTGAAGCGCCGAAATCGGTCTCGGCTCCTGCATCCGAAGCCGCGCCCGCGCCCAAGGAAGCGTCCAAGGAAGTTTCGAAGTCTGTCGCGCCAGTTGCAGACGCTGCGGTCGCGCCCGCCAAGCCGGTCATGGCCGAAGCGCCTCAAGAGGTGGTGAAGGATGCTGCCAAAGAGCCGGTCAAGGCTGCTCCAGCAGAAGCGCCCGCGGCGCCGCAGGCGACTGGTGCCAGCGTCGATGTGCGCCGCGACAGCGATGGCCTGCGCGTGACCTTCCCGCTTCAGGTCGCAACGCCTGCGGCGGCGTTCCGCCGTGGCGACACCGTCTGGCTGGTGTTCGATACGGCAAAGCCGATCGACGTCGAGGCGATCCGCACCAAGGGCGGCGCGATGATCGGCGAGGTCGGCCGCGTCCCGCTCGAGAAGGGACAGGCGGTGCGCATCCGTCTCACCCGGCCGCTGGTCTATTCGCTGTCGAGCGAGGAGGTCGGCAAGCAGACCAACTGGCTCTTGACCCTCGCCGACAAGATCCAGGCGACGCCGCTGCCGCTGATGATCTCGCGCAATATCACCGACCCGGCGCTCGCCAACATCGCGATCCCCTTCGCCAATCCGGGGCTCCTGCACAAGCTCACCGATCCCGATGCCGGCGACACGCTCTATGTCATCACCGCGCAGCGGCCGGTGCGCGGCTTCATCAAGCGGCAGGACCTCGTCGATCTCGCGCTGCTGGAATCCGCGCATGGCATCGCGATCCGGCCGAATTCCGACGAGGTCGGCGTCGAGGTCGGGGCTGACAAGGTCATCCTCGGCAAAAAGGGCGGGCTGACGCTGTCGCCGGTCGACATCTCGGCCGAACGCGCGCCGACCGCAGTGCGGCCGGTCTTCAGCCCCGAAGGTTGGCGCAAGGGCCAGTCGGAAAATTTCATAGCGCGCCAGAACGAGCTGATCACGGCGATCGCCAACCTCGAACCGGCGATGCGTTCGCTGCCGCGGCTCGACCTCGCGCAATTTTACATGTCGCGCGCGATGTATCACGAGGCGAAGGCCGTCACCGAATTGATGCTCGCCGATCCTCTCAACAAGGAGGAGAGCGGTGCGCTGATCATGCATGCGATCGCGAGCATCCTGATCGGCCGGCCGGCGCAGGGCCTGAAGGACCTCGCCAACCCCGTGATCGGCAACAGCCACGATTCCCAGCTCTGGAAGGCGCTCGCCTATGCGCGCCAAGGCAAATGGGCGGACGCGCGCGAGAAGTTCAAGAACGTCGAATTCGCCATCGCCTCGCTGCCGCTCGACATCCAGCGCATCGTGACGATGGAGGCGATGCGGGCTTCGCTCGAGGTGAAGGACTATGCGGGCGCTTCCAAGCGCCGCAGCGAGCTCGAGGTGGTCGGCGTCTCGCCCGAGGCCGCGCCCGGCTTTGCCGTGCTGCGCGGCCGGCTTGCCGAGGCGCTCGGCCACGACAAGGACGCGCTCGACGACTACAAGTTCGCCGTCGGCTCGTCCGACCGGCCGGCTGCGGCCGAGGCCAAGCAGCTCGAGGTCGCGCTGCGGCAGAAGCGCGACGAGATCGGCAAGGAAGACGCGTTGCGCGAGCTCGAAACGCTCTCGATGACTTGGCGCGGCGACTCGATCGAGGTCAAGACGCTCCAGATGCTGTCGCAGATGTTTGCCGAGAACGGGCGCTACCGGGACGCGCTCACCGCGGCGCGTACCGCGACAAAGCTGCAGCCGAACGCGGAAGCCTCGCGCCAGGCGCAAGACCTCGCCTCCGACCTGTTTACGCAGCTCTTCCTGGGACCGAAGGGCGACGAGCTGCCGCCGATCGAATCGCTCGGGATGTTCTACGAGTTCCGTGAGCTGACGCCGATCGGCCGCCGCGGCGACGAACTGATCCGACGCCTCGCCGACCGTCTCGCCTCGATCGATCTGCTCGACCAGGCCGCCGAGCTCCTGCAATACCAGGTCGACCATCGCCTCGAAGGCGCGGCGCGTGCGCAAGTCGCCGCGCGCCTCTCCATGATCTATCTCGCCAATCGCAGACCCGACATGGCGATCACGGCGTTGCGCGCGAGCCGGATCAGCGACCTCTCAGGCGAGCTCAGGCAGCAACGCCTGCTGCTGGAGGCGCGTGCACAGAGCGACGTCGGCCGCCACGATCTTGCGCTCGATATCGTCTCCAACGTTACAGGCCGCGAGGTGCTGCGCCTACGCTCGGATATCTTCTGGGCGGCGCGGCGCTGGCGTGAATCCGCCGAGCAGATCGAGCTCTATTACGGCGAGCGCTTCCGTGACTTCAAGCCGCTCAACGCGGTGGAGAAAAGCGACATCATCCGCGCCGCCGTCGGTTATGCGCTCGCCGACGACTCGATCGGCATGTCGCGCTTCCGCGAGAAATATGCGCCGCTGATGAGCGAGAGCGCCGATCGGCTCGCCTTCGACATCGCGAGCAAACCGACCGGCGCCTCCAGCGCCGAATTTGCCGATATCGCCAAGCTGGCTGCCAGCGTCGACACGCTCGACGGCTTCCTGCGCGAGATGAAGCAGCGCTTTCCCGACGCCACCGCCCGCGCGCCGGCCTCTCCGCAGGCCAAGGACGAGTCCGACCACACCGGCTCGCTGCCCACGATCCCCGTCGTGCGCCAGATCAAGATGACGCGGTAGGATCGCCGCTCCTTCTTGGCCTCGCGACAGGTACCCGTGAGCCAGCTCTCAAGTGACGGGCAGGGCCGAAGACTATCGCCCGCGTACTCATCAACCCGATCAGTCCACACGGGCCTAGGCCTTGTCCATTCAGTCTTTGAGACCGGACATGGCCCGTTTGCCTTTGCGAGTCGGCTGAGGGCTCCAGGTCCATTGTGAGAAACATATGCTCCGCGAACCGATCTTAGGGCGTGGAAACAGGGGAAGCCGCTAAGGCCAGCAAGCGACGTTAACGGGCCTAATTGAGCTTTGCCCGGACCTGATAAATTGCCGAGCCCAAGCTCGAGGCAAGCACTAGCACAAGACCAAGCCCGATCATGGGGTTCCTTGCGATCACCGCCGCAAGCGATACGCCCAGCGCCGCGGCCAACATCTGCCAGAAACCCAACAGGGCCGAGGCAGCACCGGCGCGATCGCCGAATGGCGAAAGAGCTTGCGCGCTGCAGAGCGGATTGACCATGCCCATGCCTAGCAGGAATACGCATGCGCCGACAAGAAATGGCAAAAAGCGCCCGTCGAAAAGCGCGAAAAGCAACACCATGCCGCCGCCGACACAGGCCAGCGCGAGACCGATGCAAATCGATCGGTCGAGACCAAGGTGTGGAACAATTTTTGTAGCGATAATGCCGGCGCTAAAGACGATCATGACAGTGCCTGCGAAGAACAGGCCGAGTTGCATGGGTGTGAAGTCGAGGCCTTCTATCAAGACTCGCGGCAACGCCGAAAACATTGCAAACAGCGCACCTAAGATGAGGCTAACAGTTGCGGCAGGAACCAGGAAACGGCGGTCAGTCGATAGCGACCAGTAATTCTTGGAGATCGTCGAGAAATCGAACTCGGCCCGTGGCGCGTGGTGCGTTTCTCCGAAAGCCGCAAGAAATGCTAAAGCGGCGACGACGGCGAAGATTCCGACGAACACAAATGCTGAACGCCAGCCAAAAAAATGATCCAGCGCGCCACCGACCAAGGGCGAGAATCCAGGCGCCGCTGCCATCGCAACCATAACAAAGGTGAGCACGCGCGCTAGCTTTTCGCCCTGGAAAAGATCTCTTGCGATAGCTCGCGAAAGGACAGACGTGGCACATGCGCCACCGGCCTGCACAACGCGACCAATCAATAGTGCCGCCAAATCATTGGCTAACGCGCACCATATGCTACCTGCGAAAAATACAGCAAACCCGATCATCACGGGTATGCGCCGGCCGAAACGATCCGACAACGGACCGACAACGAGTTGTCCGACCGCGAACATGGCGAGGAATATGGTGATAGCTGACGTTACCTGAGCGCTGGTGACGCCCACCGCGACGGCGATACTCGGTAGCGAAGGCAACAGAATGTTGGTGGCCAACGTGCCACTCGCAGACAACGCGGCAAGAACGGCGACCTGAAGACCAAGCGGCACGACCCGAGCGAGCAGATGGTTTTCGACGTTGCTGGTCATAAGCCGCTTCGGATCTAGGGATGATGACGATCATATCAATGACCCATTGAATGCGCAACCTGAGCATATTCCGATATATCACGAGCCTCCGAACGCGCTGACGATAGCAGGCTTCCGCCTTGCGCTGGTAAGCTCAAGTGCACGCCTACAAGCATCGGGCTAGAGAGGATGGGGTCGCTGACCTCTGCCCAGGACCGCTACCCCCCGTAACTCTGCACCAGACTGCCTGCCACCAGCGACCAGCCGTCGACCAGCACGAAGAAGATCAGCTTGAACGGCAGCGAGATCGTTGCCGGCGGCAGCATCATCATGCCCATCGACATCAGCACGGACGCGACGACGAGGTCGATGATCAGGAAGGGAAGGAACAGCAGAAAGCCGATCTCGAAGGCGCGCTTCAGCTCCGAGATCATGAAGGCGGGGACGAGGATGCGTAAGCCTAGATCGTCGGGGGTTGCCGGCGGCGGCTCGCCGGAGAGATCCAGGAACAGCTTGAGGTCCTTCTCGCGGACGTTCTTCTGCATGAAGCCGCGCAGGGGGACGGAGGCGCGCTGGAGCGCGTCCTCGACGCCGAGCTGATTGGCGACCAGCGGACGGATGCCTTCGTCGTAGGATTTTTGCAGGACGGGTCCCATCACGAAGAAGGTGAGGAACATCGCCAGCGCGATGATCACCGAGTTCGGCGGGGCGGTCGCGGTGCCCATTGCGGTGCGCAGCAGCGACAGCACGACCACGATGCGCGTGAACGACGTCATCATGATCAGGATCGACGGGGCGATCGACAGCACCGTGAGCAGCGCGATCAGCTGGATCGCGCGCTCGGTGACGCCGCCACCGCCAGCGCCTCCGCCGCCGAGATTGATGCTGATGTCCTGCGCATGTGCCGGCATCGCGAGCGAAGCCGCGCCGATCAGGACAGAAAGAAGAAAAACTCTACGCGGGAGGGCCGGCAGCCTCACGAAGACGGCTTCGGACGGCCGAGCAACGAGGCCATCTCGTCTTCGAGATTTTCAAAGCTGGTCTTTTCCGGAGCCGGCTTTGCGGCAGGTGCCGATGGCGCCGGCGGCTCGCTGCGGGCCACACGCGGAGGAGCGGCCGGGGGCTCCGGGGCGACCGGTGGGGCAAGCGTCTCGCCGGCGGGGCGGCGCAGCGCAGCTTCGAGCCGCTGCGCCATCTCGGCGAGATTCTGCTCGGCGCTCGATGGCCCCCCAGGAGCGGACGCCGGCGGCGGAACGGGCGGAGCCTGCGGCACAGGCGGAGGAGGCGCGGCTACGCGCTCGGAGCGCACCGGAGGCGCCTTTACCGGCTCGCTCTGGCGGGGCGGGCGCGACATCAGAGGGGGTTCGTTGCGCGCAACGCGCGGCGGAATAGGTTCGGGACGCGGCTCGCGCTCGGGGCGCGGCGCGAGCGGCTCGGAGGTGAAGCCGGCCAGTGGCGGCTCGTTGCGGCGTTCGGCCAGCCCGGGAGCGGGCCGGCGCACTTCGTCGGCGAAGGAGGGACGCGCGGGCCGCGGTGGCGGCTCGGGCATTTGCGGCTCGGGATGATCGAGCAGCTCGGGCCGCGGTGCTTCGTCGGCCCAGCTGCTGGTATCATGCATCGGCGCAAGACGCGGCGGCTCGGCGGCATTGGAACGCTGCGGGAGCTGGTCGCGGCCGGGTACTGCGCGCACGATGTTGGGTTCGACGACGATGTCGGTGGGGCCACCGATCATCAGAAGATGCTCGACATTGTCACGCCGGACCAGCACCAGACGGCGGCGACCGTCGACCGCGGCCGCATCGATGACGGCGAGCCGGGGCATCCGGCCGCGCTGGGTGTTTGCGCCGAGCCGGCTGGTGGCGAATCGGCGAACCAGCCATGCAGCGACGCCGATCAACGCCAGAACGACGATGAACGCGACGATGAAGGTGATAGGGCTGCCTTGCATACTTGTCCCCGACAAATGGCGCTTGTCTCGGGCCAGTGGTCAGATGCGCCAACCACCGGCTTACGTTGCCCCAAACTGCGATTTCTTAACGTCCCACGGCAAGTTTTGCCGTCCCCAACTCTTAATAACCCATGAATCGCTCGATCCAAAACGACTTCTTGACCTGTGAATGCGCCGCCAGGCGGTTGGGTTAATGCCGCTTCTGGAGGCGTAGAATCACGGGGCACGCGCAGTGGTGTCCCGCCGGGGGACAACTGCCTGCGACCTCCTTAACCGGCTGTTAACCATACAGGCGGCAAATTCTGCCTAGCTTCGGACCTGGGTCCTGCGAGGCGGAAGGAGCCGCAACGATGTCCATCAACGATCTTCCGGTGCTATCGGCGCTTCGCACCAAGATGCAATGGCACCAGGAGCGCCAGCGCGTCCTGTCCGAGAACGTCTCCAATTCCGACACGCCCAAATTCCGTCCGCGCGACCTGGTCGAGCCGAAGCTGGACAAGAGCGGCGCCGTCACGGGTTCGATGGGTCCCTTGGCGCTCGCCCGCACCAGCGGTTCCCACATGGCGCCGTCAGGCGCGGCCTCCGGATTCGACCAGAACAAGAATGCGGGTTTTGAAACCCGCCCCGCGGGCAACGCCGTCAATCTCGAAGAGGAGATGATGAAGGCCGCCAGCAACCAGATGGACTATGCGGCGGCGACCTCGCTCTATTCGAAGAGCCTGCACCTGCTCAAGACCGCGATCGGCAAAGGCTAGAGCTAGAGGAAGCGCATCATGGCGAATGACAGCAGCGACTTTGCCCGTTCGATGGCGATCGCGACCTCCGGTCTGCGGGCGCAGGCCGGGCGCATGCGGGTGATCTCGGAGAACATCGCAAACGCGGATTCGACCTCGCAGACCGCCGGCGGCGATCCTTACCGGCGCAAGGTGCCGACGTTCTCCTCGGCGCTCGACCGTACACTCGACGCGCAGGTCGTCACCCTCGGCAGGATCAAGCCCGACCAGTCCAATTTCCGCACCAAATACGAGCCGAACAATCCGGCGGCGGATGCGACCGGCAACGTCAAATATCCCAACGTGAACTCGGTGGTCGAGATGACCGACATGCGCGACGCGCAACGGTCGTACGAGGCCAACCTCAACATCATCAGCGCGACGCGCCGGATGATCCAGCGCACCCTCGACATCCTCAAGAGCTGAACAGGACATTTGAACCATGGCAACACCGACAATTGCCGCCAACGCCTATGCAAACCTCGCTCGCGTGCTGGAGAACAGCGGTGCCGGCAAGGGCAGCGAGCCGAGCGGGCAGTCCTTCGCCTCTCTTCTGAAAGATACTGTCGGCAGCGTCCTGGAGTCCGGCCGCAAATCCGATGCGCAGACGGTGGCGATGGCCGCCGGCAAGGCCAACGTGATGGACGTGGTGACGGCGGTCGCAGACACCGACGTCGCCGTGTCGACGCTGGTCTCGGTCCGCGACCGCGTGATCGCGGCCTATGAAGACATCATGAAGATGCCGATCTGATTTTTCGGGTTCGTGTGGTCCTCATCAAGCGGTGGGGATGAGAGTTGAATAAAGGAACTGCGAAATGACCGGACCGGAAACCCTCGACGTCGCGCGTGATGCGATCTGGACCATCGTGATCGTGTCGTCGCCCCTGATGGTGGTCGGTCTCGTGGTCGGCGTCGTCGTGTCGCTGTTCCAGGCGCTGACGCAGATCCAGGAGCAGACGCTGATCTACGTGCCGAAAATCCTGGCCATCTTTGCCACAATGCTGTTGGCCTTGCCGTTCATGGCCGACGCACTGCATTCCCACATGCTGCGGATATCGTCGCGAATCATCGGCGGCTGAGGCACTATGCGCCTATCATGCGCATCGACGTCTCGCTGCTGCCGGCGCTTGCCGCCTCCTTCATGCTCGCCTTTGCCCGGGTCGGCGCGATGGTGATGCTGTTGCCGGGCCTGGGCGAGACCAATATCCCGACACGGATCAAATTGTCGATCGCGCTGCTGCTCACGCTGATCATCCTGCCGCTGCATCGCAATGCCTATCAGGTCGACATGGGCTCGATCGCGCCGCTGCTGGTCCTGATGCTGCATGAGATCGTGATCGGCATCGTGCTGGGAGCGACCGCGCGGGTGACGTTGTCGGCGCTGCAGGTTGCCGGTGCCGTGATCGCGCAGCAGATGGGGCTCGGCTTCGTCACTTCGGTCGATCCGACTCAGGGACAGCAGGGCGTGCTGGTCGGCAACTTCCTGACGATACTGGGGGTGACATTGCTGTTCGCCACCGACAGCCATCATCTGGTGATCGCGGCGCTGAACGACAGCTACACGATCTTCGCGCCGGGCGAGACCGTGTCGAGCGGCGATGTCGCCGCACTGGCGACGCGCGCCTTTGCCGCCGCGTTCCGCCTGGGCTTGCAACTTTCCGGACCGTTCCTGGTGTTCGGCCTCGTCTTCAACATCGGACTCGGCGTGCTGGCGCGGCTGATGCCGCAGATGCAGGTCTATTTCGTCGGCGTGCCGCTGTCGATCTTCGCCGGCTTCCTGGTGCTTGCCGTCGTGCTCACGGCGATGATGGGCACCTTTCTCGACTACTTCATCGGTGTCATGCACCAGATGATGCCACTCAAGTGACCGGGTGATCGATGGCGGAAGACAACGATCCAGAGAGTCAAACAGAAGACCCGACGCAAAAACGTCTCGAAGAGGCGCTCGAACGCGGTGACGTCGCCAAGAGCCAGGAGATCAACACCTGGTTCATGATCGCGGGCGCCACGCTCGTCGTCTCGAGCTTCTCGGGATCGGTCGGCAGCGGGCTGTTGGCGCCGATGCGCAACCTGCTCGCCAATTCCTGGATGATCAAGACCGACGGCAGGGCTCTGCTCGCCCTGATGCAGCAGATCGAAGTCGCGGTGCTCGCGGCGGTGGGCGTGCCGCTACTGATGCTGGTGCTGGCGGCAATTGCCGGCAACGTGCTGCAGCACCGCCTGGTCTGGTCGGCCGAATCCCTCAAGCCCAAGTTCAGCAAGCTGTCGCCTGCCGAAGGCCTCAAGCGCATCTTCGGCAAGCAAGCGGCGGCGAACTTCCTCAAGGGTCTCGGCAAGCTGATCGTGCTCGGCGCGGTCATGACCGTGATCCTGTGGCCGGAGCGGCATCGCATGGAGGCGATGGTCAGGCTCGATCCGGCCGCCCTGCTCGGCGCCTCCACCAGCCTGACCATTCATCTGCTCGCCGCGGTGGTCGCGGCGCTCGCGATCATCGCCATCGGCGACTATTTCTTCCAGTATCGCAGCTGGTTCCAGCGGCAGAAGATGTCGCTCCAGGAGATCAAGGAAGAGTACAAGCAGTCCGAAGGCGACCCGCACATCAAGGGCAAGCTGAGGCAGCTGCGCCAGCAGCGCTCCAAGAAGCGCATGATGGCGGCGGTTCCCAAAGCCTCGGTGATCATCACCAACCCGACCCACTATTCGATCGCGCTGTCCTACGAGCGTGGCATGTCGGCGCCGATCTGCGTCGCCAAGGGCGTCGACAACCTCGCTTTCAAGATCCGGGAGATCGCGCGCGAGCACGACATCCCGATCGTCGAGAACGTTCCGCTCGCCCGCGCGCTCTACGCCACCGTCGAGATCGACGAGGAAATCCCGACCGAGCACTACCATGCGGTCGCCGAAGTCATCGGCTACGTCATGCGTCTGAAGAGCGGATTCGGTGCCAGCCGGCAATAAAACCCCTGAAAAGTACTGGAAATGGCCGTAATCTGGGAATCAGCGTACCTTTCGCCCATGCTGCCCTTGCGCCTGCGGGTCCGATTCAGGCAGGGAGGACCCTGCGCGCCCTGTAGCGCGTTGATTCTCTGCCGACAGGCTGTGCCAGCTTGAGATGACTGCCGAGACCGACCACGACCTCACACGCGAGCCCGTTGCGGCGCACGAGCCGTCGCCGCGCTCGGGCAGCATTGCGCTGGTGCTGCTGGTGGCCGCCGGCCTCGTCGCCGTTGCCGTCGGGTTGATGACGCTCGGGCGCGCGCAGGCCCAGCCCTATATCCTCGGTATCCTCGCCGTGCTGGCGATGGTCGGCCTGTTCAACCTGTTCGCCTTCGCCGCCGGCATCATCCGCTTCGCCGATCGCAATCTCGACGATCCCGTGATGGGGCGCATCGCCGACCACGCCTTCGACGGCCTCGCCGTGACCGACCCGCGCGGCCATGTGGTCTATTCCAATGCGGCCTATCTGACGCTGACCGGCGCCGCCGGGCCACAGGACGTGCGCCCCGTGGAACGCGTTTTCATCGGCAACCCCGACGTCTCCGAAGCGGTGTTCCGCCTGTTGAAAGCCGCGCGCGAAGGCAAGCGGCAGCAGGAAGAGGTGCGCATCTCCGGCCATGACGGCAGCCAGGGCCGCTGGCTGCGCATGCGGGTGCGGCCCCTCGGCACCGGCAAGCGCGAGACGAGATACGCGGTGTGGTCGATCGCAGACATCACCCGCGACCGCGAGCGCCAGGAGGACGTGTTCCAGGAACTCCAGCACGCGATCGAATATCTCGATCACGCGCCTTGCGGTTTCTTCTCGGTCAATCCGGCCGGCGAGCTCGCTTATGTCAATGCGACGCTGGCGAACTGGCTCGACTACGACCTCGCCGAGATCGGCTCGGGCGGGCTGAAGCTCACCGACATCGTCTCCGGCGACGGTGCTTCGCTGCTCACCGCGATCGTGGCGGTGCCGGGCGAGGTCAAGACGGAAGTCTTCGACATCGACCTGCGCATGCGTACCGGCAAGACCATGCCGGTTCGGCTCTATCACAAGCTCGCCTTCGGCGCCGACGGTGCGCCGGGCCCGTCGCGCACGCTGGTGATCAGCCGTGCCCGCGACGAGCGCAGCGATCCGGATCGCGCCGCCGAAGTGCGCTTCATGCGCTTCTTCGACCATACCCCGATGGCGATCGCGACGGTCGACCGTGGCGGCAATGTCGTGCGCGCCAATGCGCGCTACGCCAAGCTCGGGCAGGCACTGGGGCTCGACAGCGCCAGCAAGTCGATCTTCCGCGCGGTCAATTCGCGCGACCGGCACCTTTTGATCGCGGCCATCAACCAGGCTGCGGAGGGCCAGGCCGACGTCGCGCCGGTCGAAGTGGCGCTCGAAGGAACCAGAGAGCGCTGGGGCCAGTTCTTCGTCACGCCGGTGGATGCGGCCGAGAACGACGCCGAAGTCGCCATTGTGCACATGCTCGAGACCACCGAGCGGCGCGCGCTGGAGAACCAGATCAACCAGTCGCAGAAGATGGAGACCGTCGGCCAGCTCGCGGGCGGCATCGCCCACGACTTCAACAACGTGCTCTCCGCCATCATGATGGCGAACGACTTCCTGCTGAACGCGCACAAGCCGACCGACCCGTCGTTCCAGGACATCATGCAGATCAAGCAGAACGCGACGCGGGCCGCCACGCTGGTGCGGCAGTTGCTGGCGTTCTCGCGCCGGCAGACGCTGCGGCCGCAGGTGCTCGACCTCGGCGATGCGCTCTCCGATCTCGCCATGCTGCTGCGCCGGCTGATCGGCGAGAAGGTCAAGCACGAGACCATCCACGGCCGAGATCTCTGGCCGGTCAAGGTCGACGTTTCCCAGTTCGAGCAGGTCATCGTCAACCTCGCGGTCAACGCGCGCGACGCCATGCCCGACGGCGGCAAGCTGATCATCCGCACCGCAAACGTCACCACCGAGGAAGCGGCCAGGCTGGCCTACAAGGGCATGCCAGCCGCCGACTATGTGCGGATCGAGGTCGCCGACACCGGTACCGGCATTCCCGCCGACATCCGCGACAAGATCTTCGAGCCGTTCTTCTCGACCAAGGAGGTCGGCAAGGGCACCGGCCTCGGGCTCTCCACCGTCTATGGCATCGTCAAGCAGACCGGCGGTTTCATTTACGTGGACTCCGAGCCCGGGCAGGGCACCTCGTTCCACATCTTCCTGCCGCGCCATCATGCCGAGCCGGAGGTGCAGGTCGAGCAGCCGGCGCCGGTCGTTGGCGCCAGCAATGGTGCCGCGAAGGAGGCCGGGTCCGTGGCGGACGCCAAGCCCCGCACCGATCTCACCGGACAGGGCACCATCCTCCTGGTCGAGGACGAGGAGGGTCTGCGCGCGCTCAACGCACGCGGGCTGCGCTCGCGCGGCTACACCGTGGTCGAGGCCGAGAACGGCGTCGAGGCGCTGGAGGTGCTGGAAGAGCAGAGCGGCGGAATCGATCTCGTCGTGTCCGACGTCGTCATGCCGGAGATGGACGGCCCGACATTGCTCAAGGCGATGCGCGAGAAGAACCCCGACATCAAGTTCATCTTCGTTTCCGGCTACGCCGAGGACGCGTTCGAGAAGAGCCTGCCCGAAGGCCAGCAGTTCGACTTCCTGCCCAAGCCGTTCACACTTAGCCAGCTCGTGGCGGCCGTGAAGGAGACGATGGCGAAGGCGGGGTGAGGGCGCGGGCTCCACATTCTCCGTCATTGCGAGGAGCGAAGCGACGAAGCAATCCAGTTGCCTCCGCGGAAACAGCCTGGATTGCTTCGCTTCGCTCGCAATGACGGAAAAAAGCTGAACTGCTGTCGCCAAACCGACCGGTAGCCGGCGACCGCGGCTCCTTTGCACACCCGGCCAAGCCGCCGCCAAATATGGGCTTTTGCCACATCCCCGCGACTGAGGGCCGCAGCCATAAGTTCCGATAGTGGCTTCCTTTTTACGGAAGGCTGCCCATCTTAGGGGCACATCCCCATGCCGGGGATCTGGGAAACCAACATGAATTTCTCGCAACGCTCCCGCAGTCTCTTCAAGACGATTGCCGTCGTGCTGGCGCTTGCGCTGCCGACTGCGCTGGCGATCTCGTCCGCCGACGCGCGCGTCGGTGGCGGTGTGTCGTCGGGTTCGCGCGGTTCGCGCACCTATTCGGCCCCGCCATCGACCACGACCGCGCCGGGCTCGACCTCGCAGTTCAATCGGACCTACACCCAGCCGGGCGCAGGCATGAATTCGGCTGCCGCCGCACCCGCGCGTGGCGGTCTGTTCGGCCGGGCCGGCGGCTTCATGGGCGGCCTTGCGGCCGGGTTCCTCGGCGCGGGCCTGCTCGGCATGCTGTTCGGCGGTGGCCTGTTCGGCGGCCTCGGTGGCCTGTCGTCGATCATCGGCCTGATCATCCAGATCGTCCTCGTGGTGCTCGTGGTTCGGCTGGCGATGTCCTGGTGGCAGCGCCGCCACACCCCGCAGGCGGCCTATGCCAATGCTGACGCCGGTGCCGGTCCGGGACCGCAGGCGAACAATCGTAGTGGTCTTGGCGGTGGCTTCGGCTTCGGCGCCAACAACGCACCGCTCGAGATCAAGCCGGACGACTATGAAGCGTTCGAGCGCCTGCTCAGCGACGTCCAGTCGGCCTGGTCCAACGAGGACGTGGCCAAGCTGCACACGCTCGCGACGCCGGAAATGGTCTCCTATTTCGAGCAGGACCTCGGCCAGAACCGCGCGCGCAATGTCGTCAACAAGGTCAGCGGTGTGAAGCTGTTGCAGGGCGACCTCGCGGAATCCTGGCGCGAAGGCGAGACCGATTACGCGACGGTGGCGCTGCGCTTCGCGCTCACCGACAAGACGCTCGACCGCAATACCGGCGCGATTGTCGCCGGCAGCGAGCAGCCGGGCGAGGCCACCGAAGTCTGGACCTTTGCCCGACGTCCGGGCGGCACCTGGGAACTGTCGGCGATCCAGCAGACCAACTGATCGCCCGTATAGCGACAAACGAGGGCGTCGTGCTTCGGCACGGCGCCCTTTTTGTTTGAGCGGTGCGTTTCCGGTCAGGCGGCCATTTGGGCGAAGCACTTAATTGCTTGTTGGCCGCGCAGAGCTGCCGCAATTTCGCGCCTGCCGGTTGGATGAGGAGATATTCCGTGAGCCAGTGTGTCGCGCGCCTCAGGACAAACTACGAAGGCATTGCCAGGAGTTCGTCCCTGCTGCTGGAGGCGATCGGAACGGCGTATGACCGGATCGAGGCCGAGCGCGACCGCAATTGCTGGATCTATCTTCGCCCGCGGCAGGAGGCACTCGAAGAATGCCATAAGCTGGTGGCGCGCGCGCGGACGGGCGAAAATCTTCCGCTGCTCGGCATTCCATTTGGTGTGAAGGACAACATCGACGTCGCGGGAATGCCGACCACTGCCGCATGTCCGGCGTTCAGCTATACGCCCTGGCATTCCGCGCATAGCGTCGAACGCCTCACCGCAGCCGGCGCAATTTGCCTCGGAAAGACCAATCTCGATCAGTTCGCCACAGGCCTGTCCGGCGTGCGCTCGCCCCATGGCCCCTGCGCGTCGGTTGCCGATGCGCGCTATGTTGCGGGCGGTTCCAGTTCCGGCTCCGCGGTCGCCGTGGCGGCGGGGCACGTCGCCTTTGCGCTCGGCACCGATACCGGCGGCTCGGGGCGCATACCTGCCGGGTTCAACAACATCGTCGGAATCAAGCCCACCGTTGGGCTGGTGTCATCACGTGGCCTGGTGCCGAATTGTCCGACGATCGATTGCGTGTCGGTATTCTGCAATACCGTCAGCGACGGCGAAGCAATCCTCGACATCATCGAAGGGTTTGATTTCGAAGATCCGTACAGCCGCCTGCCCAGAACCTTTTTCCCCGCCAACGGGGCGGCGGCATCATTCCGGTTCGGCCGCGTTGCGCCAGCAGATCTCGAATGCTTCGGCATGTCGGAATGCGGCGAACTCTACGAGAGTGCCTGCGAACGTCTTGCTCATATCGGAGGAACGGCGATCGAGGTGGACTTCGCCCCATTCCGCCAGGCCGGGGAGTTGATGTTCAGCGGTCCCTGGGTCGCGGAGCGGCACTCGGCCATCGCTTCGCTCATCGACGTCGAATCCGGCGCCTTGCTTGATGTCACGAGGACCGTGCTGGGCTCAGCCGCCGGGTATTCGGCGATCGACACGTTTGGCGCCATTCACCGGCTGCACCGGCTTCGCCGCGACGCCGAAGCAATCTTTGCCGGCATCGATGCCCTGGTGGTTCCGACTGCACCGCGGCCGTTCACACTGGAGGAGATGCATCGTGATCCGATCACCCTCAACAATCGTCTGGGCTACTACTCGTACTTTGCCAATCTGCTCGATCTCTGCGGCGTCGCCGTTCCGAATACGAAATTGCCGAACGGCATGCCCATGGGCGTGACCCTGCTGGCGCCGGCCTGGCACGATCGCGCGCTGATCGGACTCGCACGGCGGTTCGAGGCCGGCGCAGACGGATCGGCATTCGAATTGAAGTCTGCCGGCTAACGGGCGGACATTATCCCATCGCCTGCCCGAGTGTAGAAACATCCAGGATCGAAATCACGGATCTTTCGTATCTGATCACGCCTTCGTCCTGGAGCCGCGCGAGTTGCACGGTCACCCATTGGCGGGTGGATCCGATCAGATTGGCAAGGTCGCCGTGCGTAAACGGCATGCCGACGACGATCTCGCCGTCGCGTTTCACGCCGTAGACGTGCGACAGGAAGATCAGCAGGCTGTGCAGCCGCTCGGTGACCGAGCGCGTCCCAAGCATCTGGGCCATTGCCGAATAGCATCGCGCCTTGAATGCGAGGGCATCCAGCAAGGCGACGGCGATTGCCGGCGATTCGAGCGCAAGCCGCCGCAATGCCAGTCCGGGCATGAACGTCAACCGGCTGCGCTCGGCCGCAACCGATGTCCACATGTGCGGGCCCGTCCCGAATATGTCGGGCCCGCCGACGAAGTTGCCGGGAAACCAATAGGCGAGCGTGACTTCGCGCCCCGACGGTGCCGCATAGTAGCTGCGTATGCGCCCCTCGCTGATCAGGTAGATTCCGGCCTGTGCGTCGCCCTGAGACCAAACCAGTTGGCCGGCTTCCAGGATCTTTTCGCGTCCGATCGCACGCAAGCGATTGCAATCAGCCCGGTTGAGACCATCCAGCAGGCCGGGCAGCGGTCTGACGAGATCGTCCGACTCCGCGAGCATCACACCTGCCGCTATCGCGCTGTTCGCCCTGTGCATGGCCGGCTCCGCATGTGAGACCCGGCATCGGCTATTCAAGAACCATGCCAGCCCGCTGCGTTCGCCTCAGACGCGCGGGCTCCGCGTCAGTCCGCGTCCGACTGATTGAACGCCCGCAACCCTTCTGCGCGGATGACGTCGAGACAATCCTTCTTGAGCGAAAGATATGCTGGCTCGACCATGACAGAACTCGACCGTGGGCGCGGCAGCTTGACCGCGACTTCGCGCAGGATGCGGCCGGGTCCCGCGCTCATGATGAGAACGCGGTCGGCCAGCACGATGGCTTCATCGATGTCATGCGTCACGAACACGATCGTCGCCTTGATCCGGTCGCGCAGCGCCAGCAGATTGTCCTGCATCACCGCGCGGGTCTGCGCGTCGAGCGCCCCGAAGGGCTCGTCCATCAGCAGCACACGGGGCTGATTGGCCAGCGCTCGCGCGATCGCCACGCGCTGTTGCATGCCGCCGGACAGCGTGTTCGGATAAGCGTCGGCGAAACGCTTGAGGCCGACCATCGCGATCAGATCGTCGGCGATGGCATACGCTTCCGTCGTGGACTTGCCGAGCATCCTGGGACCGTGGGCGATGTTGCTGCGGACGGACTTCCAGGGGAAGAGATGCGGCTGCTGGAACACCATGCCGACATCGGGACGCGGACTGTAGACGGGCGCGCCCTCGACCAGGATCTCGCCTTCGAACGGCACTTCCAGCCCGGCGATCGTATTGAGCACCGTCGACTTGCCGCAGCCGGAGGCACCGGCGATGCAGACGAACTCGCCAGGCGCCACGTCAAACGAAACGCGATCGACCGCGATGATTTGCCCGCGCTTGGTGTCGAAAACGATGCTCAGGTTCGAGACTTGAATGGCCGGTTGTTTTCGCGCCGATTCGACGGAGGCAGGCGAACTTGCCAGTGCCAGTTTCATGCCCGATCGAGATCCCGACATCAGCGCCACCAGACGATACGTTCGGCAAGAGCCGCAAACAGCCGGTCGGCGATGAACGACATCAACCCGAGCGCTGCGAGCCCGCCCATGACCTGGCCCGTTTGCAAATTCTGCTGCGCAATCTCGATCCTGTACACAATGCCGGCGAAAGCGCCGGCCAGTTCAGCCGCGACGAGCGTGTAGAAGGAGATGCTGACGGCGGTGCGCAACCCGACGACAATGTAGGGAAGCGCGCCCAGCAGCACGATCTCCTGCAGCATCTGCCGTCGGGGCGTGCCGAGCATCAATGCCGCCCGGATCAGGCCACGGTCGACCTTCTGCACGCCGATGTGAGTCGAAAGCCATACCGTGAAGAATACGCCCCATACGACGAGGAACAATTTTCCCGCCTCCGACAGGCCGAACCAGAGGATGACGATCGGCACGAACGCAATCGGCGGAATTGGCCGCAAGATATGGAATAGCGGGGACAGCAAGCTCGAGATAACGGGGAATTGGCCGGTGAGAACACCGAGCAGGATGCCGAGCGTGCCGCCTATGATGAATCCCGTGGTGACGCGAAAGAGGCTGGCCAACAGATCGCTAAAGAACTGTCCGCTTCGTATCCACTCAAGCACGGCCGCAGCAACCACCGTCGGCGGTGGAAACAGCACCATGTTGACGGTCCCGGAACGGGAGACCAGTTCCCAGAGCCCAATGAACAAGGGAAGCGAAAGCGCCCCGACCAGAATATTGAGGCGGCGAAGCCGAACTGAATTCGGCCGAGCGCGACCGCCAGTGCGGATGGCAATATCGCGTCCTGCTGAAATGGCTTCCTGCATGGCCGCGCGGGTGCCTATTTCCACGACAGGGTGACGCGTGCGGGATCGACCTTTTTCAGTGGCTCGGTGACGACGACCTTGCTGAAGTCGGGCATCGCCGCTCCCGGAGGATGGTTGCCGCTCTCGAGGCGCCATGCGGAATGGGTCTTCAGAATCTCGATCAGCCGGTCGTCGAGACGCACCCGGTAAACATAGTCGGCCCAGATGGGGGCGAGTTCGTCCCGCTTCATTCCAACTGCGTCCGCGACTGTCGTGATTGCTTCATCCGGCTGTGCCTTCATCCAGATCTCGGCATCGATCAGTGCGGCGATGAATTTCTCGACCAGCACCGGGTTGGCGTCCAGGTAGGGCTTCATGACGACGATATTGAACGTCTCGGAGTAGGTGCCCTTTGTATCTACCTCAGTGACGGCTTCGCCCAGGGCTTTCTTCGCGTTGGCGACGTGGGGCTCCCAGGTGTCGATCGCGTCGATGCTTCCGGCTGCAAGTGCCGGCAGCATCTCCTGCGGCCGCAGATTGACGAGGGTGACATCCTTGGGCGTCAATCCCGCCGACTTCAGCAAGGTCGCCGTGTAAACCTCGCTACCGGTGCCGGCAGTGAAGGCGATTCGCTTGCCGCGAAGATCTGCCTTGGTCTTGACGCCGGCCTTGGCCGCGACGAGCGTCTTGAGATCGGAGTATTCCATCCCGGCGACGAAGGCGATGGGCTGGTTTGCCATCGTCGATGCGGTGACCGGCGCCTCCGCCGTGGTCGCGATGTCGGCACCGCCCCCGATCACGGTGTCCAGGCACTGCTTGCCGGACGTGAAGTTCGAAACCGTGATGTCAAGTCCGTGCTTTTCGAAGATTCCCTTCGACTTGGCGACGATCGCAAGGCCGGAGATCGGTGCGAGATTTTGCGCCAGCCGGGCTTTGAGCAGTTCCGCGGCCAAGGCGCAGTTCGGACCCAGGGCAAGACCGACGGCAAGGCAGCAAAGGGTGGCGCGGCCGGCAATTGTCGTGATTGGGCGGATTGTGGTCCGGTGCATGAACGATCTCCCCTTGCGCCGCGCGCTACGCAGCCCCGATGTGATCGCGGATACCGCCCTGAACGGTCCCGCCACAGTCCCCCGCGTCCTCCCCTGGACGATCACTTGAGGATCGGCCCATTTGGTATGCTCGCCCGGCACCATTGTCCCGGGAAGCAATTAATCGACATGGCAGTCGGGAAGCGGCTGGGAATCGTCGGCGATCCCGTCGACCAACTGATCGCAGACGACATGAAAAAACCAGGGCATCGTGCTTCTTGCACGGGGCCTTTTTCTTTTGGGCGTCTCGCATCGCGGCATCGGAATAAGCGGGCCTGCGTCGGGTTGAAATCTGGCGGCCAACGACAACACAAATGGAGGACAGGATGATCCGCATTGAGAGAACCATGACGATTTCAGGCCTCGCGCTCGCTGCGGCCTTGCTTGCGGCGCCATCGGCGCAGGCGCAGTCGGCCAACATGACGTTCTTCGTGACTTCCAACGGTCCTGGCAAAGGCGCCGATCTCGGCGGTCTGGAGGGGGCCGATGCGCAGTGCCAGAAGCTGGCCCAGGCCGGCGGCGCCGGCAGTAAGACCTGGCGCGCCTATCTCTCCACGCAGGCCGCCGACGGCAAGCCGGCCGTCAACGCGCGCGACCGCATCGGCAAGGGACCGTGGCAGAACGCCAAGGGCGTGGAAATCGCCAAGGACGTGGCCGATTTGCACAGCGCCAACAAGATCAGCAAGGAGACAGCGCTGACCGAGAAGGGCGAGATTGTAAACGGCTATGGCGACCAGCCTAACCGGCACGACATTCTCACGGGATCGCAGTCCGACGGCACCGCGTTTGCGGGTCCCGACGACCGCACCTGCAAAAACTGGACGTCGAGTACGCAAGGCGCGGCGATGCTCGGCCACTCCGACATCAACGGCCCTGCGACCAACCCGACGGTCAAATCCTGGAACACCGCACACCCCTCGCGCGGACCCGATGGCGGCTGCTCGCAGGCCGATCTGAAGAGCACCGGCGGCGGCGGCTTGCTCTATTGCTTCGCATCGAATTGAGGCTTCCGTCATTGCGAGGAGCGCAGCGACGAAGCAATCCAGAGTCCCTCCAGGGTGACAGTCTGGATTGCTTCGCTGCGCTCGCAATGACGGAGCGTGTGGTGCCGCCCTTCAGCCCCATCCTGACGGAACCTTGTCGCGCGTGATAGATTGGTCCTGTCGCTTCCACGCTCACGGACCCTCCATGAAATACGAGCTCTATTATTGGCCCGAGATCCAGGGCCGCGGTGAATATGTGCGGCTGGCGCTGGAGGAGGCGGGCGCGGCATACGTCGACGTGGCGCGTGGCCCACGCGGCACAGCCGCGATGATGAAGATGATGGACGCGCACAGGGGCACGCCGCCCTTTGCGCCGCCGTTCCTCAAAGCCGGCAAGCTCGTCATCGGCCAGACCGCGAACATCCTGCTCTATCTCGGCGCCCGCCACGCCCTCGCCCCGAAGTCGGAGGCGGGTCAACTCTGGGTGCATCAGCTCCAGCTGACGATCACCGATTTCGTGGTCGAGATTCACGACACCCATCACCCGCTCGGGCCCTCGCTCTACTACGAAGATCAGAAACCGCCGGCAAAGAAGCGCACCGCCGACTTCTGGGGCGAGCGCGTGCCGAAATATCTCGGCTATTTCGAAGAGCTTCTCGCGGACAATGGCGGCGCCTATGTCACCGGCCGCAAGCTGACCTATGTCGATCTCTCGCTGTTCCAGCTCGTCGCGGGACTACGCTATGCGTTTCCGAAGCGGATGAAGGCGTTCGAGACAGATATCCCAGGCCTCGTCGGCCTGCACGACCGCGTGTCGGCGCGCCCGAACATCAAGGCTTATCTCGAAAGCGAGCGCCGTATTCCCTTCAACGAGCAGGGCATCTTCCGCCGCTACCGCGAGTTGGATGGCTAGAGCGCCTGCGAACGCTTCGGGCGACGTCAGTCGATCGGAGGAAACGCTTTTCCGCAAATTGCAGACTGATGCGTGCGCTCACCACACGCCAGGCAGCAGGCGATAGCGCACGCGCGTCACATAGTCGGCATAGCCCGGCAGGCCCTCGCGCAGCGTACGCTCCTCGATGCGAATGCGGCCCGCAAACAAGACGAGGAATAGCGGCACCATCATAAGTCCCCACCATGAGCCCAGAAGCAACGGCACGCCGGCGAAGAACAGGATCATGCTGCTGTACATGGGATGACGTACATGGGCATAAGGCCCCGTCGAGATCACGCGCTGCGCGCGCTCGGCTTGCAGCTTCACCACGGGCGCCGCGAACGAGTTCTCGCGGAAAACGCAGAGGATGAACAGCGTCGAAAGCAGGAACAGGGCGAGGCCGAGCATCTGCAGCGCCCTCGGCATGTCGGAGGACAGCGTACGCCGGTCGAGCCCCATCGCCGCCAGCCAGACCAGCATCGCGACGACGAAGACGGTCATGAACACCTTGTCGGCAGCGGGCTGGTCTTTTTGCAGGACCGGCCGCAGGCGTTCGGCGAGCAGTGCGGGGTCGACCTGGTAAAGCCACCAGCCGCCGAGCGGGCCGAGCAGGGCGGAGGTCGCGAGGAACACCCAGGCCGAAGGCCAATGCAGGGTCCCGGCGGACGCGAACAGCAGCGCGCCCATGGCGGCGGTGGTGATCGTGCTCTGCAACAGGAGTCTTGCGATCATGCGCAGGTCTCAGGGTAGCCGCGCATGATATTGGTGCAGCTATCCGGCGAAGATGCGGCCGGACACGCGAAAAGCCCGATCGACCGGATCGGGCATTTCATCTTCGACGCGGCTGATCAGGCGAGCTGATCGATCCGCGTGCCCTGACCCGGCGGCAGCGGCGCGGGCGGCGGCGGCTTATAGCTCGGGTCGTTGTCCTTGGTCTTGATCTGATCGTCCTGCTGCTTGGTCGTGTCGTAGCTCGGCACCACGATCGCGATCGGCGGCGGCGAAACGGTAGAAACGCTCATCCACAAATCCTCACACATGGAAACAATTGACCCTGCGCCGCGAGGAGCGAAATTTCATTCAAGCCAATCGTTAAAATGCGAGGGATCCGGTGCGGTGGAGGAGGCCGCTTTCGTGTCGCCACAAGCGCTGTTTCCGCGAGAGGACAGACCTCTCCTCGTCATTGCGAGCGCAGCGAAGCAATCCAGTCTGTCTCCGCGGAGGGATTCTGGATTGCTTCGCTACGCTCGCAATGACGGTCCGTAGTGGGCGGTGTGCTGTCAGGCGCACACCGCGCGGGGACCGCCTATTCGTCCTTGCCGCGCGTGATCGCGATGGACGCATCCGTCTTGGTGCGGGCGCATTCCATGTTGAGACGCCGGTAACGCATGCTGATCTTGTCGCCGCGCAAGAGCCCCATCCGCTTCAGGCAGCGTGTCGCGCCCGTCGTCGTATCGTCCTTGGTCACGGTGAAGACGATCGCCGCCATCGACCCCACCAGCGCAAAGAACTCAGGCTTGGGCTTGCGATCGCCCTTTGCATAGAGCTCGATCGAATATTTGTCGCCACGGCAGGCCACGGACAATTCCTTGGCCGCCGGATGAGTCAGGTAGACGACGTTGGCGGCGCGGAAATTCACCTTGAGGCGATCGACCTGGTTCGCCAGCTCCTTGGCGCTGTCATCGCAGCGGTCCGCGCGGGCGGGCGAGGCGATGGTCACAAGGCCGGTGATGGCGGCGGCGACCAGGATCGCGCCGCGGACGTGCAAGTTCAATGTCATGATGAAAAGCCCCTTAGCGGGCGCATTCAACCGTCGTCGGGCGCGTAGCGCAAGGGGTGCACCCAGGGTCTTCACCGGCATCATGAGAGCTTGGTGTCCGCCGACAGCCGCCGAAAATAGGTCGCCGTGTCGCCGAATCGGGATGCCCCGACCGCACCAGAGCGCCTTCCCTTTGCAGCAAAAAAGCTTAGAACGCTTCTATGAAAGGGGCCCATGCGAGGGCTCCAAAACCCCGAGATTCCCGCCATGAACGCTCCTACCGCCTTTCCCGATCCCGCAAAGCCCGTTCCGCCCTACAAGCACACGCCGCTGTTTCCGCTGGGCAAGGACGAGACGCCCTACAAGAAGGTCTCGTCCGAGGGCGTCAGGGTCGAGAAGGTTTTGGGGAAGGACATGCTGGTGGTGTCCCGCGACGCGCTGCGGGCCCTGTCGGAAGCGGCCTTTGGCGACATCAACCACTATCTGCGACCGGGTCATCTGAAGCAGCTCCGCGCGATCCTGGAGGATGGCGAGGCGAGCCCGAACGACAAGTTCGTCGCGCTGGACTTCCTCAAGAACGCCAACATCGCTGCAGGCGGCGTGCTGCCGATGTGCCAGGACACCGGCACCGCGATCATCATGGGCAAGAAGGGTTGCAACGTCATCACCGATGGTGACGACGAGGCGGCACTGTCGGAAGGCGCGCGCGATGCTTACCTGCGCCGCAATCTGCGCTACTCGCAGGTCGCGCCGTTGTCGATGTACGAGGAGAAGAACACCGCCAACAACATGCCGGCGCAGTGCGAGATCTACGCCGAAGGCGATGACGCCTACAAGTTTATGTTCATGGCGAAGGGCGGTGGCTCCGCCAACAAGAGCTTCCTGTTCCAGGCGACGCCCTCGGTGCTGACCAAGGACCGGCTGCTCGCCTTCCTGAAGGAGAAGGTGTTGACGCTGGGCACCGCGGCGTGCCCGCCCTATCACCTCGCGATCGTCATCGGCGGCACCTCGGCCGAGCTCTGCATGAAGACGGTGAAGCTGGCGTCGGCTCGCTATCTCGACGCGCTGCCGACCCACGGCTCGCCCGACGGCAACGCGTTTCGCGATCTCGAGATGGAGCAGGAAATTCTGAAGATGACGCAGTCGCTCGGCGTCGGCGCGCAGTTCGGTGGAAAATATTTCTGCCACGACGTCCGCGTGATCCGCATGCCGCGTCATGGCGCCTCGCTCCCGATCGGGCTCGGCGTGTCCTGCTCGGCCGATCGCCAGGTGCTCGGCAAGATCACCAGGGAGGGCGTCTATCTCGAGGAGCTCGAGCACAACCCGGCGCAGTATCTGCCTGAGGTCGAGCAGTCGCTCGGCGGCGAGGTCGTCAAGATCGACCTCAACCAGCCGATGAAGGATATCCTTGCCACGTTCTCGAAGTACCCGACCAAGACGCGGGTATCGATGACCGGCACCATGATCGTCGCGCGCGATTCCGCGCATGCCAAGCTGCGCGAGCGGCTCGACAAGGGCGAGCCGCTGCCGGACTATTTCAAGAACCATCCGGTCTATTACGCCGGCCCCGCCAAGACGCCCGAGGGCTATGCCTCCGGTGCGTTCGGCCCGACCACTGCGGGCCGTATGGATTCTTTTGTCGATCAGTTCCAGGCCGCCGGCGGCTCGATGGTGATGGTCGCCAAGGGCAACCGCGCGCCGGCCGTGCGTGAGGCCTGCAAGAAGTATGGCGGCTTCTATCTCGGCTCGATCGGCGGTGCCGCGGCGAATCTTGCCGAGCACTGCATCAAGAAGGTCGAGGTGCTCGAATATCCCGAGCTCGGCATGGAAGCGATTTGGCGCATCGAGGTCGTCGACTTCTCGGCGTTCATCATCATCGACGACAAGGGGAACGACTTCTTCAAGGAGTTGAATCTGGGCTGAGGCCGCGTTCCCCGGACGCTGCGCAGCATGAAATGATGCGCTGCTGATCCGGGGTCCCCGTGGCGGGCATGGGTCCCGGCTCTGCGATGCACCGCTTCGCGCTGCGTCGCGTCCGGGACACGAGACTTACTCGCTCAACTACAATTTGTGACCTGGTTGGAGCACAGCCCGCGCCACCAGCCGCGGATGCCGTCCTGGCTCTCGACCAAGCCCCAGAGGCCGCTGCAGGCAAAGATGCGCTTCGGGCCGCCATCGGTGTCGATCGCGCCGCCGAGTTCGCGCTGGGCGGGCATCCATTTCGCATCAACGAAGGGCGCCTGGAACAGACCGCCCATGCGTGTCGCGCCATTGGCGTAGGACGCGCCGACCTTGTTGGAGGCGACCCAGGCGCGTCCGGCATAGGGCTTTGGCGCGCTGCGCGGATATTTCTTGTCGTCCTCGTAGTCCTTGCCCGGCGGCTTGGCGCCTTCGATCAGAAACCAGCCGTTCTTGAAGCCGATGATGCGGAATTCGGTGAGCCAGCCGCCATCGGGCGTGTTCTCGCTGCCGCCGAGCTTGAGCCGGTAGGGCGGCGGAAGCGTGCCGAGCACACGCGCCTTGATCGATGGTTCGGCACGCACGTTGAGGCCATCAGGATCCTTGTCGACGGACCAGGCGCCGAAATCGCAGGGCTCGGTACCGTCGGGAAGCGTCGAGCGCTTCGCGGCGAGATCGGCATGCAGCTTTGGGAAGTCGGTGTCGTCGGTGTCAGGATCGGGCCCGCTACGCGGTTTCAATGCGATCGAGACTGCGCGCGTCGCATCCGGCGTCAGCGCGACCACGAGAGCCTGGCGCGTGGCGAACACGCTTGCAGGTGACTTCGGATCGTTCGACGAGATCGGATAGACGGCGAGGTAGCCCGTCGACCCTTCGGTTCGATAGGCCGTGCCGGCGACATAGCCTGCCGGTAGCATGGCGAGCGCGCTTGCCCGCCACGCCGGTTCGGCGTCGTCCGCGCTAGCCGCTTGTGTCGCGACACACAGGATCGTCGCCGCGATGAGACCGAGCGCGCGCACCGTTGCCGCGCGGCTTAGGCGCGCGTGCCGGTGAACGGGAAGCTGCCCATCGGGCCGATGCCCATCTCACCGCTCATGCTGTCGCCGGAGACGGTTCCGATGAATTCGAGCGTCAAGGGCATCGGATTGGTGATCGAGACCTTCCAGTTGACGGCATCGCCGCTGACGGTGCCATCGAAAATCTCGGCTGTATCGCCTTCCGCGCCCTGCGTCCCCGTGAGCGTGCCGCCGGCAGCCGTCAGGCTCAGCGTCGCCTTGCGCTCGCCCATGGGGGTCGTCAGGGTCAGAGTCCAGTTGCCGTCGACGGCCATTCGCGTCTCCCAAGATCCCGGCGGACCGCGACGATCCGCGGGCCAGTCCCGGCCGAGCGTATAGCGCAACTCGCCGCTCGCGCCTAACGCTCCGTTGGAGGCATTTAGGCGCGGGCGGCGGCGCGTCGTCGGCTGGTGACGATGAGGCGAAGCACGACGTATTGCACGGCGAAGGCGAGGATCTTGGCGCCGCCCGCGACCACTGTGATGTAGAACGCCCACAGCTTCAGATCGCCTGTGGAGGCGACGGCGATCATGCCGGCGCCGATTACGAACATCAGCGCGGCCCAGGCATAACCTGCAGCCGTCACATATTCCGGAACGGTCTCGACGACGATCGGCGGCATGTAGCGCAGCATCCAGCCCCGCTTGAGCATGATGGCGCCGATCGCGAAATGCGCGATCGAGGGCTTTGCGAGCATGAAGCGGGGATCGTTGGTCAGCAGCGTGACCGTGCCGAGCACGACGACGAGCGCGACGCTCGCATAGGTCATGTAATTGAGCTGCTGCCCCTTGACGCGCGCGTAGATCACCTGCGCGATCGCTCCGGCAATCGCCACCGACGTTGCCAGGACGACGTTGTCGGTGATGATGTAGATGACCAGGAAGACGATGGCAGAGAAGAGGTCGGAGGCGAGGCGGGCGAATACGTCCTTCATCGTCGATCCTGTTCAGCGGGAGTTGGACATTGGGCTGGCCGGCGCACCGTACTTGATCTGCCGATATTCGGGATACCATTTTGTGAAATAGATCGCGCTGTTGCGGGCGGCGAAGGCGACCGCAAGGCTCGACCAGAGCGGCAGGCCGGGGACATAGAGCAGCACGAGATTGGCGGCCGCCATCAGCAGCGCAGCCGCGGTCCAAGCGCCCGTGATGACGTAATTGGCATAGAGAAAGCCGGGCATTGCCGCGATCTCGGCCGGCACGGATTCGACCGCGTATTGCAGCGTG
This sequence comes from Bradyrhizobium sp. 87, assembly GCF_023073015.1. Taxonomy (NCBI): domain Bacteria; kingdom Pseudomonadati; phylum Pseudomonadota; class Alphaproteobacteria; order Hyphomicrobiales; family Nitrobacteraceae; genus Bradyrhizobium; species Bradyrhizobium sp. 87. The sequence goes on from NZ_JADPIQ010000086.1 coordinate 195,399, forward strand.
AAGGGACGCCGCACCAGCATCGAGCCGAGCGAGATGACGAAGATGCCGATGTCGACCGACAGCTTGACACCGAGCGTGCCAAGCGCCGGGTCGAACAGCGCGAGGTGGAGGCCGATTGCGGCGAATAGCAGCGCCGAGCCCATAGCCAGGATCTTCACCGAGCGACCGCGCACGACATCGATCGCCACGGTGGCCAGACAGGTTGCCGAGGCTACGAATACGCTGATCGTGGCAGACGTCATCAGCATCAGGAAAGTGAAGGCGCCGTAGGGCGCGAGGATCAGGAAAATCGCCATGGTTCGCGCCTTATCTTTACGATGTAAAGATCAATATGTCAGGAGCGAGGCGGGGTCAAGTAGAATCTTTACAGTGTCAAAATGACGTAAGCGACTTCCAAAAATCGAATTGCTGCAACGGCTTGGTCGGCCATCTCATCGATGAAGCCGGCCCAGGACAGGTGCGGCAGCACAGGTAACGCACAGGCGATCGAGAGGACGAAGGCGAGCAAGATACCGCCGTTGAAGATGGTTTGGCCGCTCCGCCGCGGCCGGATCATCGGGAGCGTGATCCCGGCGCAGATCAGGAACAGGATCAGGACAGCGAGGCGGTCCGCGGTGATCGAGGGCATATGCATGAGAGGCCTTTTGGTGACATCAGCGATGTCGAGAGGAGAGCTACCGCGCGCCGACCCAACTGCCGTGAAAACCGTCGGGCACGCGATGGCCGAGCTGCACCAGCGCGACGGGGCCGGCCTCGACATCCTTGGCATTGAACACGGCGAGGTCGCTGCGGTTCTCCCGCGCGCGCCACACCACCGCCAGCAGCCAGCCGTCGCCTTCCGCGGCATCCTTCGACCGCTCGACGAAGACGGACTCGGAGATGGTGTCGCCGGTCGGCAGCAGATAATGGCCGAGGCGCGTTCCATTGCCATCGACATGGACGACGCCGGACAGCGCGCCGAACATCGGCAGCTTCGGATTGGCGCAGGCGTACCAGCCATGACGGCTCTTCAATCCGGCGCGGCGGTCGTCGATGCGCGGGAATTCGCCGGTGAGATCGTCGAGATAGGTCTGCTGGAAGCGGTCGGTCTTCCCGGCAAGATCGAAGGTCCAGCGGCAGTGGCGAGCGAAGGATTTCTCGGGATTGGTGGGCGTGCCGTCGGGATGCGTAAATAGTGGTGCTTCCTCGAACTGCATGACGTCCGCGATGACGCGGTCACCGTCCTCCCACGCATTCATGACGTGGAAGACGTAGCAGGCTTCAGCACGAAACCAGACGATGTCCTTCGCGCTGCCCTTGCGCTTGATCACGCCGACATAGGCGCCCTTGTCCGGCTCCCAGGCATAGGGCGGCCGCCCGCTGATCGCGCGCTCCATGCTGCCGGTGATGGGCAGGATCGGAAACAGCACGTGGTTCTCGGTGACGATGAAGTCGTGCACCATGCTGGCATAGGGCGCCTCGAAACGTTCGAAGCGCGTCGCCTTGCCGGACGCGTCGATCGAGCCGTAGGAGAGGGCAGGCGTCAGCGGACCCGCGGCGTTGTAGCCGAAGAACACCAGCTCGCCGGTGACGGGATCGATCTTCGGGTGCGCGGTGAAGCTGCCGGCGACACGGCCCTGATAATTGTGATAGCCGCGGGTTGCGAGCGTGCCCGGATCGATCTCAGTCGGCAGATGGGCTTCTTCCAGCGCAAGCAGCTTGCCGGCATGGAAGATGATGTTGGTGTTGGCGACGCCGCCGTCGGTGAGATCTTGCGGCGCATCCGGCAGCTTGCGGCCGAAGCCCCCGAACAACGCGCGGCCGGCATCGTGCTCGGCCAGCCATTTCGGCGTACGGACCCAGCGATTGCGATGGCTGGCGCGGCCGTTCTCGAGGTGAAAGGCGTGCAGCATGCCGTCGCCGACGAACCAGTGCGCGCCGGGCGAGTCGAACTGCGGATTGGGGCCGTTGCGATAGAGCGTGCCGTTCAGTTCGCGCGGCAATTCACCGATGATTTTCAGGAAGGGCGCGTCGGCCTCGAACGGAATCGGACCGAGGTTGTGGCGGCGTTCGGCAACGGCGTCCTGCTGCACGGCGTATCCCTTCCTTATCTTTACATCGTAAAGATCAAATAGCCGTACGAGGGGTTCTGGTCAAGTGAAATCTTTACACTGTCAATATTGCATCCTATAGCTGGCCCATGGGCAAGAGTGAGATCAGGACAGAAACCGCGCGCGGTGCGCGTACTTCAAAGAAGGCGAGCGCGCCGGCGCGTCCCGCGCGACGACCGGCGAGCGTCAAGTCCGAGGCGCCCTATCACCACGGCGCGCTGCGCGAGGCGCTGCTCCAGGCCGCCGAACGGGTGCTGGAGCGTGACGGGCTCGCCGGCCTGACATTGCGCGCGGTGGCGCGCGAGGCGGGCGTCTCGCACGCCGCGCCCACCCATCATTTCGGCGACCTCACCGGGCTTCTCAGTGAGCTCGCGGCCGTCGGCTTCCGCCAGTTCAATGCGGCGATGGCGTCGTCCTCTGACACCGCCACCACCCCGCTTGAGCACGCGCTGGCGCGGCCGAAAGCCTATGTTGCCTATGCCCAGGCTCATCCCGGCATGTACGGCATCATGTTCCGCACCGAGCGCCTCGACTATTCCAGGCCGTCGCTGCACGAGGCCGCCGAGGCGTCCTTTGCGGGACTCGCCAATGCCGTCGGCATGATGCGGCAGGAGCAGATCCGCGGCGACGCGCTGACGCTCAATCAGGGCGCTGCGATCGCGCGCGCCTGGTCGATGGTGCACGGTTTTACGATGCTGCTGCTCGATGGACGGCTGGAGGATATTCTGGGGCGTCTGCCCGAGGGCACGACTCCCGAACGCCTGCTCGAGGCCATGCTGATGTCGCCCGTGACGGGGAAGCCGCCGGGCCCCTGATCGATTGCCGGCGAGCGCCTAGCGCATCGTCGCGAGCTCGACCGCGCGGCCGCGTGCGCCTATGATCTTCACCTCGTCCTTGCCGCAGGTAAAGCTGCGGGCGGACTCGTCCGCGGCCTTGCGCGCGAGCTCATTGGCGTTCGGGTTGGCGATCGCGTCGACATAGGCGACGTGGCAGACGGGGCCGGGTGGCAGACGGGTCACGATGAGCATGGCCTTGGTGTTCGGCCGCCCCTGCTTGTCGGGATCGGTGCCATCGGCGATGTGCCAGCGCTGGATCATCGCAAACGGCTTGGCCCCAGCGGTGCGCCATTCGACGGTGGTTTCGGACGAGTTGAACGGAGCGAACCAGACTTTAGCCGCCGGTTCCTCGGCCGCGGCCTCGCGATTGCGGCCGACGGAGACGATTTCGCGAAGATCGTCTTCGGCGATCAGGACCACGAGGCCATCCTTGCCCTTGCAGACCCGCGTGGTGCTGCCGTCGAGCTCGCTGGGCTTTCCGATCTGGCGGCAATCCTTCAGGGCCGTCGAGGTATATTGGCTCCCCACGGATCGGGCGTCGGCGCGGTCGAGACCACTGCACATCAGCAACATGGCCAAGAGCAATATGGCCAAGCCTGCGGTGGTGATGCGGAACATGACGACGCCTTTGATCGAGTGGGAACTCCGTACCATCAGACGTCTTGATTGTGGGCAAGGTTCAAACGGGGTCAACAGACACCTGACAGCGGCGCGGAATCGTTCTAGAAGAGCGGCTTCGCTTGGGCTCTTTCAGCCTCGTTCGCGTCCTCGTTTTTCGTGATCATGCCAGCCACCTCGTCCAGCAAACCTTATCGCGTCGGCCGCTCGAAAACCGGGCTCGGCCTCTTCGCCACCAAGCCGATCAAGAAGGGCACCCGGATCATCCGTTATTACGGACCGATCCTGGACTCCCGGATTCCCGAGCACGACGACATCGAGAACAAATACCTGTTCGAGCTCAACGGTCGCTGGACCATTGACGGCTCCGTGCGCAAGAACCTCGCGCGCTACATCAACCATTCGTGCAGGCCCAACGCCGAATCCGACGTGCGGCCGCGCGAGCGCAAGGTTTTCATCCGCGCCATCAAGAACATCGAGCCGGGCGACGAGATCAATTACGACTACGGCACCGATTATTTCAAAGCCTACCTGAAGCCGATCGGCTGCAAGTGCGAATCTTGCGAGAAGAAGCGCAAGAAGCTGCGCGCCGAGGCGCGGGCCGAACGCGCCAAGGTGAAGGCCCGCGCGGAGCGCAAAGCCGAGAAGGCGAGCGTGAAGTCCGCCAAAAAGAAGAAGCTTAATGGTCATGCCGTCGGCAAGGCGAAGGGCCGCGCGCGGGCCTAGCCTGAGTTCGAGCTTCTGGCATAACTGTCATGCCCCGCGAAAGCGGGGCATTCAGTACGCCGCAGCTCCGTATGCGACGACTACCTCTGGAATACTGGGTCGCCCGGTCAAGCCGGGCAACGACAGCGAGTGATGTGGCCTCAGGCAGCCAGCACACTCCCGCTCCTGCGCAATCCCACATATTGCAGTTCGGCAAACACGCCGGTCGCGATCGCCTGCGCCACGACCATGAGCTCGCCGGCAAGGTTCGGCGACACCGCGCCCGAGAGCAGCAGCGCAATGCTGCCGACGGTCCAGGCCGCGTTGCCGACCACGACCAGCAGCACGAGCGGCTTTGCCACGGAGGCGCGTGAGGCGAGCCAGCCGACCAGCGCCGTGTAGGCGATCAGGAACAGGCCGGTCTCGCGCAGCAGCGCTTCGGGTAGGTTGAACAGCGAGGCGAACGCGCTGGCGCCGAACGTGAAACCGAGAGCGGCCACGCCGCTGAAGATCGCGTCGGCAAGAAGCGCGCGGCGAAGGAAGGTGGATGCGTCGATCATCGTGGGTCTCCATGGTTGGGGTGGGCTCGAGGTGAAACTCAGTGCAATCCACGCCACCAGGCGCGGAGCAGGCGGGCGAGGCGGAACGGGCAGAGGCTCCTGCCGACGCTGTGCTCGAAGGCCGTGACCTGCGCGACGACGTAGTCGCCGGTCGAATGCACCAGCGGCTCCGGCATGTTGAGGCTGCGCGCCAGCATCCGGGTTGCGAGCGCCATGGCCCAGGGAACTAGCTGGTCTGTGACGGTCCGGTAGAGCAGCAATGCGATCATGGTCGTCTCCTGTTGCGACCCAAGATGCGCCGGCCCGAGCCCCAATTCGATTACCTCCGACGTAATGGAAGGGCCGAAATCTGCGTGCTAGGTTTTCGACCATGAACGCACATGCATCCACCGCACAGGCCGAACGCAGCCAGCCGGTCCATATCGGCGACCATTTGCGCGAATGGCGGCAGCGCCGCCGCATGAGCCAGCTCGATCTCGCCGGTGAGGCCGAAATCTCGGCGCGGCATTTGAGCTTCGTCGAGACCGGCCGCGCCGCGCCCTCGCGCGACATGGTGCTCAGACTCGCCGAACGTCTCGACGTGCCACTGCGCGAACGCAACGTGCTGCTGGTCGCCGCCGGCTATGCCCCGGCCTTTCCGCAGCGCCCGCTGGAGGATCCCGCCTTGAAATCAGCCCGCCAGGCGATCGACCTCGTCCTCAGGGCGCATGAGCCGAATCCGGCGCTGGCCTATGACCGGCACTGGAATCTGGTCTCCGCCAACCGCATGCTGGCGCCGCTGCTCGCCGGCATCCCGCAGCGGCTGCTCGGTCAGCCCTTCAACGTGCTGAGGCTTGCCTTCCATCCCGAGGCGCTGGCGCCGCGCACGGTCAATCTCGCGGAATGGTGCGGACATCTCCTGGAGCGGCTGCACCGGCAATGCGAGGCCACGGCCGATCCCGAGCTGATCAAGCTGTATAACGACTTGAAGAGTTATCCGATCCCGGCGCGCGCGGCGCCGCTGTCGAGCGACAATGTCGCGATCCCCTTCAAGCTGCGCCACGAGGGGGAGATACTAAGTTTCTTCTCCACCACCATGGTATTCGGTACGCCCGTCGACATCACGCTGTCGGAGCTGGCTCTGGAAACCTTCTTCCCGGCCGACGAGCGCACTGCCGAGCGGCTGAAGCAGATGGCGGCTGGCTTGCAGTAGTGCCGTTTACAGGAGCCGGTGGCGCTCGCATAATCCCCGGATGGACACACGCTCGTCCCGGCCATTACGGTCGGCCAATCCGGTCGGCGACCTTTTGCGCGGCTGGCGCATGCGCCGTGCATTGAGCCAGGCGGAGCTGGCGTTCGAGGCCGGCATTTCGATCAAGCATCTGAGCTATGTCGAGACCGGCAAGTCGGCGGCAAGCCGGGAGATCCTCCTGCAGCTCGCGACCGCCCTCGGTTTGTCGCTGCGTGATCGCAATGCGCTGCTGGAGGCCGGGGGTTTCGCGCGACTATACGGCGAGCGCGATCTTTCAGCGCCGGAGCTTGCCGACGCGCGGCGCGCGATCGATCTTCTGCTCCGGCGGCACGAACCGTTTCCCGCGATCGTGACCGATCGGCGCTGGAACGTGATGGAGGCCAACTGCGCCGCGTCGCGGCTGAGTGACGATGCTGCTTGGGCAAGAACGCATGCAGCGGCCGCTCAATCACATGCGCATGTTCCTCGCGCCGAACGAGCTCAAGCCGTTCGTCGAGAATTGGCCCATCGTCGCGACCGCGTTGTTGTCGCGTGCGCGGCACGAAGCGATGGCTGCACCGCTCGACGAGGCCCTGCAATCCACGTGGCGCGAATTGACGCGGCTGCCGGAGCTTCCCGCACTCAGGATCGAGGACAACGTCGCGCCGGGGCCGCTCTGCGAAGTGCGCTTACGAAAGGGCGACGCCCGCATCGGTCTGATCGGTGCGGTGCTGACGCTCGGGACCCCGCAAGACGTGACGCTTCAGGAGCTTCGCGTTGAAATGTTCATGCCGGCGGATGCCGTGTCCGAGGCCACTCTGATCGCGCTTGCGGCTCAGGAGGCCTGAGCTCGCTCGGCGTCGCGGCGCTCAAAGCTCATGGCTTGCATCACCTCCGCAAACGGACCTTTGAGATCGCTCAGTGTCGCCATGGTCAGGCCCGCGCCGTTGGTGCCGACGCGCGTGGCGGCGCGGATCTGGATCCATTCGCTCTCCGGCGGTCGGAAGAAGTAGAGTCTGATCTCGGGATTGATAAAGGTCCAGTTGCGCATGTCGACGATCTGCGCAACGCCGCTCGAAAAGTCCGCGGCCTGCACCGCTTGGAGCAGTGGTGTGTTCGGTTCGCCCTCCACCAGGGGTGCATCAAGTCGCATCCAGGCGGCGGCCGGGCCGGGCTTCTCCAGCGCGCCCTCGATCAGCCGCACCGACACGTTCTGGAAATACCGGCCCATTTCTGCGCGAAGGCCGCCGGTGCTGCGCCTGTCTCAGGCGTCTTGTCGATAGTCGCGGGCCTGGCGAAGGGATCGACGGGCGATTCTCCGCTCGGCGCCGTCAAGAGCGCCGTGCGACGGCCGATCTCGGTCTCTCCGTCCATCAGCCGCACCTGGGCGGTCTTGGCCTTGCGGCCGTCGCGCAACAATTCGGTGGTGGTCTGGAAGACGCGCAGGCCCGCCGGTCGCCACAGGTCGAAGGTCAGGCGCCGCACCGCGAAGCCGGATTCGGTGGCGAGACGGTCGATGTCGCGGGTCATCAGGGCGGTGGTGGCGCTTCCCTGCAACATGTCAGGCGACCACGGGCCGCCGGCATGCTCCGTAGCCCGGAACTGCTGGCCTTCCGGCTTGAAAATAGCGGTCATCGCGGTTTCCCCTCGTGCTTGATCGTGGCCGCGAGTATCGGGTCGGGTGAGGCCTGTCACAATAACCGCAGAGGTGAAGTCGTGAGTCATGCAGGACCGGTGCCTTGCGCCGCCTCCGGTTCGGTTTATCTTCCGACGAACCCGTACCGTCCGAAGGAGACGTCCGACATGAGCACGTTGAAACCTCTTCAGATCGACGTCGTTTCCGACGTGGTATGCCCCTGGTGCTATATCGGCAAGCACCGGATCGAGAGTGCGCTGGCGCTGGTGCCCGATGTTCCGATCAAGCTCAATTTCCGTCCCTTCTTCCTCAATCCCTGGGTGCCGTCCGAGGGCATCAGCCGGGAGGAGTATCTCACCAAGAAGTTCGGCTCGGTCGAGGCCTACAAGGGCATTGCGGGACGCGTCGTTGCGGCCGCGGGCGAAGAGGGGCTCGTCTATCGGCCCGAGCTTGTCGCGCGTCAGCCCAACACCACCGACTGCCACCGCCTGATCCTCTGGGCCGAGGCGATCGGCAAGGCGCCCGAGATGAAGCAGCGCCTGATGGAGCTCTACTTCCGCGACGGCGGCGACCTCACCGATTTGAACGTGCTTGTGCAGGCGGCTGCCGATGTCGGCCTCGATGCCGACGACGTGCGCCGGCGCCTCGCCACCGACGAGGGCGTCGCGCGCGTATCGGCGGACGCGCAGGAAGCCGCCGAGAAAGGCATCTCCGGCGTGCCGACCTACGTGTTCGCGCAAAAATACGCCGTCTCCGGCGCGCAGGATCCCAACATGCTCGCGCGCGCCATCCGCGAGGTCTCGGCGGAGATCAACGCCCAGGCGGCGGAGTAGGAGCTATCCTATTTACGAAGCAGGCGAACTGCGCGACGCGCCGCCGCGTAGGTGATGCCGTGCGCCGCGAGCGCTCCGTGAACGAGCGCCACGATGGGGTCGTTCCGCCGCAACGTTATCAGCACGTCGCCGACGGCGAAGCGCCCACGCCAGATCGGGTTGATCATGGGGTGATCGGCGCTCGCGGTGGAATCCGCGCTGGCGATGGCCGGATCGGCGCAGAGGCGGCGGGTGAGCTCGAGCGTGAGCTGCACGCCCGGCGAATATCTTGCAAAGCGCTCGTCGATGCCGAGCTTGAAGAAGAAAGCGCGATCCTGATGTCGCAGCACGATGCCCGCGGCCACCGGCGTCGCGCCGGCGCGAAGGGTGACGATCTCGCATTGCGCGGTTTCCGCCAGCGCGCGAGCGGCGCGGCGGATGAAGGTTGCATCGCCCGCGTGCTGGACCAGCGCGGTTCCGCGCTTCCCCTTCCAGCCGCTGGCTTCGAGCTGCAAAAATGTCTCGAGCGCCGGCCCGATCTCGTCGGGGCTGCGCGCGACGTCGAACACGATTGCGCCATGTTCTTCGAGGCGATGCCGTTGGCGGCGTAGCTCCTTGAGCTTTTTGGTGCCGAGCGCGTCGCGCAGCAGCGTCTCACCGTCCTGGGTCGCGTCGAGGCTGGCGCGGATGCAGGAGTTGAGGAGGCGCGGCTTCTGGCCGTCTCGATTCAGAACCTGGCTGAGGGCGGTCATTGCCGCCCCATCGAGCGCGACATCGTTCAGCACGAGCGCATGCGCCCCGGTTGCGCGGGCCTGCTGCAACAGGCGCGCCGCTGCCTCGATCGGGGCATCGCGGTCGATCAGCGGGCTGCACAGCGTACCATAGGGATGCGCGCTCACCAGCGCGGGCAGGGGGATCTTCCATGCCCGCCAGAGCGAGATCACCGGCATCAGCCCGATCAGCCGCGATCCATCGTATGCGGAAAGCGCCGAGGCGTCGGTGCGGCCGCGCGCGGTTGCACTGACAGCGAGCTCCCAGCCCGGCAGGTAATATCCGTTCGGCTCGATCGCGCGCTGCGCGAGTGCGCGCCACTGGCCGGGTTCGATCGCCGTGAGCGGGACGCGCGCGCGCGCCGTCGCGGCATGCTTTGCCGATGCCGGATTGATCGCAGCCTGGTGCGCGATATCGACCACGTCCCGTCGTCCCCGTTCAGGAGGCCATGCTTAGCGCAAAGATTGGAAAATACAGTTGGGACACCGCTTCAATTCGAGTGGTAATATTAACGTTTCGTTGAGCATCCGGCCGCGAGCCGGCCGGATGCGCCGATGGATACGCCAGAATTGCTCTCGACACGGAGGATCATCATGGTCGCCACATCTTTTACGCCGATTGCGTCGCTCCTTGGCGGCGCGTTGATCGGCCTGTCCGCCGTGCTGCTGATGTGGACGACGGGGCGAATCGCCGGGGTCAGCGGTATCGCGGCGCGGCTGTTTCCGCCTTACGAGGATCGGCAATTCGCCGGGCGGGTCGCCTTCGTAGCGGGCCTTATCGTCGCGCCCGTTCTGGTGCGCCTTGTCACGGGAGGCCTGCCGGCGCAAACGATCGGCGCCGGAACGCCGCTTCTGATCGTCGCGGGATTGCTCACCGGCTTCGGCGCGGTGTGGGGCAGCGGCTGCACCTCTGGCCACGGCGTCTGTGGCTTGTCGCGGTTGTCGGTGCGATCGCTAGTCGCGACCATGACGTTCATGGCGGCGGGCATGGCGACCGTCTTCGTGATGCGGCACTGGAGCTGACCGCGATGACGATCCTCATTCAGTTCGCGATCGGTGTGGTCTTTGGCCTTGGTCTCATCGTCTCAGGCATGTCGAACCCGGCAAAGGTCCTGAATTTCCTGGACGTTGGCGGCATCCCGGCAGGAACGTGGGACGCGAGCCTGGCCTTGGTGATGGCTGGCGCGGTCGCGGTGACCTTCATTGGCTTCAGCCGCGTCTTGAAACTCGCAAGGCCTGTCTTCGCCGACCGCTTCTATGTCCCAACGCGAAACGATATCGATCCGAGAATTATCGCCGGTCCCGCCATCTTCGGTATCGGCTGGGGCCTCGTAGGCTTTTGTCCAGGCCCGGCATTGACCGCGCTCGGATTTGGCTCGGCCTCCGCCTTCATCTTCGTCGTCGCGATGTGTGCCGGCATGGTGCTCGCCCGCTTCATCGCGCAGCTCCCGTCGGCAACGCGTATTGTCACGCCGGGAAAACCGCTCGAGATCTGACATGGACAGGACCGGGCGAGTTATCTCGTCCGGTCCTGCATTTCATGGCTTCATCGACTACCAGCGATCGCCGACACCAACGCCAACACTGACGCCGGGTGCGCGGATGCCGACGCCGCCGCGCGGACCATCGTCCCAGTCGCGATAGGTGCGGCGCTCATAGTAGCGGTCACGCGGCATCGTCGCGTAGGAGTCGCGCACGATCACACGCGAGCCGCCGCGGGTGCGATAGCAATTGCCGGAATCGTCGCAGACCAGCCGCACTTGCTGGACGAGATCGGGGCTGGTGTATTCGCTGGTCGTATAGACGTCGGCGGCCTTCGCGCCGCTCACCGCTGCCAAGGCTCCAACGCCAGCCAGCAACGCAATCGTGAATGTCCTCATCATGTCCTCCTCGAAACTGCCCTCGGCGGTAACAAGAAGGGGAGGCCATGATCGTTCCGGCAAAATTACAGGTTTTTCCCGGAACCGGATCGGACGTCGGCTTCATCCGTTTCCTAGATCGGCTCGTAGCTTTCCGATCCGCAGATGTCGTCCGCTTCGGCGCGGCGGCGATCGACCACCTTTCCGCCTGATATGGTCACGATGTAGGTCTGTGGCCCGAGCGGCGATCCGGTCGCCGAGGTGAGCTGGGCGCGGACGCAAGCTGTCCAGCCCGGTCCTCGTACCTCACGATGGGGTGTGGCGACATGCACCTCACGCGGATAGGACGTGCTGAGGAAGACGACTTCGATCTGCTCGCGCACGACGCGTTTGACGTCGGGGGGCGATTCGGGCGGCGGCTGCTCGGCCTCCTTCATGCGCATGAACTCGGGCACCGGTGCGCGGCTGTCGGCAAACCCGCAGGCCCCGAGCGCGAGCGCGCTGGCCAGCAGCGCGGCATGAGCAATAATCCGTAACATCCGTGAAGGTCCCCTGCGGGCCAAAACATAGGCACGAATGCGATCCGACGAAGACCCGGCCGATCAAAATTTGCTGAAGCCAAGATTTCCTGAAGCCAAGATTTCCTAAAGCCCTGGAGCCCGCGGCATTGGCTATTCCATGATTGCCGGCTAGTTTGTACCCCAGACGAGGGGGATTGCGCCCATGAGGATTTTGGTCATAGCGGCCGCCGTGCTGGCGCTGGCGGTTGCCTCCGCGCAGGCGCAGATGGGTGGTGGCAGGCGTCAGCCTAACGAGGGCGGCCAGAAGGCGGACAACAAGCCCAAGGTCGACGAGAAGGCCTACAAGGCCGCACTCGAGCGCATTCCCGAGTCCAAGGAGAAGTACGATCCGTGGAGCGGGGCGCGTCCGCCCGAACCTGGCAAGAAGGCGAAATAGGTGAGGCGGGCCTTGGCGACCCGCTCCTGCTATTTGGCCGCTCTCATCCCGCTCCTCTTGTTTTCGTCGCGGCCAGGCATCGCCTGGGAGAGCTGGGGTGGCGATCCCGGTGGCTCGCGCTTCTCGCCATTGCGAGAGATCACGCCCGACAATGTCGGCAACCTGGTTCGGGCCTTCGAATTCCACACGGGCGATCTCGCGGCGCGGCCGCCCGGGGTGATGCGGCGAACCAAATTCCAGGCGACGCCGCTGTTCGTCGAGGACAGCCTGGTCTTCTGCTCGCCTTTCAACGAGGTGATCGCGCTCGATCCCGGTACGGGCGCGCAGAAATGGCGTTACGATCCCAGGATCGCGATGAACCAGCGTCCCGCCAACCGCTACGTCTGCCGCGGCGTCACTTACTGGATCGACGATGAGGCGCCTGTAGATGCCGCATGTCGATCGCGTATCTTCATGGGCACGAACGATGTTCGCCTGATCGCGCTCGATGCGAAGACGGGAATCCCCTGTGCCGGCTTCGGCGAGGGCGGTGAGGTCAGGCCCGACATTGGCATGAAGCTGGAATGGCCGGGCGAATTCCAGATCACCTCGCCGCCGGCGGTCGGCCGCGGGGTCGTCGTGGTCGGCTCCGCGATTGGCGACAACCGCCGCGTCGACGCGCCGAGCGGTGTGGTGCGTGCGTTCGATGCGCGTAGCGGTCAGCCGCGCTGGACGTTCGAGCCGCTCAAGCGCGACGGCATCGAAGCCGGTCACGCCAATGTCTGGGCGCCGATGTCGGTCGACGCGGTGCGCGGACTGGTATTCCTGCCGACGTCCTCGCCGTCGCCGGATTTCTGGGGCGGCAAGCGGCCGGGCAACAACGAACATGCCAATTCGGTGGTCGCGCTGCGCATCGAGACGGGCGAGCTCGTATGGGCGTTCCAAACCGTGCATCACGACGTCTGGGATTACGATCTGCCGGCGCAACCGACGCTCACGCGCATCGACGCCGGCGATGGTCAGCGCGATGTCGTGATCCAGCCGACCAAGCAGGGCTTTGTCTTCGTGCTCGATCGCGACACCGGCAAGCCGGTGTGGGCGGTCGAGGAGCGCAGCGTCCCGCAGGGGGCCGCGGAAGGTGAACGGCTGTCGCCCACGCAGCCATTCCCGACGCATGTGCCACCGCTGATGTCGCAAAAAATCTCGGCTGAGGATGCGCTCTCGCTCGTTCCTAGCCTGCGCCGCTCAGCATGCGAGAAGCAGTTTGCGGAGGCACGCAACGAGGGCCTGTACACGCCCCCCTCAACCCAAGGCACGCTGGAGTTTCCCTTCACCGGCGGCGGAGTGAACTGGGGCAGTGCGGCCTTCGATCCCGTCAACCAGGTCCTCTATGCCAACACCAGCCGGGCCGTTCATCTCATCAAGCTGATTCCGCGGGCGGAGGCGGTCGGATTCGATCCTCCGCCCGGTCATGATTTCGGCCAGCAGACGGGTGCGCCGTTTGCGATGTCGCGTGCGGTGGCAATGTCGCCGCTCGGGCTTCTTTGCAACAAGCCGCCCTGGGGCGAGATGGTCGCGGTCGATCTGAAGGCCGGCAAGATCCTCTGGCGTTCGACGGTCGGCACCACCGAGGATCTCGCCCCGCTCGGCGTGCCGCTGCCGTGGGGTGCGCCGCTCGTCAACGGGCTCGCGGTCACGGCAGGTGGGCTCGTCTTCACCGGAGCGATGGACGCCTATTTGCGCGCCTTCGATGCGCGCAGCGGCAGGGAGCTGTGGCAGGGTCGGCTGCCCGTGCCCGGCGTCGCCAATCCCATGACCTATCTCTGGAAGGGCGAGCAGTATGTCGCGATCGGCGCCGGCGGCCACTCCGAGGCAGGCACCTCGATCGGCGACAGCGTCGTTGCGTTTCGCCTGGCACGGCCGGGCGAGGGGCCGTCGCTGTGGTCGCGTACGATCGATCGCCCCGGTGGACGATTTTTTGCGGCATCATCGGCGATCGCGGTCGCGATCGTCGCGCTCGTGGTTGCAAGCCTGCGCTGGCGTCGCCGACGTCGTGTCGCGCGAACATGACGCAGCATCACGCGCGCGATGCGAATGATCGTTCACATCGTATGCACTACTGTACGAAAGCGAGGCCGATGCGCCTGTCGCTACGCCAGACAGGGCGGCATTTTCGCACGAAATTGTCGCGCGCGATCGCGAGCGTGAAGGATTGCGGCAATGTGACGAGGGCATCGAGGTCGATTGCGGCGCCGTCCGCCGACATGTTTCGCACCGTGCATGTGATGCCGCTGTTTTCAAAGGTGATCTTTCCACCCTTGAAAACACGGTAACGCTGCGCTGCACGCTTCTCGATCATCCGCGTCAATCCATAATGATCTTTGTGAAGTAGTGCATAGAAATTACGTTGAACTAAACTCAATACTGGCGCTACTTGCACAGCGCTTCAGATTTCGTTTACGACGTCGAAGCGGAAGTCACTCCGCGGATTTTTCCCCAAGCCGTTCCTTTGTGGCGCTACGCGCCGATGGAGATATTGATGAAGACCACGTTTTCGCTTCTGTTCGCCGCAGCGCTCTCGCTCTCGTCCATGCCCGCCCACGCCACCAAGCTCGATCTCGCGACCATGAGCTGCAAGCAGTTCCTGGAGAGCGGCGACGACACCATCAAGATGGTGCTGACCTGGATGGACGGCTGGTACAAGGGCGACGAAGAGAATGCGATCATCGACACCGACGTATTCGTCGAGAACGCCAAGCAGTTCGGCAGCTATTGCGGAAAAAATCCCAACGTCAGCATTGTCACCGCGGCTGACGAAGTGCTCGGCAAGTAATTTCTGCCGCGTGTCGGCACGACGCGCGATCACAACCGCGCTTCCCGTCTCGACATGACGCCATTGAGAGCCGCGGTGCGCATTGCGCTCACGCGGCTTTCTTCTTTCGGATGATGCTCACCCCGGCAGCATCGCGAACGCGCTCGACACCATCGCCACCGGCTTGTTGTCGGTGGCCGAGAGCAGCGTGACCCGGCCAAAGCTCATGGTGCGTCCGAGTCGCACCACGCGGGCGTCGGCCAGCACGTCCGACGAGGAGACCGCGCGCATGAAATGCGTGGTCTGGTCGACCGTCGTCATCGGACGATAGCCGCGGTTGGCGGCTAGGTTCGCGATCACCATCGCGGTGTCGGCGAGCGCCATCAGGGCCTGGCCGCAGACCACACCACCGTTGCGGCACAGCCGCTCCGAGAACGGCATGCGCAGGAGCGCTGCCGGCTGCCAGTCCGGCACGTCCGGCGGCGGCAGGTGATCGATGCGCTCGACCGACAGGTTGAGATCCTGGACCCAGGGCGCAAAGACTTCGCCGAGGATGCGTCGGGCCTGATTGATGCCGAACTCGGCTTCTGGCTGCGATGGCATTGCTGTCGTTCCCTCCTGTATTGCCGGATGTTCGGCATTTCGAGCGGACCGGCGCGGCAAAGTCGCCGGTCTGCCGCGGGTCCCGTCGGCTTGAAAATGCCTGACTTCGCCCGGTATGATGCCATGGAGTGGGTATGGGTGGGTGATGTTGCGTAGGTATGTCCTCGTATTTTGTCTGGCCG
Source organism: Bradyrhizobium sp. 87 (assembly GCF_023073015.1). Taxonomy (NCBI): domain Bacteria; kingdom Pseudomonadati; phylum Pseudomonadota; class Alphaproteobacteria; order Hyphomicrobiales; family Nitrobacteraceae; genus Bradyrhizobium; species Bradyrhizobium sp. 87. The sequence continues at coordinate 211,028 of NZ_JADPIQ010000086.1, forward strand.
GGCTCGGCCTGTTGCTGAACGGGTGCACCAAGTGCGGCCCGATCTGGGACGACTGGCTCCACGCGCCGAAATCGTGCAGATCGGACCGGCTCTAGCGGGCCGAGCGGCCCCTGCGGTTGTGGCAGGGGTGACAAGGCGCGGGCGACCCGCGCCGCCATGGATGATCAAGGAGTCAATGATGAAGCTTTTCCGTATGGCCGCGGTGCTGGCTGTTCTGGCGGGACCGACCGTGCTGGCGGGACCGGCTTATGCGCAAATGCCCAATCTCAATTTGCTGCAGGAGGGGCCTGGCAAGACCCCCGAGGAGAAGGCCGCTGAGGCCGAGCGTGACAGGGCTTACAAGGAAACGCTGAAGAAGATTCCAGACTCCAAGGCGTCCAACGATCCCTGGGGTGGCATGCGCTCCGACCCGCCGAAGCCGTCGGCGGCGCCAAAGGCGTCGGCCGCAACCGGTGCGCCGAAGAAGAAGTCCGGCACGACTGCCAATTGACCTTCCGCCCGAGCGGCGGCGGTTGAATGCCTCCGGCCGGGACTCCTCTTTGATCGGCCTGCTTCCTACATTGCGCGGGAGTGTATCGCGTCGAGGAGAGCAGAACATGGCCGATCGTCCGCGGGATCTCGCCGAGCGGATGGCGCGCCGGCGAAAAATGGGCGGCAAGCCCGGCCCGACGGCCGGCGACGGCTATCTGCGCGAGACCTTCACGCTGCCGCGCGCGGCGGCACGGGAGAGGGCGCAGGCTTTCTTCGCCCGCTACCCCAAGGCCGGCTATATGAGCGCGGTCGAGACCTGGCGCGAGCTGCCCGGCGGCGACATCGAATTCACGATGCGGCGGCTGCCCAGCGCGGATTAGGGCCGGCCCCTATTCGAAGGTTTCGGATGTGATGCGGATCCGGAATACGGGCTCCTTGGCCTCGTCCAGCAACTCCATATTCCATTCGGAATTTTCCTGGAGCTTGCGGGCGATGCCGGCGGCCATGTCGGCGCAGACGCTGGTCATCTCCTTCCAAGCCAGATCGCGATCGGCAAATTCCGACGCCTGGTCGGCACAGCCGGAATAGCGGCCGTTCCGGATTCGAAAGAAGTAGAGCGGCATGGTTCGCACCGATCGCGCCTGATGGCTCCGTCCCCACGGCCATAATCCCGGCAGTCCAATCCCAAACCGTCGGCAGATCAATTCCGGTCGGCTACGGAATAGCCCCATGGACGCCAGCCCACCGATCTCGGTCCGACGGCTCAGGCCGTGTCGCGTCCGATCGCCTTCAGCTCCCGATCGATGCGCAGCTGCACCCGTCGGATCGCCAAGAGATCGATCTTGGTCTCAGTCTTGCCGGTCTTGATCTGCTCGCCGATCCGGAACTGCCACTGCCAAATGCCGGGAATTGCCGTCTTGGCGACGGTGAACTCGATGCCCCTGTGATTCATGGGCCATCTCCCACGATTCACTTCCATCACTGAGAACATGCTGGGCGGCATAATATTCCAAGAAAGCCAAACCTGTCGGTAAGCCCCGGATCGCTCACGGCTATCGCGCAAACGCACGCGCTCTGGAACATACGAAATCGAAATTCGAAAGACGCCGGCCGCCCAGCGGCGGCGCGACCTCATGCCCGTGGTTCTCCGGCCAAGAACAGAGTTCCTGGGATGGGTAAGGGCACCTTCCGGAACGCGGCGGCATGTGCCTTGCTTGGCCCGATGCGGCTAAGCAACATGGACGCGTCATGCCGGGCATTCCCCGCCGCTATTCTCATTTCGTGTTCGGAATCATCCAGTCGGGACTGACCTCGCTGATCGCCGCGGGCATCGCCAGCTTTCCCGCAGGGAACGCGCTGGACTTCCTGGCGCACTGGATGGTGTCGTGGCTGATCGCATGGGCGGCGATGCTGCCGATAGTGCTGCTCGCAGCGCCGGCGATCCGCGCCTTCTCGCTGCGGCTGACGCAGGAGGAGGGCGGTTCGCAAACCGGCCGGCCGGCATGAAAATCGGAATGAAAAAACCCCGCTTGGGAGAACCAAGCGGGGAGAAGGTTATTGGAGGCTGAGGTGCTGGGCTGCAACACCATAGCCGGGCGACCCTAGCCGGCTCAGCTTACGACAGCCTGACAAGGCCCGACGGTGGCAGCAAAAGCCGGAGCGCGGGGGCCGCAGACTGGCCCCGCACCGGTCCCAATTTCGACATCCGTTCGCACAACTCAGGACACAACCGCAGGCGAGATTTCGCGGCGACGGTGCTGCCATGGGGGAAACGTGGCGTGCCGGCAACGGGGTGGCATCATGGACAACGTAGAGCGGTCATTCGCCGCCGCGACGGCGGCTGGCTTCGTCGTGCTGGTGATCGGCATCGGGTTGCTGGTTCTGCTGTAGGCGCTGTTGGGTGCGGGAGATGGCTCCGAGGGTGGAAAGGCCCGTGCGCGCCTTTCAAAAATCGCGAAAACAACCCCATGCACAGTAGCGTGCCTACAAATTTCCCCGCCCAATCAATGGCTTACTGGTAGTATTTAGATACCATATCGGCTCGGATTCGCCTTTCACGGCCATCCGAATCCCGATACCCGTGCCGATTCCCTGAGATCAACGGGCTGCCGCTCCGGCACCGTCGCCAGCGCGGTCCCAGCGGCCTAATGAACCTTGATCGCGTCCAGCGGCAAACGGAGTTCGGCGGCACGCTCTTCGCGGTCTTTCTTGCGGAACTCGTTTTCCTTGCGCTCGAACTTGCTCAGCTCCTCCCGCGCCGCCTCCAGCAGCGGAGTGCGCCGGGTCGTATCGTGATGCGTGTTGTCCGTCATGACTGAAGTCCCCTCAGTTGCGGTCCCATCCAAGAGTCCATCCAGGAGAAGGCCGCAGACCGCGAAAGGTTCGTGCCGCAGGATGACGGAATTCTGACGGTGTGCGGGTCATCCGTCTTTGATGCGCGTCAGCCAGAGCGTGCAAATTCCCAAAAGAACATATTGCGAACCTAGAACAAATAGGGTACATTGTTTTTATCGCCGCGCCGCCTCGCCAATCGTTTGTCCCTCACGCGAATCCTCGTCATAAGGAGCACGACCCGATGTCCACCACTGCCTTGCGTATCGTCGAAGGATCCTCCATGGACAAGAGTAAAGCTCTCGCCGCCGCGCTCTCCCAGATCGAGCGTCAGTTCGGCAAGGGCTCGGTGATGAAGCTCGGCAAGAACGACCGTTCGATGGATGTCGAGGCGGTCTCTTCGGGCTCGTTGGGGCTCGATATCGCGCTCGGGATCGGCGGCCTGCCGAAGGGGCGCGTCGTGGAGATCTACGGGCCGGAATCCTCGGGCAAGACCACGCTGGCGCTGCACACGGTGGCGGAAGGGCAGAAGAAGGGCGGCATCTGCGCCTTCATCGACGCCGAGCACGCGCTCGACCCGGTCTATGCGCGCAAGCTGGGCGTCAATATCGACGAGCTCCTGATCTCCCAGCCGGACACCGGCGAGCAGGCGCTGGAAATCTGCGACACGCTGGTGCGCTCCGGCGCGGTCGACGTGCTGGTGATCGATTCGGTCGCGGCGCTGGTGCCGAAGGCCGAGCTCGAGGGCGAGATGGGCGATGCGCTGCCGGGTCTGCAGGCGCGTCTGATGAGCCAGGCGCTGCGCAAGCTGACGGCGTCCATCAACAAGTCCAATACCATGGTGATCTTCATCAACCAGATCCGCATGAAGATCGGCGTGATGTACGGCTCGCCGGAGACCACCACCGGCGGCAACGCGCTGAAATTCTATGCTTCCGTCCGCCTCGACATCCGCCGCATCGGCGCGATCAAGGAGCGTGACGAAGTGGTCGGCAACACCACGCGCGTCAAGGTCGTCAAGAACAAGCTGGCGCCGCCGTTCAAGCAGGTCGAGTTCGACATCATGTACGGCGAAGGCGTCTCCAAGATGGGCGAGATCCTCGATCTCGGCGTCAAGGCCGGCATCGTCGAAAAATCCGGCGCATGGTTCTCCTACGACAGCCAGCGTCTTGGCCAGGGCCGCGAGAATTCGAAAGCGTTCCTGAAGGCCAACCCCGACATCACCGCCAAGATCGAGACCTCGATCCGCCAGAACTCCGGCCTGATCGCCGAGCAGATTCTGGCCGGCAGCCCCGAGCGTGACGCCGACGGCGAGGAGCCGGCGGACGAGTAAGCTTCAACAGTAAAGTTTTTCGCGAGGAGCGGGCGCTGAGGACGTTGAGTTGCCGACGTCTTCGGCGCCTGTTTCGTTTGGCGTGGGGGCACCGGGTGGTGCGATGAAGCGTCTGATCTTGACCAGTTCGTCCGGAGGCCAGCTCGCACGATCCGGGTTGGCGGAGCTTGTCATCTCATCCTCGTTTCACTTTGAGTGGGGACCGCTGCCCTCGCCCGAGAAGCTCGCAGCCTATTTCGCGCCGCGTTCGGCGAATCTCGGGCCTGGTGATCATTGGTCTGATTGGGGCATCCGGTGGCCCAAGAGCATCAAGGATCGCAAAGACTTGTCCCTTGCGGACTTCTGCGAGCAATATGACTTGGTTGAACTTTGGTTCGACCCAGCTCCCCGGGATCAATTGCAGCTCGTCTGCCTGCTGGACCACCTCAGCTCCTGCTCCTCGCTGGTGCCAAAGCTTCGACTTCGACTTGTCTCATCCGAGCTGACGACAGCACACGGTGAGGATCTCGCTGCGTCCGAGCCGCACATCCATGTCGTGCCTGTTAGGGCCCAGGAGTTCGAGACTGCCCGGTTGGCGTGGTCGGCCTACCGTGCGATGACCCCTGAGGCGTGCGTCGATCTCCTTCACCAGGATCTCAGTGCATTGCTGATGCTGCGCCCGGCCTTGCTCGATCTCTTGGCAGAACTGCCGTCGCCTTTCACGGGTCTCGGTGCGACCGAGATGCGATTTCTGGAGCTCCTTGCCAGAGGGTTTGCAAACACGAATGCGTTGTTTCACCTGCGCTCGCAACGGCGCACATATGTGTTCGGAGAATTTGAGTTGGGTTCGTTGCTCGAGGGGCTCGCGCTCGGCCCCAACCCCGTAGTGGCCGGGTTGGGCGACGAACTGCGCACGATCGATCGCGAAAATTTAAGAGCTCGGCACGAGGTCTATCTCCGCAGCCGGTTGTCGTTGACCGAGTTCGGCAGGGCCGTCCTGGCCCATCAGGAAGATTTCAGTCGCCACAATCCGATCGATCGCTGGTGGGGCGGCACGCACCTGACCAATGATCGGCTGTGGCGTTACGGTAATGTTTTGACGAAGCCTTGAGACCACGGCATGACGCGGCTCATTGTCACGACCGACTCGTCCATCGCCGGCGCTATTCAACAGGCGGGCCTTGCCGACCTCGTGATTGCCATCGAGCGCCGGCTGGTCTGGGGACCGTTGCCAGCCGATGCAGAGCTGGACGCATTCTTTGCGCCGCGTACGACACAGCCCCGCGGGCTTCACTGGCTCGACGATACGCCGTCCTGGCGTCTCGAGGAATCAGGCGTGAAGGATCGAGGACTGATTGAACTGCTCGCGGAATATGACACGGTCGAGTTTTGGCGAGGGCCGGAGCCAAATGCGCAATTGATCCTGCTCTGGCTGCTCGATCATTGGGGCCGCCGACACGATGCAAATCCCGACTTTGTCGTGCGCTCCCTGTTCTTGGGTGTCAGGGATGTCGACCCACCGCGAAGCGAACTCTACCCGCCGGCTGTCGCGATCACACCTCGTCAACTCAAATCGGCCAAGCGTGCATGGCGGGCCTATCGCGCGTCGGCCCCGCAAAGGTGGCGGGATCTCTTCAAGACGGATTTGAGCTGGCTGCCACAACTCGCCCCCCACGTGAGGGCTCTTCTCAACGAGCTTCCGCGCCCCGCCTCAGGCCTTGGAGCCACCGAAGCGCGAATACTCCAGCTCATCGCGCGAGGCGGCATGCAGCCTTTCGATGTCTTTCCGGGCCACCAGAAGTGCAACGGGCTGGATGTGTATGGTTATTGGGAAGTTGGAGCGCTGCTTGACGGCCTTGCGCGGTGCGAGAGGCCGGCGGTGTCCGGACTGGATGAAGGTCCGTTTTCGCTAGAGATGCACGACGATTCCAGTCAGTTCGATCGGTACAAGCGATCGCAATTGACGCTGACCGAGTTCGGTAAGGCGGTGCTGGGAGGCGACCAGGATTTCCGCCGGTACAACCGGATTGATCGCTGGTGGGGCGGCACTCACCTGACCAACGAGCGGCTCTGGCGGTGGGACCCCGAGACCCGCTCGTTGGTTGCGCCCAAAATGCGTGTTCCGTGCCGGAGGGTGGGTTAGCGAAGTGTAGCCCACCTCTTCCATTTCGCCAGAGACAGAAGTGGTGGGTTACGCCAGCGACTGCGCTTCGCGCAGCCGGTGGCTAACCCACCCTACAAACGGTTACTCCGCCGCCTCCGCGTAATCGCTCACGGGCGGGCACGAGCACACCAGATTGCGGTCGCCATAGACGTTGTCGACGCGCCCCACCGGGCTCCAGTATTTGTCGGTGCGCGAGGTGCCCGCGGGGAAGCAGCCCTCGGCGCGGGTGTAGGCGCGCTTCCAATCGTCGTCCGCGATGTCATGCACGGTGTGTGGGGCATGACGAAGCGGCGACGCCTCGATCTTGAAGCGGCCTGCTTCGATCTCGGCGATTTCCTTCCGGATCGCGATCATGGCATCGCAGAAGCGATCCAGCTCCGCCTTGGATTCCGACTCGGTCGGCTCGATCATCAGCGTGCCCGGCACCGGAAAACTCATGGTGGGCGCATGGAAGCCGTAATCGATCAGGCGCTTGGCGATGTCGTCGACGGTGACGCCTGAGGTCGTCTTCAGCGCGCGGGGATCGACGATACACTCGTGCGCGACGCGGCCCTTTTCGTTCTTGTAGAGCACCGGGAAGTGCGCATCGAGCCTTGCTGCGACGTAGTTGGCGTTGAGGATCGCGATCTCGGTGGCGCGCTTGAGGCCTTCGCCGCCCATCATCAGAATGTAGATGTAGGAGATGGTGAGGATCGAAGCCGAGCCGAACGGCGCGGCCGAGACCGGCCCCACGGGCGCTTTCCCATCCGTCGCGGGATGACCGGGCAGGAACGGCTTGAGGTGCGACTTGACGCCGATCGGGCCCATGCCCGGGCCGCCGCCGCCATGCGGGATGCAGAAGGTCTTGTGCAGGTTGAGATGGCTGACATCGGCGCCGTAATCGCCGGGCCTGCTAAGGCCGACCTGCGCGTTGAGGTTGGCGCCGTCGAGATAGACCTGCCCGCCATGGCCATGCACGATCTCGCAGATCTCGCGGATGTGCTCCTCGAACACGCCATGGGTCGAGGGATAGGTGATCATGACCGCGGCGAGGTCGTTCGAATGCTTCTCGGCCTTGGCGCGGAGATCATTGACGTCGACGTCGCCGTTCTTCTCGCAGGCGACCACCACCACGTCCATGCCGACCATCGCGGCCGAGGCCGGGTTGGTGCCGTGCGCGGAGGAGGGGATCAGGCAGATCTTGCGATGCGTCTCGCCACGCGCCGCGTGATAGCCGCGGATCGCGAGCAGCCCGGCATATTCGCCTTGCGCGCCCGAGTTCGGCTGCAGCGAGATCGCGTCATAGCCGGTGATGTCGCTCAGCCATTTTTCCAGCCGCGCGAACAGCGCGTAGTAGCCCTTCGCCTGCTCAGGCGGGGCGAACGGATGCAGGCTGCCGAATTCCGGCCAGGTCAGCGGCATCATCTCGGTGGTCGCGTTCAGCTTCATGGTGCACGAGCCGAGCGGGATCATCGCGCGGTCGAGCGCGAGGTCGCGGTCGCTGAGCTTGCGCATGTAGCGCAGCATCTCGGTTTCCGAGCGATGCGCGTGGAAGACGGGGTGGGTGAGGAAAGAGGTCGCACGCTTGAGCGTCTCCGGCAGCGCCTCGCGCGTGGTGGCGTCGATCTCGGCGTATGCAAGCTGCCCGCCGAAGGCGCGCCAGACTGCTTCCACCGTTGCGGGCGTGGTGGTCTCGTCGAGCGCGATCCGCAATGCAGTTTCGCCAGCGCCGAGATTGATCTTCTCGGCCGCCGCGCGCGCCACGATTTCGGTACGCTTCGCCCCTGCATCCACGCTGAGCGTGTCGAAGAAACTGTCGGACTGCAGCGCAAAGCCGAGCTTGCGCAGGCCGGCAGCCAGCACCGCCGTGCGGCGATGCACATTGCGCGCGATCTGCGAAAGGCCTTCGGGGCCGTGATAGACCGCATACATCGAGGCGATCACGGCGAGCAGCACCTGCGCGGTGCAGATGTTGGAGGTCGCCTTCTCGCGGCGGATGTGCTGCTCGCGGGTCTGCAGCGCGAGGCGATAGGCCGGCATTCCGCGCGAATCCACGGAGAGGCCGACGATGCGGCCGGGCAGCGAACGCTTCAGCGCATCGCGCACCGCCATATAGGCTGCGTGCGGCCCGCCATACCCCATCGGCACGCCAAAACGTTGCGCCGAGCCGATGGCGATGTCCGCGCCGAGCTCGCCGGGCGAGGCGAGCAGTGTCAGCGCCAGCAGATCGGCGGCAATGATCGCGAGTGCGCCCTTGGCCTTCAGGCTGGCGATCGCGGGCCTGAGGTCGCGCACAGCGCCTGACGAGCCCGGGTATTGCAGCAGCGCGCCAAGCACGTCCGTCTTGTCGAGATCGGTGAGGGGGTCGCCGACGACCAGGGTCCAGCCCAGCGGCTCCGCGCGGGTGCGCATCACGGCGAGCGTCTGCGGATGCACGTCCTTGTCGACGAAGAAGGCCTTTGCTTCGACCCGCGAGTGCCGCTCGGCGAGTGCCATCGCTTCGGCGGCCGCGGTGGCTTCGTCGAGCAGCGAGGCGTTGGCGACGTCGAGCCCGGTGAGGTCACAGATCATGGTCTGGAAGTTGAGCAGCGCCTCCAGCCGGCCCTGGCTGATCTCGGGCTGGTAGGGCGTGTAGGCCGTGTACCAGGCCGGGCTCTCCAAGATGTTGCGCTGGATCACCGCGGGCAGGATCGTGCCAGAATAGCCCTGGCCAATCAACGAGGTGAAGACCTGGTTCTGGGCGGCGAGTTCGGCCATATGCGCGATCGCCTCGGTCTCGCTCAAGGGCTTGCCGAGATCGAGTGGAGCAGTCTGCCGGATCGAAGCCGGCAGCGTCTGCGCCATCAGCGCGTCGACGCTGTTTGCGCCGACGGCCTCGAGCATCGCGGTGACGTCGCGCGTGGAGGGGCCGATGTGGCGGCGAACGAAGCTCGTGGTATCGCCGTTGGATTTGCGGTGCGCGGTCATCATGGGTCCTCGCTAGGAGTTGCTGTCATCGCCCGCGAAGGCGGGCGATCCAGTACGCCGCGGCCTCTCGGCTGTAGCCGAAGCGGCTGCGTTTACTGGATGCCCCGCCTTCGCGGGGCATGACAGTGAGTATGGGGAGACGGCTCGGCTCATATCTTCACGCCGTATGGGCCTTGTACGCCGCTTCATCCATGAGGCCGCCGAGCTCGCTCTTGTCGGCCATCTTGATCTTGAAGAACCACGCATTGCCCTGCGCGTCCGAGTTCACCAGCGCCGGCTCGCTCGCGAGCTCGGGGTTGGTCTCGAGCACCTCACCGCTAACAGGCGCGTAGACGTCCGATGCGGCTTTGACCGATTCCACGACAGCGGCGGCTTCCGCCTTCTTCAGCACGCGGCCGAGCTTGGGCAATTCGACGAACACGACGTCGCCGAGCTGCGATTGCGCGTAGTCGGTGATCCCGACGGTGGCGACATCGCCGTCGATCGCGAGCCATTCGTGGTCGGAGGTGTAGAGCGTCGTGGTCATTTTCTCGGTCCTCAGCGTTTGTAGGTGTTTTTCACGAAGGGCATGGCGGCGATTTGCACGGCCAGGCGTTGGCCGCGCACCTCGGCGAAGAGTTTTGTGTCGATCGCGCTCGATGCGGTGGGCACATAGCCCATCGCGACCGGCGCATTCAGGCTCGGGCCGAAACCGCCCGAGGTGACCTTTCCGATCGGCTCGGCGGAGGTCGCATCCGCAAACAGCAGCGCGCCTTCGCGCACCGGCGCGCGGCCCTCGGTGCGCAGGCCGACGCGGCGGCGGGATGCGCCATGGTCGAAATGGGCGAGAATCTTTGCCGCGCCGGGGAAGCCCCCGCCACGCGCGCCGCCGGTGCGGCGGCTCTTCTGCACCGACCATTCCAGTGCCGCCTCGACCGGCGTGGTCGCGGTGTCGATGTCGTGGCCGTAAAGACAAAGCCCGGCCTCGAGCCGCAGGCTGTCACGGGCGCCGAGCCCGATCGGCATGACGTCAGGATTGTCCAGCAGGGCCTTGGCGAGCCGTTCGGCATCGCCGGCAGGAACCGAAATCTCGAAGCCGTCCTCGCCGGTATAGCCGGAGCGCGAGACGAAGCAGTCGAGGCCGGCAACCTTGTGCGGGCCGGAATCCATGAATTTCATGGCGGGCGCCTCTGCACATAATTTCGCCAGCGCCGATTCCCCCTTCGGCCCCTGCAGCGCGATCAGCGCGCGGTCAGCCAGCTGCTCGATGACGCAATCGTCCGAGAGATTCGCGCGCAGATGCGCCTCGTCCTCGGCCTTGCAGGCGGCGTTGACGACCAGGAAGAGGTGATCGCCGAAATTGGCGACCATCAGATCATCCAGAATCCCGCCCTCGGCATTGGTGAACTGGGCGTAGCGCTGCCGGCCAGGCGCGATCGCCAAAATATCCTGCGGCACCAGCCGTTCCAGCGCGCGGGCGGCGTCCTCGACCTTGCCGGATTTCGGCCGGAGTGCGATCTGGCCCATGTGGGAGACGTCGAACAGGCCGGCTGCGTTGCGGGTATGAAGGTGCTCCTTCAGGACTCCGGCCGGATATTGCACCGGCATGTCATAGCCGGCGAACGGCACCATCTTGCCGCCGAGCGAGACATGCAGGTCGTAAAGCGGGGTGCGTTTCAGGGAGTCTTTGTCGTCACGCGCAAGCATCGGGGGGCCCTCGGCGGTTCCCCGGGAACGATTTCCCGTGGACACCAGTCGAAGCCCCATCTGTCGCTGTGCCTGAGAGTATTATCCCGTCGGCGGACGCTGTCCGAACCTACCCTTTAAAAGGTCTTGGCCCGTCGGCGCCTCTTTCCAGATGCTGTCAAAGCCACGCGGTCCTTTTGCCTGAGAGTTTCCGGGGCGGTTGCTCCTTCGGCGCCGGCTACCAGTGCCGGTCTCTCCCGACGTGGCCGTACGATACAGATAGGTAAAGACCACAGGCCGGCCAAGCCTGTCAACGCGGCATCGGCGGCTTTCCAACGGATTACGCGACTGCGGCAACGCCTTGATCTGGTTGCACAGTTTCTGGACAGCGAAGCTGGCCTTGTCTAAAAGCGCATTGGCCCGCAGATATCAGCCCAAACTTGCGGTTTGGATGGCTGGAAGGCGGGTGCAAGCACACCCGATTGGATGAAAATGAGCGGCGTCAACGAGATCAGGTCGACCTTTCTGAATTTCTTTGCCGAGAACGGCCACGAGATCGTGTCGTCCTCGCCATTGGTGCCGCGCAACGATCCGACGTTGATGTTCACCAATGCCGGCATGGTGCAGTTCAAGAACGTCTTCACCGGCGTCGAGAAGCGGCCCTATCAGCGCGCCACCACCTCGCAGAAATGCGTGCGCGCCGGCGGCAAGCACAATGACCTCGACAATGTCGGCTACACCGCGCGCCATCTCACCTTCTTCGAGATGCTCGGCAACTTCTCCTTCGGCGACTATTTCAAGGAGCGCGCGATCGAGCTGGCCTGGACGCTCATCACGAAGGAATTCGGGCTCAAGAAAGACAAGCTGCTCGTCACGGTCTACCACACCGACGACGAGGCGGCTGGACTGTGGGAGAAGATCGCGGGCTTCTCCGACGACCGCATCATCCGCATCCCGACCTCGGACAATTTCTGGGCGATGGGCGACACCGGCCCGTGCGGGCCGTGCTCGGAGATCTTCATCGATCGCGGCGAGCACATCTGGGGCGGGCCTCCGGGCTCGCCTGAGGAGGATGGCGATCGCTTCCTCGAATTCTGGAATCTCGTCTTCATGCAGTACGAGCAGGTGACGAAGGAGGAGCGCGTGGCGCTGCCGCGTCCCTCGATCGACACCGGCATGGGGCTGGAGCGCATGGCCTGCATCATGCAGGGCGTCGATAGCGTGTTCGAGACCGACCTGTTCCGTCATTTGATCGACGCGACGGCGTCGGCGCTCGGAAGCGGACCGGACGAGAAGACCGTGGCCTCGTTCCGCGTCATCGCCGACCATCTGCGTTCGTCGGCCTTCCTCGTCGCCGACGGCGTGCTGCCCTCGAACGAGGGCCGCGGCTACGTGCTGCGCCGGATCATGCGCCGCGCGATGCGCCATGCGCAGCTGCTCGGTGCGCAAGAGCCGCTGATGCATCGCCTGGTCTGGGCGCTGGTGCGCGAGATGGGCCAAGCCTATCCGGATCTGATGCGCGCGGAAAATTTGATCGAGGAAACGCTGCGGCTGGAAGAAACCCGCTTCCGCAAGACGCTGACGCGCGGCCTCGCCATTCTCGACGAGAAGAGCGCGTCCTTGAAGAAGGGCGACATGTTCGACGGCGACGTCGCCTTCACGCTGTACGACACTTACGGCTTCCCGCTCGATTTGACGCAGGACGCGCTGAAGTCGCGCGGCATCAGCGTCGACCAGGCCTCCTTCACCGATGCGATGGAGCGTCAGAAGGCCAAGGCGCGCGAATCCTGGAAGGGGTCTGGCGAGGCGGCTTCCGAATCGATCTGGTTCCCGCTGCGTGAGAAGCTGGGCGCAACCGAATTCCTGGGCTACGAGACCGAGAGCGCTGAAGGCGTGGTCACTGCGCTGGTCAAGGACAGCAAGGAAGCCACGAGCCTCAAGGCCGGCGAGCTAGGGGCGATCGTGCTGAACCAGACGCCTTTCTACGCGGAGTCCGGCGGCCAGGTCGGTGACACCGGCGTATTGACCGGCGAGGGCGGCATCAAGTTCCGCGTCACCGACACTCAGAAGAAGCTCGGTGATTTCTTCGTTCACGTCGGCACATTGGAGAGCGGCGAGCTGAAGCTCGGCACCGCGCTGCAGCTCGAAGTGGATCACGGCAGGCGCTTTTCGATCCGCGCGCATCATTCGGCGACCCATCTCATCCACGAGGCGCTGCGCCAGGTGCTCGGCGACCACATCGCCCAGCGCGGCTCGATGGTCGCGCCGGATCGTTTACGTTTTGACTTCGTGCATCCGAAGCCGATCACGGCGGAAGAGCTCGCGCGCGTCGAGGACATCGCCAACGAGGTGGTGCTGGAGAATGACGAAGTCTCGACCCGCGTCATGGGCGTGGACGAGGCCCGTGAGGCCGGCGCACGCGCCCTGTTCGGCGAGAAATATGGCGACGAGGTTCGCGTCGTCTCGATGGGCCGGACCGCGCGCGAGCGCGGCGCCAACGCTCTCGGCTGGTCGGTCGAACTTTGCGGCGGCACGCATGTCAGGCGGACCGGCGACATCGGGCTGATCACGCTGACGGGCGAGAGCGCGGTCGCCTCCGGCGTGCGCCGCATCGAGGCTTTAACCGGCAACTACGCGCGAAAACACGCCAACGACACCATGGCGCTAGCGAAGACCGCGGCCCACGAGCTGCGCACCTCGATCGACGACGTCCCGGCGCGCATTGCCGCTCTGATGGAGGAGCGCAAGAAGCTCGAGCGCGAACTCTCCGACGCCCGCAAGAAGCTGGCGATGGGCGGCGGTGCAGCTTCGAGCAACGGCGCGGCCTCAGGTGTGCGCGAAGTCGGCGACGTCAAGCTGATGGCGCGCGCGGTCGAGGGCATCGAGATGAAGGATCTCAAGAGCCTTGCCGACGACGGCAAGAAGCAGATCGGCTCCGGCGTCGTCGCTATCGTCGGCGTCACCGAGGATGGCAAGGCCGGCGTCGTGGTCGGCGTCACCGCGGACCTCACTTCGCGTTTCAATGCGGTCAATCTGGTGAAGGTCGCCTCCGAAGCGCTCGGCGGCAAGGGCGGCGGCGGGCGGCCCGACATGGCGCAGGCCGGCGGCCCTGATGGCGAAAATGCTGCCGCGGCGCTCACGGCGATCGAAAAAGCCATGGCTGAACAAAAATCGGCCGGCGCGTAGGCAGGTGCGCCCCGTTCCGCGAGGAATTGGGCTTCGCGATCCCAATCTGAGGGATCGCCTCTACGAATTGCTGGAGCATGATCCGCTGGCCTACTCGGTCGGGTCGCGCTTCATCCAGCTGATCATCGGCGTCATCGTGCTCGATGTCGCCGCGATGATCCTTGCCTCGGTGCCGGAGCTGGACGCGCAATTCGGCGCGCTGTTTTCGGCGATCACCATCCTGTCCGTGATCGTGTTCGCGCTGGAATATGCGGCGCGGCTGTGGACCGTGGCGGGCCATACCCAGCGCGCAGCGTCCGCGCTGTCCGACCGGCTCAGCTATGTCTTCTCCGCACTCGGCATCATCGATCTGCTCGCGTTCCTGCCGGCTGCGATCGTGCTGGCCACGGGCCGGCATGCGACGCTGGCAGCGCTCGGCGTGCTGCCGTTCTTCAAGCTGGTGCGCTACTCGCCGGCGATGCGGTCGCTGCTCGCGGCCGTGCACGCGGAGCGGCGGGCGCTGATCGGCTGCATCGTCATCCTGATCGGCGCGGTGCTGACGTTTGCCTCGCTGCTCTATGCCATCGAGCGCGACGTGCAGCCGGACAAGCTCGGAACCATTCCGCAGGCGATGTGGTGGGCGATCGTGACGCTTGGCACCGTCGGTTACGGCGACGTCGTGCCGGTGACGGCGCTCGGAAAGTTCATCTCCGTCTTCACCATCATCAGCGGCTTTGCCATGATCGCGCTGCCGGTCGCGATCATCTCGACGGCCTTTGCGGAAGAGGTGAAGCGGCGCGACTTCGTGGTCACCTGGGGCATGCTGGCGCGGGTGCCGCTGTTCTCGCATCTCAGCGCATCCGAGATCGCCGACATCATGCGGCTGCTGCGGGCGCGCACGATCGAGCAGGGCGAGATCCTGGTGCGGCGGGGCGATGCGGCTTCGTCGATGTATTTCATCACCGCCGGCGAGGTCGAGATCGCGCTGCCGAACCAGCAGGTGCGGCTCGCGGATGGCACATTCTTCGGCGAGATCGCGCTGCTGCATAAGACAAAACGCAGCGGCACGGTGACGGCGACACGCAAGAGCCGGCTGCTGGTGCTCGACGCCCAGGACTTTCACGCCTTGATCGAACGCATGCCGACGCTCGCCGCGCACGTCCACAAGACGGCAAAGGCGCGGCTGGAGGGCAGCGGCGACCTTGCAGTGGCGGAGCTGGCGCAGGTGGAGCGCGACGGCACCGACCGCTGAGGGCTCAGCCCTTCTTCAGGAAGACGTAGTCGGCCGAATAGGGCGCGCTCTTGAAGTCGCCGGCCTTGTCGCACGCGCCGTCGAGCTTGCCGCCATGGGTGTTGATGCGCTGAACCGTGGTAACGGGCGTGAGGACGCCGCTGCCGCGGTGGGCGGTCACTTCCAGCTTCAGCCAGGGAATGTCGGCGGCAGTGGTACCCGGCGCATTGCCGGCGGCCTTGGCGGCCACGGCGCTGCCGTCGGCATGCTCCCAGTTCGGTCCGGCATAGTGCCGGCCGATCGTCTTGCCCTCGGCGAGCAGGGTGGCGATCGGTTCACAAAAAGTCCAGGCGAGCTTGCCGTCGGTGCCGGCCTTGCATTCATAGACCTGCGCGCCCTCGGCGTGGACGCTGAGCACGATGCTCTCGCCGGGCGCGGCGATGGCGTCGGGAAGCGGGTCGGCGGCCACAGCCGGTCCAGCGAGCAGCAACAGGCAGGGGACGGCAAGCTTGATCGACATGGTCGCATCTCCGCGCAAAGGTCCAAATAAGCGAACGGGCCGCGTTTGCGACGCGGCCCGTGATGATGTCCGGCCCAGTCGGGCGAAATTGCGGACGGCTTACGCCGCCAGCGCCTTGCCGAGGTTCTCGGCGACCTTGTCGAGGAAGCCGGTTGTCGAGAGCCAGCGCTGGTCGGCGCCGACCAGGAGCGCGAGGTCCTTGGTCATGTAGCCTTCCTCGACAGTGTCGACGCAGACCTTCTCCAGGGTGTTGGCGAACTTGGCGAGCTCGGCATTGTTGTCGAGCTTGGCGCGGTGCGACAGGCCACGGGTCCAGGCGAAGATCGATGCGATCGAGTTGGTCGAGGTCTCCTTGCCCTTCTGATGCTCGCGGTAGTGGCGGGTCACCGTGCCGTGGGCGGCTTCGGCTTCTACCGTCTTGCCGTCGGGGGTGAGGAGAACCGAGGTCATCAGGCCGAGCGAGCCGTAGCCCTGCGCCACCGTGTCGGACTGCACGTCGCCGTCGTAGTTCTTGCAGGCCCAGACATAACCGCCGGACCATTTCAGCGCGGAGGCGACCATGTCGTCGATCAGGCGGTGCTCGTAGGTCAGGCCCTTGGCGTCGAATTCCTTCTTGAACTCGCGCTCGTAGATGTCCTGGAAGATGTCCTTGAACCGACCGTCATAGACCTTCATGATCGTGTTCTTGGTCGAGAGATAGACCGGGTAGTTACGCAGCAGGCCGTAATTCAACGATGCGCGGGCGAAGTCGATGATGGAATCGTCGAGATTGTACATCTGCATCGCGACGCCGGCGCCGGGGGTCTTGAACACTTCCTTCTCGATGACGGTGCCGTCCTCGCCGACGAACTTCATCGTCAGCGTACCCTTGCCCGGGAACTTGATGTCGGTGGCGCGATACTGGTCGCCATAGGCGTGGCGGCCGATGATGATCGGCTTGGTCCAGCCGGGAACCAGGCGCGGCACGTTCTTGCAGATGATCGGCTCGCGGAAGATCACGCCGCCGAGGATGTTGCGGATGGTGCCGTTCGGCGACTTCCACATCTGCTTGAGGTTGAACTCCTTCACCCGGGCTTCGTCCGGGGTGATCGTGGCGCACTTGACGCCGACGCCGACCTTCTTGATCGCCTCGGCGGCGTCGATCGTGACCTGATCGTTGGTGTGGTCGCGGTACTCCATTCCCAGGTCGAAATATTGCAGCTCGACATCCAGGAACGGGTTGATCAGCTTGTCCTTGATGTACTGCCAGATGATCCGGGTCATCTCGTCGCCATCGAGTTCGACGACGGGGTTGGACACCTTGATTTTTGCCATGATCGGGGAAGCCTCTTGGGAACGGCGCTTGTGGCGCGCCACGGGAATATCCGCCGCCTCTTAGCACCGGGACGCGGCCGGCGAAAGCCAAGGGATTATGCACTTTTAGCTCATCCAGCCTCCGCAGATGGGGGGCGGGAGCAGCCCTGCCGCGGGGACCGGGCTGAGGTTTCAGGCGAGATTCAAAAGTCGAATCCAACCCGTTATTTCCCTTGAGAATTTCGTCAGGACAGGCAAACGACAGGCGAACGGGCGCCGGCCCAAGACCGAGGTCAGACCAGGTCAGGACCGGCCTTGAATCAATTCATGAAGAGCGCCTGTCCAAGACCTTGAGAACCAGTGTGAAAGCGAAGCGAGATGTCCGGGACTGACAAGAGCAAAGCGGGCCTTTCTCTCGACGGTCCCATCGTGATCCTGGTCGAGCCGCAGCTGGGCGAAAACATCGGCATGGCCGCGCGCGCCATGGGCAATTTCGCGCTGAGCCGATTGCGCATCGTCAACCCTCGCGACGGCTGGCCCAACATCGCCGCCCAGCGCGCCGCCGCCGGGGCCGACTATATTCTGGACAAGGTCGAATTGTTTGACACGGTCGGTGAGGCCGTCGCCGACCTCGACCTGCTGTTCGCCACCACCGCGCGTCCCCACGACCAGGCCAAGCCGGTGGTGGGACCGGAAGCCGCAGCTAGCGAGATTTCCGGGCACGCCGCCGCCGGCGGCAAGGCCGGTATCCTGTTCGGCCGGGAGCGCTGGGGCCTGACCAATGAGGAGGTCGGGCTCGCCAACCGCATCATTACGTTCCCGGTCAATCCGGGCTTTGCCTCGCTCAACCTCGCCCAAGCGGTGCTGCTGGTCGGCTACGAATGGTTCAAGCGGGCGACCTCCGGCGAGCTGCCGCACGCCATGCCGGAGCGCTCCGAGCGCGCCTCGCAGCACCAGATGCAGGCCTTCTTCGACAATCTCATCCGCGAACTCGACCGGGTCGAATTTCTGCGCCCGGCCGAGAAGCGCGACACCATGCTGGTGAACCTGCGCAACATCTTCACCCGGATGGAGCCGACCAAACAGGACATGCACACCCTGCACGGCGTGGTGATGGCGATCGCGGAGGGACGGAAAGGACCGGCCAAGGGCGGCGTGCTCGACGGCGAGCAGGCAACGCGCCTGCGCGCGCTGTTGGCCGAGCACGGGCAGGGTGGCGGCGTGCCCGACAGCGGCTCCACCGTGCGCGGCCTCGCCCGTCTGCTCCGCCGCAACCCAACCGATGCCGAGCGGCTGCTTTGGCAGGCCCTTACACGCGACCGCCGCTTCGCAGGCCAGTTCAAGCGCCAGACTCCTGTGGGGCGGCATATCCCGGACTTCGTCTCGTTCCCGCACCGGATCGCGATCGAACTGGTGAACACGGGCGAGAATGAGACGATCGTCGCGGATCGCGCGTCGCGGCGGGCGTGGCTCGAGGCGCGCGATTATCGCGTGATCGAGATGCGGGCTGCGGACGTGGAGCGGGATCTCGAGGCGGAGCTGGTACGGTTGCAGGGGATGATCGAGCAGAGCGTGTAGATTTCGTCGGGAAGCAGAGCGAATGGTCGCTGTCGCTCACCTTGGCCGATCAGGGCCGGTTCAGCGCTGGAAGACCACCTTGCCGCCGACCAGGGTTAGGTCCACCTTGATGTCCTTGATCTGCTCCTCCGGCACGGCCGCGTAGTCAGCAGAGAGCACCACGATGTCCGCCAGCTTTCCGGGCTCAATGGTCCCTTTGCGCGCTTCATCGAACGTATAACGCGAAGCCGCGCTGCTGTAGAGCCGGAGGGCCTGCTCGCGCGTGATGGTTTCTGCCGAGCCGTAGACGTTTCCGTTGGGGTCCTTCCTGGTGACCATGATGTACATGTTGAGGAAGGGGTTGATCGGGTTGACCGGAAAATCCGTCCCGGCGCCGAGGCTGTTGAGCCCCATTTTTTCGATCAACGTCCTAGTCGGCACGGCGCGGTCGGCGGTTGCTTTCCCGAGAAATCGTTCGACGGTCGCTGCCTTATCCCACATGAAAACGTTCTGGAAATCTATGCGGACTCCCAGTCTTTGCGCACGCTCCATCTGTTCTGGCCGGATCAGGCTGGCGTGGATGAGGACGAAGCGACGGTCGCGGATCGATTTTTCTTTATCCGCTGCCTCGAAGGCATCGAGCACCTGGTCAATACCCAGATCGCCCACCACGTGGACACCGACACGCCAGTCATAACGGTTGCAGACGGAGATGAGTTGCTTCAGCCGCTCGGGAGTCTGCTGCGTGATGCCGTGATAGTTGTCGTGTGAATCGGGATACACGTCACGCATGAGCGCTGTCTTCAGCGTCATGCCGCCGTCGTAAAAGATCTTGATGCCCGCGAACTTGAGCCAATCGTCGCCGAAGCCTGATGAGGCCCCATTGCCTGACATGATCGCTTCCCATGCCGTCACATCGGCTGGGGGCTCCGGTCGAAACATCACGCCGGTGCGCAAAGTGGCTTTCCCGGCTGCGACAAGCTTCTGCAGCGTGCGGACATCGCGCGGCTCTGTTGCGCCTTCGATCACACTGGTGATGCCGAAGCTGTTCAGCACACCTTCGGCGATGGTGAATTGCCGCATTTCGTCGTCTTCTGTCCAGGGTGGTACGGCCTTCTCGACCCGATCGATCGCCGTCTCCACGAGCACGCCGGTCAATTCACCGGCTGCGTCGCGTTCAAACTTTCCACCACTCGGATCCGAGGTGGTCTTGTCGACACCGACCACTTGTAGAGCCATGGTGTTCGCCATCGAGAAATGCCCGACGGTGCGAAGATAGACCGGGTTGTTCGGAGCAACGCTATCGATCTCCTGCCTCGTGAGATAGCGCTTCTCGGCCAATTGCGAGGGCGGGTGCCACGCGCCACCTACAATCCACTCACCCGGCTTCTTCTTGGTGACGAACGATTTGATGGCCTCGAGCGCGTCCGCAACGGTCTTGGCTCGGCCCAGGGTTACGACATAGTCGCCCAGACCAGCGGCCTTGAAGTGAGCGTGTGTATCGATCAATCCGGGGATGACGGTCTTGCCAGACACATCGAGCACGCGGGTCCGGGCGCCTGCAAGCGCCTTGATCGAAGCACTGGTTCCGGTCGCGATGATCTTTCCATCCGCGACGGCGACTGCCTCCGTGACGGTCGATCGGTCGTCTAAGGTCAGAACCTTGCCATTAACGAGGACCAGGTCAGGCGCATTAAGCTCCGGCTGCTGTGCCTCGGCATTTGCGACGCCAGCGATGAACATGCCCGTAGCAAGGATTGCAAATGCCTTTAACTTGCGGACCATCGCGTACCCTCTTGGATCTTTTTTGCTTGGCGACAACTGCAAGAATATCTTTGATTAAACGTGGGTTCAACGCTTCTCGAGGCTTGGCAGCGTCGCACGGTGGCTAAAGTGGAGTGCTCCCGTGGTTAGCTGGAAAGCTGGCCCTCCTGGTACCGGGCACCCATGTCCCCTCTACGAAGGACGTCCGAGCTGCACTTCGCGCTGGACCGCAATCCATGTCGCTCGCGCCACCGCCAGCAATCTCCCGGCTTCATCGTGAAGCGCAGCTTCGGCCGCGCGTTTGCGGCCGTCGCGGCCGATGGGCCAGGCCGTGATGATGCAGCGTTCTCCCGGGCGCGGGCGGGCTTCGATCCGTGCTGACATTCGCCCCAGCAGCAGCGGTGCCTTGTCGAAGCCGCCGCTCTGTGGATCGCAATTGCAGGCAAAACCGGTGGGGCAGTCGAGCGCCGACCAGAGGAATTCCGGCGCGACGAGGCCGTCGTCGGCGGCGAGATTCTGATCCGGCGTCCAGCTCGCCGCGAGAACGGCGTTGTGACCACGGAGCGCGCCGGCAAAAATGCGCAAGCCGTCGCCTTTCGCCCTTGCCGGACCGCACACGAAACATGTCGGCAATGGATGCTCGTGCGGCTTGACCGGCGTCAGCAATTCGGCGGCGCAGGCGTCCTCGAAGCTGGCTGTCTCCAGTCGCGAAAGCTCCACGCTTGCCGGCTGCCCGGTCGCGACGATCTTGTTGCCGTCGCGAAGCTCCCATGTGCCGTCGTCGGTTGCGACCGCATCGAGCGGAGTGTCCAGCGGCGGCGGCGCGCGCAGCGTTATCTCCGCGGCGCCGGGAATGTGGCGGGCGAGCCGGCCGCAGACATAGCCGCCGTTGCCGGAGTTCGGAGGACCGCAAAAGCGTTTGTCGATGATGATCTGTGTCATCGGTTTTGTTCTCTCTTTCCGGCTCACCTTACCTGATCTTGAGGACAATTCGCCCCTGAACCGTTCGGTTGGCCACGGCGCGCATGGCTTCTCCGGCCTCCTCCAAACGAAGGACGCGATCGATGTGCGGACGGATTTTTCCCTCGGCCAGCAATTGCATCAGCGTGGCGTTCATACGCGCGGCATCAGCTGAGAATTTCTCCGCCCAGGCGCCGACGAAGACGCCGAGGATGGAATAGTTCTTGAGCAGCGGCAGGTTCATCGGGAGCTGGGGAATTTCGCCGCTGGTGAAGCCGATCGGCATCAGCCGTCCGCCCCATTTCATCGACCGCGCCATCTGCTCGAAAATCGCGCCGCCGATCGTGTCGAAGCCGATGTCGATGCCTTCTCCTGACGTGATCGACTTGATGCGGTCGCGCAGATCCTCGCTACTATAGTTGACGATTTCGCCAGCCCCATAATTGCGGACGAGGGCACCCTTGTCATCGGAGCCGATACCGGCGACGACGTGCAGGCCCAGGTGGCGGCCAAGGTCGACCGCGGCAAGGCCGACTCCGCCGGCGGCACCGGTGACGAACAGCGTTTCGCCGCGCTGCGCCCTGGCCCGCTCGACCAGCGCATAATAGGCCGTGCCGTAATTGTGCAGGACCGTCGCCGCTGCCTCGAACGCGACGCCTTCCGGCAGAAGCACGCACTTTGAGTCCTTCGCTATCATCCGTTCGGCGTAGCCGCCGGTCCAGGCGCTGCACGCCACGCGGTCACCAGGCGCGAATCCCGTGACCTTGTCGCCGACCGCGACGACGACACCGGATGCTTCCGTGCCGGGCACGAAGGGCGTCGGCGGCCGCATCTGATAGAGACCCGAGACCACCAACTGGTCCATGAAACTGACGGAGGCCGCATGGACGTCGATCAGGATCTCGTCGCCGGAGGGCTTCGGCTCGTCGATTTCACTAAGGCGCAAATCGGCGGGGCCAGTGAATGAGCTGCATAGAATTGCTCTCATCGTGTCGCTCCAACGGATTGTCTGCATTCGGCAGGTTTGCGTAACGGCGTCGCATATCCCGCGACAAGCTTGACGAAATCTGCCTGTCGCGCTGCACCGGTCTTTTCAAACAGGCGCCGGACATGCGTCTTGATCGTCGTATTGGCGACGCCGAGTGCCGCCGCCACTTCGGGAACGCCGCCGCGTTCGACGATCGCGAGCATCACACGCAACTCGGTCGGCGTCAGTTTGAATGCCTTGCCGATCACTTCGGAACGAGACGGTAGCATCAGCGCCGCCCTGCGGACGAACAGCGCGGCGACGGCGCTGTAGGCGACACCCCCACGTCGGCGCGCGCCGGAAGTTAACGGCAGAGCATGGGCGACGTGGCGCTTCCCATCCCGCCCGATCATCGGCAGCGCGATCCCGTCGGCGCCGAGGAACGCGTTTTCCTGCCCGGCGGCGGCGAAAAAATGCTGCAGGGTCCGGTTGACCGTCGGATCGCAAGCCGCGAGGTGCCCGCGGATTTCGTGCAGGATGTCGCGCGCTTCGATCATGTCCTGCCCGGCAGTATTGGCGTGAATGAGACGCGCCTCCGCGTCAACGAGACAAAGACCGACGTCAAGCCCATCCAGCGTATCGGCAAACGTGGCGGCCTCCGCCGACATCCGGGGAATAGCTGATATTGTATTCATTGCGACGCTCCAGCAGGCCGAGGCGGCTGGCGATCTTCCGTCCGACGACCGAAAAGACGCGGCAGCAGCATGGGAACGCGCCGGCGATAGTCATGGTAGGTCGCGCCGAACTCGGCGATCAGGTCGCGCTCCTCGAACTGAAGCGCGGCCAGGATGTAGGCGGTGTTTGCGAGCGCAAACAGAAGGTGGCCAACAGTCATCTCGGGCGTGGCCCAGAACGCGAGCAGAAAGCCGAGCATGATGGGATGGCGCACGATCTTGTAGAGCAGCGGCGTCCTGAACGATTGACCTGGTATCTCGCTCCCGCGGAACGCGACGAAGGCCTGGCGGAGGCCGAACAGATCGAAATGATCGATCATGTGGGTCGAGGCGAACGCGATGAGCCAGCCCAGCCAATGCACGCCGATCAGCAACCAGGCCACCATTCCGCTCGCCTCCCAGATCGGCGTCGGGATCGGACGCCACTGCCAGAACAGCAGCAACAAGATCAGGCTGGAGAGCAGCACATAGGTGCTGCGCTGGCAGGCGAGGGGAAGGAATTTGGCCGACCATCGTTTGAAGGCCGGGCGCGCCATGACGCTGTGCTGGATCGCAAACAGGCTCATCAGCAGCAGGTTGACGACGATGGTGAAGCTCAGGTCCGTGGGGTTGCCGACATCGATCGACTTATCGATCGACATATCGATCGACTTGGGCACGACATAATTGCCGACGAAACCGAGCGCATAGAGAAATGAGACCGTGAAGATCACGTAGCTCACGATGGCGTAGAGCAGGATCAGGAGGCGCGAGATCATGTTTTTTCCTATTGTGCCTGATGCAGCCGTGCCGCATGGAGGAGCCTGAATTGCTCGCCCGCGAGCAGGCTCGATCTGCCCCGACTGCTATTGCTGGACCGTCCCCTGTGCGTCCCCCGGGGGCGCCGCAAGGGGAGGGAGGACTTTCATGACGGCTTTCTCGCTGGGGACATTCGGGTTCCCTGAGGTCCACGCCGACGGCCGCCCGATCAAGTTGGCCTTGCGCAAGGGCCTGGCGCTGCTGGTCTATCTCGCGGAGGCCAAGGGCGCTGTGGCCCGCGAAATCGTGGCGACGCTGCTGTGGCCTGAAACTGACCGCGAGACCGGCCTTGCGCGGTTGCGGCGGCTGCTTCACCGAATCGAGCTGACGCTCGGTCAGCAGGTGTTCGAGACCGACCGCACCAGTCTGCGATGGTCTCCGGCAGTCGCGCTGCAGGTCGATGCACATATTTTCGAGAGCGCCTGCGATCGCGGTGACTTTGACGAAGCCTGCCAGATTTATCGCGGAGATTTCCTCGCAGGCTTCTCCCCGGAGGACTGTCCGGAATTCGACGATTGGGCGTTCTTCCGCCGCGAGGCGCTGCGGGGACGGCTGATGCACGCGCTGGAGCGTCTGGTGCAGGACAAGACCGCTGCCGGAGACTACTTCGCCGCGACCGCGCATGCGACCCGTCTGGCCGAGCTCGATCCTTTGAGCGAGGTCTATGGCCGGCATCTGATCCGCAGCCTGCTGCTGGCGGGCGACCGCAGCGCGGCAGAGCGGCACCATGCGGCACTGACGCGGCGGCTGCGTGACGAGCTTGGTGTTACGCCGGAAGCCGAGACCGCGGCGTTGATGAGTCCTGCGGCGGCACACTCTGTACCAGCGACGCGCTACGTCAAGGGCGCCGGTGTGCATCTGGCGTATCAGACCTATGGCAGCGGTCCGCTCGACATCCTGGTCATGCCCGGCTTCGTATCGCATGTGGAACGCGCCTGGGAGCATCCGGCGAGCCGAACCTTTCTGGCCTCACTGACGAAGCTGGGGCGTCTGATCGTGTTCGATCGTCGCGGGATCGGGTTGTCCGACCGGGTTGGGTCGGCGCCTGATATCGACGTCACCGCGGAGGATATCGGCACCGTGCTGCGCGCCGCGGATGCGCGCCGCGTCGTGCTGTTCGGCGCATCCGAGTGCGGGCCGGCCTGCATCAAATTCGCCGTCGACGAGCCGCGTCTCGTGGCCGGACTCATCCTGTTCGGTGCATTGGCCAAGGGCTGCTGGTCGCAGGACTATCCGCACGCGTTGCGCGCCAGCCAGTACGACGCCTGGAGCAAGCACCTCATCGCGCAATGGGGAGGTCCGGTGGGGATTGAGACCTTCGCACCCAGCCTTGCCGGCGATCCCCAGGCCCGCGCATGGTGGGCGGGGCTATTGCGCGCGGCCTCCAGTCCCGGCGGCATCTCGGCCGTGCTCGAGGCGTTTCGCGACGCCGACGTGCGGCAGCTTTTGCCGCAAATTGCCATGCCGACATTGGTGTTGCATCGTCGGGACGACAAGGCCGTACGGATCGCGGCCGGCCGCGATGTGGCGAGCCGGATCAAAGGTGCGCAATTCGTCGAGCTCGACGGCAACGATCACTGGTTCTTCGCGGGCGATCAGCAGCCGGTGCTCGATGCGATCAGGGGATTTACGGAAGCATTGCCGAGGCGATGAGGCGAGGCACGTAAATCCGTAGCCCCGGTCATTGGCACGTTTCGTGCCTGCCAAAGTGGCACAAAAAAGCGTCGCGTCTATCCGCTGCCTCGAGGAAATGAGCCGGCGCGACATAGTCTTAGCCAAGGAGACCCTGACATGAAACGCGAAGACCTCACCGAGAAGCTGCTCGACATCAAGCGCGAGAAGGGCTGGAGCTGGAAATATATCTGCGAGAAGATCGGCGGCTATTCCGAGGTGCTGATAACAGGCGCGATCCTCGGCCAGATGAAACTGACGAAGCCGCAGGCGGCCAACGCCGGCGAACTGTTCGGCCTGTCGAAGGCGGAGACCGCCATGCTGAACGAGGTGCCGATGCGCGGCACCGGCACGCCGATGCCGCCGACCGACCCGCTGATCTACCGCTTCTACGAGATGGTGATGGTCAACGGCCCGGCCTGGAAGGCGCTGATCGAGGAGGAGTTCGGCGACGGCATCATGTCGGCGATCGACTTCGACATGGCGATCGAGCGCGTGGCGAATCCGAAGGGCGACCGCGTCAAGTTCACGATGAGCGGCAAATTCCTGCCGTACAAATATTACGGCGCCAGCGGCAACGTGCCGGAATATGGGTTCAAGGAGGGATAGCTGGTTGGCATTCCGGGGGCGCGTCGCAGACGTGGCCCCGGAATGATGCTTCGCCTTATTTCCCGGCCTTCACCTCGGCCGCCGCCACCGCGATCAGCTCGTTCATCTTGGCGCGAATTGCCTGTTCGGTGACGGCCACGTTCTTGGCGGCGAAATCGGCCATGACCTTGCGCAGGACGTCGGCGTCACCGGCTTCCTCGAAATCGGCCGCGACCACCTCCTTGGCATAGGCCGTGGCGGCATCACCCGTGATGCCGAGCTTTTCGGCCGCCCACAGCCCGAGCAGCCGGTTGCGGCGGGCTTCCGCCTTGAATTTCTGCTCCTCGTCGAGGGCAAACTTCTTCTCGAAGCCTTCCTCGCGCTTGTCCAACGTGCTCATGCCTTTTCCAATTCCCTGCTGACTGGACCCGGCTGGCCCTCGTTGCGAGAGCCCCGGTGCATGCCTAGATAGGGGGCAGGAATCGGCAAAACAACGAGCCGTTAAGCCGCAGGCAAGGCGGTATAAGTTTGATGCCGGACGGCCGGATCGATTGTGCTGGGACAGCCAATCGGATAGGTTGCCTCAGGCTGGGTTCCCGTTCTGTTTTCTAGGGGTTCCGGGCCGTTCACGGCAGCTCCGCTGTGGGTCGTAGTCTCGTCAACCGGAGCACACCAAATACATGGATTTCAACAAAACACGGTACATCCCCATGAGCCGTCGGCGTCGCATTTATGAAGGCAAGGCAAAGGTTCTTTACGAAGGCCCGGAGCCCGGTACCCTGATCCAGCACTTCAAGGATGACGCCACCGCGTTCAATGCGAAAAAGCATCAGGTGATCGAGGGCAAGGGTGTCCTCAACAACCGGATCTCGGAGTACCTGTTTCAGCACCTCAACGACATCGGGGTGCCGACCCATTTCATCCGCCGCCTCAATATGCGCGAGCAATTGATCCGCGAAGTCGAGATCGTGCCGCTGGAAGTGGTGGTGCGGAACGTTGCCGCCGGCTCGCTGTCGCAGCGCCTCGGCATCGAGGAGGGCACGCAGCTGCCCCGCTCGATCATCGAGTTCTACTACAAGAACGACCAGCTCAACGATCCCATGGTGTCGGAAGAGCACATCACCGCTTTCGGGTGGGCGACACCGCAGGAGATCGACGACATCATGGCACTTGCCATCCGTGTCAACGACTTCCTCACCGGTCTCTTCCTCGGCATCGGCATCCGCCTCGTCGACTTCAAGATGGAGTGCGGCCGGCTGTTCGAGAACGAGATGATGCGGATCATCGTCGCCGACGAGATCTCGCCGGATAGCTGCCGCCTGTGGGACATCAAGTCGAACGAGAAGCTCGACAAGGACCGTTTCCGCAGGGATCTCGGTGGGCTGCTCGAGGCCTATACCGAAGTCGCCAAGCGTCTTGGCATCCTCATGGAGAACGAGCGTCCGGCGGGCTCAGGCCCGGTGCTGGTGAAGAGCTAAGAGGGATCTGACGTGAAGGCACGTGTTACCGTGACGTTGAAAACGGGCATCCTCGATCCGCAGGGCAAGGCGATCGAGGGTGCGTTGAAGTCGCTCGGCGTCGACGGCGTCGCCAGCGTCCGGCAGGGCAAGGTGTTCGACATCGAGCTCGCGGGCACGGACAAGGCGAAGGCGGAGGCGGCGTTGAAGGATGCCGCCGACAAGCTGCTGGCGAATACCGTGATCGAGAACTACCGGGTCGAGCTGATCGGGTGAACGGGATGGCTCACAGCCATCCGACCCGACGAAAACGCCAATACAGCGCGCCGCACGCCGTCAGCATCACGCCGAGCAGCGTGTAATAGCCGTACTCCCAGTCCAGCTCCGGCATGTGCTTGAAGTTCATGCCGTAGATGCCGGCAAGCGCGGTCGGGATCGCGATGATCGCGAGCCAGGAGGCAAGTTTCTTGGAGACCGCCGTCTCCTGGGCCTGGCCGACCAGCAGGCTCGCTTCGAAGGCGAAGGCCAGCACCTCGCGCATGGAATCGATCCGCTCCTGGATGTTGCGGACGTGGTCGGTGACGTCGCGGAACAGCGGCTGCATCGTCGCGCGCACCATCGCAAGCTCGTCGTGCTCCAGACGGCGGCAGACCTCCACCAGCGGCCCGATCGCGGTCCTGAGCCGCAAGAGGTCGCGGCGCAGCATATAGAGCCGCTCGATCTGCGCCTTGCTGATCGCCTTGGAGAGCACGTCATCCTCGATGCTCTCGACCTCTTCGTGAATGCTCTCGAGCACGGGCGAGTAGTTGTCGACGATGAAATCGAGGATGGCGTAGAGGATGTAGTCCTCGCCGCGCGCGAGCGCTCGCGGGCAGCTTTCGCAACGTTCGCGCACCGGCGTGTAGGATGTCGACGCGCCGTGGCGCACCGAGACCAGATAGCCTTCGCCAACGAAGATGTGCGTCTCGCCGAAGGCGATCCGGCCCTCGATCAGTTGCGCGGTTCGCGCCACGATGAACAGGGCCTCGCCATATTGCTCGATCTTCGGTCTCTGATGGGCGTGGTTGGCGTCCTCGATGGCAAGCTCGTGCAGGTCGAACTGCTTCTGCACCGCGCTGAGCAGCGCCATGTCGGGCTCGTGCAGCCCGATCCAGACCACGTGGCCGGGCTTCGCCCGCCAGCTCGAGGCCTCGCTGATGGCAATATTGGCGACGCGCCGGCCGTCGACATAGGCACCGGCGGCGATCACGCCCTCGGTGGACACCGGCTCGGAGAGGGATGCGGGCAGCGAGGGGACATTCATGGCTTTAATCCCGGGCGAATCGATCGGCCGATGGCGGGCTATGGCCTGTGCACAACGCTCGCGGCCGAGGCTAGCACTGGTAAAATCCCCGTCAAATGGATATGTCTGCTCACGATTTGGCAGCCGTGCCAGCCCCATTCAATCTTCGTTCGGAACCTCTGCCATGAAAGCCGCCGTCCTCGTCTTTCCCGGAATCAACCGCGAGCGCGACATGGCGCGTGCCTTGAGGCTGATCTCGGGCAGCGAGCCCGCGCTGGTGTGGCATGCCGAGACGTCGCTGCCTGATGGCACCGACCTCGTGGTGGTGCCCGGCGGGTTCTCCTATGGCGATTATCTGCGCTGCGGCGCGATTGCGGCGCGGGCGCCGGTGATGGACGCGGTGCGCGACTATGCGGCCAAGGGCGGCCTCGTGCTCGGCGTCTGCAACGGTTTTCAGATCCTCTGCGAGTCCGGCCTCTTGCCTGGCGTCCTGATGCGCAATGCGCGGCTGAAATTCATCTGCCACGACGTGCATCTGCGCGTGGAGCGCTCCGACACGCCATTCACGCGCGGCTACAATGCCGGGCAGGTGATCCGCGTGCCCATCGCGCATGGCGAGGGCAATTATGCGGCGGACGCGGAGACCATCAAGCGGCTCGAAGGCGAGGGTCGCGTCCTTTACCGCTATTGCTCGGCTGACGGCGCGATCGACGATATCAGCAACATCAACGGCGCCGCGCAATCCATCGCCGGCATCGTCAACGACAAGGGCAACGTGCTCGGCATGATGCCGCATCCGGAAAACCACGTCGAAGACATCATGGGCTGCACCGACGGTCGCGGCCTGTTCGCCGGCCTCACCGCGCATCTGGAAAAAGCCGCGTGATTGCGTTCGTGCTGAAGCGGCTGCCGGCCGCTGTCGCCGTCGTTGCGTTCGCGACGGCCGCGTTCGCACAGGATTTCCCCAAGCGTCCCGTCACCATGATCGTGCCGTTCGCGGCCGGCGGCACGTCCGACGTGATCGCGCGCACGGTTGCCGAGCAGATGGGCATCGCGCTCGGCCAGACCATCGTGATCGAGAATGTCGCCGGCGCCGGCGGCTCGACCGCACTGGCGCGCGCCTCCCGCGCCGAGCCTGACGGCTACACCATTGCGATCGGCAATGCCGGCACCAACGCTGCGACCTATACGATCTATCCAAAGCTGCCGTTCACGCCGGACTCCTTCGTGCCGATCGCCATGGTGGCGAAGACGTTCGGCATCATCGCCGTGCGCAAGGATTTTCCGGCAAAGGACCTGAAAGAGTTCATCGCCTACGCCAAGGTCAATCCGGGCAAGATCAATCTCGGCCATGCCGGCGTCGGGTCCTCGAACTACCTGATCTGCAAGAGCTTCGTCACAGCCGCCGGGATCGACGCGACGCTGGTCGGCTATCGCGGCGCCGCCCCCGCGCTCACGGATGCGATCGGCGGCCAGATCGACGGCGTCTGCGATGCGGCAGCCTCCGTCTCGCAGTCGATCAACGAGAAGCTGGCGCGCGGGCTCGTGGTCGGCTCGACCGTGCGGCTCGCGACCCTGCCGGATCTGCCGACGTCGGCCGAAGCCGGCCTGCCCGAATTCGAGGCGCAGGGCTGGAACGGCCTGTTCGCGCCCAAGGGCACTCCGCCGGCGGTCATTGCCAAGCTGAATGCCGCCGCGCGTACGGCCGTGGAAACCGACGCGGTGAAGAAACGGTTCGCCGACCTCTCGACCGTTGTCCCCGATCCCGACGAGCACACGCCCGAGGTGCTGCAAAACCTCGTGACGCGCGAGTCGAGAAGTACCGCAAGATGCTGGCCGACGACGCCAAGTAATAGCGCGAGGCTCCTGACGGTTGGCATCATAGCCACCGAGAACGCTTACCCCGCAGCAGGAATGCGGGCGATCACCTTGATCTCGAAGTCGAACCCGGCAAGCCAATTCACTCCGACTGCCGTCCAGTTCGGATAGGGTGCCTCCCCGATCTCCGCAGCGCGAATTGCCATCACCTTCTCGATCTGCGTGGCCGGATCGGTATGGAACGTGGTGACGTCCACCACATCGTCCAGCGTGCATCCGGCCGCTGCGAGAACGGCACGCAGATTGGCAAACGCGCGTCGGACCTGGTCCTCAAACACCGGTTCGGGCGAGCCGTCCTCGCGACTTCCAACCTGCCCGGAGACGAAGAGCAGGTCGCCGGACCGGATCGCGGCCGAATAGCGGTGCGCTTCATAGAGGGCGTGGCGGCCGGCCGGGAAGATTGCGTCGCGCTTGGGCATGTCTGGATCCTTGATTGATGGATGGCGGTCGCAGCTGTGGTGGGCAGGGCCTGCCACTGGATTTCCACGAGCTGTTCATATACGTAGCGTATGTGGAATATGGATCACATACGGACCGTATGTCAATAGGGTCGGCAAATGGAGTTGGGAAGCATGGCGAAGGGCAAGCGCGCCGAGGCGATGGCGGAAAGTCGGGCCAAGCTCATCCGGGCCGCGCGCAGGGCGTTTGCCACACAAGGCTATGCAGCCGCGTCGATGGACGAGCTGACTGCTTCCGTCGGACTGACGCGGGGCGCGCTGTATCACAACTTCGAAGACAAGAAGGGGCTGCTCTGGGCCGTCGTTGAGCAGATCGACAGCGAAATGGCGGAACGGCTCCGCACGGCCCGCGAGCAAGCGCCGAGCTTGTGGCAAGGACTGCTTGCAGAGGGGACCGCCTATATCGAGATGGCGCTCGATCCTGAAATTCAGCGCGTCATGCTTCTGGATGGACCGGCCGTGCTCGGTGATCCATCCAAGTGGCCCGGCGAGAATGCCTGTCTTGAGATTACCATGCGAACCATTCGGTCGCTGATCGAACAGGGGATTGTGAAGCCCGTCGATGTCGAAGCGGCGGGACGCTTGCTGAACGGGGCTGCGCTGAGCGCAGCGCTGTGGGTCGCCGCAGCCGACGATCCGCCAGGCGTCCTGACCAAGGCCGTTGACGCCTTCCAAGCGTTGGCGAGCGGATTGTTGCGCAAGCCGCATTGAGCGCCTCGTGCCGAACGGCGGAAGCAACGGGTCACCGCAGCTTCAACCGCTCCGTCGGCACCGTCATCGCGGCGACGCCCGCCATGACCAGCACCAGTCCCAGCGCCAGGTTCGAGGGCACGCTCTCGCCGAGCAGCAGCACGGAGAGGCCGACGCCGATCGGGATGCGCAAATAGCCTTGCGCGTTCGTCGTCAGCGTGCCGAGCCGTCCCAGGCACATGTAGAACAGCATCAGCCCCAACGCGCTGGAGACTATGCCCATGACAATGGTGGCTGTGATCGCGGTCGGCGTCGGGTGCAGCGTCCAGGGCTGGTCGACGATCAGCGAAGGCGGCAGCAGCACGAGGCCGCCGAACAGCAGCGAGCCGGCTGCCACCACCATCGGATCGTATTCGGACAGCCGCAGGCCGAAGATCGTGGCGCAGGCGAACGAGATGGTGGCGAGCAGGATGGCGATCTCGGCCACGATCTCGTTGCCGAAGCCGCGCAGCGCATCCAGGCCCACGATCACGATTGTGCCGGCGAGGCCGAGGAGCGCGCCCAAGAGCTTCAACAGCGTTGCCGGTTCGTGACGCGTGATCAGCGAGGTGATCAGGAAGGCGAAGATCGGCGTGGTCGAGGCCAGCACCACCGTGTTCGACGCCGGCACATATTGCTGCGACCAGGTGATGATCAGGAACGGAAAGGTCGAGTTGATCAATTGCTGGGTGGCGAACAACTTCCACGCCTTGGCGTCGGTCGGGATCCTGACGCCGCGCATCCACAGGATCGCGAACAGGAAGGCGGCCGCGATCAGCGAGCGCGCCGAGATGAAGGTCACGGGCGGGATCGTATCCAGCGCGAGCTTCGCCAGCGGATAGGTTGAACTCCAGCAGCAGGCCAGCGCGAACAGCAGCGCATAGTCGCGCCAGTTGCGCGCGCCTGTGGCGGGCATGGACGGCAATTGCGAGACTGTGGCCCGCCCCGTCGGCGATGTGCTCTGCGGCACCTTGATGTTGCTCCCCGGCGCGACAGCGCTGGACACAAGTCTGGGCGAGGGGGCGCCAAAAGGGAAGGCGGCGAGCTATGCGTTTGGCTGCGGTGCCGGCTTCCGCTTCACCCGCTTGATCGTACCGGAGAAGGTGAAGAGAGGCCGCCCGCCCGATATCAGCTTGCCGCGCAGGAAGATCAGCGAGCCGCCGGCGCGGGAGACCTCGCCGACGCATTCGATCAACTCGCCTTCGCGCGCCGCGTCGAGGAAGTCGCAGGCGAAATTGGTGGTCACCGCCGGCCCATCCAGTTCGTGGGTGGCGATCGCGAACAGGCAATAGTCGGCAAACGCCATGAAGCAGCCGCCATGGACGTTTCCGGAGCCGTTGAGGTGCTTTTTCTCAACCCGGAACGCCGAGCGGACGCTGCCGTCGTCCTCGATCTTGTGCCAGAACGGGCCGATATGGCTCTCAAAACTGTCACGAATCCAGGTTCGCCAGCCCTGGAATTCCCCATCGGTGGCGACGTGGAGGTCGGGGCGGCGAGGCGGGGGCGCTTTGGTCAATTCATGCAAGGAAATGGGCCTTCAATTGCGGGTCTTTTGTCCTTAAATCCGATCTGTCCGCGCTGTGCAATTCCTGTTCCCGCAGCCCCCGGCCGCAAAACGTGGGACAGCGGGAAAATGCGCCATAAAGGGCTTTTCCAAGCCGTCCGATGTTCCTAAGAACGGCCAACCGCCGTCGAAAGCCCAAATTCCATGAAGAACGAACCCAAGATCACCCCCGAGCTGATTGCCGCCCACGGGCTCAAGCCCGACGAGTATGAGCGCATTCTCAAGCTGATCGGGCGGGAGCCGACCTTCACCGAGCTCGGCATCTTCTCGGCGATGTGGAACGAGCACTGCTCGTACAAATCCTCGCGCCTCCATCTCAAGGGCTTGCCGACCAAGGCGCCCTGGGTGATCCAGGGCCCGGGCGAGAATGCCGGCGTGATCGACATCGGCGACGGCCAGGCCGTGGTCTTCAAGATGGAGAGCCACAACCACCCGAGCTACATCGAGCCTTACCAGGGCGCGACCACCGGTGTCGGTGGCATCTTGCGCGACGTTTTCACCATGGGCGCGCGGCCGATCGCCTGCCTCAACGCGCTGAGCTTTGGCGCACCGGAGCATGCCAGGACGCGGCATCTCGTCTCCGGTGTCGTCGCTGGCGTCGGCGGCTACGGCAACTCGTTCGGCGTGCCGACGGTCGGCGGCCAGGTCCGTTTCCACACCCGCTATGACGGCAACATTCTCGTCAACGCGATGGCGGTCGGCCTCGCCGATACCGACAAGATCTTCTATGCCGCCGCCTCCGGCGTGAACATGCCGATCGTCTATCTCGGCTCCAAGACCGGCCGCGACGGCATCCACGGCGCCTCGATGGCCTCGGCCGAGTTCGACGACAAGTCCGAAGAGAAGCGTCCGACCGTGCAGGTCGGCGATCCCTTTGCCGAAAAGCTGCTGTTAGAGGCTTGTCTCGAGATCATGGAGAAGGGCTGCGTCATCGCGATCCAGGACATGGGCGCGGCGGGCCTGACCTGTTCGGCGGTGGAGATGGGCGCCAAGGGCGACCTCGGCGTCGATCTCGATCTCGACGCGGTGCCGACGCGCGAGCTCGGCATGAGCGCCTACGAGATGATGCTCTCGGAGAGCCAGGAGCGCATGCTCATGGTGCTCAAGCCCGAGAAGGAGAAAGAGGCCGAGGCGATCTTCAAGAAGTGGGGCCTCGATTTCGCCGTGGTCGGCTACACCACGCCGAGCAAGCGCTTCGTGGTCAAGCATGGCGGTGACGTCATGGCCGATTTGCCGATCAAGGAGCTCGGCGACGAGGCGCCGCTCTATGATCGCCCGCATGTCCCCTCCGCCGCGCTGCCGGTCGTGCATGCGCGCGAGGTGGCGGCGCCGATGGGTCTCGGTGCCGCGCTCGAAAAGCTGATCGGCACGCCCGATATGTGCAGCAAGCGCTGGGTCTGGGAGCAGTACGACCACGTCATTCTCGGCAACACCATGCAGCGTCCCGGCGGCGATGCCGCGGTGGTGCGCGTGCAGGACGGCCCGAAGGGCTTGGCGCTGACCGTCGACGTGACGCCGCGCTATTGCGAGGCCGATCCGTTTGAAGGCGGCAAGCAGGCGGTGGCGGAAGCCTGGCGCAACATCACCGCGGTTGGCGGCAAGCCGCTTGCGATCACCGACAATCTCAATTTCGGCAATCCTGAGCGGCCCGAGATCATGGGCCAGTTCGTCGGCTGCCTGAAGGGCATCTCGGAAGCCTGCCGTACGCTCGACTTCCCGG
The DNA here is from genome assembly GCF_023073015.1 of Bradyrhizobium sp. 87. Lineage (NCBI taxonomy): Bacteria > Pseudomonadati > Pseudomonadota > Alphaproteobacteria > Hyphomicrobiales > Nitrobacteraceae > Bradyrhizobium > Bradyrhizobium sp. 87. The sequence continues at coordinate 246,253 of NZ_JADPIQ010000086.1, forward strand.
TCGTGTCCGGCAACGTCTCGCTCTACAACGAGACCAACGGCCGCGCGATCTTGCCGACGCCCTCGATCGGCGGCGTCGGCCTGCTCGATGATTTCACCAAGTCCGCGTCGCTCGCCTTCAAGGCCGAAGGCGAGGCGATCCTCCTGATCGGCGAGACTCATGGCTGGCTCGGCCAGTCCGTTTACTTGCGCGACATCTGCGGTCGCGAGGAGGGCGCGCCGCCGCCGGTCGACCTCGCGGCTGAGAAGCGCAACGGCGACTGCGTGCGCGGCATGATCCATGCGGGCACCGCGACCGCCGTGCACGATCTGTCCGACGGGGGCCTGCTGATTGCGCTGGCCGAGATGGCGATGGCGGGCGGCATCGGCGCCAAACTGCTCGCGGCGCCGACCTCCTTGGTGCCTCAGGCCTATTGGTTCGGCGAGGACCAGGCGCGCTATCTCGTCACCGTGCCTGAAACCGAGGCCGGCCGCGTGCTCGCCAAGATGCGCGGCTGCGAGGTGCCCTGCGTGCGGATCGGCACCACCGGCGGCGACGCGATCGCGATCGCGGGCGAGGCGCCTGTAACGATCGAGGCGCTGCGGACCTCGTTCGAGCGCTGGCTGCCGGAATATATGGGCGGGAAGGCAGCCTGAGGGGCTGAACCGGTAGCCCGGTTGAGCGAAGCGATATCCGGGTCTTTGTCGTGAGGTTTCCCGGATATCGCTACGCTCATCCGGGCTACGGGTATCGCGCCTCACAACACGTGCGACGCTCCCGGAATCTTCCGTAAGGCCGCCGTCAGACCCCAGCTCAGGATCACCGTAAGCACGAAGCCGATCGCAGCCTTCACGATCGCCGGCAGGCTGTAGTCGAACAACGCGTACTGGATCCACAACGCGATCGGGTAGTGCACCAGGAAGATGCCGTAGGCATCCGCCTGCATGCGGTCGAGCAGGTTCGGGCCCGGCGACTTCTGGTGCAGGAAGAACGCGAGAATCGCGAGCAGGATCGAGCCTGAGAACAGCACGAAGAACGTACCGTAGATCGCCTGATACCAGTGCGGTTGTGGGTCGGGATTACCGAGGATCTCGCGCTTGATGTAGATCATGCCCCACATCAGGCAGTAGGCGATCAGCGTGGCGATCACCCACAGCCAGCGCTGTTTCGGCAACTGCCCGCCGGCGCTGAGGATGCCGCGATCGAAGTTGGCCGCTCCAACGCTGACGCCGATAAAGAAATAGGCGAAGTAGAGCAGGATGCGGCTCGCCTGCACCGAGAACGGCCCGAGCTCGAACCATTTGCTGCCGCCGAAATAGAGCAGCGCCGGCACGTAGGCGATTGCCGTGACGACGACGAGCAGCAGCCAGAATACGGCCGGCTGGTCGAATCCGCGCAGCGACACCCGGTTGCCCGGGTCGACCAGACGCGCGGAGACCCGGTAGAGCAGGCTCGCGGTCAGGTCGAATGCCAGCAGCACCCACACGAACCAGATCGGGCCGCTCGGCCACGGGCCAACCGTGATCGTCTTCCACCAGAACGCCGTGAAGCTCAGCCCGGGATCGTGCCGCAGCGCGATCGCGTAATAGGCGAGCGGGATGACGGTGAACGCCGCGATCGCGAACGGCAGCCCGAGCCGCAACAGGCGGTCGCGGAGAAAAACTGACGGCGCCTTGCGCGCGATGCCCGGCCAGGTGAACAGTCCCGACAGGAAGAAGAACATTGCCATGAAGAAGCTGTCGGTGGCCAGCACGACCACGTCGAAACCGGCCCAGGACGCCGGATCGGTGTGCCCGAAATAGGTGTAGGGAATCACGGCGTGGTGCAGCAGCACCACCAGCGTCAGGAAGGTGCGGGCGCGATCGAGCGACAGATTGCGCGCCTTGGCCCTCGGCGCCGCGTGCGCCTCTGCCCCGATCGTCGCTGAATGTGACATCGTCATCGTGGCCGCCCCGGTCGCGCTTCGGTCCCGCCCGGACTTTGCCGCCGGGAACCGGATTCAGCAAGGGTCGTTTGGGACGCCCGCGGGTCCCTGAGACCGCCAGGAACCAGTTCCCTGCGACGAAGTTAGCGTTCGCCAAAAGGGCCTGAGGACCGCGGCAGGCGGTACAATTTCGGAGCTGGCGATGACGATCCTGAAATGGGCACTGATCTTCTTACTTGTCTCGATCGTAGCCGGCGTGCTCGGCTTCACCGGCATCTCGGCCGCCTCCGCCGACATCGCCCGCTTCCTGTTCTACGTGTTCGTCGCGATCTTCCTGGTGCTGCTGATCCTGGGGCTGACGATATTCAGGGCGTAGCGGGGCGCTGCCCACGCACACAGTCGTCATGCCCGGGCTTGAAGCTTCGCCGGCCCAACACCTATAGCCCGGCGAAGCCTCGGCGGAGCCGGGTCCCGGGCATCGACGTTGTTCTGTATCCGCGATTGCCCAAAAACGTGGATGGCCGGGACGAGCCCGGCCATGACGGAAGCAGCTACCCCAATTCCTCGATCTTCACCTTGTCCGGATAGAAGGCGAGATGGCTCGAAATCTCGGTCATCGCGGGAAAGGGGGCCTCATAGGTCCAGATCGCGTTGTCCAGTGTCTTGCCGTCCGCCTTGACGCTGTAATAGCTCGCATCCCCCTTGTAGGGGCAGTGGGTGACGCGGTCGGTGCGCTCTAGCAGCGCCATGTTGGCGTCCTGCCGCGGCACATATTGCACCGCCGGATATTTCGCCTCTTTCAGCGTCAGCGCTTTGGTGGTCTCGGCGATCACGATATCGCCGGCTGTGACGCGGACGCGCCGGGGATTTGGGGTGATGGTGATGGGGTGGTCGGGCCCTGGAAGCTTCATGATTTCACGCCTTTTTCGATCACTCTGCCGCGCGCGGCACTTTGTCGTGGCTTTATCCAGATCGGATCACCGATATAGTGCCGGAAGGCGTGACGTAGAAGGCCGTTCACGCTAAGTTTGGCCGCGCCGGAAGGTTGGCTTTGTAGAACCGGACCCCGGCAGCGATTCGACGACAAGACTGATTGCAGCCGAGACAGGAGCACGACCCGAATGCCAATGGACGCCCACGATATCGAGGCGATGATCAAGGCGGCGATCCCCGATGCCGAGGTGACCATCCGTGACCTCGCCGGGGACGGCGATCACTATGCCGCGACCGTGATCTCGGAGACCTTCCGCGGCAAGTCCCGCGTCCAGCAGCACCAGATCGTCTATCAGTCCCTCCGCGGCCAAATGGGCGGCGTGCTGCATGCGCTGGCGCTGCAAACCGGGGTGCCGGGCGCTTGATCTGATCGTGACGGGGGGATGACGATGGCTGCGGACAATCCGCGCGGCGCGATGTTTCGCGTCATCCTGCCAAACCAGCACAGCCGCGTCACCAATGCCGAGCTGTTCTTCGACCTGGTCTTCGTTTTCGCGATCACGCAGGTCTCGCACACACTGCTGCACCATTTCACGCCGCTCGGTGCCGTGCACGTCGCGGTGCTGTTTCTCGCGGTATGGTGGGTGTGGGTCTACACCGCCTGGGTCACCAACTGGCTCGATCCCGAGCTGACGCCGGTCCGGATCCTGCTCTTCCTGATGATGCTGGGCGGCCTCGTGCTGTCGACGACGATCCCGACCGCCTTCGAGGGGCGGGGCCTGTGGTTTGCGATCGCTTACGCAACGATGCAGGTCGGGCGCACCGCCTTCTGGATGTTTGCAACGCCGCGGCATCGAACTGCGGTCCGGCACAATGCGATCCGCATCCTGACGTGGCTCTCGGTCTCCGCGATCTTCTGGATCCTCGGCGGCCTCGCCCATGACGAGGCGCGGCTATGGTTCTGGATTGTGGCGCTGACGATCGAATATGTCTCGCCGGCGGTGCGCTTCTGGATCCCCAAGCTGGGCTTCTCGTCGGTCGAGGCCTGGGCCGTCGAAGGCGGCCACATGGCCGAGCGCTGCTCGCTGTTCGTCATCATCGCGCTTGGCGAGGCCGTTGTCGTCAACGGTGCGACGTTTGCCGAGCTTGACTGGACCGCTGACAACATTTCGGCCTTCGTCTCCGCGCTGGTCGGCAGCATCGCGATGTGGTGGGTCTATTTCCACAAGGGCGCCGAGGCCGGAGCCGAGCGCATCTCGAGATCCGCCGAATCCGGCCGCTTGGCGCGGCTCGCCTACACCTACCTGCATATGCCGATCGTCGCCGGCATCATCCTGACCGCGGTCTCCGACGAACTCGTGCTGAAGCATCCGGTGGGGCATTCAGATGTCAGGATCATCGTGAGCACGATCGGCGGGCCGCTGCTGTTCCTGGTCGGCACCATCCTGTTCAAGCACGCGATCCGCGGCTTCCTCCAGCTCTCGCACGGGATTGGCATCATCGCGCTCGCGGCACTGTGGTGGTTTGCCGCCGAACTGTCGCCGCTATGGCTGTCGGTCGCCGCGACGGTGATCATGATCGTTGTTGCGGTATGGGAGTCGGTTTCGCTGGGATCGACGCCGGAAGAAGCCGAGGAGCATTGAGCCGCCGCCATTGGCGCCGGAGCGCTTACTCCGCCACCTCCAGCGCGTGCACTGAGAACATCTTCGCCGCATCCGTCCAGCTCTCGCGCACCCGCCAACCCGCGCCTTGCGCCAGCGTCGCGAAGCGCTCGATGCTGTATTTGTAGCTGTTCTCGGTGTGGATGCTCTCGCCGGCGCGGAACGAAAAGCTGGTGCCGAGCAGGCGCACGGTCTGGCTCTTCTTGCTGATCAGGTGCATCTCGATGCGGTGCCGCTCGCGATTGTAGATCGCGCGATGGGTGAAGGCGGAAAGGTCGAAATTGCCGCCGAGCTCGCGGTTGATCCGCACCAGCACATTGAGATTGAAGCGAGCGGTGACGCCGGCGGCATCGTTATAGGCGTCGTGGAGCAGGCGCTCCTCCTTCTCGAGATCGGCGCCGATGATCATCTGCGCGCCGCGGCCCAGAATGGCGCGTGCGCTCTTCAGGAAGGCCTGCGCTTCATGCGGTTCGAAATTGCCGATGGTCGAGCCTGGGAAGAACCCGACCTTGGGCATGGTCGCCACCGCCTTGGGCAGCTCGAACGGCGTGGTGAAGTCGGCCGCCACCGGGTAGATGCCGAGTGACGGAAAATCCCGCTTCAGTCCGTTTGCCTGCGCCGTCAGGAAGTCGCCGGAGATGTCGACGGGCACATAGGCCGCGAACTTGCAGTGGTTGAGCAGCAGGCGGACCTTTGTGGTCGCGCCTGCGCCGAATTCGACGAGGGCCGCGTGCTCCGGAATGATTTTCGCGATCTCGCTGCCGCGCTCCTTCAGGATCGCTAGCTCCGTGCGCGTCGGGTAATATTCCGGCAGCCGCGTGATGGCCTCGAACAATTCAGATCCGGCCGCATCGTAGAAATATTTCGGCGACAGCTTTTTAGGCTGCTGCGACAGGTCCTCGATGGCCTCGCGGGCAAAGGCGGTGGTCTGTTCGTCGGGAAGATGGGCTTCGGCCAAGGCGCTAGCGTGCACATTCATGATACTCTCCTGAACGCGCTGTCCGGCGCGCATTTGTCGTCGGATGAGAATTTTACTCGTAGTCGGCGAGCCGCAGTCCCGTGAATTGCCAGCGGTGGTGCGGATAGAAGAAGTTGCGATAGGTGATACGGCTGTGCCCCTCCGGAGTTGCAAGCGAAGAGCCGCGCAGCACCAGCTGGTTGACCATGAACTTGCCGTTGTATTCGCCGAGCGCGCCTTCGATCGCGCGATAGCCGGGATAGGGCGAGTAGGACGATCGCGTCCACTGCCAGACGATGCCGAAGGCATCGTTGAGCTGGCCCGAGCGGGCCGCGACCTCCCATTCCATCTCGGTCGGCAGATGTTTTCCGGCCCAGCGCGCAAAGGCGTCAGCCTCGTAATAGCTGACGTGGCAGACGGGCGCGTCGGGATCGACCGGCTTGAGGCCGGCCAGCGTCATCACATGCCATTGGCCGTCGATCTCGCGCCAATGACCGGGGCAGTCCCAGCCCTCGTTGTTCACGGCCGCAAAACCGTCCATCAGCCACAGCGTTGCGGTCCGGTAGCCCCCGTCACGCATGAAGGCGAGCCATTCGCGATTGGTGACGAGATTGCGTGCGAGCTTGACCGGGCCGACGAGGGCGCGGTGCGCCGGCTTCTCGTTGTCGAAATGAAAACTATCATCGACGTGACCGACGGTGTGGATGCCTTCGTTCAGCGTCAGCCAATCCTCGCTGGCCGGCGTCGCGGCCGGGAAGCGCCAGTCCGGATCATAGGCCGGCGGGATCGGGTTCTGCGCGAAGGCGTGCAGGATGTCGGTGAACATCAATTCCTGATGTTGCTGCTCGTGATTGAGGCCGACCTCGACCAGCGGCGCGATCTCGCGAAGCTTGTCCTCGCCGGCGTCGCGGAAGAATTTCACGACGGCAGCGTCGACATGTTTTCGATAAGCGCCGACCTGATCGGCGCTCGGACGGGTGATGTCGCCGCGGTGATTGCGGGAATGGCGCGGACCGGCGCTGACGTAATAGGAATTGAACAGGAAGGCGAAGTCAGGGTGAAAGGGCCGGTAGCCCGCACAGTGCTCGCCGAGCACGAACTGCTCCCAGAACCACGTGGTGTGCGCCCTGTGCCATTTCGTCGGGCTCGCATCCGGCATGGACTGGATCTGCTGGTCCTCCGGCGACAGTGGCGCGGCCCGGCGCTCCGTCTCGTCGCGAACGGCGAGAAACGCGTCTTCCAGCCTCTGGGCAAGGCCGCCCAAATCGACCGACAGTGACGGAGCGGGGGCCGGAGCGGAGGCTTGTTTCGTCACGTTTTTCTCCAGACAGGACAAGAGAACGTTGTTGGTGTGGACGGGTTCCAAAACGCCGGGTTCGTCCTAGATAGGGGCTCCGTGACGGTATGAAAGTCCTCCCTGACGATGATATTCGTGGCATCATGCAATGGGCCGGTGCAGCCGAGAGCGGTCCACAAGAGGCAGCTCGCCGCCATTTTACTTTGGATGCACAACGGTTTGGGCTACATATATACCCAGGTATCGGGTTAGATCGGCGGAGCCAGCCCGAAGCAATTGGAGTGGGCTCCGCCCCATAAGGACACGGATATGAGCATCGAGGAATTCATCGCCAACGAAGTGAAGTCGAACGACGTGGTTCTGTTCATGAAGGGCACACCGCAATTTCCGCAGTGCGGGTTCTCCGGCCAGGTCGTCCAGATCCTCGACCACATCGGCGTCGGCTATAAGGGCCTCAACGTTCTCGAATCCGCCGAACTGCGCAACGGCATCAAGGACTATTCGAACTGGCCGACCATTCCGCAGCTCTATGTGAAGGGCGAGTTCGTCGGCGGCTGCGACATTGTCCGCGAGATGTTCCAAGCCGGTGAATTGCAGCAGCTCTTCTCCGAAAAGGGCGTCGCTGTCGCGGCCTGATACGTGACCCAGCTGACGCGCCGGATCGGCGGCGCGGAGCTCAAGGTCATCGTTGCTGACATCACCACGCTGAGCGTTGACGCCATCGTCAACGCGGCCAACACGTCGCTCCTGGGTGGGGGCGGCGTGGATGGCGCGATCCATCGGGCGGCCGGGCCCGAGCTTCTAGCCGCGTGCCGGAAGCTCGGAGGATGCCCGACCGGCGATGCCAAGATCACGAAGGGCTACCTTCTCCCTGCGCGTCATGTCATCCATGCAGTCGGTCCGGTCTGGCACGGCGGCACTCGCGGTGAGGCAGAGGCGCTGGGCTCCTGTTATCGCCGTGCGCTTGAGCTCTGCGGGGCCAATCAGCTGACCTCCGTGGCGTTCTCCGCGATTTCGACCGGGGTTTACGGCTTTCCAGCCGACCAGGCCGCGAAGATTGCGGTCCATGCGACCATTGAGGCCCTGCCGGCCGCGCCGTTGGTCGTCGACGTCATATTTTGCTGTTTCTCGGAAAAGAGCGCGGCTCTGCACGCGGACGCTTTGGCGCGGTACGGCGGCCCTTGTGCCTGATGACGTGGTCGGTACACTCCGCCGGGCCATGTTCCGGGGAGGGGATATGATTTCACAGTCTGGACTGCGCGCGCTTGTCTGCGCCGCGCTTGTATTGTTAGGTACGATGTCGTTCGCGCGGGCGGAGGGCACCTACGAGATTCCGGCCGGCGCGCATTTCAATCCGGACAAGCTCGCGAGGATCACCGAGTTCTTCAAGAACGAGGTCGCGACCGGCAAGATCGCAGGGGCAAACGTCCTCATCAAGCAACATGGCAAGCCCGTCTACCACGAAGTCTTCGGCGTGCAGGACGCCGTCAGCAAGGCGCCGATCACCGACAAGACGATCTTCCGCCTGTTCTCGATGAGCAAGGCGATCACTTCCGTCGTTGCAGTGAAGTTGATCGAGGAAGGTACGATCAAGCTCGACGATCCCGTCTCGAAATACATTCCCTCCTTCGCCAATGTGAAAGTCGGCGTCGAGAAGAAGGCCGAGGACGGCACCAAGTCGCTCGAGCTCGTGCCGCCCAACCGGCCGATGACGGTGCACGATTTGATGACGCACACCTCCGGCGTCACCTACGGCTTCTATGGCGACAGCCTGGTCCGCAAGGCCTATCGCGACGCCAACATCTATGCCGGCGATTTCGACCTCGCGGAGTTCGCCGAGCGCATCGCAAAACTGCCGCTGCACAACCAGCCGGGCGCGCTGTGGCAATACGGCCATTCCACCGACATCCTGGCGCGGGTCATGGAAGTCGCGGCCGGCAAGCCGCTCATCGAGATCGAACGGGAGAAGCTGCTCGACCCGCTCGGCATGGTCGACACCGGCTTCTTCGTCACCGATCCCGAGAAGCAGAAGCTGCTGGCGCAGCCGGTGCCGAACGACAGCGATTTCCGGGTCGGGCGGATCAACGATCCGACAGTCGTCAAGAAGATCCAGTTCGCCAGCGGCGGTATGGTCACGACCATGGCCGATTATGAGCGCTTTACGCAGATGCTGCTACAGGGCGGCAATCTCGACGGCAAGACGATTCTCAAGCCCGAGACGTTCAAGCTGATGGTGACTGACCAGATCGGCCTCAAGTCGGGCGTCGATCGCGATTATTTTTATTTCCCCGGTGACGGTTTTGGTTTCGGTCTCGGACTTGCGGTGCGCACCGACCCCGGCAACGCAAAACCGCCGCCGCCCGGCGATCTCGGCGAATTGAAATGGGATGGCGCCTCCGGCTGCTATTTCGTGGTCGACCCCAAGCAGGACATGTTCTTCGTGCTGCTGGAGCAGACCCCGACCGAGCGCCAGCGCGTGCAGCGAACATTGAAGCAGCTGGTTTATGAAGCGATGGAGAATTGACATGTTCGGGCGCCGCGCATTGATCGCGGCGCTCGTCCTTCTCGCCGGCGGCATCGTTGCGAAGGCAGGTTCCGAGAGACCTGCGGTCCACACGCTCGCGCCCGCGGGGCTGGCGAAGGTTTCCGACTACATCCGCAACGAGGTGGCCACCGGCAAGATCCCCGGAGCCATCCTGCTGCTTCAGCAGCACGGCAAGCCGGTCTATTATCAGAATTTCGGCGTCCGCGACGTCGCGACCGAGTTATCGATGAGCGCGGACACGATCTTCCGCCTCTATTCGATGTCAAAGCCGGTGACCTCAGTCATGGCGATGATGCTGGTTGAGGAGGGCAAGCTGTCGCTCGACGATCCCGTCTCGAAATACATTCCGGCCTTCGCCGGCATGAAGGTCGGCATCGAGAAGAAGGCCGAGGACGGCAAAGTCGCCCTGGTGCTGGAGCCGCTGGAGCGACCCATCACGATCAAGGATCTGCTGCGCCACACCTCGGGGCTGCCTTACGGCTATTACGGCGGCGGCATGGTGCGCGAGCTCTATGCGAACGCCAATCTCTTCAACAGCGATCTGACCAACGCCGAATTCGCCGCCAAGATCGCCACGCTGCCGCTTGTCGAGCAGCCCGGCACGGTGTGGGATTACGGCTATTCCACCGACGTGCTCGGCCGCGTCGTCGAAATCATTGCGGGAAAGACGCTGCTGCAGTTCGAGAAGGAGCGGCTGCTCGATCCGCTCGGCATGACCGAGACGGCTTTCTTCGTCGCCGATCCCGCCAAATTCCCGCGCATCGCCGAGCCGATGCCGGAGGACCGCAACATCAATCCGACGACGCAGGTCCGCGACATCAGGCGGCCTGCGACCTGGGAATCGGGCGGCGGCGGCATGGTCGGTACGATCGGCGACTACGCCCGCTTCGCCCAGATGCTGCTGAATGGCGGCACCTATGACGGCCGACGCTATCTCAAACCGGAGACCATTGCGCTGATGGCCTCGGATCATATCGGTCCGGAGACGAAGATCGCGCGCGACCAGAACTATTATCCGGGCGGGTCTTCCGGCTTCGGCCTCGGCCTCGCCGTGCGCATCTCGGTGCCTCCTGGAACAACGTGGCCGCTTGGCGAATATCGCTGGGACGGCGTCGGCGGCACGTTCTTCTTCATCGATCCCGAGGACGATCTGTTCGGGATCTTCATGGTGCAGACCCCGACGCAGCGCGGCCGGATTCAACTGGCGCTGAAGACGCTGATCTACCAGGCGATGGGGCGGTGATTACGCTCCGCGCACGATCTCGCGGATATATCCGATCGTCTCCTCGACCTGGCTCGCATTGACGTCGAGATGCGTGCAGGCGCGGATGCGGCCGTCCATCATCGCAAGCGTCACGCCGCGCTGGCGCAGCGCCGCGACCATCTTGTCGCCGGGAACGCCGGTACCATCGGGCTTGAAGAACACCAGGTTGGTTTCGGGCTCCTGCACCTCGATGCCTGCGATCTGCGACAGTCCGCGGGCGAGCGCGCGCGCGTTGGCGTGATCGTCGGCGAGCCGATCGACATGATGGTCGAGCGCGTAGATGCAAGCCGCCGCGCAGATTCCGGCCTGTCGCATCGAGCCGCCGAGGCGCTGCTTCCACTGCCAGACCGCATCGATGAAGGCGCGCGAGCCCGCGAGCACGCCTCCGATCGGCGCGCCCAAGCCCTTCGAAAAGTCGATCCAGGCCGAATCCCACCCCGCGGTCATGTCGCGCGGAGAGATGCCGCTCGCAACTGTGGCATTGAGCAGGCGCGCGCCGTCCATGTGGGTGACGAGGCCATGTTGTTTCGCGATCGCGACGATCTCGTCGAGCGCGGCCTTCTTCCAGACCGTACCGCCGCCGATATTGGCGGTCTGCTCGACGCTGACCACCGTCTGCGGCGGCTGGTAGCGGGTACGCGGATGCAGCGCTCTGCGAAAGGTCTCCGGCGTGAACTGGCCGTCGGGTCCCTTCAGCTGCGTGACCTGAAAGCCGCCGATCGCGGCATGCGCGCCGCCTTCGCGCGCGATGATGTGGGCGCTCTCATGGGCGAGGATCTCGTCGCCGGGGCGGCAATGCACCAGCGTCGCGGTGACGTTGCACATCGTGCCTGACGGCATGTACACCGCGGCTTCCTTGCCGAGCAGCTCGGCCACGCGCTCGCACAGGGCGTTCACGGTCGGATCGTCGCCGACCTGCTCGTCGCCGACCTCCGCCCGCGCCATCGCCTCGCGCATCGCAGGTGTCGGCTTTGTCTGCGTGTCCGAGAGCAGATTGATGCGCACCGGCGGCGCCTTGGGATCGATCGGGGGAGGGGTATAGAGCATGCGACGCCTCCTGAAGGTAAACGGCCACTGAAGTGTGGCTCTTTAAGCAAAAAAGGCCCCGGCGAACCGGGGCCTTTCGATATTCAGATCTTAGCGCGAATAGAATTCGACGACCAGATGCGGCTCCATCTGCACCGGGAACGGCACGTCGGAGAGGTGCGGGATGCGAATGTATTTCGCGGTCATCTTGCCATGGTCGACTTCGAGATAGTCGGGGGTGTCACGCTCGGAGAGCTGGCTGGCTTCGAGGACGTGGGCAAGCTGCTTGGATGATTCCTTGACCTCGATCACATCGCCGAGCTTGACCAGATAGCTCGAGATGTTGACCTTGCGGCCGTTCACCTTGACGTGGCCGTGGTTGATGAACTGGCGCGCGGCGAAGATCGTCGAGACGAACTTGGCGCGGTACACAACCGCGTCGAGACGGCGCTCGAGCAAGCCGATCAGGTTCTCGCCGGTGTCACCCTTGAGGCGGCTGGCCTCGACATAGATGCTGTGGAACTGACGCTCGGAGATGTTGGCGTAATAGCCCTTCAGCTTCTGCTTGGCGCGGAGCTGCACGCCGAAGTCGGAGAGCTTGCCCTTGCGGCGTTGGCCGTGCTGGCCGGGGCCGTATTCGCGGCGGTTCACGGGGCTCTTCGGGCGGCCCCAGATGTTCTGGCCCATACGGCGATCGAGCTTGTACTTCGCCTCACTGCGCTTAGTCATCGCGTCCTCTTCAGGTACTTGGTTTGAGGAAACGCGCCCTCCTGTGTGACGGGCTAGCCCGGCACTGACAGGTCCGACCCCAAAGCTTAAGGGACAGGACCACGGGTCGCGAAACGCTTCGCGGGCCGAAATCGGCCCGCGAGCAAGCGGCTTTTAGGGGGATTTGGGGCTCGCTGTCAATGCGAATGGCCCGGAATCACGTTCCGACTGCCCGGATCGACTTCGACCCGGCCGCACGCAATTCGGCAGCGATTTCAGTGTTCAGGACCTGTTCCAGCCGGGTCAGGACGCGGGCGATCGGGGCGGCGTCGGTGACCCGATGATCCCAGCGGATCACGACATGGATGGTCTGGTCAGGCCCGACCACCCCATAGCTGACGATGAAGGGGCCGGGCGTGATCGGGTGAAGCTCGCCACCGCCATAGGCGGCCACCGAGCTCACTGCGAAGCTGCCGAACCAGTTGCCGCGCTGCCGGCCGAAATTCAGCCCGATCGCCCAAGACAGCCGCCGCAACGGCAGCGGCAGGCGGGTCGCCCGCATGATCTTGCGAAACATGGGAATTTCGTCGATCGGGGCGGTCTTTGCGTGCCGGATCTCGGCGTCGACCGCAGTCAGCGTCATGGCCTCGGGAGCCGCGATTCGCTGCGGGATCACGCATTCCTCGCCGCCCTCGACCCGGGCAATGGCCACCGACGCTACGCTCTTCGGCAGCTCGTAAAGCGACGGCCAGGGCCATTTGGCATAGACGGTACGCAGGACCGGCTCGTCCCTGGCGACGAGGGCAAAAGCCTTGACGAACATGGCCGCCCAGCCGGCTGGCGCCATCGCGCCCGCGCGGGCCTCCAGCAGGGGGCCAATATCGAGCGAACGGGACAGGGACACGAAGGGCACGCCCATCGAGGCGTGCATGAGGTCGATAATCAGGCGACGCGGCAGCGAAATGGTCTTGGGCGTCCCGCGCATCGCTCTTTGGTTTCCCCTGATTAAAGTTTGTGCAGCGAGCGGGGTTCCCGCTCGCCGCCTGCTCTAGCACGAACCAACCCGCATGGGGCCGGTCGGTTCGCCGCATCAGGGCGCCGGCGAGGCCAGCGGCTTAGTCTTGTCGACGACGTAAACTCCAAGCACTTTCATAGCCTTATCGCCGTGGGCTTTGGCGTCATGCACGACGCCCGCCGGGATCTGGTAGGAATCGCCGGCTTTCAGCGTCTTTTCCGGCTGCCCGTCGATGAGGAGATTGAGTTCACCTTCGAGCACGTAGCCGGTCTCGATGCCCGGATGGGTATGGCGTCCGGCCGCGCCGCCCGCCGGGACCTCCGCGATGGCCGTGATGGTGTTGTAGCCATCCGGAAACTCGACCTTCTGGAGCGGGGTGCGCTTGATGCCGGGCTGCTGGGCGAAGGCCGCAACAGCGAGGCCGGTGAAGGCGAGAGCGAGCAAAGTCTTTTTGAGCATGGTTTTTCCTCCCTGGAACGGCTGAGCCTAGCAGCGCCGCGGTTCCCGGCAAGACTCAATGGCTAGCGCTTGATCCCCTCGAACGCTGCTATGATGCCGCGCTGGAATAGCGACCAGTCGAAGCCGAGCGCGATCGCGCGGTAGCCGCGGTCGACCAGGGCGTTGGCCTGGTCCGCGGTACGGGCCACACCGCCGATCGGCACACCGCTTCTGAGGATGCCGGCCTCGGCCCGCGCCACCAGCTCCAGCAATTCCGGATCGTCCATCTGGCCGCGCTTGTTGATGGAGGTGGCGAGATCGCCGGGGCCGATCACAGCTACATCGATGCCGGGCGTGGCCATGATCTCGTCGATGCGGTTGACGGCGTCGACGTGCTCGATCGTGATCATGCAGATCATCTCGTCGTCGGCGCTGGCCATGTAGTCCGGCATCGACTGGCCCCAGCGGAATGGCGCATGGAACGGACCCCAGAGCCGATCGCCGCGTGGAGGATAGCGCACGCTGCGCACTGCTTTCTCGGCCTCCGCGCTATTGGTGATCATCGGGAAATTGATGCCGAAGGCGCCGATGTCCATCGGTGCCTTCGCAAGCCATGGCTCGTTCGCCGCGATGCGCACCAGCGGCGTGCATGGGGTGCCGGTGGTGGCCGCGATCATCGCATGTGCTTCGGTCAGTCCAATCGGCCCGTGCTCGAGATCGACGATGATCCAGTCGAGAGAGCGCGCCATGATCTGCACGGTCTGCACGCTCGGGATCGTCGCGATCGCGCCGAAGGCAGGACGACCCTCGCGCCAGAGCTGGCGAAGACGGTTGAGCGGCGTGGTCGGGACGGACATGGGAAGAACCTGTAGGAAACGACGACGGCGGACCCTAGCAGCGGGGCGTCGAGGCGCAAGATCAGGCTGGAATGCGGCCGCCGAAGAACGGCGTCAGCATGGCCGAAAGGCCATGCACGCGGTTCGAGGTGAAGATCATTTCGGCGCCGGATTGCGCGATGCCACCGGTGTGCGGGCCGAGCAGATCCGAGACGCGGCGGGCGATCGCGGGCGCCGGATCAATCCAGTCGACCGGCCAGGGGGCGAGCTTTTTCAGCCGGTCGAGCAGCAGCGGGTAATGCGTGCAGGCGAGCACCACGGTGTCGGTGCGTGCGCCTGCGTCCCCGGCATCGCCCACGAAACACGGGGCGAGCTCGGCGAGGATGGCGTCGTCGCTGACGGGAGAGCCGCTGAGCTCGGATTCAGCCAGCGCGGCCAACTCGGGCGAGCCGACCAGTGTCACCTCGCAACCCTGCGCGAAATCGCGGATCAGCGCCTTGGTGTATTCGCGCTTCACCGTGCCCCTGGTGCCGAGCACCGACACGCGCCGGCTCCTCGACTGCGCGCAGGCCGGCTTGATCGCCGGCACCGTGCCGACGAAGGGCAGGGAATAAGCGGCGCGCAGATGCGATAGGACCAGCGTGGACGCCGTGTTGCAGGCGATCACGACGAGGTCAGGATCGTGCATGCCGATCAATTCCCCCATCAGCGGCACCACGCGGGCGATGATCTCGTCCTCGCTGTGGTGGCCATACGGGAAGAAGGCGTCGTCCGCGACGTAGACGTAATGCGCGTCGGACCGCGCAGCCACGACCTCACGCAGGACCGTGAGGCCGCCAAGGCCGGAATCGAACACCAGAATCGTAGGGGAATTGGTCACGTGAACACTCTAGCCCGCCATGGTTACCATTCGGTTTTTGGGGCGGTTTTGCGGCAGGGGCACTTAGGGCTATTTTGGAACGATTCAATTTCGCGACGGCCACATGTTCCCGGTATCAGCTGCCGTACTGCGGTGCGGACAGGGACAGGCCCGCAAAACTCCGGAGCACCGACATGATCAGAAATACCAGTTACGGCTGGGGCAGCATTTCCCGATGGCTGCACTGGAGTCTGGCGCTGACCATCATCGGCATGATCGGCTTCGGGTGGTGGATGAACCATATCCCGGCGCGTCCCGACCGCTTCTTCTACCGCTCGATCCACGCCGATATCGGATATGTGATCCTGCTGCTCACGGTGCTTCGCCTGGTCTGGCGTCTCGTCGACCCGGCGCCCGCCATGCCGGCCGGGACCTCGCGCTGGCAGAAGGTCGCGGCCCATGTCAGCCACGGCGCGCTCTACCTCGCCGTCATCGTCGTCACCCTGCTCGGCTGGGCGCATTCCGGTGCGCACGCCCCTGATTATTCGGACTTCTTCGGCCTGTTTCACGTGCCGCAATTCACGGCTCCCGACCGCGCGGCGGCTGGCGTCTATGAAGACCGCCACATCCTCTTTGCCTATGTGCTGCTCGCCTTGATCGCGATTCACGTGATCGCCGCCCTGTGGCACCATTTCATCCGCCGCGACCGCATCGTGGCGCGGATGGTGACGGACGAGGCGGGGTAGGGCGGACATGGGAGGAAGCATCGCGCCCGCGATTGCTTCGCGGCGCTCGCAATGACGGAGTAAGGTGTGGGGTCACGAACTATCCAATTGCGATCGCAGGAGGCCTCATGCTCACCGTCCATCATCTCGGCAAGTCGCAGTCCGAGCGTATCGTCTGGCTGTGCGAGGAGCTGGGGATTCCCTACGAGTTGAAGCGCTATGCGCGCGATCCCGTCACCATGCTGGCTCCGGCCGAGTACAAGGCGCTGCATCCGGCTGGCACGGCGCCGGTGATCACCGACGGCGAGTTGGTGCTCGCGGAATCCGGCGCCGTCGTCGACTACATCGTTGCAAAATATGGCAACGGCCGACTCGTGCTCGGTCCCACTGATCCCGCCTTCGCGCAGTTTCTGTATTGGGTTCATTTCGCCAATGGCAGCCTGCAACCCGGTATGGGACGGATGATGATCCTGAACCGGCTCGATCTCGCCAAGGACAATCCGACCCTGCTCGCGATGAAGGGGCGTCTCGATCAGGCCTACGATCTTCTCGACGCAAGGCTTCGCGAGGCCGAATATCTTGCGGGCAGCGCCTTCACGACCGCCGACATCATGACAGTTTTCTCGCTGACCACGATGCGCTACTTCCAGCCCTATGACCTCCAGCGCTCTCCGAACGTGGTCAAATATCTCGGCCGCATCAGTGCGCGGGCGGGCTATCGGCGTGCGATGGAGAAGGGCGACCCGGGCATGGCGCTGCTCTTGGACTGAGCGGCGAGGCGATCGCTCACGCGATCCTGTTCGTGGTGGCGGCCCTCTCTGTTGCCAGCTGCTTCTGCAGGCGCTCGATGTTTTGCAGCAGCCGCTGGCTGGTCAGCACCAGGAAGTAATAGCCGAACTGCGGGTCCTGGAAGTAGATCTCGAGCAGCCGGTCGTAGGTGATCGTCAGCACCTGGCCGTCCTCGATGCATTCGACCGTTCCGGTGCGCCGGT
Source organism: Bradyrhizobium sp. 87 (assembly GCF_023073015.1). NCBI lineage: Bacteria > Pseudomonadati > Pseudomonadota > Alphaproteobacteria > Hyphomicrobiales > Nitrobacteraceae > Bradyrhizobium > Bradyrhizobium sp. 87. The sequence continues at coordinate 263,413 of NZ_JADPIQ010000086.1, forward strand.
TGTCCGGCGTGAGGAAGCCGAGTTCGCCCATGAGCGTTCCGGGCAGGATCTCGATGTTGATCTCCTTGACCAGGAACTTGCCGGTGACGGTGAGGAACATCTCGTTAGCCGGATCGCGCAGCTTGAACAGCGTATCGCCGCGACGATATTTGCGTTCGGTCATGAACGGCTTGAGCCATTCGATCGACATGTCGCCTTCGGCTGCATGGCGCGCCTTCTTGACGAGCTTGAGCATCTGCCGCAGGCGCAAGGCGTTGATCGGTAGCAGCAGGAGATAGAGCAGGAAGGTCGACACGTTGGCGGAGAGCGCGCCGAAGACGGCGAAGAACGCGCAGCCGACCATGTTGGCGACGCGCAGCGGCACCATCGTTCGCATCAGGAGGGTGGCGACGAAGAAGCCGGCGCCGACCGCGGCGAACATATTGGCCAACGTGATGTTCTGGACGAAGATCTCCAGCATCCGATTGAAGATCGAGTCATAGGTGACGTTGTTTGGATCGAGGCCCATCTGGACCAGGATCTTCGCGATCCTGAGGTTATCCGTCGCCGCCTCGAGAATGCGGTCGAGGATCGACGAAATGTCTGTGCTGCCGGACGGCATGGTACTATCCCCGCGTAAGGCCTTCAGTCCCGGTCGGTATTCTCGACACCTATAGCCGAAATCGAACGACGACCGCTTGAATGAAGTTTTGGGCCGCCGTGCCGCAAGAGGCAAATTTTAGCCTGATCGGGCGTTTCGGCAATTGCCTGTTTGGCGGTGCATATGGCCGTGGCGCGCCCGCGATTCGGGGGCCAGTGGGTACGAGCCTCGGCGTGGTCGACCTCGGCGGCCGACCGGGCGAGGGGGACCAGGCGTGGGCGTGGGGCGATCCCCCCGCCTTAGGGCTTGGCGGGCGGCACGACCTCCTGCTCGACCAAGCCGAGGTGCCCCGGCAGTGAACCAGCGCGCAGCAGCATGGCGACGCTGTTTGCTTCCTCCAGGGTGAAATTGCCGGAGATCTGGCCCGAGCCGCCGGTGATGGGCTCGCGGATGATGGGGGCGGAGATCACCTTGCCGTCGAGCACGATGGCGAAGGGCTTTGCGATATTCTCTTCGGTGATGTGGGCAAAGCGCCGCGTGCCGCGGCCGTTGAAGCGGAACGAGGCGATCGGCTCTTTCGTGGCGCTCGCAAACCCCGGGCCCGCATAGCTGATGTCGTCGCCGTCGAGCACGCTGTCCTTGGCGACCAGATAAAGGCTCTTGTCCTTGAAGCCGGGCAGGACTTCCGTGCCTGCCGGTGGCGTGCCGGATTGCGCCTGCTCCGGCGGCACCGAGAGGTCGATCAGGCGGAAGCCGACCTTGACCCTGCGGGCGAAGACCGCGGTGACGCGCTCGGGCTCCATCACACCGGGCAGGAAGATGCGGATGCGGTCGGTCCCATCGGGCTGGACGCTGGCCAGCTGGACGCCGGCCTCCTTCAGACGCTGCTCGATCATGGCGATGGCATCTTCGACGAGTTCGTGCAACCGCGCGGCGGATGCCGCATTGGTCGGCACGAGCCTGACCAGTCCGTCGCCGTCGGTCACGGCGAGTGCATGCGACGGCAATCCTTCCGCGGCCGACGCGAGCTTGCGCGCGAGTTGCTCGCGGCCCTTGACGTCGGCAATCTTCAACTCAACGCCGCCGTCGCGGATCGCAAGACCGGAGAAGGCGATCTTGCCCTCGCGCAGGTTCTTGTAGACGTCGTCGCGCAAATCCGTGACTACGCTCTCGCGCAGGCCATCGGTGTCCACCTTGTAGACGATGCGTGACCCGCCGAGCTTCTCCATCTTGTCGCCGATGAAGGCCGAGATCTTGGCGCGCATCTTGTCGAGCTGGCCGTCCTCGGCGAGTGCCGCGCGGGGGAGGGCGATCACCGATGTCATGATCCCCGCTGTCACGGCGAGCGCGATGAACAGCCGGGTAGCGCAATCCCGCGGGGGCGTAGTCATGATCACCTCAGTCTTGCGCCAGGGCGCTGGCGAGGACGCCGGCATGTGAGTCCTATGCCAGTTCTTGGTCCCCGGATCGGGCGCGCAGGTTCAAAAGCCTCTCACCACAGCCCGATTACGGCGGCCGTTAGGTCATGGACGAACGCCAAATCATCCATCATTCTGCCCGTGCTCGGCCGGCCATCGGTCGAGGCCCCGCCAACCCAAAAGTCAAAAGACAGGGCGCGGGGAAATGCATCTGAGGGAGGACGGAATTCCATGGCGGGCATCCATGCGCTCGATCGGCTCATCGGCAGCGACTATCCCGACCTGGCGACGGACGCAGAGGTTCGAGCCTTCGAGCAGGTCCCTTACGCCGATCGCGTCGCGGCCGAGAGCACTTACGACGCCGTCAGGCTGGGTGCGGTCCGCAACCCCGACGGGCCGGCGATCCAGTTCCTGCAAAATGCCGATCCCGCCGACACGCCGATCGTGGTCACGTACCGCGACTTCATCGCGCGCGTCACGCAAGCGGCCAACATGTTTCACGCACTCGGCGTGGAGAAGGGCGACGTCGTCAGCTTCATGCTGCCGCTGGTGCCGGACGCCTTTGTAACGCTGTTCGGCGCGGAGGCCGCCGGCATCGCCAATCCCGTCAATCCGCTCCTGGAGCCGCACCAGATCGCTGAGATCCTCGAGGCCGCGAATACGAAGATCCTGGTGGCGCTCGGGCCGATGCCGGGCACCGACATCTGGCAGAAAGTCGAGCAGATCAGGCCGCAACTCAAGCAGCTCAAGGCGATCGTGCAGGTGTTCGGTGCTGGCGATCCGGCGAGAGGAATCTTTGCCTTCAACGACCTCATCAAGCCGCAGCCTTCGGACCGCCTTATCAGCGGACGCAAGATTCTCGGCAGCAACATCGCCGCCTATTTCCACACCGGCGGCACCACCGGCACGCCAAAGCTGGTGCGGCACACGCATGCCAACCAAGTCTATCAGGCCTGGGCGCTCAATCTGCTGCTGAAGTCGAAGCCGGGCGCCAACATGCTGTTCGGCATGCCGCTGTTTCACGTCGGGGGCTCCTTGACGCAGGTGCTGACGACGCTGTCGGCTGGCGGTTCGCTGGTCGTGCTGTCGCCGAGCGGATGGCGCAACCCGAATGCGGTGAAGAACATCTGGCAACTGGTCGAGCGCTTCAAGCCGGAGGCGCTGTCGAGCGTGCCGACGGTACTCGCCGCGACGCTCGCGGTACCGCCTGGCAATGCAGACATCTCCAGCCTGAAATATGCAGCCGGTGGCGGTTCCGCGATCCCGGTCGCGGTGGGGTCTGCGATCCAGGACAAGCTCAAGCTGCCGGTCGTCGAGGTCTACGGCATGACCGAGACCTCGAGCGTGCACACGCTGGCCTATCGGTCGCGGCCGATCCGGCTCGGTTCGGTCGGCCTTCCCATGCCTTACGCGCGGGTCCGCATCGTCCAGCTCGATGCCGAGGGCAAGCTGATCCGCGACTGCGCGCCGGACGAGATTGGCGTCGTCATCATGGCTGGCCCAGGCGTGTTCGGCGGCTATCTCAACGACGAGCACAACAAGGGTGCCTTCGTCGACGAGGTCTGGGTCAATTCCGGCGATCTTGGCCGGCTCGATGCCGACGGCTATCTCTGGATCACCGGCCGCGCCAAGGATCTCGTGATCCGCGGGGGCCACAACATCGATCCGGCGCCGATCGAGGAGATCATGTTCCGGCATGCCGCCGTCGGCTTTGCCGCCGTGGTCGGCCAACCCGACGCCTATGCCGGCGAGCTGCCGGTCGGTTACGTGCAGCTGAAGCCGGGCGCGACCGTCGAGCCGGGCGAGTTGGAGACATGGGTGCGCGAGCGTACGCCGGAGCGCGCAGCTGTCCCGGTGCAGGTCATCCCGATCGATCCGATGCCGGTGACGGGCGTCGGCAAGGTGTTCAAGCCGCAGCTGCGCTGGGACGCAGCCCAGCGCGTGTTCACGAAGGTGCTGACACCGCTCACTGAGCGCGGCATCGACTGCAAGGTCAGGGTCGGTGCTCACGGCAGCCACGGTTCGATCGCGACTGTGACGCTGGCGGGCCTGCCGGCGGATCAGCGCGAGGCGGTTGCGAGCGAGGTGCACGCACTGCTTGCACCGTTCGTGATGCGCCATGAGGTGGTGCAAATGTAGCGGACCCAACAGACGGCTTCGACCGTCGGCCCGAAAGCGGGGCGACGCTTCGCCGCATTATCCATAACGCCGGTAGAGCCTCTTATGTGACAAATATCACATAGGAAGAGTTGGTAATTGAGCGATGGTCCGAATAGTCTCGTCGAATTGCATCCGGGGGGACGCAAGTGATTCCGTTTCGGATATTTGTTTTGTTGATTTTGGCCATTGGCCTCGCCTGCGGACCAGCCCATGCGGACCGGCGGGTGGCGCTTGTCATCGGCAATTCCGCCTACAAGAGCGCGCCCAAGCTCGGCAATCCCGTCAACGATGCCACTCTGGTCGGCGGCATGTTCAAGAAGGCGGGCTTTGATTCCGTCGATGTCAGGCTGGATCTCAGCGCCAGCGAGATGCGGCGCATGTTGCGCGAGTTCGCCGGCAGGACCCGCGATGCCGATATGGCGGTGATCTATTACGCCGGCCACGGCATCGAGCTGGAAGGCACCAACTATCTCATTCCGATCGACGCGACGCTGGAGACGGATGGCGACGTGCTCGACGAGACCATCCCGGTGGAGCGCGCGCTGTTCGCGGTAGAGCCGGCCAAACAGCTGCGCCTGATCATCCTGGATGCCTGCCGCGACAATCCGTTTTCCAAGACCATGAAGCGAACGCTGGCTTCGCGCGCGATCGGACGCGGACTCGCCAAGGTCGAGCCGACCAGCCCCAACACCATGATCGCCTTCGCGGCAAAGGCCGGTTCGACTGCGTCCGACGGCGATTCGAGGAACAGCCCGTTCGCCACCGCGCTGGTCGAGCACTTGCCCAAGCCGGGCCTAGATTTGCGCAAGGCGTTCGGATTCGTGCGCGACGACGTGCTGAGGAGCACCGGGAACAAGCAGGAGCCCTTCGTGTATGGCTCGCTGGGCGGCGATGACGTGCCGTTGGTTTCTGCCAAGCCGGCTGCAACCGGTCCGCAGGCAAATCCGCAGGATTCGATTCGCAGGGATTACGAGCTCGCGCTGCAGCTTGCCACGCGCGACGGTTGGGAAGCCTTCCTGGCGCAATATCCCGAAGGCTTCTATGCCAATCTGGCCAAGGGCCAGATGAACAAGATCGCTGCTGAAGAGACGCGCGCGTCGGCCGAGCAAAAAGCGAACGCGGCCGAGCAGCAGAAGGCAAGGCTCATTGCCGAACGCGCCCAGAAGGCCGAGCAGGACAAGGCGGCCGCGGCTGCCAAGGCCGCCGAAGAGGCCCGGGTCGCGGCGGAGAAGCAGAAGCAGATCGAGCAGGCAAGGGCGGACGCGGCCGAGCACCAGCGCAAACTGGCTGAGGCTGCCGCGGCAAAAGCACAAGCCGAGAAGCAGGCAGCGGAGAAGGCCAGGGCCGAGCTTGCCGCCAAGCAGGCCGCCGAGAAGGCGGAGCAGGCGGTAAAACCGGCGGCCGATCGGCAGATGCCTGAGGTCGAGCAGAAAGTTGCAGCCCTTGCGCCGGCGCCGGCATCCACATTGTCGGTGGCTGATCTGACGAAATCACTCCAGAGCGAACTGCGCCGCGTCGGCTGCCTGTCCGTCACTGCGGACGGCGACTGGAATTCAGCTTCGCAGCGCTCGCTGGCGCTGTTCAACAAATACGCCGGTACTCAGTTCGATGCCAAGCTCGCCAGCGCCGACGCGCTCGATGCCCTGAAAGCCAAGCCGCGACGCGTCTGCCCGCTCATTTGCAATTTCGGCTCCAAGGCCGACGGCGATCAATGCGTGAAGATTACCTGCCGCGCCGGCTATCGCGTCGGTGATGACAACGAGTGCGAAAAGACTCAGGAGAAGAAGCCGGTCGCCACGCGTGAGGATTCGCGGAGGCGGGATACGGACCGGAAGGCAAGCGAATCTTCGCCGTCCAGGCCTGAGGCGAGTGGACAGATTATTTGCAGCTCGACGGGATGTCGCCCGGTGCAAAAGGGATGTCGGCTTGTCAGCGGGACGATCCCCGGCAGGGTTAGTTCGAATACAGCCACAGGCGGCAACTTCGAGGTCTGCAATTAGGGTGTCACAGGCAATCGCCCGTAAAAGGCTCGGCGTTTCATGATCGTCTTGCGATCTCTTTCACTGTTGATTTTCGGTCTTTGGCTGGGGTGCGGATCGGCCCAGGCCGACAAGCGCGTTGCGCTCGTCATTGGCAATTCCGCTTACAAGAACGCACCGCGGCTTGCGAACCCGGTGAATGACGCCGGGCTCGTGGGCAGCATGTTCAGGAACGCGGGTTTCGATACGGTCGAGATCCGGCTGGACCTCAATGCCAGCGAAATGCGGCGATCGCTACGCGAGTTCGCGGCCAGGACGCGCGATGCCGACATGGCAGTCATCTACTATGCAGGCCATGGCATCGAGCTGGACGGCAGCAACTATCTCGTTCCGACCGATGCGATGCTGGAAACTGACGGTGACGTCCTCGACGAGACGGTCGCGCTGGATCGCGCGCTGTACGCGGTCGAACCGGCCAAACAACTCCGTCTCGTCATCCTCGATGCGTGCCGCGACAACCCATTCGCCAAGACGATGAAGCGCACCCTGGCCTCGCGCGCGATTGGTGGCGGACTTGCCAAGGTCGAGCCGACCAGTCCGAACACGATGATCGCCTTTGCGGCCAAGGCGGGATCGACGGCGTCGGATGGCGACTCCCGCAACAGCCCGTTCGCGGTCGCGCTGACCGATCATCTCCCGAAGCCCGGGCTCGACTTGCGCAAGGCATTCGGGTTTGTCCGTGACGACGTCTTGAAGAAGACCGGCAACAAGCAGGAGCCGTATGTCTATGGCTCCCTGGGCGGCAGCGACGTGCCGCTGGTGCCGCTGAGGCCAGTCGCCGCAGCAGGTCCGCAGGCGAACCCGCAGGACAGTGTGCGCAAGGACTACGAGCTGGCGCTTCAGGCCGGCCTGCGCGAAGCCTGGGAAGCATTCCTCCAGACCTATCCGGACGGCTTTTACGCCAACCTCGCTCGTGTGCAGTTGAAGAAGATTGCCGCCGAGGAGGATCGCACGGTGGCGACCGAGAAGGCGCGTCTGGCCGAACAGGAGAAGGCGAGGCTCGCGACCGAACGAGCCCAGAAGGCCGAGCAGGAGAAAGCCGCCGCAGCTGCCAAAGCCGCGGAAGAGGCGAGGATCGCGGCCGAGAAAGCCAAGCAGATCGAGCAGGCCAAGGCGGAGGCGGCCGAACGAGATCGCAAGGCGGCGGAAGCTGCCGCGGCCAAGTCGCTCGCGGAGAAGCGGGCGCTCGAGAAAGCGGCGACGGAGGCCGCAACGAAGCAGGCGGCGGACAAGCAGGCGGCTGATGCCGAAAGCAGGAAGGTCGCCGCGCTGTCGCCGCCGCCAAGCTCCCCGCCGCCCGGCGATCTCGCGAAATCCGTTCAGAGCGAGCTGCGCCGCGTCGGCTGTCTTTCGGCCGCCGCTGACGGCGATTGGAACGCCGCATCGCAACGCTCGCTGACGCTGTTCAACAAATATGCCGGCACCCAACTCGACGCGAAGCTTGCAAGCGTCGACGCGCTCGATGCGCTGAAGGCGAAACCAGGACGCGTCTGTCCGCTCGTATGCAATTTCGGCTTCAAGGCCGACGGCGATCAATGCGCGAAGATCACCTGCCGCGCCGGCTATCACGTCGGCGATGACAATGAATGCGAGAAGGTGCCGGAGAAGAAGCCGGTGGTGACGCGCGAGGATTCGAAGAGGCGCGACCAGGACCGCAAGGAGGCGGAGTCCGCGGCTCCGAAGTCGCAGTCCTCTGGGCAGATGATCTGCAACAACGCCGGCTGCAGACCGGTCGCAAAGGGCTGTCACCTCGGGCCGGTGCCCAATGCGAACGCCAGCGCCAAGATCACCGGCGAGGTCTGCAACTGAGGGCCAGGCAGCGGTGATGTCCGGCCGGACCAGACACGTCTGCGGTTGAGGTGAGGGCAGGCGACACGAGGCTTGCGTGCCCCGCCGCAAGCGAGCATCATTCCCAAAAAAATGGGGAAAACCGATGCTTGAGCTCTCGCGCCGCAGTCACCTTCAGCAATTGTCGGCCGTGCTCGGATCCGCCGCGCTGCCTGGGTGGTCGAGATGCGCTAGGGCTTCGGAGGCAGACATTCCCCCCGAGGGCATCGGCAAGGGCATCAAGCACATCTCCTACAGCGACATCGGCGGACGGCCCGACAGCGTGCAGGTGATGTTCAACCGGCAGCATGTCTATGTCGGACATATGTTCAGCGACGGCGTGACGGTCCTGGACGCATCCGATCCGCGTGCGCTGAAGCCGGTCAATTTCTTCACCGCGGGACAATACACTCGCACCCACCATTTACAGGTGGCGGAAGACCTGCTGCTGCTTGCAAACGGCGCCAACATCGTCGCGATGCAGTCCTACGACAATATGCGCGGCTATTTCGAGAACACGCTGGTCGACAGCATCACCAAGGCCAAGAAATTCCGCTGTGGGCTGTCGATCCACGACATATCGAAACCGAACGAGATGCGCGAAATCGCATTCCTCGAAATGCCCGGCTTCGGCATCAATCGGCTGTGGTGGCCGGGCGGCCGCTATGCCTATGTATCGGCGCATCTCGACGGGTTCACCGACCACATCCTTTGCGTGGTCGATCTCAAGACCATCACCAAGCCGGAGATCGTCGCGAAATGGTGGCTGCCGGGCATGAACCGTGCGGCCGGCGAGCCGGCAACGCCGAAGGGCAAGCGCTTTGCGCTCCATCACATGATCACGGCGGGTGATCGCGGCTATGCTGCCTGGCGCGATGGCGGCTTCACCATTCACGACATCAGCGATCCCGTGAATCCAAAGCTGCTGTCCCACATCAACTGGTCGCCGCCCTTCGCCGGCGGGACGCATACGCCGCTGCCGCTGCCCAAGCGACAGCTCGCAATCGTCGCCGACGAAGCGAACGCGGACAATTGCGCCAAGGGGCTGTTCCATACATTCGTTCTCGACGTGCGCGCGCCGGCAAATCCGGTGCCGATCGCGACCCTGCCCACCCCGCGCGACCGCGATTTCTGCACGAACGGCACCTTCGGTCCGCATAATCTGCACGAGAACCGCCCGGGCTCGTTCCAGAGCGAGGAGACGATCTTCGCAACCTACAACAATGCCGGCGTCAGGGTGTTCGACGTCAGGGACGCCTTCGCACCGAAGGAGATCGCGTATTGGGTGCCGCCGACACCGAAAAAGCTCATCGATCCGCGCCCGAACGTCGCGCTCGCGGCCAAAACCTGCGACGCCTATGTCCGGCCTGACGGGCTGATGTTCGTCTCCGACTGGAACGCCGGCATGCACGTGCTGCAATATCAGGGATGAGCGGTGTTGTAGGGTGGGCAAAGGCGCGAAGCGCCGTGCCCACCATTTGCAGCGGAGAAGTTTGTGGTGGGCACGCTTTCGCTTTGCCCACCCGGCGGACCTGCACTAACCCGCCGGCATCCGCGTCTCCACCAACCGCGCCCAGAACGATGCGCCGTGGCCCAAAATGTTGTCGTTGAAGACGTAGGCCGGGTGGTGGCACTCGTTGCCGTCGCCCATGCCGACCAGGATCATCGCGCCGGGGCGTGCTTCCAGCATGAAGGAAAAATCTTCGGCGCCCATCATGGGAATGAACTTGTCGTTGACGCGCTCGGCACCGACGATGTCGCGGGCGACGTCGGCGGCAAGGCCGGCCTCGCGCGCATGGTTCATCGTCACCGGATACATCCGCGTGTATTTGGTCTCCGCCGAGCCGCCATAGGCGCGCGCGATGCTCTCGGCGACTTCGCCGATGCGGCGCTCGACGAGATCGCGCACTTCAGGGTCGAGCGTGCGCACGGTGCCGCCGAGCTCGGCGACCTCGGGGATGATGTTGAAGGCCGTGCCGGAGTGGAATTGCGTGATCGAGATGACGGCTGATTTGAGCGGGTCGACGTTGCGGGACACGATCGACTGCAGCGCGTTGACGATCTGAGCGCCGATCAGCACGCTGTCGATCGACTTGTGCGGACCCGCGCCGGCATGGCCGCCCTTGCCGTGCACCGTGATCTGGATGTTGTCGGAGGAGGCGAGCATCGCGCCGGGTGTGGTCGCGAAATGGCCTTCGGGCAGGCCCGGCATGTTGTGCATGCCATAGACCTCCTGGATGTTCCAGCGCGTCATCAGCCCGTCCTCGACCATCGCCTTGCCGCCGCCGCCGCCTTCTTCCGCGGGCTGAAAGATCACCACGGCCGTGCCGTCGAAATTGCGCGTCTCGGCGAGGTATTTGGCGGCGCCGAGCAGCATCGCGGTGTGGCCGTCATGGCCGCAAGCGTGCATCTTGCCGGGGACCTTGGAGGCATAGGGTACGCCCGACGTCTCCATGATCGGCAGCGCATCCATGTCGGCGCGCAGGCCAATGGTCTTGCCCGAGGCGGACTTGCGGCCGCGGATCACGCCGACGACGCCGGTGCGGCCGATGCCCGTCACCACCTCGTCGCAGCCGAACTCGCGCAAGCGGTCGGCGACGATGCCGGCGGTGCGGTGGACGTCGTATTGCAGCTCCGGATTCTCGTGGAAGTCATGGCGCCAGGCGGCCATTTCGTCGGAGAGGGCGGCAACGCGGTTGACGATGGGCATGAGGGAGGTCCGCCTTGATTTGTAGCCCGGATGAGCGAAGCGAAATCCGGGATTTTTTGTGGGAAAAGTCCCGGGTGTCGCTGCGCTCACCCGGGCTACGAATGACGCTCAGCTTTCGCCGAACACGCGCTTGAAGATCGTGTCGACGTGCTTGAAGTGATAGCCGAGGTCGAACTGCTCGTCGATTTCGGCGTCGGTGAGATACTTCTTCACGTCAGCGTCCTTCTTCAGGAGCTGGAGGAAGTCGCCCTCGCCGCGCCAGACCGGCATGGCGTTGCGCTGCACGAGCTTGTAGGCGTCCTCGCGGCTTGCGCCCTTCTGCGTCAGCGCCAGTAGAACGCGCTGCGAATGCACGAGGCCGCCGAGGCTGTCGAGGTTCTTCTGCATGTTGGCGGGGTACACCAGCAGCTTGTCGATCAGGCCGGCGAGGCGGACCAGCGCGAAGTCCAGCGTCACGGTCGCGTCGGGGCCCATCATGCGTTCGGCAGAGGAGTGCGAGATATCGCGCTCGTGCCAGAGCACGACGTTCTCCAGCGCCGGGGTCACATAGGCGCGCACCATGCGCGACAGCCCGGTGAGGTTTTCCGAGAGCACCGGATTGCGCTTGTGTGGCATCGCGGACGAACCCTTCTGCCCTTCGGAGAAGAACTCCTCGGCTTCCAGCACTTCGGTGCGCTGCATGTGGCGGATCTCCACCGCGAAACGCTCGACCGAGGAAGCGATCACACCGAGCGTCGAGAAATACATCGCGTGGCGGTCGCGGGGGATGACCTGCGTCGAGATCGGCTCGGGGACGAGGCCCATGGCATTGGCAACATGCTGTTCGACGCGCGGGTCGATCTGGGCAAAAGTGCCGACCGCACCAGAGATGGCGCAGGTGGCGACTTCCTTCCGCGCCGCGATCAGGCGCTCCCTGGCGCGCGAGAATTCCGCATAGGCATAAGCGAGCTTGAGGCCGAAGGTCACGGGTTCGGCATGGATGCCGTGGCTGCGGCCGATGGTCGGCGTCATCTTGTGCTCGAGGGCGCGCTTCTTCAGCGCCGCCAGCACCTTGTCGAGGTCGGCGAGCAGCAGGTCAGCGGCGCGGGTGAGCTGGACGTTGAGGCAGGTGTCGAGCACGTCGGAGGAGGTCATGCCCTGATGCACGAAGCGCGCTTCGGGGCCGACGATCTCGGCGAGGTGGGTGAGGAAGGCGATGACGTCGTGCTTGGTCTCGCGCTCGATCTCGTCGATGCGGGCGACGTCGAAAGTGGCGTCCTTGGCCTTGCCCCAGACCGTTTTGGCGGCCTCCTTGGGAATCGTGCCGAGCTCGGCAAGGGCGTCCGCCGCATGCGCCTCGATCTCGAACCAGATCTTGAACCGGGTCTGCGGCTCCCAGATCGAGGCCATTTCCGGGCGGGTATAGCGGGGGATCATTGGACTGCTCCAGGAAGGTGGGCGGGCGACCCAGAAGGGGCGACCTGCCAAAATGCTTTTTACGCCGTGACTTAGCAGAGCGGGGAGAGCGAAACAAACGGCACCGGCAACGTAGCGGGGGATGATTGGGCTGGGTGGGGGGCATCGGCCGGCCGCGGCGCGCGATGAGCGGCACGTGCCCCGGGGCCGCAGATATTAACTGTCAATCACGGATCATTGACTGACAGATATTGAAATCTGTCAGCGAGACGTGTATATCCGTTCTCGGACGCTCCAATCGGGCGTCTGGCGGCATCCCGGGAGCCCGACGTCCCAAGCAGATGGGGGATTGAGGGTCGCAATTGAACAACAGGGACCGCCAATTGATTGGAGACTTACGACAATGACGACCGAAATCATCAATTTGACCGGGACGATTGGGCACTGGCTCAATTTACTGGTGGCGCGCCAGATCGCGGCGCAGGCTGCAAAACTGCCTCATTAAGGCGAGAGCTTTCCGAAACGACCGGCACGGGCGCTTCGGAAGCAGCTCTGTCACCGGGTAACTGAGCCCTCAACGGGAACATGGTGCTGGCATGAACGAAGCCGTTATCTTGACGCCGGAGCGGATCCTCGAAGTCACCGAGGACGTGCTGCGGCGTTACGGACTGGCCAAAGCCACCGTGGTCGACGTTGCCCGTGCGCTCGATGTGAGCCATGGCAGCGTCTATCGCCATTTCCCGAGCAAGGCTTCGCTGCGCGAAGCGGTTGCCAAACGCTGGCTTGACCGCATCGACGCGCCGCTGCTGGCGATCGCCAAGGAGCAGGGCCCGGCGCCTGACAGGCTCGACCGCTGGCTGCGCACGCTGTTCGCCGCCAAACGTTCGCGTGTGCTCGACGACCCCGAGATGTTCGACACTTATCTGACCCTGGCGCGCGAAGCCTGCGCGGCCGTCAAATGTCACAAGGACACCATGATCGACCAGATCGCGGCAATCCTGTCCGACGGCGTGACGCAGGGCGTGTTCGCCGTCGATGACGTCAAGACCACCGCGCGTGCGATCTTCGATGCCACAGTCCGCTTTCACCATCCGGCCCATGCGGACGAGTGGAAGGATGCCGATCTCTCGGCGCGTGTCGATGCGACGCTGGCGCTGGTATTGCGCGGGCTGAAGGCGTAGGCCGAATACTCCACGCGCTGTTCCAAAGCCGCTCGATCGCCCGCATGGGCGGCGCTTTTATCCGTCGACCTTGTGGGCGAGGGCACCATCGCGAAGCGAACGCGGATGGTGGGACTTTTTCCGCGCACGAAGAGCGGTACCCGCCAATGGCACGACCGGGGGGCTTTCCGGATACGCATTGACTTCAATTTCGACGAGGTCCTTCGCCCGCTTTCGAAGCCTGTAGAATGCAAGCTCCTGTTCGAGCATGGGGCAGTGGAATCGAATGGTTGCTGTGTCTGGCAAGCGGCAGAGTTCATCGATGAGCTCGCCGACAGTGATGAGCGCGGGATAGGTAGCTTCGCGGATAGCCTTACTCATGGCGGAACTCCTTCACTGCGGTACTAACTGGAGTTCGATGGCCTCCGTTCCAATCCGCATCGCAAGGCGGTCGAAATATACCTGGGAGACGCCCGCATGCGGAGGATGGCTCCGTGCGCCTGCCTTCAGGGAGGGGCAAACATCTAGATCTTCGTCAGTCCACAATTGGCTGCCAGCCGCACCAGCTGCGCGTCCGTACGCGCGCCGGTCTTGGTCTTGATCAGATAGTGATAGTTCTGCACCGTCTTGACGCTCAGATTGAGATGCGCAGCGATCTGTTCGGTCGTGGCACCGCCGGCGAACTGGCGCAGGATCTCGATCTCGCGTTCTCCCAATTGATCCAGCGCCGAGCCCGCCGACAGACTGTCCTCGGCCAAGATGTGCGCGATGTCGTCGCTCATGGCGCGCTCGCCGCGGGCAACGCTGCGGATCGCGGACACGACCGCGGACGGCTCGCTACTCTTGGTGACGAAGCCGCTGGCGCCGGCACTGAAGGCTGCCTTCACCAGAACGGCTTCGTTGTGCATGGTAAAGACGAGGATGCGCGCCCGCGGACTGCGCGCGCGGATGTTGCGGATGGCTTCCAGTCCGCTCGCGCCGGGCATCGAGATATCAAGCACGACGACATCAGGATCGCGCGCCTTGAAGGCGCTGTAGGCATCCGCAGCGTTGTCGGCTTCCGCCACGACATGCAGATCACCCTGGCTTTCCAGCACGCGCCGATAGCCTTGCCGCACGATCGGATGGTCGTCGACCAGCAGCACGGAAATGCCTGTTGCCATCTCGTTCATGCCGGCCTCATGCGGCGAGCGGGATGGTGGCGGCGACGCTGAGTCCGCCTCGGGCAGGCAGGATCGAGAATGAGCCGCCGGCCGCTGCGACGCGCTCGCGGATGCCGGTGAGGCCGAAGCCGGCCGACTGCTTGACGCGTGCCGCGTCGCCGCCGCCATCGTCGTCGACACGGATCAGCAATGCATCGTCGTCGCCCGCGCGCCGTTCCACGCTGAGCGAAATCTCGCGTGCCGCGCCGTGGCGCAACGCGTTGGTCAGGCATTCCTGCGCGACGCGATAGGCCGTGATAGCGGCCGGGCCGCTGATGTCGGTGAGGTCGCCCTTGAGATCGAGCTGGATCGTCGGCCGCGCCGAGCTCTGCGAGCGCCAGCTATCCACCAAATTCACGAGGCTCGCCTCCAGCCCAAGCTCGGCGGGCAGGGGATTGCGCAGGCGCTTCAGCGCGTCGCGCAGCGAGGCCATCAGATGATGCGTGGCCTGCGAGATCATCCGCGCGTCCTGCGCGACGTCGTTGTGCTTGTCTCCCTTCGTGCTCGCCGTTTCGATGGTGTTGGCGAAGGCGAGGATGGCCGAGAGATTTTGTCCGAACTCGTCGTGCAGCTCGCGGGCGAGCGCGCAGCGTTCGTCGTCGCGGATCTCGATCAGGCGCCGCGTCAGCGCCGCGCGCTGTTCGGTAGCCTCCTCCAGCCGGCCGCCGAGCTCGCCGACGGCGCTGCCGATCATCGCCAGCTCCATCGACCGGAAGCGCGGCAGTTTCGTGCGATATTGGCCGCGGGCCATGCGCTGCAAGGCCGTGACGATCGTGCGCGCCGGCGCCAGCGCATGCGCAATCGCGAGCGAGGCCAGCAGCGCGATCGCCGCCGCCATCAAAAGCGCGACGTCGATCACGTTGAGGATGTACTCCCAGGCAAGCGAGATGGCGGCCGTTTCATCCGGCGTCGCGACCACCGTTCCGGCGGTCGCCGCGCGGGGACTGACGGGCCGTATCACTTCGGCATGGCTGCCGAGGAAGGTCGGCACGATCGACGCGAACCAGCGCGGCGGCGTCTTGCCCAGCCCCTCGCTCTGGCCGCAGAGCGGCTTTTCGAATGCGATGGCCGGTTGGAATTCGACGCAGACGCCGGGTGAGATCAGCTTCATCGTTTCCAGCGTGCGCCACTCCGGAACCGGCAGAAGCTGCTCGCGTGTTCTGCTGCTACGCAACAGGAATTCGTGCCAATACAGGGCCTGAAGCGCCTGGGCGACCCGCTGCGCCGAGGCCGCAGTCGCCCGGTCCACGCTGCGATAGGCGTCGAACGTGGCCCAGATCGTCGCCGCGCCAAGGCAGAGCACGACAATGAGAAACAGACGGGCGACAAGCTGAAGCACAAGGCGCATGCGATCACCCCAAAGTTTGCTAAGGTCAGCCTAACAACGCCGCCGCGCCTTGCCAATTGCGAGGCACGGCAAGATGGTAGCTCGGGCAAATTTCCCATGCTGGATTGGGCATGGCTCTTTGGACCGGGCGCGGCGGCTTTGATCTAATGGGCGGAATTCACGGCCAGGAGCGGTGCAGCATGAGTTCGATGACGATTGGGCCGATCGCGGGGCCTGCTGCCGACCCATCCGAGCGCAGTGCGCTCCTGTTCTGGATGATCTTCACCGGGCTTTCGATCTTCGCCGTCGTGCTGCTGTGGCGGTTCGGCCTGATCCGCTTGATGCTGACCTCAGATCGGACCTACATTTCCAGCGTGATCGCGCTGCTCTATGTCCTCACCTGCGGTCACTGCTTCCTGCGCACGCGGGCCATTGCCCGCGAGGGCGCGGCGGCAAGGCGCTGCCGCGCGGTGCTTGCGGCCCCCGAGGGCGGCAGGGCGCTCGACGTCGGCGCTGCCGCGCTGCCGCGCGGGCTGGTGCGGGACCACATTGAGAGCCTCGTGACCAAGGCCGCGGCGCAGGACTACCGCCCCGTCGACCAGACGCTATTGCTGCGAACGCTCGCCGACCGGCTGCGCGGCTCCAACGGCTTCGGGGCCTTCGTCTCGGATACGCTGATGAAGCTCGGCCTGCTCGGCACCATCGTCGGCTTCATCATCATGCTGGCGCCGATCGCGGGACTGGATGCCGCCGACAAGGTCGCGATGCGATCCTCGATGGGACTAATGAGCGACGGCATGGCGGTCGCGATGTACACGACGCTGGCGGGCCTCGTCGGTTCGATCCTGGTCCGCATCCAGTATTACATGCTGGATGCCGCGACCCAGAAGGTGTTCTCGGATGCGGTGGTGCTGACCGAGACCTATGTGACGCCGGTGCTGGAACGTAAGGGCGCTGGAATCGCGACATGATGGATGATTTCGGTCTCTATCCGCGCGAGGAGCCGTTCGATCCCTTGGGCGTGATGCTGTTCAAGGCGCTCCAGGTGATCGCTTTCCTGTTCTTCCTCGCGCTGCTCGCGGTCTCGCCGGACGCCAAGGACGGCAAGATCGACTCCAAGGCCGAGTTCATGATCACGCTGGACTGGCCCGACAGCCATCCCGACGATCTCGACCTGTTCGTGCAGGATCCCGTGGGCAATATCGCCTGGTATCGCCACCGCGAGGCCGGCTTCCTCACGCTCGACCGCGACGATCGCGGCGGAGCCAACGACTTCATCATGGTCAACGGCAAAAAGATTGCCTCGCCGATCCGCGAAGAGATCGTCACGGTGCGGGGCATCGTTCCCGGCGAATACACCGTCAATGTCTCACATTTCGTGGCTACGACCGGCGAGCCTGTGACGGCCAATGTGAAGGTGCAAAAACTCAATCCGACGGCGCAGGTGATCTTCGATAACAAGTTCACGGTCGATCACACCGGCGACGAGAAGACCGCGGTGCGGTTCCGACTCGACGCCGAAGGCAAGGTCGTCAATGTGGACCAGCGGCCGAAATCGCTGCTGGAGACCTTTCGCAGCGGCTGGCGCAACGGCGCCGATCTCGACCCGAGCACCGGCGTGAGCAAGAACGCTGTGAGGGTGCGCCGTGACTAGCCTGCCAACGGTCATCCTCACGCTATCGATAGCCTACGCCGTCATCGGTGCGCTGCTGCTGGTCGTTCTGGTCTATGCGCGGCTGCATTGGTCGTTCAAGGCGGTCGCGGTGGTCGTGACCAGTGCGTTCTATGTCGTCAGCTTCACCGAGATGCGCGGGCTGCTCGGCTGGGCCAGCGCCGATCGGCTGCCGGCCTCGTTCAAGCTGCTGAAGGCCCGCATCGTCGAGCCGCATTCGCTGGAGGGCGATCCCGGCTCGATCTATCTCTGGGTCGAGCAGCTCGACGAGGACAATCGGCCGAGTGGCATCCCGCGCGCCTTTCGTGTGCCCTACAATGACAGGCTGGCCGACAAGACCCATGCGGCGGAGAACGAGATCGCGCTGGGACATCCGCAAGGCGGCCGGGCCGCCGATTTCGGCGGCGGCGATGGCAGCCTCATCGACATGGTCCGGGAATATGTGACGCCCAAGACCATCATGGAGACGAGCGGAGGCGATTCCTCGACCGGCGAATTCCTGGCACCACCGGCCGGCGCGCAGGGCGCCGTGTTCACGCCGTTGCCGCCGCCCCGGATGCCGCCGAAGGACGAGCAATAGGCTCTTCACCATCGCGACAGGGCAGTGCTGGCAAACCGCGCGCCGCTGGCGCATGTTCTTGACCTCCCTCAATTTAGCCTTATCGGCTCCCAATAAGGTTCGAGGGTGGAGGGTGCGTGCTTCTCGCTGTCTTCTCGGATATCCACGGCAACCGGCAGGCGTTCGAGGCGTGCCTGAAAGTCGCGCGGGCGCGTGGCGCCGAGCGCTTCATCCTGCTTGGCGACTTCGTCGGCTATGGCGCCGATCCGGAATGGGTGGTGGATACCGCGATGGAGCTGGTTGTCCAAGGCGCCGTCGCCGTGCGCGGCAATCATGACCAGGCGGTGAATTCCTCGGCCGAGACCATGAATGCCGAGGCGCAAATCGCGATCGAATGGACCCGCGGCCGGCTCGACACCGCGCAGCGGCGGTTCCTGGCGGAATTGCCGATGCTGGTGGAGGACGGCGATCGCCTGTTCGTGCATTCGGAAGCCTCCAGCCCCCGAAGCTGGCACTATGTCCGATCGACCGCCGACGCAGCCAAGAGCCTGATCGCGACGCCGGCTCATGTCACGTTCTGCGGCCACATCCACCGCCCGGCGATCTATTCGATGTCGGTGACGGCGAAGATGTCGGGACTCGTGCCCAAGACTGACGTCTCCGTACCGCTGCTGCGCGGCCGGCAATGGCTTGCGGTGCTCGGCTCGGTCGGCCAGCCGCGCGATGGCGATCCATCCGCGGCTTTCGCGCTGTTCGACACGGTCTCGTGCCAGATCACCTATTGCCGCGCGCCCTACGACGTCGAGACGGCCGCGAACCGGATCCGCGAGAACGGCCTGCCGCATTGGCTCGCCGACCGACTGTCGCAGGGGCGTTAGAGGCCGATGCCGAAACCCCTCGTCAAATCGGGCGCAGAGATCGACGGCTACACGATTGGCGAATGCGTCCATGCCGGCGGAATGGCGACGCTGTGGACCGTCACCCGTCCCGGCCTCGACGTGCCGCTGCTGATGAAAATTCCGCGGGTGTCGGAGGGCGAGGACCCCGCGGCGATCGTCTCCTTCGAGATGGAGATGATGATCCTGCCGCGGCTTGCGGGTCCGCACGTGCCCTCCTGTTTCGGCACCGGCGATTTCGCCCACCAGGCCTATGTCGTGATCGAGCGCATCTCCGGGACCACGCTCTACAAGCGGTTGCCCGACCTGCCGCTGCCGTATGACGAGGCGCGGCAGCTCGTCGCCAGGATCGCAACGGGGCTTGCTGATTTGCACCGGCAGAACGTGATCCATCACGACATCAAGCCGAGCAGCATCATGTTCCGCGAGAGCGGCGAGGCGGTGTTGATCGACTATGGCCTGTCGCATCACAACCATCTGCCGGACCTGTTGCAGGAGGAATTCCGCCTGCCTTACGGCACCGCGCCCTATATGGCGCCAGAACGGTTGTCAGGGGTGCGCGACGATCCGCGCAGCGATCTGTTCTCGCTGGGCGTGCTGCTCTATTTCTTCACGACCGGCGAGCGGCCGTTCGGCGAGGGCGAGACACTGCGTGCGATGCGGCGCCGGCTTTGGCGCGATCCGCACCCGCCGCGCGGCTTGCGCGCTGATTATCCGCCCTGGCTCCAGGAGGTGGTGCTGCGGTGCCTCGAGATCGAACCGGTGCGGCGCTATCCGACGGCGTCGCAGCTCGCCTTCGATCTGACCCATCCGGACCAGATCAGGCTCACCACACGCTCGGAGCGGATGAAGCGCGACCCGTTAAGCGTCGCTTGGCGGCGCCGCTTCAACCAGGGCGTCATGCAGCCGCGCGCGAAATCGGATGTCGCAGCCCAGATCGCATCAAGCCCGATCCTCGCGGTCGCGCTCGACACGGTGGAAGGCGCCCCCGAGCTGAACGAAGCGTTGCGCGTCACCACCGAGCGTATTCTCGCCACGCTGCCGTCGGCGCGGCTCGCCTGTCTCAACGTGCTGAGGCTCAACCGCATCGCGATTGACAGGACGCTGGATGAGCAGGGCTCCAACAAGCATATCGACCGGTTGGTGGCGCTCAGACACTGGGCCACGCCGCTCAAGCTCGATGAGAGCCGGCTCTCGGCTCACGTGCTGGAAGCCGTCGATCCCGCGGCGGCCATCCTGGAGTTTTGCGAGGTCAACCACGTCGACCACGTCATCATCGGCGCGCGGCAGGGCTCGTTCAGGCGCACGCTGCTCGGCAGCGTCTCGGCCAAGGTGGCCTCGGAAGCGGCCTGCACCGTCACCGTGGTACGGCCGCCGCGAATGGCTGCGGATGCGGGCGAGGAGGCCGGATAGGGCCGCGCTCTGGATCCTGGAGGCTCAGGCCGCGTGAGCGGTGTGGACGGAGCGCTTGCGACGGATCGGCCAGGAGAATTGCGGGCCGGGCTCGCAGTGATCCGCGCTGCCGCCGAAGAACTGGATGATCTCGCGGCACGGCTCGCAGTTGAACAGGTTACGCGACGCGGATGCCTTGGTCATTTCCTTGAGGCAGTTCGGGCAATGCGGCTTCATGAGCTTGGTCCAGAAAAGAATTCAATGCCGGCGCGGTGACCGGAGCGGGTGATCCAGGTCCATCTCGGGCCCGGTGTCGTCGCGCATCTCGCCTTCGGTGCGTTCGAGCCGACCGAAGAAAAAATCGAGGTCAGGATGTGGGCGCCGCGGGATGCGGCACCGGCGCTTCGGCTGACGTTTCACGAGCGCGATCTGCATGGGGTCAGGCCCGATACCAGTCGCGACGAGCGATGCGGGCCGAGCGTACCGAGACCTTCACCGGTCCGGCCGATGGACCAAACACAACAAACGCACAAAAACCAAGCCACAACGCCACGCCAGTCCAGACCAGGGTCGTCGTCATGATGTGCTCCCGCGAAAACAGGCAAGAATCACTTGCGGTGATTTGCGCGAATCAGGGAAGCCCGGAGGAGTACGGATCAAGTTGCAAATTTAGGCATTACGCGCCGCAACACCCGTAGAGGCCGCACGTCTGCGGAGTCGAGCGGGCCCTCAGATCGCCTCGCCGCGTGCACCCGCGGCGGCGTTGCGGATTGCGGCGATGTTGGTCTTATAGGCATCCTGCGTGCCGCCCCTGAACACGGACGTGCCGGCGACGAAGGCGTTGGCCCCGGCCGCAGCCAGGGGACCTGCGACGTCGGGCCCGACGCCGCCATCGACCTCGATATCGATCGGCCGGCCCGCTGTCATGGCGCGGATGTCGCGGATCTTGCCGATCGCGGAGGGGATGAAGGCCTGGCCGCCGAAGCCGGGATTGACCGACATCACCAGCACGAGGTCGACCAGGTCCAGGACGTATTCGAGCGCACTGATCGGCGTGCCCGGATTGAGCGAAACGCCGGCCTTCTTGCCGAGTGCGCGGATCGCCTGAAGCGAGCGGTGCAGATGGGGACCGGCCTCGGCATGCACGGTGATGTGGTCGCAGCCGGCTTTCGCGAAGGCCTCGAGATAGGGGTCACAGGGCGAGATCATCAGATGCGCGTCGAAGATCTTCTTGGTGTGCGGGCGCATCGCCTTAATGACGTCGGGGCCATACGAGATGTTGGGAACGAAGTGCCCGTCCATGACGTCGAGATGGATCCAGTCGGCTCCAGCGGCGTCCACGGCGCGCACCTCCTCGCCGAGCCTGGAGAAATCCGAGGCCAGGATCGAGGGCGCGATTGCCAGGGGGCGGGGAGCGAAGGCTTGGGTCATGGCGGTTTCCCGTGGCGGCCGTGGAAGATGGACTCGCCTAACATGGGCCTCTCAGCCGGGCAATGCAGGGGCGGCGTGCTTCCTGTGGGCGGAAATTTCTGCCGCGACCGGCATGAATTGCCGGTGTTCCGGGCCGTGCAAAGTGCGGTGAAAGCGGATTTCATTGAGCTTTTTGCGCTGGCACGGCGCTTGCTGACTTCACCTGAACAGAACATTGGCCGCGGCATGCCGCATCGGTTGGAGTTGTGCAATGTTGTTTGCTCTTGGGGCCGTATCGAGCGCACTCGACGCGATCCAGTCGCTGACGAATTCGAAATCGTCCTCGTCGACGCAGAAGACGGGATCCTCGCAAAAGCCCGCGACCAATCCGTTCGCGATCGAGAGCGGCAG
The DNA here is from genome assembly GCF_023073015.1 of Bradyrhizobium sp. 87. Lineage (NCBI taxonomy): Bacteria > Pseudomonadati > Pseudomonadota > Alphaproteobacteria > Hyphomicrobiales > Nitrobacteraceae > Bradyrhizobium > Bradyrhizobium sp. 87. The sequence goes on from NZ_JADPIQ010000086.1 coordinate 285,571, forward strand.
CAACAGCACGACCGGCGCGGCCTCGTCGGTCAATGCGGGCAAGACCCCGCAGATCTCGCCGGAGACGATGAACGCGCTGTTCGCTGCGCAGAGCCAATCCTCGGACAGCACCGGCAGCGCCGCCAGCTCGACCTCGTCGAGTTCGACGTCCTCCTCCTCGACGCGCCGCGACGCCGCCTTGAAGGATCTGTTCTCGCAGATCGATGGGGACGGCGACGGCAAGATCACCAAGTCGGAATTCGAGAATGCGCTCGGCGCCGGCGGCACCAATCTCGCGCAGGCCGACGACGTTTTCTCGAAGCTGGATTCGAATACCGACGGCAGCGTCAGCCTCGATGAGATGTCGAAGGCGCTGAAGAGCGGCCATCGCGGCCACCATCACGCGCAAGGTGCGGGCGATGCCTCCGGCAGCGGTTCGGATTCCTCCTCGCGATCCAGCGGCGGCTCGACCTCGACCTCGACGACCGGCGCCGACGGTTCGACCACCACCACCGTCACCTATGCCGACGGCTTCAAGATGTCGACGACGGTCCCGGGCGCCCCCAGCTCCCGTAATTCGGCGTACGATCTGTTCGCGCAGTTGATGCAGCGGCAGGGCGGGCAGGGACAAGGCGCCTCAGCGGCTGTCGGTTCATCGATGTCGATGAGCGTGTAACCTTGCTCACGGCTAGCCTGCATATTCGTGCGTGATGTCACGATAGACATACCGATCACGGATTTCGCGGTTGAAGAACGTACCCTTTGAGCGCACATTCTTGAACGCGGCGGCGACCTCGGGCGGAACGTCCGCGTAGACATAGACGCGTCCGCTGACGAAAGTCACCGTCAGCTCGCGCCTATCGGGGGCGTAGCGGAAAAAGCGGATCACGGAAGACGGCATGGTTGTGCACCTTGTCGGCCAGGGTAACGCCGTGTCAGCCGTTTCGTTTCTATCCGAACCGGTCCTTCCACGCCGGCATTGCGCCGGCAAAGGACAGGGCCGTCGCATTGTAGACGCCGCGAGCGATGGCGCGTGCGACCACGTTGGCGGCGATCGTTCCGAGCTCGGTAAGGCCGACCAGCGGCTCGATCGGCTTCTCGCCCGTTGCGGCGGCGAACAGCACGTCGCCGTCGGTCGGGGCATGCACCGGATAGATCGCACGGGCGAACCCGGTATGCGCGATCATCGCAAGCCGCTTGGCCTGGGGTTTGGTCAGCGTGGCATCGGTGACAACGACGCCGATCGTGGTGTTCTCGCGCGCGTTCGCGGCGGGTCCGCCCTTGATGCGCATCGCCAGCATGTCCGGTGTGAACGTGGACGGCAGGCCGCGCCCGCCGAACTCGCCGTTCTCCTCGAAGGGCGCAGCCCAGAACCAAGGCCCTTCGCCAACGGTTGTGCTGCCGACCGCGTTGACGACCATGATCGCGGCGACCTTGATACCATTGGCCAGGACCGCGGAGGCCGACCCCAGTCCACCCTTGAAGGTCGCGGTGGTGGCACCGAGGCCGGCGCCGACGCTGCCCAGTGCGAAATCGTCGCTGGCGGCCAACGCTGCGGCGTAGCCGAGGTCGCGATAGGGCGCGAAGCGTCCCCAGGCCTTGTCGCCGCCGTTGAGCAAGTCGAAAACGATTGCGCCAGGCACGATCGGAATCACCGCCTCGCGAATCCGCAAGCCGCGGCCTTGTTCGGCGAGCCAGGCCTGGATGCCGCCGCCGGCGTCGATTCCAAAGGCGGAGCCGCCGGACAGCGCGATGGCGTCAACGCGATCGACGGTGCTGGCGAGGTCGAGCAACGCGTCTTCGCGCGTGCCGGGTCCGCCGCCGCGAACATCGATGGCCGCAACCGCGGGGGCGTCGAAGATGATCGCGGTCGTGCCAGTGGCGATTTTCGCATCCTCGGCATGGCCGACGCGGACGCCGGCGATATCGGTGAGAAGGTTTTTCAAGGCGGCTCCGCAGGCTGAAAGGCGCTCGCTTCAGCGATATCGCAGGGATGCCGCAGGCTCAACCTGCGAGCGCGGTCCTCAGCATCTTGGCGAGCTCGGACTTACGGTAGGGCTTTGCCAGCAGCAGCACGCCGGAATCGAGCCGCCCGTGATGGACGATGGCGTTCTCGGTGTAGCCCGAGGTGAACAGCGTCTTCAGGTCGGGGCGGCGGCGAGCCGCCTCGTCGGCGAGCTGGCGGCCGTTCATGTTGCCGGGCATGATGACGTCCGTGAATAGCAGGTCGATGTCCTTGTCGGCGTCGATGATGACGAGGGCCTCGGCCGCGTTGGCGGCTTCGAGGGCGGTATAGCCGAGGCTCTTGATCTGGGTCACGACATATTGGCGCACCAGCGCGTCGTCCTCGACGATCAGGATCTTTTCGTGGCCGCCGGTGACCGGCGCGTTCTGCAGCGCCTCGAATTCGGTCTCCTGCACGCCGCTCGAGCGCGGCAGGTAAATCTTCACGCTCGTGCCGTGGCCTTCCTCGCTGTAGATCTTGATGTGTCCGCCGGACTGCTTGACGAAGCCGAACACCATGCTGAGCCCGAGGCCGGTGCCCTTGCCGACCTCCTTCGTGGTGAAGAAGGGATCGAACACCCGGTCCATCAACTCCGGCGGGATTCCGGAGCCGGTGTCGCTGACGGCGATCATGACGTAATTGCCGGCCACCACGTCGGGATTCATGCTGGCATAGCCGTCGTCGAGGAAGATGTTGCGCGTCTCCAGCACCAGCGTTCCGCCGTCGGGCATCGCATCGCGCGCGTTCAGCGCGAGGTTGAGGATCGCGGTGGAAAGCTGACCCGGGTCGATCAGTGCCGGCCACGCATCCTCGGTGAGTTGCGGCATGATGGTGATCTGCTCGCCGAGCGTGGGATGCAGGAGCTTTGCGGCCTCGAGCGTCAATGCGTTGACGTCGATTTCGCGCGGTTGGAGCGGCTGCTTGCGGGCGAACGCGAGCAGATGCTTGGTCAGTTGCGCGCCGCGCTCGGCGGCGTCGTCGATCAGCTTGGTGATGGCGGCGAGCTCGGGACGGTCAGCGACCGCGTCCGCCAAAATTCCGATCGTGCCGGTGATGACGGTCAGCACATTGTTGAAGTCGTGCGCGACACCGCCGGTCAATTGACCAATCGAATCCATCTTCTGGACGTGCCTGAACTGCGCCTCGGCCGCCTGCTTCTCGGTGAGGTCGCGGCCGATGAAGAAATGGCGCTTGACCGGCTCGGACCAGGTGCCCATCCAGTTCAGCGTGACCTCGTGACCGTCGTAGTGGTAGTAGCGCGCCTCGAAGCTGCGCTTGACCGCGCCACGCCGCGCCGCGCGCATCTCGTCGCGCGTCTTCTGGAGGTCATCGGGATGAATGAACTCGGTGGCGCTGTGCCCGATCATGTCTTCCGGATTCAAGCCGAGAATGGTCTTCACGCTCGGGCTGACCTGGATGAAATTGCCAAAACCGTCGGTGACCAGGATCAGGTCCTGTGAGGTCTCGAAGATCCGCTGCCGCTCCTCGACCTCGCGGCGCAGTTTTTCTCGTGCCTGCTTCTCTTCCGTGATGTCGTGGGCGATCTTGGAAGCGCCGATGATCTGTCCGTTGGCTGATTTCAGCGGAGAAACATTGAGGACGACGTCGACCCGCCGGCCGTCTTTTCGGATCCGGACCGTCTCGTGCTGTGCGATCGTTTCGTTGCCGCCGACCCGGTTCAGGATACCCCTGACCTCGGCCTTGCGGTCCTCCGGGACGATGATGTCGATCGGCTGCCCGATGGCCTCCGCGGCGGCATAGCCGAACAGATGTTCGGCGGCCTTGTTCCAGCCCGTGATGACACCGTCGAGCGTCTTCGTGATGATGGCATCATTGGCGGATTCGACGACGGCGCCGTACAGGGCAAGGCGCTTGCCATAATAGTCGCGATCCAATGCCGACTGCTGGCGCAGCCTGCCGACGAGACCCAGCGTATGCGCCTGGAGGCGGACATTTTCGATCAGGAGCACCGCGAGCACGAAGGTCGCCGCGCAGAGGCCGTAGACACGACCGGCGTAGAAGCCGAGATCGAAGCGTGCCACGTTGACGATCGCCGACAGCGCGATGTCGAACAGCCATGCGCACATCACCACCATGAGCCAGACATCGATGACCGAATGCGGACGGCGGAACCACAGCGAGACCAGCGCGGCGAAGCTCAAGGACCAGACAAAGGACACCACGCCGATCATGATCTGCGTGTAGCCGCCATCGCGCAGCAGGACCGGAAGCAGGTCGTGCTGCGCAGTGACGATCCAGGTCAAGACGATCATGATCGTGACGACGCCGACCACGCTGGCGTAGATCGCCTTGCTAGCCGAGCCCGTGATCCGGGCGCCGCCGTCGGCCTCCTTCAGCCAGGCGTAGGCCAGCACGCAGAGCGGAAAGCCGCCGTGCCAGATCATGTAGAGCCAGACCGTGGTCTGCTGGTTGGCCCCCAGCAGCCCGGTCGGCGAAAAAAGTCCGGGGAAGGTGAGGGCATGGACCACGGCCGCGGCGGCTGTGAACAGATAGCCCGTCGCGAGCACGAGCAGCGCGCTGGTCCTGAGCACCGCAAACTGCGACAACAGCAGGACGGCGGTGACAATGTCCGCGACCACAAGGGCGGATTGATAGCTGGCGACGAAGGCTGGCACGGGCAGTAGCGAGATACCCGCGAAGGGCACGGCCACTGCGAACAGGATCGACGAGACGCCCACGATCGCCAATGCTGCGGTGCGGTCCTTCGGGGTAGCCGGCAACGTCGAAAGGAATGTGCTTCGATCGGTCGTCGCAGACACGTGCAGCTCGCGCAGATCGGTTTTGAGCATCTTCGCCAATCTCATTTGGCCCAATCAATTTCTGCCCATGGTAGCGGGTTCTGGGCACGCATCATGACAAAACCCACTGCGACTCAACCGAAGGTTACAGTTTACTTAATTTTGGGGGGAACGCGCACCGGGGATCGGGTAAGATGCGCTTTACTGGATGGTGCAATAATGCTCTCCCGCAGCTGCGGGTTCCAGGTTTGAACCAGGCATTTTGATTTCAGGATCCGGGAGTTGTTCCCTATGCCCCGCGTTCTCATCATCGACGACCAGAAGGACGTCCGTGCGATGGTCGCGATCGTGCTGCGCGTCAACCGTTATGAGGTCGTTGAGGCCGACAGCGGCGCAGCCGGGGTGAAAGCCTTCACCGAGGTCGGCTTCGACGCGGCAATCGTGGACATTTTCCTCGGCGATACCAGTGGCGTCGAGGTCATCACGACCCTGCGCGAGCTTGCACCGAGCCTCCCGGTCGTTGCCGTGTCGGGGATGACGGCGCTGGACTTCATGGAACAATCGCCCCACCTCGCCAGCGTGGTCTGCCTGCAAAAGCCGTTTCGGCCGAACGATCTTCTTCAAGCGCTGAGGAAGGCCCAAGCCGCGGTGGACGGCGCGATACAAGCAGCAGTCTGATCCTAACGCAGGAAGAAACGCCCCGGGCGAGCCGGGGCGCGATGATGATTGGAGGAGGCCTTCAGGCCCCGGCAAGCGTGCTTAGGTGCCGTTGCCGCTGATCGCGGCGTAGCCGCCCTTGGCGTCCCATTTGTAGACGACGTAGTCGAGCTGCTTGATATCGCCCTTGGAGTCATACTCGATCGGCCCGATCACGGTATCCCACTTGCCGGCCTTGATGGCTGCCATGACCTTCTTGGCGTCGGTGGTGCCGGCCTTCTTGGCCGCCTCCGACCAGACCTGCATCGCTGCGTAGGTGTAGAGCGTGTAGCCCTCGGGGTCGATGTTCTTGGCCTTGAAGGCTTCGACGATCTTCTTCGCGGTCGGCTTGTTGCGCGGATCGGGGCCGAAGGTGAACAGCGTGCCTTCGCCGGCCGGGCCGGTGATGGAGGCGTATTCCTTGTCGGCGAGTGCGTCGCCGGCCATCAGCACGGTCTTCAGGCCCTGGTCGCGCATCTGGCGCAGGAGAAGGCCGCTCTCTTGATGGTAGCCCCCGACATAGACGAGATCGATGTTGTCGCGCTTCAGCCGCGAGACGATCGCGTTGAAGTCCTTGTCGCCCTTGTTGTAGGACTCGTACATCTTCTCGGTGACGCCGGCCTTGTTGAGCGCCTTCTTGGTCTCGTCCGCAAGACCCTTGCCGTAGGTGGTCTTGTCGTTGAGGATGGCGATGTTCTTGCCCTTGTAGTTCTTGGCGATGAACTGGGCGGCGACCAGGCCCTGCTGGTCGTCGCGGCCGCAGACGCGCGCCACGTTCCACAGTCCGCTATCGGTGAACTTCGGATTGGTGGAGGCGGGAGTAATCTGGAGCACGTTGCCGTCGGCATAGGCTTCCGACGCGGGGATCGACGAGGACGAGCAATAATGCCCGGCCACGAACGGAATTTTCGCGCCGGCGATCTTCTCGGCGATCGAGCGCGCCTGTTTCGGATCGCAGGCGTCGTCCTCGACGGACAACGCGAGCTTCTTGCCGTTGACGCCGCCGGCGGCGTTGATATCGGCTACGGCCATCTCGGCGCCGTTCTTCATCTGGCGGCCGAAGGCGGACTCGCCGCCGGTCATCGGACCTGCGACTGCGACGGTGACATCCTGCGCGAATGCCGCGCTCGACAGCGCGATCGATGCGCCGAATGCCAGACCGATGAGCTTCAGTGATTTCATGAGATACCTCGAGGGTGGTCGCCTGTGGAAGTTACCGGGCATGCCCGGTTCAAACCGGCGCCATTCTTGAATGAATTCGAGGAGAAGTCACCGGCAAAATACGGGCATTGGCAGAGATATCGCCAAATTCGGCCGCACGGGTTCGCCTTGGGCGGCCTCAGCCGTGCCGGCCGCCTTCCAGGTAGGCGGCGCGAATCTCGGGGCGCTGCAACAACTCGGCACCGGTCCCGGCCAGGGTGATCAGGCCATTGACCATGACATAGCCGCGATGGGCGAGCTTGAGCGCGTGGTTGGCGTTCTGCTCGACGATCAGCACGGTCAGGCCGTCCTGCCGGTTCAGAGTGCGGATCGCATCGAAAATCTGGCGCGCGATCAGCGGCGCCAGACCGAGCGAGGGCTCATCAAGCAGGAGCAGGCGAGGGCGGCTCATCAAAGCGCGGCCGATGGCCAGCATCTGCTGCTCGCCGCCAGACAGGGTTCCCCCGCGCTGGCCGTAGCGTTCCTTCAGCCGCGGAAACAGCGTGAACACGCGTTGTAGCGTCACCTCGCGTTCGGCGTCGGTGCATTCGGTGGCGTCCGCCCCCATCTGGAGATTTTCCGCCACGCTCATGCGCGGGAAGATGCGGCGGCCTTCCGGCGATTGCGCGATGCGCAAATGCGCGATCTCGTGGGTGGGCACTTCGGTGATGTCGCGGCCTTCGTACAGGATCTGGCCGGCGCGGGCGCGGGGCTTGCCGAAGATCGTCATCATCAGCGTCGATTTGCCGGCGCCGTTGGCGCCGATCAGCGCCACGATCTCGCCGGCATTGATCTCGAGGTCAACGCCCTTCAGCGCCTCGATCTTGCCGTAGGCAGCGCGAAGGCCGTGGATCGCGAGCAGGGCAGTGGGCGACGTCACGACCCGCTCTCCATCACGGCCGCCGCCTCTTCCTCATCGGTGCCGAGATAGGCGGCGATCACCTTCGGATCGTCGCGAACCTCGCGCGGGGAGCCTTCAGAGATCTTCACACCGTGGTCCATCACCACGATATGGTCGGAGATCTCCATCACCACGGACATGTCGTGCTCGATCAGCAGGATCGAGGTGCCGAGCTCGTTGCGGATCGACAGCAGCAGCTCGCTCAGGGCGGCGCTCTCGCGCGCATTGAGGCCGGCGGCGGGTTCGTCCAGGCACAAGAGCGCGGGCTCGGTGCACATCGCGCGTGCGATCTCGAGTCGTCGCTGGTCGCCATAGGCAAAATTACCGGCAGCATCGTCGGCGCGATCGAGCAAATTGACGCGCTTGAGCCAGTCGGTGGCGAGATCGATCGCGCGCTTCTCGGCGTCGCGGTAGACGGGCGCGCCAATGAGCCCGAGCAAGGTGAAGCCGGAGGCGCGCATCAGCGCGTTGTGCTGCGCCACCATCAGGTTTTCCAGCGCGGTCATGCCGGGAAACAGGCGGATGTTCTGGAAGGTGCGGGCGACCTTGGCCTGCTTGGCGATGCGGAAATCGTTCAGCCGTTCCAGCGCGATCACCTTGCCGTCGTCATGGCCGAGGCGGATGGCGCCGCCGCTCGGCTTGTAGAAGCCGGTGATGCAGTTGAAGACCGTCGTCTTACCGGCACCGTTGGGTCCGATCAGCGCGGTGATCTTCTTCCGCTCGGCAGCAAACGACAGGTCCTGCACCGCGACGATGCCGCCGAAGCGCATGGTGAGCCGGTCGACCTCGAGAATCTGGTCGCGGCTCATCCGTGCCCCTCCTTGACGAGGTCCGATGAGATCGCGTGGGCCTTGGTCAGGTACACGGTCGGCGCGCGATGGCCGATCAGGCCGCGCGGCCGCCAGATCATGATCAGCACCATGGCCATGCCGAACACCAGCATGCGATAGCTCTCGAGGCTCCGGAACAGTTCGAAACCACCGATCATGGCGAGCGCTGCGAGCGCCACGCCAAGCTGCGAGCCCATGCCGCCGAGCACGACGATGGCGAGCACCAGCGCCGATTCCTGGAAGGTGAAGGATTCCGGGCTGATGAAGCCCTGGCGGGTCGCAAAGAACGCGCCGGCAAAGCCGCCGAACATCGCACCGGTCGCGAATGCCGTGAGCTTCGTCGTGGTGGTGTTGATGCCGAGCGCGCGGCAGGCGACCTCGTCCTCGCGCAGGGCTTCCCAGGCACGGCCGATCGGCAGGCGGCGCAGCCGGATCGTCACCCAGTTGGTGAGCAGCGCGAGCGCCAGGATCAGGTAGAACAGGAAGACGATGCGATGGGTCGGAGAATATTCGATGCCGAGTCTGGCGGCGAGCCCGTTGTCGCTGTTGTCGAGCGGGATGCCGAAGAAAGAGGGGCGGGGAATGCTGGAGACGCCGTTGGGGCCGCCGGTCAGATCCTGCCAATTAATGATGACGAGGCGAATGATCTCGCCGAAGGCGAGCGTCACGATCGCGAGGTAGTCGCCGCGCAGGCGCAGCACGGGGAAACCGAGCAGCACGCCCCAGAATGCGGCGAGGACGCCCGCTAGCGGCAGGCAGATCCAGAATGACCAGCCGAAATTGGTCGCAAGCAGCGCGTAGGAATAGGCGCCGACCGCATAGAAGGCGACATAGCCGAGATCGAGCAGGCCAGCCAGCCCGACTACGACATTCAACCCCCAGCCCAGCATCACATAGGTGAGCACGAGGATGGCGAGATCGAGGATGTAGCGCTGGTCATAGAAGATCACAGGCACCAGCAGGGTGAAGATCAGAAGCGCCGGTGCGAGATAGCGGCCGAGGAACGACATTCCGCTCTGCACCGCCGGCGGCACCAGCTTCTCGGCGCCGGTCGGACCGATCCATTGCTTGAGCAGCTCGAGCACGATCGAGCCGCCGAATACCGCGGCGACGAGGGAGGCGACCTCGCCGAAGCGCGTCCAATAGGTGAGCTGGCCGTCGGAACCGGCTTCGGTGCGGACGCCGACCATCAGCGAGAACAGCACCAGCGCGATCAGTGCGTTGACGCAGGCGGTCTTCAGGAGAGCGGGGATGCCCGATGCGGTTTTGGCCGTATTGATCGAGGGAGCTTTCACGCGCGCGACCGTCAGACTTTTTCGACTTCGGGGCGGCCGAGCAGGCCGGTCGGCATGAAGATCAGCACGACGATCAGGATCGAGAACGCGGCGACATCCTTGTATTCGACCGAGAAATAGGCCGACCAGAACGTCTCGATCAGCCCGATCGCGAGCCCCCCGAGCATGGCGCCGGGCAGCGAGCCGATGCCGCCGAGTACGGCCGCGGTGAACGCCTTGATGCCGGCGACGAAGCCCATGAAGAAATCGACCAGGCCGTAATAGAGCAGGTACATCAGGCCGGCCACTGCGGCGAGCGCAGCGCCGATCACGAAGGTCATGGAGATAGTGCGGTCGACGTTGACGCCGAGCAGCGCCGCCATGGTCTGGTCCTGCTCGCAGGCGCGCATGTCGCGCCCGAGCCGTGTGCGCGACACCAGCCAGGTGAAGATCGCCAGCAGCACGATGGTGGTGATGACCACCACGATCTGGATATTGGAGAGCTGGATGACGAAGCCATCGGCGCTCTCGTGCAGCGTATAGCCGCCGGTGATCACTGGCGGCACTGGCTTCACCCGCGCGCCTTGCGCCACCTGCGAATAGTTGGTCAGCACGAACGACATGCCGATCGCCGACAGCATCGGCGCGAGGCGGAAGGAGTGGCGCAGCGGACGGTAGGCGATGCGCTCGATGGTCCAGCCATACAGGGCGGTGATCGCCATCGAGACCAGGATCACGATCAAAAGGATCACCGGGACCGCAGTCAGGCCCGTCGAGACCAGCAGAAGGAAGGTGATCAGGGCGATGAAGCCGCCGATCATGAAGACATCGCCATGGGCGAAGTTGATCATCCCGACGATGCCGTAGACCATCGTGTAGCCGATCGCGATCAGCCCGTAGATCGAGCCGAGCACGAGACCGTTGATGAGCTGCTGGGCGAAATAATCCATAGGCTGCCGTACCCAAATCTGACGCGGCTCAAAGGGAGCTCTTCGAGAGAGTGCTGGTTTCTTCTCGGGCCCCGGCAGCCCTTAAGCATTCTCGTTTTGTAACAGGAGGGAACTGGCGGCTGCAACCGGCCTCGCCTCCGCATCAAGGCTTTTACAGAGATCATTTGGCGCTCCGGTTCCCCCGCAATGGGCGGAACCGGCTCCGTCAGCGCCATCGGATGCCTGTCGGGAGGCAGTTAAGGTAAACAAAGGGTTTAAATTGCCGCCACAGTCTGATGCGAGTTAGCTCCCGGCAGAGCCTTTCATCGAAGGCGCGGCCAAACGAAGCGGGAAGCGGCATGTTCGGAAACTGGCGGATCGGTTCGGTCAACGGCGCACTTCTGGCGGCCTATTTCATCCCGACCTGGACCCTCGTTGCCTTCAACATCATGGTGGCGCCGGTGCACGGCCTCTATGAGCGGCCGAGCGTCGCAGTCGCTCTTTTCCTCAGCGACCATCTCCAGATGGCGGGGATGGACACGGTGCGCGCCGCCTGGCTGCTGGCGCTGGGGCGCTTAACGGTGGTGGCGTTCTTTGCGATCTACCTTGCGCTGCTCTGCATCCCCCGTATCCGCAAGAACGGCGGCAGCGACGAAGCGCTCGGCATTGCGCTTGCGATCGGCAGCCTGATCTCGTTTGCGAGCATGATCATGGCCTCGAAGGTCGGCGAGATGGCCGCGCTGCGGCTGCACGCCACCGAACTTCTGCTCTTGCTCGGTGCCGCCATCGTGGTGGTGATCGAGCGGCCCGCGGCGGCGCCCAAGATCGTTCAGAAGCCCGTCGAGGCCACCCCGCCGCTAGGTCTTGAGCAGGCCGAGCTCCTGCACAATCGCTGAGGCTTCCTTGACGGCGTGGTTCGCCGCCGGCACGCCGCAATAGATCGCCTGCTGCAGCAGGATTTCCTTGATGTCGTTGGGCGTGAAGCCACCCTCAGCGAGGGCCGCGCGCACATGCAGGCGGAATTCATCCCATTGCCCAAGCGCAACCATGGTGCCGATCACCAGCACCCGCCGCGTGCGCTCGTCGAAATGCGGCCGCGTCCAGATCTCGCCCCAGGCGTAGCGCGTGATCATGTCCTGGAAATCGGTGTTGAATGCATTGCGACCCGCGATCGACTTGTCGACCCAGGCATTGCCCAGCACTTTTCGGCGCACGTTCATACCGGCATCGCGGCGTTTCTGGTCGTCCATGCTGTTTCCTCCTTCGTCATTGCGAGGAGCGAAGCGACGAAGCAATCCAGTCTCTCACGGCAGACGGATTTCTGGTTGCATCGCTGTGCTCCCAACGACGGTTGTGGCTAGCGTTGCGTCAAAAAGCCCACGACCGCGTCGGTGAATGCGTGCGGCTGCTCGACATTGGAAATGTGGGCGGCGTCAATGATGGTCATGCTCGCGCCGGGAATGCTTGAGCGGATCAATTCACCCGCCGAAATCGGCGTCGCCATGTCGTGGCGGCCGGCGATCACCAGTGTCGGGTTCTTGATGTTCGGCAGCAACGCGCGCTGGTCGAGCGTCGACAGCGCTTCGCAGCAGGCGAGATAGCCTTCGAGCGGCGAGGCCAGCAGCATCTCCTTCATCCTGGCGGTGATGTCGGGCGCGCGCTCGCGGAAATCCTGGGTGAGCCAGCCGGCGATAACGGCGTCGGCGACGGCGGCGATGCCGCCCTTCTTCACCGCGTCAATGCGCTCGAGCCATTTGGTCGGCTCGGCGTAGTAGCAGGAGGTGTTGGCGAGGATGAGCTTGCCGAAGCGCTCCGGCGCGTTCGCGCCGAGCCATTGCCCAACCATGCCGCCCATCGACAGGCCGCACCAGTGCACTTTTTCGATATTGAGGTCGTCCAGGATGGCGAGCACGTCGCGGCCGAAGCGCTCCATGGTGTAGGGGCCGGGCGGAACGTTGGACTTGCCGTGGCCGCGGCGGTCGTAGCGGATGACGCGGAATATCTGCGTCAGTGCCTTCATCTGCGGCTCCCACATCTGCAGCGTGCAGCCGAGCGAGTTCGAGAGCATCAGCGTCGGCCCGCCGTCGCGGCCCTCGACGGAGACGTTGATCAGGCAACCGTCGGCATCAATCATGGGCATGCGGGCGTCTCCGTTTTATTTGCGCGCAGGACTGCTTTATTCGCGTTCGAGGCTGTCGAGCAGGCGATCGATCAGGGCTTGGGAAGCGCCTTGATAGGCCATCGGCTCGAGCAACGCCGCAATTTTTTCCGGCGAAAGATGCGCAGTGACATGCGAATCGGCTGCGAGCACCTCGCGCAGATGCTTCTTCTCGGCGACCGCGCGCTTGCTCGCGGCCTCGATCAGATGATGCGCATCGCTCTTGCCGATCGTCTCGGCCAGCGCAAAGGTAACCGCTTCCGCCATGATCAGCCCGTGCGTCGCATCGAGATTGCTGCGCATGCGCGCGGCATCGACATCGAGACCCTCGGCGATGTCGACGATGGCGGCAAGCGCGCCGGAGGTGACCAGCATCAATTGCGGCAGCGTCGGCCATTCCGCGTGCCAGGGACCGGCGCTGCGTTCGTGGTCCTGCACCTGTGCGGCAAAAATCGTCGCTGCGAGCTGAGGCGCCATGGTCGCGCAGCCGAGCGCGCTTGCGGCTGCGACCGGGTTGCGCTTGTGCGGCATGGTCGAGGAGCCGCCGCGGCCTTCCCCGGCGGGCTCGAACGCCTCTGCGACGTCGGTCTGCATCAGCAGCGAGACGTCGCGCGCGATCTTGCCGCAGCTTCCGGCGAGAATCGCGAAGGCTGATGCGGCTTCCGCGATGCGGTCACGGTGGGTGTGCCAGGGGGCTTCTGGCAATGGCAGGTTCAGCTCCTGCGCCAGCCGTTCTGAAACGACGAGCCCCTTGTCGCCAAGTGCCGCAAGCGTGCCGGCCGCGCCGCCGAATTGCAGTGCGAGGCCCTCGCGGCGCAGCCGCCTGAGGCGGCAGCGGGCGCGGGCAAGGCTTGCGGCATATTCGGCGGCCTTCAGTCCGAACGGCATCGGCAGGGCGTGCTGGAGCCAGGTTCGCGCCACCATTGCCGTGTTGCGATGACTGCGCGCAAGTGCGGCAAAGCCCTTGATGGCGCGGCTGAGATCGGCGTCCAATGCATCGATGCCGGCGCGAAGCGTGAGCATGGTCGCGCTGTCGATGACGTCCTGGCTGGTCGCGCCCCAATGCACGTAGCGTGCGGCCTCGGCGTCGGCCTTGCCGACATTGGCGGTTAGAGTCTTGACCAAGGGGATCGCGAGATTGCCGGATCGAGTCGCGGCCTCGGCCAGCGCAGCCATGTCAAAGGTATCGGCCTTGCACGCGGCTTCGATCGGGCCCACCGCGGACGCGGGAATCACACCCGTGGCCGCCTCGGCTCGGGCGAGGGCTGCCTCGAATTCGAGCATATTCTGAAGGGTCGACCGGTCGTCGCAGACCGCGCGCATGGCCACGCTCGACAGCATCGGCGCGAGCAGGGGGGAGAGGGATGTGCTCATATTGTGCGGGACCTAACCACCATGACCCGCCTGTGCCAATCCCAAACCGGCGGCGCAAGCTTTTTGCAGTTGCGAATATGCATTGCACGTGACCGAGGGCCACCCTTTCTTTTGCCGCCTCCGTGCGGTACTTGAGCTGCATTATAGTTGCGCGATCCAAGTTCGGTCCCGGGAGGCACCCAATGGCCATGACGATGAACGGCGAAGTCCAGCTTGCGGCGCCGCGCGAGGCCGTGTGGGCCAAGCTCAACGATGCCGAGGTGCTGAAGGCCTGCATCCCCGGCTGCGAGGAGCTGGAGAAGACCGACGATGGCGGCTTTCGCGCGACGGCGAAAATGAAGGTCGGTCCGGTGTCGGCGCGCTTCAAGGGCAAGGTCACACTGTCCGATCTCGACCCGCCGAACGGCTACAAGATCTCCGGCGAAGGCGAGGGCGGGGTGGCCGGCTTCGCCAAGGGTGGCGCCGTGGTCAAGCTTGCGGAGAAGGACGGCGGCACGCTTTTGTCCTACGAGGTCGAGGCGCAGATCGGCGGCAAGTTGGCGCAGCTCGGCCAGCGCCTGATCAACGGCGCCGCCAAGAAACTGGCCGACGAATTTTTCGCGAACTTCGCCAAGGCGGTACAGGGCTGAAGGCCAACACCTCAAGCATTGCGCCTTTCGGCATATCGCGTTTTGTCATGGCGCCTTGCATTCCGGGTGATGTTGCCCCGGGGCATAATGGCCCATATGATGGGTTGGAATAAATATAAGAACCGCTTCGACGGGACCCGTCGGGGCGCTGATAGAGAGTGTTTATGGCAAAAATCTCCCTCATCGTGAACGGCAATCCTGTCACGGCCAATGTCGATCCCCGCACCCTGCTGGTGCAGTTCCTGCGCGAGAATCTGCGGCTCACCGGCACCCATGTCGGCTGCGACACCTCGCAGTGCGGCGCTTGCGTCGTGCATCTGGACGGCAAGGCCGTGAAGTCCTGCACCACGCTCGCCGTGATGGCCGACGGCCACGAGGTCAAGACGATCGAGGGCCTGGCCGCCGACGGCGCGCCGCTGCATCCGATGCAGGAGGCCTTCCGCGAACACCATGGCCTGCAGTGCGGCTTCTGCACGCCCGGCATGATCATGACCGCGATCGACATCGTCCATCGCAAGGGCAACGAGCTCGACGACCACACCATCCGCGAGGAGCTGGAAGGCAATCTCTGCCGCTGCACCGGCTACCAGAACATCGTCACCTCGATCTCCGCCGGCGCCAAGGCGATGGCGAAATCCGATCTCGCGTAAACCTCGCGCGCACTCTGCGATCAGGACATTCAGATGTACGATTTCAAATACCATCGCCCCGGGACCGTTCGGCAGGCCGCCAACCTCCTGGTGAAGAACGAAGACGCCAAGGTGATCGCCGGCGGCCACACGCTGATTCCCGTCATGAAGCAGCGCCTCGCCAGCCCGCCGCATCTGGTCGACCTCTCCCACATCGATGGGCTCAACACGATCGAGATGAAGGGCCGCGCGCTCGTGATCGGTGCCACCGCCAGGCATGCCGAGGTCGCAAGCTCCGCCATCGTCGGCGAGGCGATCCCGGCGCTCGCGAACCTGGCCGGCCAGATCGGCGATCCCGCCGTGCGCCACAAGGGCACGATCGGCGGCTCGCTCGCCAACAACGACCCGACAGCGGACTATCCGGCTGCCGTGCTTGCGCTCGGCGCCACCATCGTCACCAACAAGCGCCGCCTCAAGGCGGAGGAGTTTTTCCAGGGCCTGTTCACGACGGCGCTCGAAGCCGACGAGATCATCACCAAGGTGATGTTCCCGCTGCCGAAGAAGGCGGCCTATATCAAGTTCCGCAACCAGGCCTCGCGTTACGCGCTGGTCGGCGTGTTCGTGGCGCGGCGTCCCTCCGACGTGCGGGTCGCGGTCACCGGCGCCGGCTCCGAAGGCGTGTTCCGTGTCACCGCATTCGAGGAAGCCCTGAAGAAGCGCTTCGCCGCGAAGGCGCTTGAGGGCATCGAGGTGCCGGCGGACGGCCTCAACAGCGACATCCATGGCAGCGCCGAATACCGCGCGCACCTCATCGGCGTGCTGACGCGGCGTGCCCTCGACGCCGCCAACGCCAAGGAGTGAGTGATCCTCACGCCTCGGCCCAAACTTGTCCCCGGTGAGGGCGTAGCGAGACTGGCTTTTTCATGACCTCAGCGGCCAATACGTCCGGTGCCAATACTTCAGTTGTATTGCCGGCATCGGTCGATTCGATGCTCGAACTCCTGACGTCGCGCGGCTATCTCGCCGAGCGATCGCTGGCCACGGTGACCTATCTGTCGCTGCGCATGGGCCGGCCGCTGTTTCTGGAAGGCGAAGCCGGCGTCGGCAAGACCGAGATCGCAAAAGTGCTGTCGGCGGCCTTGGGGCGGAAGCTGATCCGTCTACAGTGTTACGAAGGCCTCGACGTTTCCTCGGCGGTCTACGAATGGAATAGCGCCGCGCAGATGATCGCGATCCGGATGGCGGAAGCCGCCGGCGACACCGATCGCGATCAGCTCTCCTCCGATATCTTCGCCGACCGCTACATGATCAAGCGGCCGCTGCTGCAGGCGCTGGAGCCCGACGTTGCGGGACCGCCGGTGCTCTTGATCGACGAGCTCGACCGCGCCGACGAGGCGTTCGAGGCGTATCTGCTCGAAATCCTCAGCGACTTCCAGGTGACGATTCCCGAATTCGGCACCGTGAAGGCGCCGCATCCGCCGATCGTGATCATCACCTCCAACCGCACCCGCGAAATCCACGACGCGCTGAAGCGGCGCTGTCTCTATCACTGGGTCGATTATCCCGATGCCGATCGTGAGCTCGCGATCGTCAAGTCGCGCGTGCCGGGCATCTCCGCGAAACTGTCGCAGCAGGTCGTGCGCTTCGTCCAGGCGCTACGCAATCAGGATTTCTACAAATCGCCGGGCGTTGCCGAGACCATCGACTGGGCCACTGCGCTGTCGGAGCTCGACGCCCGCTCGCTGACCCCGCAAGTGGTCGGCGACACGCTGGGCGCGCTGCTCAAATACCAGGACGACATCACGCGGATGCAGGGCGACACCTTGCAGAAGGTGCTGAAGGACGCGACGAGCGAGTAACTTGTCATTCCGGGGCGCGCGGGAGCGTGAACTCTGGTGCGCAATTGCGCACCTGAGAATCTCGCGCCACAATCTCTGGATTCCGGGTTCGTCGCTTCGCGACGCCCCGGAATGACGGAGCGAGGAAAGACCATGGCCATCAACCACCTTGCGCCTGAGCAGACCGAGCAGTTCGCCGACAACATCGTGGGCTTCGCCCGCGCGCTGCGTTCGGCCGGCATGCCGGTCGGGCCGGGTGCGGTCATCGATGCCATGAGCGCGCTTGAGGTGATCGACATCGGCCACCGCGCCGACGTCTTCACCACGCTGGAGGCGATCTTCGTCAAGCGCCATGAACATGCGCTGATCTTCAAACAGGCCTTCAACCTGTTCTTCCGGGCGTCGGAAGAGTGGAAGCACATGCTGGATTCGGTGCCGTTGCCGGAGCAGGCCAAGAAGAAGCCGCAGGCCGGCTCCCGCCGCGTCCAGGAGGCGATGTCGCAGCCTCGCATGACGGAGACGCCGCAGCACCAGGAGCAGGATTTGCGCCTGTCGGTCTCCGACAAGGAAATCCTTCAGAAGAAGGATTTCGCTCAGATGAGCGCGGCTGAGATCACCGAAGCGCTCCGCGCTGTCGAGCGGATGCGGCTGCCGCAGGCCGAGCTATTGACGCGCCGGCACCGGCCTGATGCGCGCGGGCTTCGTCTCGATTTGCGCCGCACCTTACGCGCGTCCTTGCGCACCGGTGGCGACATCATCGACATCCATCGCCTCGGGCGGATCGAGAAACCGGCGCCGATCGTCGCGCTGCTCGACATCTCGGGTTCGATGAGCGAGTACACCCGCCTGTTCCTGCATTTCCTGCATGCCATAGGGGACGCGCGAAAACGTGTCTCGGTGTTCCTATTCGGCACTCGCCTCACCAACGTGACCCGGGCGCTGCGCCAGCGCGACCCCGACGAGGCGCTGGCGAGCTGCTCGGCCTCGGTCGAGGACTGGGCCGGCGGCACGCGGATCTCGGCCTCCCTGCACAATTTCAACAAATTGTGGGCGCGGCGCGTGCTGAGCCAGGGCGCCATCGTGCTGCTGATCTCCGACGGGCTGGAGCGGGAAGCCGATTCCAAGCTCGCCTTCGAGATGGACCGGCTGCACCGTTCCTGCCGGCGGCTGATCTGGCTCAACCCGCTGCTGCGGTTTGGCGGCTTCGAGGCCAAGGCCCAGGGCATCAAAATGATGCTGCCGCACGTTGACGAATTCCGTCCGGTACATAATTTGAGCTCGATCCAGGAGCTGATCACCACGCTCTCCCGGCCGCTGCCGCCGCATCACCGCAGCTTGATCCGCTCCGCAGCCTGAGAGGTAGCCATGCTCGATCGCGACGAGGATATTCTGAAGGCGGCGGAGGACTGGCAGAAGGCCGGCCGTGGCGTCGCGCTCGCCACCGTGGTCGAGACCTGGGGCTCGGCACCGCGTCCGGCGGGCTCGAGCCTAGTCATCAACGACGAGGGCACGTTCCTGGGGTCCGTCTCCGGCGGCTGCGTCGAGGGCGCCGTGGTCACGGAGGCCATGGATGTGATCCAGAGCGGCAAGCCCAGGATGCTGGAGTTTGGGGTTGCCGACGAGACTGCCTGGAATGTCGGGCTGTCCTGCGGCGGCACCATCCGCGTCTTCGTCGAGAAAGTCGGCTAGCCGTGAAGCTCGAGATCCTGCACGAACTCAATACCGAGCGCGCCGCGCGCCGCGCGGTGATTTTGGTCACCGACACCGAGAGTGGTGAGCAGCGCCTGGTGAAGGCCAAGGATTTTGCCAAGGATCCATTAGGCGCCGAGCTCGACAAGCAGCTTCGCATGGGCAAAAGCGCCAGCGTCGAAGCCGGCGGCAAGAAGCTTTTCCTCAACGTCTATGCGCCGACCGCAAAGCTCGTCATCGTCGGCGCCGTCCATATCAGCCAGGCTCTGGCACCGTTGGCGCGCTCGCTCGGCTACGACGTCACCGTGGTCGATCCGCGCACGGCCTTTGCGAGCCCCGAGCGCTTCCCCGACGTTCCACTGGTCGCGGAATGGCCCGACACGGCGCTGCCGCTGCTCAACGTCGACGCCTACACGGCCTTCGTCGCGGTAACGCACGATCCCAAGATCGACGATCCCGCGCTGCTGCACGCCTTCGAGCGCAACTGCTTCTATATCGGCGCGCTCGGATCGCGGAAGACGCACGCCAAGCGCGGCGACCGGCTGCGGGCGCAAGGCGCCAAGGAGGCTGACATCGCGCGCATCCACGCGCCGATCGGGCTTGCGATCGGCGCGGTCTCGCCGTCCGAGATCGCGGTCTCGATCATGGCCGAGATCACGGCGGTGCTTCGCCTGCCGCCCAAAGAAAAAGAAGAAGCCGCATGAAGTTCGGCCCGGCGAGTCCCAGGGATGCGATCGGCGGGGTGACCGTCCACACCCTGCGCCAGGGACCGCTGGTGCTGAAAAAGGGCACGACGATCGGCCCGGCCGAGGTCGAGGCGCTGGAGCGCGCCGGCATCAAGGACGTTGTGGTGGTGCGGATGGAGGAGGGCGATGTCTCCGAGGACATCGCTGCCGCCAGCATCGCGCTCGCGGTCGGCGGCGAGGGCATCCATGTCGAGCGCGCCTTCACCGGCCGGGCCAATCTGTTCGCCGCGCAGCCAGGCGTGCTGGTGATCGATCGCGCCGCGGTGGACCGCATCAACAATATCGACGAGGCCATTACCTTTGCCACGCTCTCCGCCTACAAGCCGGTGGTCGAGGGCGAGATGGTCGGCACCGTCAAGATCATCCCGTTCGGCGTCAAAGGAAACTTGCGTGATGCCGCGGTGAAGGCCGCGGGTCGCGACGTTCTGAAGATCGCGCCTTACGTCATCAAGCGCGTCGGCGTGGTCTCGACGCTGCTGCCCGGCCTGTCCTCCAAGGTGATCGACAAGACGTTGCGGATCACCGCCGAGCGGCTGGCGCCAGCCGGAGCCGGCATCATCGCGGAGCGGCGGGTTCCGCATGAGGAGCAGGCGCTGTCGGCTGCGATCAAGGAACTGCTGGGACTTGGCGCCGAGCTCGTGATCGTGTTCGGTGCATCCGCGATCGCCGACCGCCGCGACGTGATCCCTGCGGCCGTGACCGGCATCGGCGGCGAGATCGAGCATTTCGGCATGCCGGTGGATCCCGGCAACCTGCTGCTGATTGCCCGGGCCGGCGCCGTGCCGGTGCTGGGCGCGCCCGGCTGCGCGCGCTCGCCGGTCGAGAACGGCTTTGACTGGGTGCTGATGCGGCTGCTCGCGGGCATCAAGGTGACGCGGTCCGAGCTGATGGGCATGGGTGTTGGCGGCCTCCTGATGGAGATCGTCACGCGCCCGCAGCCGCGCGCAAAACCGGAGATCGAGGGCAACAACCAGGTCGCGGTCATCGTGCTCGCAGCAGGCCGCTCGACCCGGATGGGTGGGCCGAACAAGCTACTGGCCGAGCTCGATGGCAAGAAGCTGGTGCGAATAGCGACCGAGCAGGCGCTGGCCTCCAAGGCGTCCGAGGTGATCGTCGTCACCGGCCATCAGACCGAGCTGATCGAACAAGCCTTGCAGGGCCTGAAGGTGCGTTTTGTCAAAAATCCGGATTTTGCCGGCGGCATCGCAAGCTCGGTCAAGGCGGGCATCGCGGCCGTTCCCGAGGCGTCCGACGGCGCCGTGGTCTGCCTCGGCGACATGCCGCTGATCGACGCCGGCCTGATCGACCGTCTCATCGACGCGTTCGCACCGGACCGCGGCAATCTCATCGTCGTGCCCGTCAGCGAAGGTCGCCGCGGCAACCCTGTGCTGTGGTCGCGCCGCTTCTTCAAGGAGTTGATGACGCTCGACGGCGATGTCGGCGCGCGCCATCTGATCGCCAAGCACACCGAGGCCGTCGCCGAAGTGCCGGTCGACGGCGAGAGCGCCTTCCTCGACATCGACACGCCGCAGGCATTGGAAGCGGCACGGCGGGGATAGCGGTTCGTAGGGTAGGCAAAGGCGCGCAGCGCCGTGCCCACCATCCCTCGACACGGTGGTGTTTGATTGGTAGGCACGCGTCGCTTTGCCACCCTGCGGCACGCCCAGGCCTCAATTCAACGCCCCGTTCACCATCTGGAAACAACCGCCGCTTACAGTCACCTTCACCTGCCTTGGGGGGAGGGGTGTTTTTCCATGGCTTCGAACGTCCTCGCGCGCCGTTGCGCGATGTTTTTCTTTGCGCTGTCCGTCTGCATCGCGGGCGCTCGCCATATCACGGATGCGCATGCCGCCGGTGCATTTGCGGTCGGCAAGTGCGGCGCTTACGGCCAGGCCTTTGATTATGGCGCCGAGCACGAAGCCCGTGCGGCGGCGCAGAAGCAGTGCAAGGGCGATTGCACGACCGTGACGATGAAGCGCGCCTGCGCCGCGATGTCGGTCGATCTTTCCAATCCCTGCGGCGCCTATGGCTATGCCGTCAAGCCGAAGATCTCGACCACGCTCAATGCCGCCACGCGCGAATGCTACAAATACGGCGGCAAGGAATGCGTGATCCGCGCCTGGGCCTGCGACGCCAAGGGTTGATTCCTGTTGCAGTCATTCCGATCGTGCGTAGCATCGAATCCGGAATGACAGTCGGGGAGTTGCATGCAGTTCGATACCAAGATCGCCATCGTGATTCGTACCGATCTTCAAGCCTGGCAGAAGCTCAACGTCGCGGCCTTCCTCACCAGCGGCATCGCCGCGGCCTTTCCGGAATGCATCGGCGAGCCCTATGAGGACGCGTCGGGCACGAAATATCACGCGCTGATCGGTCAGCCGATCCTGATCTATGGCGCCGACGGTCCCGCATTGACGCGCGCGCTCGATCGGGCCCTGACGCGCAACGTCAAGCCGGCGGTCTATACCGAGGACATGTTCAAGACCACTCATGATGCCGCCAACCGCGAGGTGGTGAGGGCAGTGGCGCGCACCGATCTCAATCTCGTCGGTCTCGCGATGCGCGCGGAGCGCAAGGTGATCGACAAGATCGTCGACGGGTTGAAGTTTCATAGTTGACGTGAACGCGCGCGGTCTTGCGCGCGCTTCCACCTGCGATGCCTCACCCCGGCGGCATGCCCGCGAATTTGGGCAGGTCAGGGTCAAGACGATCCCAGTGATGTCCGCGCGCGGCGAAAGTGACCGCCTGCGGCTTGTAGCGGGCGGGCTCGTCGAGGCTTGCGGCGCGGATCGTGAAGACGTCGGGCTGTGCCGCGAAGGTCATGTACACAGGCACGCCGCACTGTGTGCAGAAACCGCGCGTCTTCACGTTGCCGCTGTTGGCGACCATGTCCCAATGCTTTGCCTCGCCCGTCACCGTGACGCCGTCGCGTGCGAATGTCATGTACGAGCCGTGGGCGCTGCCGCTTTCGCGCTGGCAGTCCCGGCACTGGCAGTGATTGCTGAACAGCGGCTCACCGGCAATCGAATAGCGGATCGCGCCGCAGGCGCAGCCGCCGGTATAGGGCTTGGTCATGCGATTACTCCTTACTTGTCTTCGCCGCTGATCTCGTCGAGCTGGCGGACGACCTTCTTCCAGCCGCCGCTCATGCCCGTGTAGGCCGATTCGTTCCTGGGCAAGACGAAGCCCGCATGAACCAGACGGATCCGCGTGCCGTCCTCGACCGGGGTGAGGGACCACGTCACGACGGTGTCGAGCGGCGCGCCGTAGCCAATGTTGCGCTCATCGCCGCCCTTCCAGGCGTAGACGAGGCGGCGGTTCGGCATGACTTCCAGGACCCGGCAATGGATGACACCATCCCATGCGCCGCCCGGCGTGGTCTGGTAGGTGAAAGAGTTGCCTTCGACGGCCTCGAAACCGGTCGGCGGCATCAGCCAGCGCGCGATCAGCTGGGCGCTGGTCAGCGCCTTCCAGATCGTCTCCGGCGCATGAGGGAGCACCTCGTCGATGACGATGTCTTTTGTCTCGGCTTTCAATCCAACAGCACTCACGGGTCGATCTCCTTCAAGAGGTCACGCAGGTTCTGGAAGCGCTCGCGCCAGAACACGCCGTAATGGTCCATCCAGGAGACCAGCGGTTCGAGGCCTTGCGGCGCGGCACGGTAATAGACGTTGCGGCCCTCGGCACGCTCGGCGACGAGGCCGGCCTGCTTGAGGGACTTCAAATGTTGCGAGATCGCGCCTTGCGTCACGCCACTTCCCCGCGTGATTTCAGCGACGCTGATCTCCGTGCTCTCGAACACGCGTTCGAAGACGGCGCGTCGCGTCGGGTCCGCGAGGGCGCGCATGACGGTGGTAACGGGATTTGGGGCGGCTTCGATCATAGGATTAGATTAGCCGTCGCTAATGAATTAGTCAATACTAATTTGTGGACCAGATTGGGTCCGTAGCGCTGTCTTGACTATGACTGACTGGTCAGTCATATCCGATCAATGACCAGGAAACCCGCCAAAGCCGCCACGCCGCCCGCAGCTCGCTCCAACGCGAAGGCCAATTCACGCGCTGGGGAGGATGCGGTGTCCGCGCCGAGCCGTGCCACGCGCGCGGCGGAGCGGCGCGCGGCGATCGTGGATGCCGCGATGGAGGAATTCATCGCGCGGGGCTTTGCCGCGACGCGGCTCGACGACATCGCGAAGCGTGCGGGTGTCGCCAAGGGCACCATCTACCTGCACTTCAAGGACAAGGAATCGATGTTCGAGGAGCTGGTCCGGACGGTGATCGTGCCTGTCGTGACCCGGTTGACGGCATTGCCGCCACCGGCGGGCTCGGTGCGCGATCTGGTCGAGGCGTTTGCGAGCAACTTCCTGAAGGAGGTCATCGGCACCAGGCGCGGCGATCTCGTGCGCCTGATCGTGGCCGAGGGGCCGCGGTTTCCCTCCGTGGCCGACTTCTACTACCGCGAGGTCGTCTCGCGCGGCATCTCCGCCATGCGCGCCCTGATCGAGCTCGGCATCGCCCGCGGCGAGATCCGCCAGAAGAACCTGGCGCATTACCCGCAGATCCTGGTCGCACCCGCGATGATCGCGGTGATCTGGCAGAGCCTGTTTGCGCGGCACGCGCCGCTCGACGCGCAGGACATGCTGCGCGTTCATCTCGATTTGATTTTTGGCGAACGGAGCACGACATGAGGTCGTCGCAAGCAATTTCTGTACTCGCATTGATCGCGGTCCTCGCGACCGGGCTTGCCGGCTGCAAAGACAAGCGTGATCCCGGCTTCCAGGGCTGGGTCGAGGCTGACATGATCTTCGTTAGCCCAGACGAGGCGGGTCGCGTGACGAAGCTCAACGTCCGCGAGGGCGATCAGGTCAAGGTCGGCGATCACCTCTATTCCGTCGACGACGATCTCCAGCTTGCCGATCTCAACCAGAACAAGGCGACGCTGGCGAATGCGCAGCAAACCTACGATCGCGCGGCTTCGCTGAGCAAGACCGGCTCGGGCACGCAGGCCAATCTCGACTCGGCCGTCTCCGCCTTGCGCGTCGCCGAGGCGCGGGTGGCGACCTCGGAGACGCGGATGGCGCGGCGCAAGGGCTTTGCGCCGGTCGCCGGCACCATCCAGCAGATCTATTTTCGCGAGGGCGAGATGGTGGCGGCCCAGCGGCCCGTGCTCTCGATCATGCCGCCCGGCAACATGAAGCTGCGCTTCTTCGTGCCGGAGACCGAGCTGCCGAAGCTTGCGATCGGCGATACGGTGCGGATCGCGTGCGACAATTGCGCCGCCGATCTCACCGCAAACATCTATTTCATCGCAACCTCGGCCGAATACACGCCGCCTGTCATTTACAGCCTCGAGGAGCGCAACAAGCTCGTCTATCTGATCCAGGCGCGGCCTTCGCGTCCCGACGCCTTGCGCGTCGGACAGCCGATCGACGTCTATCTCAATCCAAAAACTCCGGTGGCGGACAAACGATGAGCGGCAATGGCATCGCGATCGACGTCAAGGGCCTGACCAAGTCGTTCGGCGGCCGGGAGGTCGTGCACGATCTGTCGATGCAGGTGAAACGCGGCTCGATCTACGGCTTCCTCGGGCCGAACGGCTCCGGCAAGACGACGACCATCCGCATCCTCTGCGGCCTGCTCACACCCGACAGCGGCGAGGGCACCTGCCTCGGCTACGACATCCTGAAGGACGCCGAAAAGATCAAGCGCCAGGTCGGCTACATGACCCAGCGGTTCAGCCTGTATCAGGACCTGTCGGTGCGCGAGAATCTCGAATTCGTCGCGCGGCTCTATGGCCTTGCCGACGCCCGCGGCGCCGCGCGCGACATGATCAAGCGGATCGGGCTCTCGGGACGCGAGGAACAGCTCGCGGGCGAACTCTCCGGCGGCTGGAAGCAGCGGTTGGCGCTAGGTGCCTGCACATTGCCCAGTCCGAAACTGCTGCTGCTCGACGAGCCGACCGCCGGCGTCGATCCCAAAGCGCGGCGCGATTTCTGGAACGAGATTCATGCACTCGCGGCCGACGGTCTCACCGTGCTGGTCTCGACCCACTACATGGACGAGGCCGAGCGCTGTCACGAGATTGCTTATATCGCCTATGGCCATCTGCTCGTGCATGGCACCGTGGACGAGGTGATCGCGAAATCCGCGCTGACGACCTACACCGTGACGGGCGAGGACCTGAACGAGCTCACGGCTGCGCTCACCGGCAAGCCGGGAATCGACATGGTGGCGCCGTTCGGCACGTCGCTGCACGTCTCCGGCCGCGACGTCGCCGCGCTCGAGGCCAGCATCGCGCCGTGGCGCGAAAAAAGCGGACTGCATTGGCACAAATCATCGCCGTCACTGGAAGACGTGTTTATCGAATTGATGAGCCGTTCCAAGGACAATTTCCAATGAGCGCGGTCGATCATCCTGAACCCCAGCACGCGATCCGGGAGCGCTTCGGCTTCTGGAGGCGCTCCTATGCGATGCTGATCAAGGAGTTCATCCAGCTCAAGCGCGACCGCGTGTCATTTGCGATGATCGTGATGCTGCCTGTGATGCAGCTGCTCTTGTTCGGCTATGCCATCAACACCACGCCGCACAATCTGCCGAGCGCGGTGCTGCTTCAGGAGGATTCCGATCTCGCACGCTCGATCCTGAAGGCGCTGGAGAACACCGCCTATTTCCGCTTTCTCTACGAAGTCCACGACGTCGAAGATTTCGACAATCTCCTGAAATCCGGCAAGGTTCTGTTCGGCGTCGAGATCCCGCGCGGCTTCGAGCGGGCAGTGCGGCGCGGCGATAAGCCGGCGCTGCTGGTCGCGGCTGACGCCACCGATCCAGTGGCGGCGAGCGCGGCGATCGGCTCGCTCGGCATGGTCGTGCAGACCGCACTCAAGCACGATCTCTACATCGGAGATCCCCCGGAGATGCCGTTCGAGATCCGCGCGCACGCCCGCTACAACCCCGCCGCCGCGTCGAGCCTCAACATCGTGCCGGGCCTCGTCGGCACCATCCTGACCATGACCATGCTGATCTTCACCGCGCTCTCGGTCACGCGCGAGGTCGAGCGCGGCACGATGGAGAGCCTGCTGTCGATGCCGATCAAGCCGGTCGAGGTGATGTTCGGCAAGATCATTCCCTACGTGCTGGTCGGGTTCGTGCAGGCGTTCCTCATCATTGGCATCGGGGTCGGCCTGTTTGGCGTGCCGGTGCTCGGAAATCTGTTCCTGCTGGCGCTGCTCTCGACGCTCTTCATCACGACCAATCTGGCGATCGGGTACACGATCTCGACGCTGGTGCAAAACCAGCTCCAGGCGATGCAGATGTCGATGATGTTCTTCCTGCCGAGCATCTTGCTGTCCGGATTCATGTTCCCGTTCGCCGGGATGCCGGCCTGGGCGCAATATGTCGGTGAGTGCCTGCCGCTGACGCATTATTTGCGCATCGTCCGCGCCATCATGCTGAAGGGTGCGAGCATGCAAAATTTGCGTTTCGACGCGTTGGCGCTGGCGGTCCTGATGCTGCTCGCCATGACCATCGCCGTGACGCGCTTCCGCCGCACGCTGGATTGAGGCAAGATGCCCCTGGAATCAAGGGGGCGGAATGGTCAGTTTTGCGAGCAGGAAGGCCCGGCAGCATGCCGTGATGTCCGAAGACTTCGAGCGCGAGCTGACGCGCGAGGTGCTGCGCACCGAGCTCGTGCGAGTGAGGGCGCTGATCACGACGGGCTGCGTCATCGTCGTGTTCCTCACCGCGATCTACCTCGTCAATTCCTCCGTGGTGCAGCGGGTCTGGCGGGGCACGGAGGGGCTTGCCGAGGTCTATGGTCTCCTGACCGGCTTCATCCTGTTCGAGGTCTGGGTCCACAGCCAGATCAGGCGAAACCTCAAGCTCGACCGCGATCTGCCGGTGATCCGGCGCTATATCGGCGCGCTGATCGAGACCTCGCTGCCGACCGTCATCCTGATCCTGCAGATCCGCAGCATGGGCGCGAGCCAGGCGCTCGGCTTCGTCGTGCCGCTGATCTATTTCATTTTCGTCATCCTCTCGACCCTGCGGCTTGACTTCTGGCTGTCCACCTTCACCGGCTTCGTCGCTGCGGGTGAGTTGCTCGCTGTGGCGCTGATCTTCGATCCCGCCAGCGGGAGCGGCGAGCCGCAGATCTATTTCCACGCGGTGCGAAGCACCATCATCCTGATCTGCGGCGTGCTTGCAGGCGCGGTCGGTGCGCAGCTCCGCCGCCAGTTCGCCGCAAGCATTGCCGCAGCGACCGCGCGCGACCGGGTGACCAACCTGTTCGGTCAGCACGTTTCGCCGCAGGTGGTGGAGCGGCTGATGGCGGCGGGGACGAGCGCCGCCGGCGACCTCCGCCGCGTCGCCGTGATGTTCGTCGATTTCCGCGGCTTCACCGCCGGCGCGCAGTCGCGCACCCCGCAGGAGGTGGTCGACCGGCTCGACGGCGCCTTCGCCGTCCTGGTCGACATTCTCGACCGCGAGGGGGGCATCGTGAACAAGTTTTTGGGCGACGGCTTTCTGGCCCTGTTCGGCGCGCCGCTGGAGACCTCCGACGCCGCGCACCGCGCGGTCGCCGCGGGCCGCGAGATGCTGACCGCGATGGCGCGCATCAACGCGCAGACGAGCTGGCCGCTCAGAATCGGAATCGGCATCCATTTCGGCGAGGTCGTCGCCGGCAATATCGGCTCGCCCCGGCGCAAGGAATACACGGTGATCGGAGACACCGTGAACTTCGCCTCCCGGCTGGAGGCGCTGAACAAGGAGTTCGGCTCGCAGCTCTTGATCTCGGCGGCGGTCCACGAGGCGCTGGGCGAGGACGGCGACGATGCGGTGTCGCTTGGGGAGGTCGAGGTGCGCGGCTATGAGCAGAAGGTGGCGGTGTTTCAACTGGGGTGAGGGCCGCCGCCTGCGCCTTCACTTGTGAGTCGCGTTTCGTTGAAGCGGCTCGCGTTTCGTTGAAGGCGCGTGATGAAATATCCTTGGTAGCTTTGGGTCTTGCACGGTGGAAGCCGAAAATCTCAGCTTCCCTTTGTTACCCGGAGAAAGCCAATGACTCGATCGATCCTTGTTGCAGCCGCCCTGATCGCCGCTGTCACCCAAAGCCAGGCCGCATCGGCGCGGGACAGCGTGCCGCGCCGCGCCGCAACTCACGTGGCGGCCGACTGCGTCAGGGCTCCGGCAGCAGGCGCGTATGCCTCTGCGCCTTACGCACAGCCGCCTTGCCTGCCCAACACGGCGTCCGCGTACTAACTCGCGGCAGAGACGAAGCCGGGCCGGTGAAGTCCGCCAGCCCGGCGTCGCGAACGCTGATGGCGGACTGCGCGGGATCTCGCGCTGGAGGCCGAGTAGATTCGGCGCCGTATCGCAACGGCGCGGCCGGCGAAGATTTTGCGAAGACGGCCTACCCGCTGCTGCGCAACGCGTACGGCCTCGATCGACTGCTCTGGGGCAGCGACTGGCCGCACACGCAGTTCGAGAAGGCGCAAAGCTACGCGAAGAACCGGCGATTTATCGATGGGCTGATCGTCGATCAGAGTGAACGCGCGCAAGTGCTCGCATCGCCACGTTCGCTCTGCCGCTTTTGATCCGTCTTCCGCGATTGCTCCGATTGCACTCTATTTTGGGGCATGACGGGCGATGTCGCCGGCTTGTAGAGTGCCGGCGATGCAGCCGACCGAGGCTGCGCTTGCGTGAAGAGGAAGCGAAGATGCAGCGCCGCTACATCACCGTCGACGTGTTCACCGACCGCGCCTTCGGCGGCAACCAGCTCGCCGTGGTGCTGGATGCCGGCGGGCTCTCCACGCAGCAGATGCAGGCGATCGCGACCGAGTTCAACTATTCGGAGACGACCTTCGTACTGCCGCCGCGCGATAAGGCCAACGACGCCGAAGTGCGCATCTTCACGCCGGTGTTGGAGATCGCCTTTGCCGGTCATCCCAATGTCGGCACAGCCTTCGTGCTGGCGTCGCTGGCGAAGGAGCCGAAACCTCGCCTGCTGTTCGAGGAGAAGGCGGGGCTCGTGCCGGTCGAGATCGTGCGGGAGCAGGGCCGGGTGGTCAGAACGGAGCTGACCGCGCCGCAGCCGCTGGCGCGGTATGCGCCACTGTCACCTGCTGAAGCCGCGAGTTGCATCTCGCTCGGCGCGGATGACATCAAGACCGACAACCACGCAGCGCACGTCGTCACCGTCGGAAACGCGTTTCTCGTGCTGGAGCTGCATTCGCGCGAGGCGCTGAAGCGGGCCCGGCCGGATGCCGCGGCCTATGGCAAGATATTGCCACGCGATGGCGCCCGCTCGGTGTGGTTTTATACCCGTGACGTGCCCGCAGCGGAGGCGCCATGTGAGCGCCAGGCGCGCATGTTCATGCGCGGCGCCAGCGGCCTCACCGAGGATCCCGCGACCGGCAGCGCAACCGTCGCAGCCGCCGCGCTGTTCGCCGATCTCGATCCCAGGCGCGACGGCGAGTTGAGGCTCACGGTCGGCCAGGGCTTTGACATGGGCCGGCCCAGCATCCTGCAGACGCGCGTGCGCAAGCAGGACGGCAAGATCGTCTCCGCCCATGTCGGCGGCAGCTGCGTGCAGATGATGGAAGGGACGTTGAGGCTTGATGGGGAGGGTTAGCTCTCTATTCCATCGTCATGCCCGGGCTTGTCCCGCCTGCGCGGCCGAAGCCGCTTCGGCGACGCGAAGGCCCGGGCATCCACGTTCTTCGTGCTGCGTGGCAAGGCGTGGATGGCCGGGACAGGCCCGGCCATGACGGAGAGAGTCGTTCAGGCCTGCCGTCCCGCCAAATTCTTCACCGTTACCCCATCGCGCTCCTCGATGATCTCCGCGATCATCTGGCGGTGGCAATGGGTGTGGTCGCGCTCGTAGCAAAGCAGGCAGACGGGACCGGCTTTCTTCACCAGCGCCGAGAGCTCGTCCATCTGCTCCCTGGCCTCCGGCGTCTTCAGGTGCTTTGAGAAAACCTTCTCCAGTACATCGTATTGCCCGCTGCGGGCGGCGAGGCGGCCTTCCTTGGGCGTGCCGAGCGCTGCCAGATGGACATAGGCGATGCCGCGTTCATCGAGGCCTGCGGCGAGCTGCCTCTTGGAAAAGCCGGGCCGGCGCGATGACGTCACCGCGCGCACGTCGACGACGAGCTTGACGCCGGATTGCTCCAGCTCGTCGAGCACTGCCTTCGGCGGCGTCTGCTCATAGCCGATGGTGAAGAGCTTTTTTGCCTTTGCCATGAGACACCTTTAGCGAAATACCTCAGCTCACCCGTGCGATCAGTTCCATCGCGCCGGCTGGCGCGCGCACCTTGCCCTCGTGGATGACATAGGCGAACACGTCGCGCGGCTCCTTCTTCGGCTTGGCCTTGTCGACCTTCGGCAGGTCGTCGGGTTCGCTTCCCTCGGCCCAGTCCTGAAAGCGCTTGGCCCAGGCATCGAGCTGCTTCGGCGGATAGCAGGTCTTGATCTCGTCATTGCCCTTCTGCAGTCGCGCATAGACGAAATCGCCGGCGACGTCGGCGATCGCCGGATATTTGCCGTGCTCGGCGAACACGACGGGCGTCTCGAATTCGCGGATCAGCGCGACGAAATCCGACGTGCAGAAACTGTCGTGACGGACCTCGACGACGTGGCGCAGCGCGCGTCCCTCGAGCTTGCGCGGCAACAGCTCGAGGAATTTTCCGAAATCGGCGCCGTCGAATTTTTTGGTCGGCGCAAACTGCCACAGCACCGGCCCAAGATGATCGCCGAGTTCCAGCACGCCGGAATCATAGAAACGCTTGATGGAATCCCCGGCCTCGGCCAGCACGCGCCGGTTGGTGGCGAAGCGCGGCCCCTTCACCGAGAACACGAAACCATCAGGCACCTCGCTCGCCCATTTGCGAAAGCTCTCCGGTTTCTGCGAGCCGTAATAAGTCCCGTTGATCTCGATCGAGGTCAGCTTCGAGGCGGCGTAGGACAGCTCCTTGGCTTGCGTGAGCTTCTCCGGATAGAACACCCCGCGCCATGGCTCGAAGGTCCAGCCGCCGATGCCGATGAAGATGTTGCCGGATTTTTTGGACGCGGTTTTTGCTTTGGCCACGGGAGGATCTCGGATGCGGGAGGAGGGCCTCCATCCTAATCAAACCAGTTGTGATTGGCCAGTTGCGACGTCCCGTCTAAGCTCGCGATAGGATCTGCGAAAAAAGGAGAACAAGATGCGGATGCTGATGGTGGGAGCGGCGCTCGTCATGATGACATCTGCTGCCATGATATCTTCAGTTATGGCCGACGATGACGATGCCAAGGGTGCGCAGAAGCTCGCCACGCAGGGCCGCGACGATTATTGGCATTGCCTGGCGCGGGAATATTCGCGCGTCGGCAATCAGGGCCTGTCGGAACAGGATTTTGGCCGCTCCGTCGCCGGAGCCTGTCCGTCGGAGCGACAATACTACCGGGTGGCACTGCTCGATTATCTCACCACGCAATATCCGGATATTGATGCCGGCGCCCATCTCGCGACCGCGAACAGGGCGGTGGAGGCGGCGCAGAAGGACATCGTGACGGCCTTCGTCAAGCACAAGCCGCCGCAGAAATAGCCCATTGAACCGGTGCGTCCGACAAGCCCTTCCGGCAGCGCGCTCATCCATGGTATCACTGGGCGCATCTGGAACAGGGATGGGTTTCCATGTCGTCTGAGTCGGTGGGGGGCATTTTGGGCGCGATCGTCGCGGCGATCGTGCTTGCGATGGCCGTCGTCTTTGGGCCGATCGGCCAGTACGGCAAGCCGCCCAAACCTGCGAAGGCCGAGCCGGCCGGGGCTGCGGCGCCGGCGGCCCCTGCCGCGCCCGTGCCGCGAGGGCCGGTGATCAAGGAAGTCCCGAACCAGTAAGCGCGTGAAAAAGGCCTCTTCCGCCCCTTGTAAAGCGGCGTTACCGTTCCCATTTAGCTTCTAACGGCGACGTTGAGCGAAAAACTCCGGCGCTGGAATGACCTTGGAATAGCACAGGCTGCGCCGGATGTACGCGCGGCCCGCCGTTCCGGGGTCGTTGGCATTTTGGGCCCCTTTTGGGGCCGCCCCCCAGAGAAACCCTGGCTTGCTGGCGCAAGTTCTTGGCAGCACAGGACGCGGCGGATATACGCTGCCGTCATGAATGAAGCGATCAGACCGGGCTCCGACATCCCACAGAAGGCTTCGCCGGCGCCCGAATTGTCGGTCGTCGTCCCGACCTTCAACGAACGCGACAATGTCACGGTGCTGTACCGGCGGCTGGAGGCCGTGCTGGCCGGCATCGCCTGGGAGGTCGTGTTCGTCGACGATAATTCGCCTGATGGCACCTGGGACGTCGTGCGCGCGCTGGCCCAGCGCGATAGCCGCGTGCGCTGTGTCCGCCGTATCGGCCGCCGCGGCCTGTCGGGGGCCTGCATCGAGGGCATCCTAGCCTCCAGCGCGCCCTATGCGGCCGTGATCGACGCCGACCTCCAGCACGACGAGACGCAACTGCCGAAGATGCTGTCGCTGCTCGCGAGCGGGCAGGCCGAGCTCGTGGTCGGCAGCCGCTACATCGAGGGCTACAAGAGCGAAGGCTTCAACAAGCAGCGCGCCGGCGCCAGCGCGCTGGCAACGGAACTCGCCAGGAAAGCGCTGCGGGTCGAGATCGCCGATCCCATGAGCGGCTTCTTCATGGTTCGCCGCGACCGCTTCGAGCAGCTGGCGCCGAAACTTTCCGTGCACGGCTTCAAGATCCTGCTCGACCTCGTCGCAAGCGCTAACGGCACCTTGCGCGCCATCGAAATTCCCTACACGTTCGGCGAGCGCCAGCACGGCGAAAGCAAGCTCGATTCCATGGTCGCGCTGGATTTTCTCGGCCTCGTTCTGGCGAAGTTCACCAACGATGCTGTCTCGTTACGTTTCCTGCTGTTCGCGATGGTCGGCGGGATCGGCCTCGTGGTGCATCTCACCACCCTGTTCATATCGCTCGAGCTGTTCAAGGAGCCGTTCGCGGAAGCGCAGGCCTCCGGCGCCATCGTCGCGATGACCAGCAATTTCGTTCTCAACAACTTCCTCACCTATCGCGACCAGCGGCTGAAGGGCTTTGCGCTGCTGCGCGGCCTGATCGCGTTCTACATCGTGTGCAGCGTCGGCCTGCTGGCCAATGTCGGCGTCGCCTTCTCGGTCTACGACCAGGAGCCGATCTGGTGGCTTGCGGGTGCGGCCGGGGCGCTGATGGGCGTGGTGTGGAACTACGCGATGTCCGGACTGTTCGTCTGGCGCAAGAAATAGCTCACGATGGGCGGGGCTGATGCGCGGATCGTCCGCAATACCGCGCTGGTGATCCTTGCGCTGGTCGGCTTGCGGCTCGTCGCAGCCGCCGTCACGCCGATCACCTTCGACGAAGCCTATTACTGGATGTGGTCGCAGAACCTCGCTGGGGGATATTACGACCACCCGCCGATGGTTGCCTACGTCATCCGCGCCGGTACCCTGATCGCGGGCGACACCGAACTCGGCGTTCGCGTGGTCTCGATCCTGCTCGCGCTGCCGATGAGCTATGCGGTCTATCGCTCCGCCGCGATCCTGATCGGCGGCGCGCGGGTGGCCGCGACCAGCGCCATCCTGCTCAATGTAACGCTGCTGGCCTCGGTCGGCACGCTGATTGTCACGCCCGATGCGCCGCTTCTGGTTGCCTCCAGCTTCGTGCTGTTCTTTCTCGCCAAGGTGCTGGAGAGCGGCCGCGGCATCTGGTGGCTCGCGGTCGGCGCAGCCGTCGGTGCGGCGCTCCTGTCCAAATACACCGCGATGTTCTTCGGGCTGGCGATCCTGATCTGGATCGCTGCCGTGCCGAAACTGCGGCACTGGTTTCTCTCGCCCTGGCCGTATCTGGGCGGTTTCGTTGCGCTCGCGTTGTTCTCGCCGGTGATCCTCTGGAATGCCGATCATCAATGGGTCTCGTTCGCAAAGCAGCTCGGGCGCGCCAGGATCGAGGATTTTCGTCCGGTCTTCATCGCCGAGCTGATTCCGACGCAGATCGCGTTCGCAACCCCGCTGGTGTTCATCCTCGGCGCGATGGGGCTGCACGCGCTGACCTGGCGCCGGGCCGGCGCACTCGCCTCGCGCGTGCTGATCGAGACGATGTTCTGGACCATCGTCGCCTATTTCGTCTGGCATTCGCTGCATGCCCGCGTCGAGGCCAACTGGTTCGCGCCGGTCTATCCGCCTTTCGTCATCGCGGCGGCCGCCGCCGCCAATCTGGTGCAGTGGAAGCCGCGGCAGCGTCGCCTGGTGGATTTCTGCCTGCGCTGGGCCGCACCCACCGGCATCGTGATGTTTGCCGCGCTGATCGTGCAGGCCAATACCGGCTGGCTGTCCGGCTATCGCCGCGATGCGACCGTGCGTAGCGTCGGCGTCGGCTGGCGCGAGCTCGCTGCCGAAATCGAAGCGGTGCGAGCTCGCAATGGCGCGACCTGCGTGCTTGCCCCGGACTACGGCACGACGGGCTGGCTCGCCTTCTATCTGCCGCGCGGCAGCTGCGTGGCGCAGCAAAACCAGCGCATCCGCTGGGCCAACATGCCCGAGCCGGATCCAAAGCTGCTTGCGGGCAAACTGATCTATGTCGACGAGCTGCGCTCTGACGGCCATCCCGCCGTCCACGATCTCTTTGCCAAGGTGACGCAGGTCGCGCAATTGCAGCGCAAGCGCGGCCCGCTCGTGATCGAGACTTACAGCATCGATCTGCTCGAAGGCGCCAAGGGCGACGTGCTGGACCGCTCGCCGCCGCCGGAAGCGCGGTAGCTCTCCTCGGAACGACGACGAAAGTTCAGTTGATCATCTCGGCCTTGGTCGAGGCCTGGTTCGGCCTGTCCTGGTCGCGCCAGAACCAGACGCTCACGACGCCGGAGCGGCCGCGGACCTGCGTGAGCAGGGGGCCCGACAGAACGCCGTGGGGAGCGCCCTGGAAATCGGCCGCATCCAGCAGCGTATCGCTGAGCGCGAGACGCGCGCCGTTTTTAGCAGCGACCTCCATCAACCGGCTCGCGACGTTGACGGTGTCGCCCGTCGCCGTGATGTGCTGATGGCTTTCGCCGAGGCGGGAGGCGACGATCGGGCCGAAATGCGCGCCGATCTTGAAGCCGAGCTGATCCCTGATCGCTGGCGGCAACCACGCGATCCAGCGCTCGACGCCGCGGTGCAGGTCGATCGCGCATTTCAGCGCGCGTGCGGCGTCGTCGGGCATCGCGCCGGGCAGGCCGAACAGGATCATGGCGCCGTCACCGAGAAAGCCGCTGATCATGCCGCCGCAATCGACCGCGGTCTTCTCGATCAGCGCGTGAAACGCCTTCAGAATGTCCTGGAGTTCACCCGGATCGATCCGCTCGCTCAGCGCCGTGAAGCCGGAGAGATCGATGAAGACCATTGCTGCGTCCTGCCGGACGGGTGTTGACAGGAAATTCGGATCCCGCGCCAGCCACTCCTGCACGGCCGGCGCCTGGAATTGCGCGAGCGACCGGCTCTTGGCGGCAAAATATTGCGTGCGGCGGCCTCCCGCCCACAATTGCACGCCGGCAAAGACCGCAACCGGCGGCACTGCCGCGGCGAGCGTGCTCGCGGCGTTCAACCAGACGCCATGCGTGAACGCAAACAGATTGAACCCGGCCCAGGCGATCATCACCGCGGCCGCGGCGACGATGCCGAGCGCGCTGCGCCGCCAGGCGAGCAGGCCCACCAGCAGCACCGGCAGCAGGATCGCGATGAGCGCGTCGGCGATGTGGACCTTGCGGTCGCGCACGATGCTGTCCCCGGCGACGAGATGGGTGATCGCGGTGGAGACCACTTCGACGCCGGGCATTAGAGAATCGAACGGTGTTGGGTAAAAATCACCGCCGCCGGCGACCGAGGCCCCGATCACGACGATCCGGTTCTCGATCGCCGCGCGACTTAACGTGCCGTCGAAGATGCTCTGTGCGCTGACGGTGCGGATGGTCCGGCGCGGGCCGTAATAGGTGATCGGTAGCGCGAAGTCGGCATCGGTGGGCACCGCGCGGTCGCCGAGCATCAGATGGTCCGGCGCGATCGTCAGCGACTTGTCGAGCGCGCGCGCCGCGACCCGCAACGGAAAGGACAGCTCGACCTTGTCGCTCGTCCGGAACAGCATCGGCACCGAGAGCGGCGAGCCCGATTGTCCGGTCGCAACATTGACGACGCCGACCTCGGCATGATCGGCGAACGCCGGCAAGGGCAGCAGGAAGCGCTCGGCCTGCGGCAGCGCGGCGAGGGGGCCTTGGCCGCTGGTCTCCACGGTCTCGCTGGCGGACGGGAAGATCGCTGCGGCGGCAAGGACGATGGGACCCGTAGCCAGCGTATTTGCCAGCGTAGCGTCGCCGATCGCAGCGCTGCGATCGACCAGCAGCAGGTCGATCGCGACGACCTTCGGCTTGAACTGCACGATGGTGTCGACGACGCGGGCGAGATCGGCGCGCGGCAGCGGATAGCTGCCGCCGCGCTTCACGACGGTGTCGTCGATCGCGACGATGGTGACGAGATCGGGCGGAACCCGCACGCCGCGGACCTGCGTCCGCCAATCCGTCAGCGTCGCCTCGAGGCGATCGAGAAACCGCAGATGACCGTTGGCGTGACCGGCATAGATGCCCGCGCCCCACAGTGCGGTGAGGACGAGTGCCACCAGGATCTGAACGCGTCGGCTACTCATGTGGTCGTGTTGCAATTTCTCTATCGTCCAAATGCTGTTCGCCGCGCCCAGGTGACCCGAACCATTGGCCAAGTCTTACTGACCAAGTCTTGCCATCAACGCGTCGACGCGCGGCTGGCCCCATGTCTTGACCGTCAACGGGCCTGTGGCTTCCACGTCGACGCCTTGGCCACGGTCTAATACCACGCTGCGCCCACCATTCCTTCGGCTCACGCCGACACGGCCGTCAGCCACGAAGACGGAGGTCTTGGCCTCTGCGACATCGACCGCCCATTTCGTGCCGCGCACCGCGGCGATCGCCTGCGGCGTCAGCACCTTGAAGGGATTGCCGCCGGGCTTCTTGGGCACCTCGACCAGCAGCGCTTTGCTGCTCAACTCCACCGAGTCTATATGTCCGTCGCGGTTAGCGTCCTTAAGTTCAAATCTGGCACCGCTTTCGGCAACGATCGTGATGCCGTTGTCGCAGCGCCAGGTCTGCGTACCGGCAGCAGATGGCGTCGCCGTGCAGCCCACATTGGCGGCAGGCTGGGCAATCGCGTGTCCGATCAACAGAAACGACCCCGCCAGAGCGAAAAACCCTGCGCGCACGAACTCTCTCATGCCAGCCTCCGTTTGCGTGCTCGGCACAGTTCAAGGCGATCTTGATACGGTACCGTATCACACGCAGAGGCTGCTGAAAAGTGCCGGTTGCCGTAGCTATTTTCTCGCTGCGGCCTTTTCCAGTGCGGTGCGATCAACTTTCGGTCAGGGCACCTGCTCGCGTGCGCGGTGTAGCTGCTGACAACCGCGCTGCGGCTGCGGAGCAGAGGGTGCTTGCGCACCAGCCTCGCGCAACGCTTCCCCGCTATCTTCCGGGTATTGAACACCACGAAAACGACTTGGTTGGATGGCCTTAGAGATGCGGCCGGAGACGGTCGCCGGCAACGCCAATCCCGCCGAGAATTATAGTTAACAGACGCCCTTAAGTCCGTAGTTCTGCGGGCTTTTTTCTCGAAATGGGACACCCGAACGGGTTGCCTCACATCCGCCCGAACTTAATCCGCATTTAACTAAAAGTGGCCTTAATGACGCTCCGACCCTCTGCGAGATGCTGTTCCCGGATCGTGACCAGCGGCGCTTCGAAGGGGGACCGAGTGACACCGTTCTGGACGCAAGGCGAATGAGTACGAGTATCGCTGCGCAAGGCATCGCGGCACGAAAGTCCAAAGGATTCTCGAGCAATTCCTATCGGAAGCCTTCCCGGAAAATGACCACCCAAAACGTGCTTGGCGCCGCCGTGATCGGCTGCGTCGTGCTTGGCGCCGGCTGGACCATCTACAGCAACATCTTTGCCGCCAGCGTCTATCCGACCGTCGGCAGCAGCGGCTACGACGAGCCCGTGATCAAGCGGGCGCCCAGGGTCGCGCTGCGCGAGGCCGGTGAGGCCGTCAAGGACGCCTTTGCGCTCTTGCCCGACCGCTTGCAGGTGGCAGCGCCGATCTCGCGCGAGATGTTCAACGATCGCTTTGCCGCGGCTGCGACCCAAGGCGTGACATCGAATGCGGCCAGCGCCGCGCCCGCAACCAAGGTCGCCGAAGCCAAGGACGCGCCGAAGCCGAGCGTGATCGCGAGGGTCGCGGAAGTCCTGAAGCCAGGTCCCGCCAAGATCGCTGACGCTGCGAAGTCCAAGCGCGGCGCTGACGCGCCGCTGCAGCTTGCCTCGGCAGATCCGGCCGAGATCGTGCCGGCGCCTGAGGCGAAGCCAAAATCGATTGCCGATCGCGCCAAGGCTGCGGTGATGTCGATTACCGGACCGCGCCAGTCGATGGTGGAAAAGCTCTGGGGCAAGCGCGAGCCGTCCGGTGGGCTGCTCGCCTATGCCTCGGCCGACGCCAGCGTGACCGCCTCCATCGCGCCGAGGGAGCAGAACCCCATGCTCGGCGGTTCGGCGCCCTATGAGCGTGACACCGCGGTCTACGACATCTCCGCTAAAACGGTTTACTTGCCCGACGGCACCAAGCTCGAGGCGCATTCCGGCCTCGGTTCCAACCTCGACGACCCGCGCTCCTCGCGCGTCCGCATGCGCGGTGTGACGCCGCCGCATATCTACACGCTGAAACCGCGCGAGGCGCTGTTTCACGGCGTGCCTGCGCTGCGCCTGACCCCGATTGGCGGTGAGAGCGCGATCTACGGCCGCGACGGCCTGCTCGCGCATACCTTCATGCTCGGGCCCAACGGCGATTCCAACGGCTGCGTGTCGTTTAAGGATTATTACGCGTTCCTCGACGCCTACCGCAACAAGGGCATCCGCAAGCTCGCGGTGCTGGCGCGCGTGGACTAGGCTCAGTCAATTCGAGATCACGCAAAAGGGCCGCTTGCAGCGGCCCTTTTCTGTTTCGCTTCGCGCGTGCGTTTTAGCCCGGCCAGCACTGCCCGCCGCCGTCGATCCGCAGCACCTGACCGGAAACGAAGGCGCCCATGGGCCCTGCGAAGAATTCGACAACGCGCGCGACCTCGTCGACGGTTGCGATCCGGTCGAGCGTGCCGGTCTCGACCATTCTGTCGGGGTCGACTGCACGCGTTCCGAGGAAGCGGCCGGTGCGGGTATCTCCGGGCGCGATGCAGTTGACGGCGACGTCGTAGGGGCGGAGCTGGTCGGCCAGGCATCGCGTGTAATGGATCACGCCGGCCTTCGAGACCGCATAGATCGAGCCTTGGGTACGTCCCTTGAAAGCGGCGACGGAGCCAAGCGTCACGATGCGGCCGCGTCGGCGCTCCATCATGCCGCGCGCGACCGCCTGGCATGTCAGGATGGTGGAGAGCAGATTGCGCTCCAGCACCGCGCGCACGTCGGCCTCCTTGATATTCACCGCATCGTTCGGATCGGGCTTGCCGCCGCCGGCCGCGATATCGCCCCCGGCATTGTGCACGAGAATGTCGATCGGGCCGAGTGCCGCTTCGGTCTCCGCGATGACGCGTGCGATGTCCTCGCCCTTGGTGAGATCGCCGAGCACGCGCTGGCTGCGAACGCCGAATTCGCGGCCGATCTCGACGGCGACCGCGGTGAGGGTGGTGCCCTCGCCATACTCGGCCGGCCCGTTCTCGCGCATGCCGTGGATAGCGACGTCAGCGCCGAGCGCGGCAAGCTTCTCTGCAAAAGCGCGGCCGAGCCCGCGTCCCGCGCCGGTCACCAGTGCAACTTTGCCTGCCAGAAGCTTGTTGGTGTCATGCGATGTCATGATCTTGTTCCTGTTGTGAATGTCAGTCTGCGGCGAGGTCGAGGCCGATCGCCAACGCCTGCACGAGGCACATCGGTGCGACAAGCGTACGCAGCGCGGGCTCAGGCATGTCCTGGATCTCGAACACGACGCTCGCGCCCTCGACGATCGGGCTCAAAAGGCTGTCGGTGATGGAAATCGTGGGCACGCCCCGCGCGACGAGTTCGGGAAACAAGCGCGCCGTATCCGGATAGTAATTTCGGAAGCTGATCGCGACCAGCGCGTCGTCTGATGTCGCCGCGTGCGACTGCTCGTGGATGCTGCCGCCAAGGCCGTCGAGCAGGACGACGCGCCGTCCGAGCTTGCGCAGCACGTACGCGAGGTGGATCGCAACCGGGAACGAGCCGCCCAGGCCGAGCAGATAGATGTCACGTGCCTTGGCAAGGATCGCGGTTGCGGCGTCGAGTTCGCGCGCATGGACGGATTGGCTGAGCGTGACCAGCGATGATTGCGCTTCGGACACGAAACGCGACAAGACCGCGGCCGGCTGGCGGCCGAGCACTGACTTCTCCTGGCTCTTCATGCGGGCGAGGCGCGCCTTGTAGCTTGGCGCGACGCCGGCGACGAGACGGGAGCGGAACACCTGCTGCATCTCGGTGAAGCCGCCGAACCCGAGCGCATGCGCGAAGCGAACGATCGCCGACGGCGGCACCCCTGAGCGCTGCGCCACCTCGGCCACGGTGCCGAGTGCGACATCGGTCGGGTGATCGAGCACGAACTCCGCGATCTGCTGCAGCCGGCCGGACAGTGCCCGGTGCCGCTGCGCAATCGCGCCGCGCAGTTCGTCATAAGTCATGGCGCCAGCCGCCTTGTTCATCGAGTCGGATCTCCGGATCGGTCGCCTGTTTAACGGCATTTCACCATTTGGATCAAATATTCTACTTTACATAATATAT
The DNA here is from genome assembly GCF_023073015.1 of Bradyrhizobium sp. 87. NCBI lineage: Bacteria > Pseudomonadati > Pseudomonadota > Alphaproteobacteria > Hyphomicrobiales > Nitrobacteraceae > Bradyrhizobium > Bradyrhizobium sp. 87. The sequence goes on from NZ_JADPIQ010000086.1 coordinate 327,043, forward strand.
GGAATGAATATTCTAATCCCACAAGAAGCAAAAGACTTCGGAAACGGGAGGACACGATGAGAGGGCGTCAGATCTCACGGCGAAGCGTTCTGAAGGGCAGCTTGATGGCGAGCGTCATCGGCGGCGCCGGCAGCTTCTTTGGGCCGTGGAGGCAGAATCATGCCTGGGCGCAAGGCGCGAAACCGATCAAGCTGGGCCTGACGTGCGATGCCAGCGGTCAATACGGCAACAGCGGCCAGGATGATTTCCGCGGCATCAAGATGGCGATCGACGAGATCAACGCCAAAGGTGGCGTACTTGGGCGCCAGGTCACTTTCATCACGGCGGACACCGAGACGACGCCAGCTACGGGCAGCCGCGTCGCGGAACGTTTCATCACTCGCGAGGACTGCACCATCCTGATCGGCGCGCTGCATTCGGGCGTCGCCAACGCCATCACACAGGTCGCCCGCAAATATGGTGTGATCTACATGAACACCAATTCCTCCGCGCCCAGCGAAGCCGGGGAGAACTGCTCGCGCGTGAAATTCGTATGGGACGGCAACGGCACCAATTTTTCCAAGGCGTCGGTCAAGAACGCGGTGGACTCCATCGGCAAGAACTGGATGCTGCTGACCAACGACTATGTCTGGGGTCACACGACGTCTGCCGCGACCAGGACGCAGGTCGAGAGCGCCGGTGGCAAGATCCTCGACAATCTGCTGGTGCCGCAGAACACGCGCGACTTTACTGCCTATCTGCTGAAGATCCAGCAGGCCAAGCCCGATGTTGTGGCGACCGCCGTTGGCGGCGACGATATCAAGGCATTGCGCGAGCAGGTGGCGCAGCTCAAGCTCGACGGCAAGCCGGCCTGGATCAACAACCAGCAGGACTGGCCCGACGTATGGGGTGCGCCTGACAGCCTGTTCGGCGTGTTCGGCACCACTTGGTATCACAAGCTGCCGCTGCCCGGCGTCGCCGAATTCGTCAAGAAGTGGCAGGCCGCCAACAAGGACGGCCCGATCCCGGTGCCGGGCAACGTCTCCTACAACGGCTACATGTCCACGCGCGAACTGCTCCGTGCGATCGAGCGGGCAGGGTCGACCAACAACGTCAAGATCATCAAGGAGCTCGAGAACCTGAAGGTCTCGGCGACCGATCGCATGCAGCATTTCGACGCCTACATGGATCCGATGACGCACCAGATGCAGCAGACGATCTATCTGGCGCGGCGCAACGCCAAGCCGGTCGACAATGCCGATCTGTTCGAGATCATCAGCTGGACGGAGCCGAAATCGGCCGCCGATGATGCGGCACCCGGCAAGTGCAAGCTCACCCCCTACGAGCAGGTGCCGACCGTCGACTCCTAGAGACGGTGCGTCACATCGCAGAACGAGCGGCGCGCCTCCGGGACCGTCAGCCTCCCGGATGACACATGCCAGTTGCGAGAGCCAAGAACCTTGTTCGACCTTCTTCCGCATCTCCTCAACGGCCTGACGCTCGGCCTGTTGTTCGCGCTGATCGCACTCGGCTTCATGCTCATCGTCGGGCTGATGGAGCAGATCAACCTCGCGCACGGCTCCCTGTTCGCGCTCGGGGCTTATGTCGCCATGCAGCTCACGGGGCCGCGCCCTCCATTGCCGATGGAACTTGCGAAAGCGTGGCTCGCGCTGCCGCTCGGCTGGCGCTATGCGGCGACGTTGATCATTGCTCCCGTGATCGTGAGTCTGGTCGGCATGCTGATCGAGCTCTGCATGCGGCGCACTTACGGCAAGGATCCGCTCTACGGGCTGCTCCTGACCTTCGGCGCCGCGATGGTGATCGAAGAGATGATCCGCCTGGTGTGGGGCACGCGCGACTACGTGCTGCAGGTGCCGTCCGCCATCAACGGCGGCTTCCTGTTCGGCGACCTGATCTGGTCGACCTATCGCTTCTACGCAGCGGGCATCGCGGCCGGGGTCATCGGCCTGGTCTGGCTGTTGATCGAAAAGACCTCGTTCGGTGCGACGGTCAAGGCCGGCGCGCATGACAGCGAGATCGTTCGCGCGCTCGGCATCAACCTGTCGCGGTTGCGGATGCTGGTCTTCGTGTTCGGCACGATGCTGGCCGCGATCGCGGGCATCATCGTCGCGCCGATCTGGGGCATTCGCCCGCATATGGGCGTCGATGCGGTCATTCCTGCGTTCCTGGTGATCGTGCTCGGGGGCGTCGGCAGCTTTTGGGGTGCGGTCGTGGCGGGTCTTTTGGTCGGACTGTGTGTCGGCCTTGCCGGCGCCTACGCGTCCGAATGGTCGCTGTTGTCGATGTACATCTTGCTCGTGGCCGTCGTGACGTTCCGCGCGCGCGGCCTCTGGGGCAAAAAAAGCGTGCTCGAGGCCTAAAGGGAATGATTGTGGGACCAAAATCTTCACCGGACGCTGCGCGCCTCGTGACGCCGACGATGCTGGTGCTCTGGCTCGTGCTTGCAACGGTGCCGCTCTGGATCACGCGGATCGGGCTCTATCCCTATCTCGGGATCGAGATCCTGATCTGGTCGCTCTATGCGCTCGCATTCAACCTGGTGCTGGGCACCGCCGGACTTCCGTCGTTCGGTCATGGTGCCTATTTCGGCATCGGCGCCTACGCGTTCGGTCTCTGTCAGTTCGACATCGTCGCCAATCTCTGGATATGCCTGATTGCCGCGGCCGCGGCGGCAGGTCTCGCCGGCGTGCTGGTGGCGCTGTTCATCTCGCACAGGCGCGGCATCTATTATGCCTTCATGACGATTGCCTTCGGCCAGATCTTCTGGACGTTGGCGATAAAATCGCACCGGATCACCGGCGGCGAAGACGGCCTTCTCAAGATCAAACGGTTGCCGGCCGATTTCGGGCTTGTGTCGTTCGATCTCAACGACAATGTCGCGTTCTACTATTTCGTGCTCGCCGTCTTTGCGGTCGGCACCGCCGCATTGTGGAGGCTGGTGCACTCGCCCTATGGCCGCGTGGTCGCTGCGATCAGGCAGAGCGAAATTCGCGCGAGCCATCTCGGCTATAATGTGTGGCTCTACAAAGTCGCGATCTTTGCGCTGTCGGCCGCCGTCTCGGGGTTTGCCGGCGGATTGTTCGCCATGGCGCAGCTCGCCGCATTCCCCGACGTCATGAGCCTGCATCAATCCGGCTACGTCGTGATGATGACGCTCGTCGGCGGTGGCCTCGTCAGCTTCTGGGGTCCGGTGATTGGCGTATTTCTCTTCCTCACCGCCCGAGACGTGATCGGTGCGCTGACCAATGCCTGGATGCTCCATTTTGGTCTGCTCTTCATCGCCATCGTGCTGTTTCGCCCCGAAGGCATTGCCGGCGCGATATCCGCTGCCGTGCAGCAGCACTCACTCGGCGCCTTACGGCAGCGCGGTACCTCGGCGATGCGGCTGCTGTTCGGGAGCGGGCGATGAACATGATCGAAGCCGCGGCCGTTCATGTCCGCTTCGGCGACCGCGTCGTGCTGGAGAGCGTCGATCTCGCGGTCGCGGAGGGCGAGTTTCACGGTGTGATGGGCCCGAACGGTGCCGGCAAAACCACGTTCTTCAATGTCCTCACCGGCCGGGTGAAACCGAATCGTGGTCGAGTCCTGCTCGCCGGCGAGGATGTCACGGGCCTCAGCCCGCACCGCATCGCCGCCAAGGGCATCGCCCGCTCGTTTCAGATCATGACACTGTTCGACGAATTCTCCGCGCGTGACAACGTCATGATGGGCTTGCCCGAGTTTCGCGCCCGTGGCCACGATGTCGCGCGCGCAGCGGCGGGCGACAGCCGGCTTGCCGCGAAGGCCTCTGAATCGCTGGCGGCAGTCGGGCTTGCCGACAAAGGCGACATCCGCGCCAAGGACCTGTCCTATGGCGACCGGCGCGCGCTGGAGATCGCGGTCGCCCTGGCGCAGGCGCCCCGGGTGGTGTGCCTGGACGAGCCGACCTCCGGCCTCGGCTCCGACGGGGTGCACCGGCTCGCAGCCCTGATTGCTCGCCTGAAGGGGCGGCTGACCATCGTCGCGATCGAGCACGATATGGAGTTCCTGTTCTCGTTGGCTGACCGGATCTCGGTCATCCATTGGGGCCAGGTGGTGGCGCGCGGAACGCCACACGAACTGCAGCAGAACGAATGGGTGCGGCGCTCCAATCTCGGGAAGTTCGCATGATCCTCGAAGTGGACGCGGTCGATACCTTTTACGGCGAGACCCAGGCGCTGTTCGGCGCCTCGCTTGCCATCGAGCACGCCAAGGTGTTTGCGCTGCTCGGCCCTAACGGCGCCGGCAAGACGACCATGCTCCGCTCGATTCTGGGGCTGACGCGTCCGCGCCGCGGCTCCGTTTGTTTCGACGGTCACGACGTCACGCGCGATCCGACCCACGAGATTGCGCGCGCCGGCATCGGCTGGGTACCCGACGACCGCCGGCTGTGTCCGACATTGACGGTTGCGCGCAACCTGTCGATCGCGCAAAAGCGCACGCGCTTTCGCCACTGGAGCGTCAAGGAGGCCGCTGCGATCTTCTCACCGCTCGAATATCTCATGGAGCGCGACTGCGAAAACCTGTCGGGCGGCGAAATGCAGATGGTGGCGATCGCCCGCGCGCTGGTCGGCTCGCCGGGACTGGTGCTGTTCGACGAGCCGAGCCAGGGACTGGCGCCGAAAATCGTCGGCGACGTGCTTGCGACGATCCTGCGCATGAAGGATGAGGGTATTGCCTCGCTGGTCGTGGAGCAGAACGCCGAGATCGCGCTGTCGGTCGCAGACCATGCCGCGGTGATCGATCGCGGCCGGATCGTCTGGACCGGGGAGGCCGCGGCCTTGCGCGATGACCGCGGGCTTCGTCAGCGCTTGCTGGGAGTACAATAAGTGGCCGCACCGCTGCTCGTTCTCGACGACGTTCGAAAGGTCTATACACGGGGCCGCGTGATCCGCCGACCGACATTCACGCTACAGGCAAACCTGTCGCTGGACGAACCTGATATCGTCGGTGTCGTCGGCCCGAATGGCGCCGGCAAGACGACCTTGTTCGAGATGATGACGGGCTCGAACGCCCCGACCTCCGGGCGCGTGCTGGTCGCGGGCACCGATATCCATGGTGTCAAATATCGCGAGCGCGACCGGCTCGCGATCCACTATCACCAATCCTATCAGGTTAGGCGCTTCCGGAAGCGCATTCCGTCCGCCTTCCTGGCGCCGTCGCCAACCCGGACGCCGCTGGTTCACCTGTTCGACGAACCGCAGTTCAACCTGCAGGATGGCTATATCGGCTTCATGCTCGATTTCTTCCGCAAGCTGCGCGACGAGGGGCGGCTGGTCGTTCTCTGCATGCATCCGACGGCGGCCTGGCACCTCGACATCCTTGCCGAGATCGCCGGGCGATTCCTCTTTGTGGCCGGCGGTGGGGTGACACGCATGGCCGATTTCGGCGCTCTGGTCGCCGAGCCACGCTTCCGCTCCTATCTGGGGCCGGAGATGACAAAGGCGGCGGACGCGATTTGTCACCGAGCTATTCCCATCCCGACCTAACGCAGAAAAAAGCGACCACAGGAGAATCCGTTGGCCTATTCGAACACCCAGCTTTTCATTGGCGGCAAATGGCGACCGGCCCATTCGGGCAAGGTGATCGAGGTCCGCAATCCCGCGACTGAAGAGGTGATCGGCACGGTCGCCCATGCCGGACGGTCCGACCTCGACGAGGCACTCGCCGCAGCCAGCGCCGGGTCCAAGATCTGGCGAAACGTTGCTCCCTTCGAGCGCTGCCGCATCATGCGCAAGGCGGCCGCGATCATGCGCGAGCGCAATGACGAGATTGCGCCGCTGCTCACGATGGAACAGGGCAAGACTCTTGGCGAGGCCAAGATGGAGGCGATGGCTGCCGCCGACGTGATCGAGTGGTTTGCGGAGGAAGCCAAACGCGCCTATGGCCGCCTGATCCCTGCGCGTGGGCCGGGCATCTACCAGCTCGCGATCAAGGAGCCGGTCGGCCCGGTTGCGGCGTTCACGCCCTGGAACTTTCCGATCAATCAGGTCGTGCGCAAGCTCTCCGCCGCACTCGGCGCCGGCTGCTCGATCATCGTCAAGGCCCCGGAGGAGACGCCGGCCTCGCCCGCACAGCTGATCCGCGCGTTTGCGGACGCTGGCGTGCCCGATGGCGTCATCAACCTTGTATACGGTATTCCCTCGGAGATCTCGGAATATCTCATTCCGCATCCGGTGATCCGCAAGATCTCGTTCACGGGCTCGACCCATGTCGGCAAGCAGCTCAATGCGCTCGCGGGCCTGCACATGAAGCGTGCCACCATGGAGCTCGGCGGTCATGCGCCGGCGATCGTTTTCAAGGACGCCGACGTCGCATCGGCCGCGAAAATTCTGGCGGCGGCAAAATATCGCAATGCCGGGCAGGTTTGCATCTCGCCGACGCGGATGCTGGTCCAGGATGACGTGTTCCGTGAATTCGTCGACACATTTGTCGACAGCGCCAAGTCGTTCAAGGTCGGCAACGGCCTCGATCCCGACTCCAAAATGGGCTCGCTCGCCAATCCGCGCCGCGTCACCGCCATTGAGGGCATGGTGCAGGATGCCGTCGGCAAGGGTGCAAAGCTCGAGACCGGCGGTAAACGCGTCGGCAACAAGGGCCATTTCTTCGAGCCGACCGTAGTGAGCGACGTGCCGAAGGATGCGCGCGCCATGAACGAGGAGCCGTTCGGCCCGCTCGCGCTGATTTCGCGCTTCTCATCCTTCGACGAAGTTGTCGAGGAGGCCAACCGCTTGCCGTTCGGGCTGGCGTCCTACGCCTTCACAAGCTCGACCAAGACGGCGGCCGCGATCGGTTCGGCCGTCGAAGCCGGCATGATGTCGATCAACAGTTTTGGTCTGGCGCTGCCCGAAGTGCCGTTCGGCGGCATCAAGGATTCCGGCTACGGCTCGGAGGGCGGCACCGAGGCGATGGAGGGTTATTTCAACACCAAGTTCATCAGCCAGACGGGCGTGTGACCGGCCGGGGATGCGCAGCTAGCGTTTGACGAAAACCAGATTGCAGGCCCGCGCCTCGTTGCGCTTGCCGGCGCCGCGGGTGCGATCGAACTGCGCATCGACGGTAAAGGCGTAGGGCGAGCCGGGCGCGAGATTGTTCAGCGTGTACGCGCTCGCTCCCGTCGTGCCGCGCGCGCTCAAGGTGGTCTTGCCGTCCGCCGGGATCTGGCCGTCGATCTCGAGCCGGTTGATGTTGTTGCCCGGACCCTGCGCCTCGGCATGAAGCACGCCGTTCGTGACGGTGGCGACCAGAGGTCTGGTGAAGCCCTGCGCCTTGCCGGTGGCCAAGCAGTTCAACGTCACGTCCCAGCTGCCGTCAAAATCCTTGCTTCCGCCGCTCCGGCCGTTGCCTGACGGCGCGAGCGCCACCTTCTGCTTCAGCCCCTCGATCCGAGCTTTGGCGAGCGTGGCGAAGATGCAATTCGGGAATCTCGCGAGGTGATCCTCGAAAGCGCCCAGCGTGCCGATGCCGTCGGCAGCCTTCCAGTGTGCTTCTGCTGCTGCGCAAGGGTCAGCCCGGGGCGCGGCTTGTGGCGCCGCCGGCGCCACCGTGACCGACACCGGTCCGTTCAGGTAGAACTTGCCGATGATCGACAGCGACAGCTCCGGGAGTTGGGTCTTGCCGCTGGAATCGTAGACGTCGCTGCTGATGTCGCGAAAGACTTCGCCGATCTCCTGCGGCTCCTCGATGTGCTTCAGGAACGCCGTCGTATAGGGGCTGTTGCGGCCGCTGCCATCGGCCGCCGTCTGCCCGGACTGGGTTGAGAACGACACGATCGTGCCGCGCGGTGCTTCGACTTTCGACAGGCCCCGCCCGATCGAGGCGCCGCGCGTCATGCCGGCGGAGCGTTTCAAGGTTTCGGCCAGCGGATTGTCGCGGCAGGAATCGAGGATGAGGATGCGCAGGTTCTTGGCCTGCTGCAGGTCGTTCACGATGTCGTCCACCCGCAGGAAGCGCTTCAGCTCGGCTTCGTCGCTCAGCACGGCATCGACAGGCATCAGATAGTTCACGCCGTTGTACTGCATCGCATGGCCGCTGTAGTAGAACATGGCGACGTCGGCTTTGCTCGCGGCGCGCGCGAAGCGGATGGTGAGGTCCTGCATGTCAGCTTGGCGCAGGTCGATGCCCTGGAGCACCTCGAAGCCGCTGCGCTTGAGCGAGGCGGCGACGTCTTCGGCATCGTGCGACGGGTTGGGAAGCTGCGCCGTACTGGCATAGGCGCCATTGCCGATCACCAGGGCGACGCGGGTTTCCGCCGATGCCGGCGCAACGGAAAGCCAGCAGACCAGGAGGGCAAGGCAAAGTCCGGCCGGGCAAAATCTGGAAAGAGCACGCATGAATGCCTTCCAAGGAAATGTCGAAAAATATCCCTCCAGATTAGCGCATGCCGCGCCGACATCAATGCCCTGCCGGAGCACCGCTCAGATTTCCCGGCCGTGACATCCTGTCACGCCGGGCTCGCCGCCATCGTCATGCGGACGGCCATTTCGGTCGCAATCGCGTCCCGCACGGCCGGTCGCGCCTGCATGCGCGCGAGATAGGCCGACAACGATGGCCATTGCGCGACGTCGATTCCCGCGGGACGGAGCAACAGCAAAGCCCAGGTGAGATGGGCATCCGCGACGGTGAAGCTGTCGCCGACGAGGAATTCGCGGTCCGTCAGATGCGCGGCAGGCATCGATAATGTCTGCGCTATTCTTGCACGCGGCTTGGCGAGCGAGGCGTCGTCCTTGTACCAGAAGGTTGGAAACAGGAACGCCTTGTGGATCTCGGCCCCGACGAAACTGAGCCATTCCTGGAGCCGATACCGGTCGGGATTTCCGAAGGCGGGTGCAAGGCCCGCCTGCGGCTTTAGGTCGGCGATGTATTGCAGCACCGCGGCGCTTTCGGTCAGCCGTTCGCCATTCTCCAGCACCAGGACCGGCACCGCGCCCTTTGGGGAAACGCCGAGGAAATCGCTGCCGTCGTCCACGACCTGCTTGGTCTGGAGATGGACCGGATGATAGCGGGCCTCGATGCCCGCTTCCATCAGCGCGATGCGGCTCGCAAGCGAGCAGGCCATCGGTGAGAAATAGAGTTGCAGCATCGCCTACGCTCCTTCAGGTCAACGTCTCGGTTTGTGCGATGATCGCAAACCGGTCCGACAATTCGGCCAGGGCGACCTCGTGGATGATCCTTGCGGAGAGCGCTCCGCCGCGGCCGTCGGGAAGATCGCGTGTGGCGCAGGCATCGGCTGCGATCGTCGTGCGCAGGCCGAGGTCGAGCGCGGCGCGGGTGGTCGAGCTGATGCACATATGGGTCATGAAACCGGCCAGCACGATGTTCGTGCGTCCGGTTGCGGCCAGCCGGACTTGCAGGTCGGTGCCGGCAAAAGCGTTCGGCAGCGCTTTTTCGATCACGGCTTCGCTGGCGAGCGGCGCCACGTTCCTGACGATCGCGCCGCGCGCGGCCTCGCGGTCGAACAGGCTGCCGGCACGTCCCTTGTGCGCGATATGGAAGATCGCAGCGCCGCTCGCCCTCGCGCGGGCGAGCAGGCGCGCGGCGGCGGCGATTGCGGGCTCCGCGTCCGGCAAGGCGAGCGGCCCGGCGCAATATTCGTTCTGGATGTCGATTAGCACGAGGCAGGAATCGGCGAGCCTGGGCGGAGTGAGATCGGCGCCGGACAATTCAAGCAGGGTTTTTGGGGCGGTCATGCGGGTCGGGCCTTCCTAAGGCATATCGGATGGCGCCACAGTAGCGCGGCGGCGGCCTGCCAATGTGCAGGACTATTGCAGCATATGGCTGCAAATTTGCAGGAGCCCGTCGTGCCTGCTAGGCTCATCGCCATGAACTGGGACGATCTGCGCATCATCGCCGCGGTCAGGGACGAGGGCACCTATGCCGGCGCCAGCGCGCGGCTGCGCATCGACGAGACCACCGTCGGCCGCAGGCTCGCGCGCATCCAGCGCGATCTCGGCGTGCCGCTGTTCGATGCGGTGGACGGCCAGCGCCGGCCGACGCGGAGTTGCGAGGCGGTGCTGGCGCATGTCGAGGCGATGGCCGCACATGCCGCCGAGATCGGTCGCGTCGGCGAGAGTCTTGCAGGCCCGGTGGGACGCCTGCGTATCGCCTCCACCAACACGGTTGCCGAGGAGGTTCTGTCGCCGCGCGCGAGCGACTTCCTGCGCGCCAATTCCGGCCTGACGCTGCAATTCCTCACCTCGAGCGAGAACGTCAAGTTCTCGCGCTGGGAAGCCGATCTCGCTATCCGGCTGCGCAAGCCCGACAAGGGCGACTTCGCGATCTCCAAGCTCGGTGACGTCAAGCTCTATTATTTTGAGCCTGTCACGACCGAAGGCGAGCCGGTGCTGTGCGCCTATCCGGACGAACTCGGTGCCATTCCCGAGATGCAATTCCTGCGTATGAAGCAAGCCCACGCGCGCTGCGTTACCGACAACGTTCGCGTCATCCGTAACCTGATCCGCGCGCATCAGGCCGCCGGCGTGTTGCCGGAGCATGTCTGCGCGGACTTACTCGGCGATCGCCGCCTGCGCGCCACGCTGCTGCCTGGGCGCCGCGACGTCTGGCTGCTGGTGCAGAACCATCTCAAGCGCGATCCGGCGACGCGGCTCACCATCGAATGGATCCGCCGCTGCTTCAGCGATCTCGCGCGCGGTTGATTGCGACCCGTGAACGCGATCCGCGCGCGGCGCGACCAAGTTATGGGATTGCGTACGCGCGAGGGTTGCGTAATCTCGCGACGACTACGGGCTTGATCAGGGCAGGCGCATGACCACTCTTCAGGAAACCATCCACCCGCAGGCCAAAGTGCGGGAATGGAAGGCGATCGTCATCCTGATCCTCCTGATTCCGGTGCTGTGGTCGCCGCCGTTCCTGTTTCGCATCTTCCTGTTTCAGCCGTTCAACATCCCTTCCGGCTCGATGACGCCGACGCTGGTCGTCGGCGACTACGTCTTTGCTGCAAAATATGCCTATGGCTATGGCCGTTATTCGTTTCCCTTCGCGCCGTCGTGGATCTCCGGGCGTTTCCGGGCCACCGATCCCGAGTATGGTGACGTCGTCGTGTTCCGGACGCCAAAGGACACCGCGGTCGACTATGTCAAGCGCGTGGTCGGGCTGCCCAGTGATCGCATCCAGATGCGGCAGGGCCAACTCATCCTCAATGACCGCCCGGTGACGCGCGTCGCTCTGAAGCAGGCATTCGCCGGCTCCACCTGCGGCGTGGATGACGGTGCGAAGGCCAAGCGCTGGCGCGAGACGCTGCCGAACGGCGCGTCCTACGTGACGCAGGACTGTGTCGACAACGGCTACTACGACAACACCGACGTCTACACCGTGCCGCCGGGCCATTTCTTCGTGCTCGGCGACAATCGCGACAACTCGAGTGACAGCCGCGTGATGTCGTCGATCGGATTCGTGCCGATGGACAATCTGGTCGGCAAGGTGACGCGGATATTCTGGTCGCTCGACCAGCACGGCGAACCGCACATGGAGCGGCTGGGGAAGGTGTGGTGAAGCCCCACTGTCATTCCGGGCTCCGCGCTGCTCCGGGATGGGACCACCGAAGAAAAACAAAACCCCGGCATCGCTGCCGGGGTTTCGCATTTTGTCGTTTGCCGGAATGGCTGGATCAGAAATCCATGCCGCCCATGCCGCCGCCCGGGGGCATCGCCGGACCGGAGCCGCCCTTCTTGGGCAACTCGGCGACCATGGCTTCCGTGGTGATCAAGAGCGCCGCAACCGAGGCTGCGTTCTGGATCGCGGTACGGACCACCTTGGTCGGGTCGATGATGCCCTTCTTGACGAGGTCGACATATTCGCCGGTCTGGGAGTCGAAGCCGTAGGCGTACGACTTGTTCTCAAGGACCTTGCCGACGATCACGGAGCCATCTTCACCGGCGTTGATCGCGATCTGGCGAGCGGGCGCGGAGAGCGCCTTGCGCACGATCTCGACGCCGGTCTTCTGGTCGTCGTTCTTGGTGCGCAGGCCCTTGAGCTGCTCGGAGGCACGGAGCAGGGCGACGCCGCCGCCCGGGACGATGCCTTCCTCGACCGCCGCGCGGGTCGCATGCATCGCGTCATCAACGCGATCCTTGCGCTCCTTCACCTCGACCTCGGTCGCGCCGCCGACGCGGATCACCGCGACGCCGCCTGCG
>NZ_JADPIQ010000065.1:0-13225 GCF_023073015.1 Bradyrhizobium sp. 87
TCCATCATTGCAAGGCCCTGGGGTAGGCCTCGTCGAGTCCTGGAGAGCTGATTCGCAGAGCCTGAGTATGGCTCCGAGCCCGGAATTACCCCATGTGTGAAAACGCCGTGCCTGCTATGATTCCCGCACTGAATCGGCGGGGGGCTGGCATGGCTCGTTTCGTTCAAGGAGCTGATCGCGGGCAATCTACTTTGTTGCCGGAATGCCTGGACGACTGGGTTGCAGATGACAATCCGGTTCGCGTGATCGACGCCTTCGTTGCAGCCCTCGATCTGGCTGAACTTGGGTTCGGTGGCGTTGAGCCTGCCGGCACAGGTAGGCCGTCGTATCATCCGGCCGCACTGTTAGGGCTCTACATTTACGGTTATCTCAACCGTGTCCATTCGAGCCGCCGGCTTGAGCGTGAAGCTGGCCGCAACGTCGAAGTGATGTGGCTGCTCGCCAGGCTTGCGCCCGATCACAAAACGATTGCCGATTTCCGCAAGGACAATGGTCCCGGCATCAAAAAGTCTGCGCGCGCTTCGTCGAGGTGTGCCGCAAGATGGGCTTGCTCGCGACAGCCAGCGTTGCGATCGACGGCAGCAAATTCAAAGCAGTCAATAATCGCGATAAGAACTTCACGCGCGGCAAAGTCGAGCGGCGGCGCACGCAATTGGAGGAGAGTGTTGCGCGCTATCTCGCTCAGCTCGATACCGCCGACCGGCAGGAGCCGTCGGAAACACTGGAGTTAAAAAAGACGCGGATCAAAGAACGGCTCAAAAATCTGACCGTTGAAATGGCGAAACTCGCAGCGATTGAAAAACAGGTTCTGGCGTCGCCCGATCAGCAGATATCGTTCACTGATCCCGACAGCCGTTCGATGGCCACGAGCGGCCGTGGTTCTGGCGTCGTCGGCTACAACGTGCAGACGGCGGTCGATACAGAAAACCATCTGATCGTCGCGCACGAGGTGACAACAACCGGCTCAGACCGGTCGCAACTTGCAAACATACCCCGGCAAGCCAAAGCCGTTCTTGAGGCCGACACGCTCGATGTTGTCGCCGATCGCGGCTACTTCAAGGGTGAAGAAATCGTGGCGTGCGAGCAATCTGGCATCACGGTGACTTTGCCCAAGCCGATGACATCGGGTGCGAAGGCTTCGGGACGCTTCGGCAAACAGGACTTTGCTTATCTGCCAAATGAGGATGTTTATCGCTGCCCTGCCGGTGAGAAACTCAAATATTATTATACCAACGACGAAGACGGCCAGAAGCTGCGCAACTATTGGACGAATGCCTGCAAAACCTGTCCACTCAAATCGAAGTGCACGCCGAGCCCACAACGCCGTATCAAGCGATGGGTGCACGAGGACGTTCTCGAACGCGCTCAGGCGCGGCTCGACAAGAATCCAAACGCCATGCGCACACGCCGCGAGACCGTCGAGCATCCGTTCGGCATACTGAAGATGCGCATGGGCGCGACGCACTTCTTGTGCGTGACGCTGCCGAAAGTTGCGACCGAGATGGCGCTGTGCGTGCTCGGCTACAATCTGACACGCGTGCTGAACATCGTCGGGATGAAACCGCTGCTGGCGGCGGTGAGGGCGTGATACGGGCGTTGCCGCGCGCCGTTGCGGTTCATGGGGCGCGTAAAAGAGCCCCGACATTGCCTCAGGATGAGTTCTGGTCGAGCGGCCGTAAAACTTGCCCAAATTGATCGGACCGCGATAGCCTGAATTCGACCGCGCCGGTCCGCGTCATGCAACAGCGTTTTTACACGACCAAGACCCGAAGCCGACATCATCGCTCCGGCACCTCCGCCAGCCGCAGGCCCCGATACACACGCTCACGTTTGGCGAGGTAAATTGGGTTATCGCTGCAAGCTCCATCCCGGAAGCGGCGGATGGTGAAGCTTGGAACAACCGCAAATAGCGCTTTTGCAGCAGCTTTCGCTTCGTCCAGCGAGCCAAGCAAGGAAGCGCGGCAGCCAGCCCAAAATGTGCGCTCACGTCATTTCGATTGGCCTCGATGCTGCGGCGGAACCAGCAGACTGCTTCGGCATCCTCGTTGATCTGCAGCTTGGCAAAGCCGGCTATCATGAACCATCGATGGCTGAAGATATCACGAGGAGACAGGCGAAGTGCTTCGTTGATATGGGTCACTGTCTCCGCTCCGCGGCCCATGTACAACTTAGCGCTGCCGGTTTGCGCGTGAGCCTCAGCCAAATTGTGATCCAGCTCCAACGCTCTCTCTAACTCAGCGACCCCTGAGCCGCACGATTCCTGCACAATAGTGCGCAGCCTAAAATCATGTGTGCATAGGCATGGTTCGGCGCGAGGGACACCGCCTTTATTGCTGTTGCCTCGGCCACTGCGAAATGCTCGACCGTGTCCTCATCCATGAAGCTCACCCCAAGTATCAAATCGACGCCAGCCATCCATACCATCGCTTCGATATTCCTGGGATCGAGGGTCTCAACGCCCTTTCAAAAATCTCGCGCGCTTGAGGTACGCCTTCAGACGTCCACCCCTTGTGCAACAAAGCTTTGCCTTGAAAATACAAGTCAATCGAATTGGGATGCGGGGATCGCTCTGATCGCCTCGCCTCTTGCTCGGTGAGCTGAGCGTCCAGCGTGTTGGCGAGGCGCGATACGATCTCGTCTTGCATGACAAAAAGATCGGCGATGGGTTTGTCAAACCGGTCTGCCCATAGATGCGCGCCGGTTTCGGCGTCCACGAGTTGAACGTTTACGCGAAGTCGATCACCGGCTCGCTGCACAGAACCTTCTAGCACGTACCGAACATTCAGTTCGCGGCCAATCTGCTTGAGATCGATCGCTTTGCCCTTGTACGTGAATGCGGTGTGTCTGCCGATAACGAACGAGCCGGAGATGCGCGACAAATCCGTGGTCAAACTCTCGGTCACGCCATCGACAAAGTAGTCCTGTCCAGGATCGTCGCTGAGGTTAGCGAAGGGCAACACAATGATGGAAAGGCGGGGCGCTGAAGGCGACGTTTGTGCCGTGCCGCCGTAATGCACCGTCGAATTCGCTAACGCGGTTTCGGACCTCTGTCCTTCGTGCACTGCGCCAACGAAGCGGAAGCCTTTGCGCTGCAATGTTTTGATTAGGCGCTGCTTTTCACCGTCGTCACCGACTGCTGCCCGAGCGGCATTCAGGCGGGTCGTTAACGCGGCGTCTGAGACGATGCGTCCATTCCAAACTGCGTTAATGAGATCGTCCTTGCTGACAACGCGCTCCCTGCGTTGGATCAAATAGTCGAGCAGATCGAAGACCTGCGGCGCTGTGGGGACCACGTCGGCTCCCCGCCGTAGCTCGCGCCGGTCGGTGTCGAAAGCGAAGTCCTCGAAAAAGTAGCGCAGCCTACCGCTCCTTGGATGCCACGCAGACGGCTCTAGCGACAATTGCGGTTCAAAAATACGCCGCTGGCGCGCCCGAGGGAAGTCCCCTTCTGGCCCATCAGCGAAGTAGCGGAGCTTTTCGTTGGGGTCCGCTTAGTATGGCAAGGCGGACCAGATTTGGTCAGGTCGAGTTCTTCGCATTTCGAGCCGGAACGGACGTCCTCCAGCGAACATGGGCAGCTGAGGGCATCCCCGCAATGCAATGTGCCTATCCGATCGATTGCACTGCTTGGCCCTTAGCCGTAGGCTACCAGCGGACTAGGCCGGTGGAAAAACCATGGTTGTCGAGACGCGCTATGTGACGAGCGGCGAGGTCTTTGTCGCCTACCAAATGTCCGGACAGGACGGTCCGGATTTGCTCATGACGCCGGGCTTTGTATCGCATC
Source organism: Bradyrhizobium sp. 87 (assembly GCF_023073015.1). Taxonomy (NCBI): domain Bacteria; kingdom Pseudomonadati; phylum Pseudomonadota; class Alphaproteobacteria; order Hyphomicrobiales; family Nitrobacteraceae; genus Bradyrhizobium; species Bradyrhizobium sp. 87. The sequence continues at coordinate 3,785 of NZ_JADPIQ010000065.1, forward strand.
TTGAGCTGTCATGGGAGAATCCCAACGCCGCGCGCTTCCTTAACGAGCTCGGCTCGTTCTCGCGACTGATCCGCTTCGACAAGCGCGGCACGGGTCTGAGTGATCGTGGCGTCGGTGTCCCGCATCTCGATGAAAGGATCGACGATATCCGCGCCGTGCTCGACGCCGCGGGTTCTAAGAGAGCGTACTTGTTCGGTGTCTCGGAGGGTGGGCCGATGTCGATCCTGTTCGCTGCGACTTATCCTGAACGGGTCGCCGGTCTCCTCCTGTTCGGCACGTATGCGCGCACGGTGGGCGCCTCCGTTCCATTTGACGATTTCGCGGGGTTGGAGCGCGATATCCGATCCAATTGGGGAACCGGCAAGAGTCTGCCAAGTTTCTCCCCGTCCTCAGCCGCAGTTCCCGGCGCCATGGAGCGCTTCGCTAAGTTCGAGCGCTCGGCCGCCAGCCCGTCCGATGTTATCAACCTAATGCGTATGAACCGCGAGATCGATGTAACGGCCATCTTGGCGTCGATCCATGTTCCTACGCTGGTCATGCATCGGCGGGACGACGTACGCATTCGCGCACTCGCCGGCCGCGAGCTTGGAGAGGGAATTTCTAACGCACGCTACATCGAACTACCGGGTAGCGATCACCTTCCGTGGTCAGGAGATCAAGATCGGCTTGTCGAGGAGATCAGACAGTTCATGGGTGTTTCCGCTACTGCCGTCGAGGTTGATCGCGTCCTCTCGACTGTGCTGTTCACCGATATCGTCGATTCGACAAGGAGGGCCTCGTTGGTGGGCGACAGGCAGTGGCGTTCAACTCTGGAAGCGCACCATGCGGCGGTGCGTTCGGAACTGGAGCGGCATCGCGGACGCGAAGTTAAGACTACAGGCGACGGATTTCTGGCACTGTTCGACGGCCCGGCGCGCGCTGTCCGCTGCGCCCAGAGGATCGTCAGCGCGGTGCGGGCGCTCGATCTCGAAGTGCGGGCCGGCGTTCATACCGGTGAGGTCGAAATGATGGGCGACGATGTGGGCGGCATTGCTGTTCACATCGCAGCACGGGTAGCTCACCATGCGAAAGCGAGCGAGGTTCTGGCGTCGAGTACGGTAAAAGACCTAGTGGCAGGCGCTGGCCTCAAGTTCGTCGATCAAGGGCCGGCCGAGCTTAAGGGTTTCACGGAGCCCATGCGCCTATTCGCAGCTGTCACCTGAATGAGTTCCGAGGTCGCGGATACCGATTTAAACAGCTGCGATACCATCGCCCGATGCCCACAAATGGCCCATTCGAGACCTCCTGGCCCGGTCTGCCACGTCCGCTTAACCGGTCAGACCGGAAGTCACCGCCTCACGGGAAAACCGGCGCCTTTGACCCGAATACGACATCAGCCTCTTCCACCAATCTGTCCATTGCGAATAGAATGCATGTCTGACCAGAGGGTCGGCAATGAGACGGCGCGAGTTCATCATTTTGGCCGGAGCGGCGGCTGCCACTTGGCTGCCACCAACAGCCCTGTGTTCCGAAGAACGGGTAATCAAAATCGTCGTACTCGGCGATGCTCTGGCTTCCGGCTACTATCTTCCCGTTGGGCGCAGGTTCTCGGACAGACTTGAATTTGCATTGAAGGCCAAAGGTCAATCTGTCACGGTTGTCGATGCAAGCTGGGGTAATGACACAGCAGCAAGGGGCCTTGCCAGATCGAATCGCTCGATTCCCGAGGATACCGATGCGGCGATCTTGGAACTCGGTGCGGTTGATATGGTCTTTGGCGTCGAGCCAACCATCACGCGCACGTCCCTTGCGGCAATTATTGAAAACCTAAAAGCGCGGCGGATTGCCGTGCTTCTTTGCGGAGCAGCGCCTCACACCAACTTGGACGACGAACACAAGAGGGCCTTTGCGGCCATGTTCTCCGGTCTTGCCAGCGAGTACGATGTGCTATTCTACCCTGTATTTGATGATGCGTTTGTAAGCGATCCGTCGCTTAAGGAGATCGGCGACTTCAAGCCAAATGCGGCGGGGACCGAAGCTGTTGTTGCCCGCATATTGCCGAAGGTCGAGGCGCTGATCGACCAAGCACGTCACAGAGTCCATTGACTCCCATAAGTACGGGCCGATGGCTCGCACCATCATTGTCGTTCGACGCGATCATTGGCGCTGAGTCACTTCCGCCGTTGGCCCATCACTGCCGTTGATGCCAGGCAGCAAATGTCGGTTGATCGGGGCAGACCGGACGTTTGCGGGTGAGTGCTAAGCTGGGGCTTTTGACCCCAAACGGACATTTGGACTCGCCGCAGACGTGAGCGCTAACGGCTCTATTTTGGAGCGCCGGTCTGGCTACCCGAACCGGTGGTCTGTTCACTTTCCGGCCGGCCCGGAGGGTGCGCAGAGGCGCCCGGCTTGTCTTGATCTGCCACGAACCCGGACTGTCCGGAATTGCGTGTCTTGAGCCCCTTGTCTGCATCACGCTGCATCTGCTCGTTGGGCTCGCTAGTCTTGAGCCCACTGTCTACACCACGGTGCATCTCCTCCTTGGTTTGCTCACTAGGTGCGGCCTTTTGCTGTTGGGCTGCTGCTTGGAAGGCAATCGCGCTTCCGGCAACGACTATCATCGCGAGAGTTGCTGTTCGCATGCTTTCCTCCAGTGTGTTGCCCCGTCTCGCTAAACGCGCGGACTTCCCGGTGTTTCCTAATTCCGATTGTTATTTCAAAAGGTACGCCGAACGATTGGATGGGATGGGCTCGGCATGGGTGATGTCCGCTCCCGGTGCTCAAGCACAAGTAAGCAGCCGGGCTGCCGAAAGGCCCGGTTGTGACCCGAAGCGGTCATCTCGTTGATCTAGGAGCCGTCCTTCCCTGATGCGATTGCCGCGCGTACAGCATCACCCAGGTCTATACTCAAGCGCGCCCTTGCCTCCGATGGATCTTGAGCCTGCCCGACGAACGGCAACTTCGGCAGCACGATGGTAAGCACGCGCACAATGGCGCCCTGCTCCAATGCTTGTCCCTCATCGCGCGGGTCGTCCGGGGTCAAAGCCATCTTCGTCATTGTCTCCCAGATACCGGGAGTGTGGTCCTCTAACGCCGCAATCGCTTCCTGCATCTGTTCGTCGTTGAAGAACGTGCCCATAAGAAACTCGCGGCGCTGTTTAGATGGGATAGCGGGACTTCAGAGCACGCCGCATCACAAGCAAGGTCACGACGACTGCAACAACGGTGAACCAAAAGAAGGACGGAACCGGCGACTGATGGTGCATGTGGGCTATGTAGATCACAAGCCCTACTAAAACGAGCACCAGCGCATTCGAGAACCAATAAAGAGGAGAGCGTAACAGTCCGGTTGGCGCGAGTTCTGTCGCGCGTTCAGTCGCCCGCCTAGTGAGCCACCAGCAACAGCCGAAAGAGGGGAGGGCAATGATCCAGGACATACCCGATCTTTTCTCATGCAGCTTTTAGATGGCTCTACTGATAATACTCAACCCGGTCACGTCCGGGGCCGAGGGTAGACCGAACCTGACTGCCCACGGCCGAAACCGGCGCTGTTGACCCTGATCAGACCTTTGTTGGGTGTTGTCTGGTTAGTATATAGCAACGATAAATTAGGACACTTGCCCCGATACAGATGCCACGTGCTCAATCAGAGGATGAGAGTCATGTGGTTGCTTGTGGCTTTCATGGTCGTGGTCGTTAGCGGGCTAAACTTCATCATCGCAAAATCGTCCATGACGAAAATGACGAAAGCGGCCACTCGCTTGGCGGTCCTCGCCGCGGCGCTGGCAACCACCTTCTATTTGATCGCCTAGTCGAGGAGCCGCCTGAACCTACGTCATGTCGGTCAGCATGGGAAACCGGGCGGAGTCCTCCATTAGCTCAGAGTGTCGCGAGGTCTGCTTCCTGAAGTTCACCGGAACAGGGCATGAAAGTTTTCCGAGGCAGCCTTTGACCCGCAGCGGTCATCGCGTTGATCTAAACGCCATCCTTTGCGGATGCGCTTTCGGCTCGCGCAGCGTCGCCCAAGTCTATACTTAAGCGTGCCCTTGCCTCTAATGGGTCCCGAGCTTGCGCAACGAACGGCACTTTGGGCAGAACGATGGTAAGCACGCGCACGATGGCTCCCTGTTCTATTTCTTGTCCCTCATCGTGAGGGGCGTCCGGGATCAGAGCCATCTTCTTCATTCTCTCCCAGATACCGGGAGTGTGGTCCTCCAGCGCCGCAATCGCTTCCTGCATCTGGTCATCGCTGTAGAATGTGCCCATTATGGCCAGCTCCACCGTTCAGCGCTTGGTCCGGAGCGGTCGTCCGCGCGGTCCACTTCAACTGGATTTGCGGCTTTCGTCTTCGAACGGCGGGCGACTGAGATGCCTCGTGAGACGCCCTTCATTGCCCCACCCGTAGCGCTTAGCGAACGCGACGTATAGAAGTCCGGCTAGGCCCAACGCTATCAGTACCATAATCAGGCTGACGCCGAACACGTAGATGCTGGACGTGCCCCCGACGATGAGTACGAGGAGGAGGGTGGAACGAATGCTGAAAGGCCACATGCCGCTAAAGTAGCACGAGGACGACCTGAGCCGGCAGATGCCCGAGAACTAGGTTTGCGGACCATTAAGGCCCCTTCCGCCCCATGCCTGACTTGAGCCAATGCGTCGCGCGGTCTCCTCCCGTAGGTGCTTGCGATAAGCGCGCAAGGGGGTTGGTCCGTGGGATCAGTTTTCTCCATCGCTTTAAGGTTGAGGCAATCAATGCATGCTATTGGCTCGCCAGCGCCTTCGAGATGGCGGCGGTTGCGCCAGGGATGATCCCGTCGAATGTACTTGCTCACCGCTTGTCTGATTGTGTTGGCCTTGACTGCCTTGGTGGCGTCTCGCCGGGCCAGGCGTCTGCCACAGACCCGTCGGGGGCGGTTCGCAGCGATCTGGCCTGCTCTTTGCGCGGGCATTTGTGCGCTGGGGCTGCTCGCAATTTGGCGTGCTCAGGGCGTGCAAGACGTCGAGCCCTCTTTATTGACCTGCCTCCTCATGCTGGTTGTTGCCTTCAATGCCGGCTGGTTTATCGGCGTCATGGGTGAGTGGTCGTGGCAGTGACGATAAAGGTCGATCCATATGGACACCCTCCACGTGATCCTGCTGATCACGACCTTCGTTCTCGGGTTCGTCGCGACCGTCCTATGGGGGCCGGACTTCGAATGGATTGGGCAAGATGTTGAGGCCGCTTACATCTTCAAGCTGGTCGGCATCGGCCTGATCGTATTCTTCTTAATCGCAATCAGCTTCGGGCTCATCTGAGACCTCAAGACCCCACGACAGGGAACGCCATGACCGCTGCTGAACACCTTGGGACAGTCTCTGCGGCCGTGCTCGCCGCCTCTGCATTCATGGTGTCGCGCGCTCAGTGGTTCTTCGGCCGAAAGCTATTGCTAGAGGAAGCGGTTTCGATCGGATGGGTGGCTTGGTCGATGTTTATGGCGGGGTTCGTCGTCTACATTGGACTCAAACTCCCGCTGGGTCTTACTCACGACGCGGACGCCCTAGCCATCGGTGTCTCCGGTTGCTCGTCTCTCGTTGCCATGTTGTGGTTGGCGCGGGTGGTCACCGACTGGGGACGAAGCGTGAAAATTTCGATCTTTGCTCTGTTCCTTCTTACGCTGGTGGTGGTCTCCCTCACGCTGGACTTGTCGCGCTCTCAAGTCTGAGACCCAGCGCACTTCCGCTTGTGGCCTATCGCTACCGGTGGGGCGGTGCCGCTACATGTCGGCTCAGCAGGGTAGACCGGAAGTTTGCAGTGGAGTGCTAGGCCGACGCTTTTGACCCCAAGCCGACGTTAAAGTCCTCAGCCGGCGCGACACTGGGCTTTTCGGCGTTGACGCATGGGCATCTTGCCGCCATATAGAACGCATGAATAAGCTTCTGTCAGCCGCATTGACCACCACGGCGACCGCTTACGGCGGATCGCCAACTGGTTGCGCGCGCTAGAGACAAGCGTACTTCACCCAGAAAAGGCCCCGCCCGCGATGGACGGGGCCTTTTCTGGTTCTTGATGGTCCCGTCCTCGCTTTTTCCCATCACAAGGAACTCAAGCCATGGACGATCTCGACCACAGAAATCTCGGTGTGCAGCTCAAGTTGTGGCACCTTCAGGAAGACGCACCGGGTATGGTGTTCTGGCATCCGCGCGGCTACGCGATTTATCGAGTGCTGGAGGACTATGTCCGGCGCAAGATGCGCCGGGCCGGCTATGCCGAGATCCGGACGCCGCAGCTGCTGCCACAGGAGCTCTGGGGCCGCAGCGGCCACTGGGACAAGTTCAGCGAGCACATGTTCCGGATCGACGACGGCGAACAGGCAATGGCACTCAAACCGATGTCGTGCCCGTGCCACGTGCAAATTTTCAACAAGGGGCTGCGTTCGTGGCGGGAGCTTCCGATCCGCTATGCCGAGTTCGGCGCTTGCCACCGCAATGAGCCTTCCGGTTCGCTCCACGGCATCATGCGCACGCGTGCTTTCGAGCAGGACGATGCCCATGTGTTCTGCCGGGAGCAGGACGTAGAGGGCGAAGTCGCGAGGTTCATCGCCCTGCTCGGCGAGGTCTACCGCGACCTCGGTTTCCCCGACTACGAGGTGGCGCTGGCGACGCGGCCAGCGCTGCGCGCTGGCGACGATGCGACCTGGGATTGGTCGGAGGCGAAGCTCGGAGATGCCGCGCGGCAATGCGGCCTCGCTCCACAAATAAATCCGGGCGAAGGCGCGTTCTACGGACCGAAACTGGAATTCGCGCTGCGCGACCGGCTGGGACGATCCTGGCAGTGCGGCACAGTTCAGCTCGATGGCGTGCTGCCGCAGCGACTCGATGCATCATACATCGCCTCGGACGGCAACCGCGCCAAGCCCGTGATGATCCATCACGCCATCTTCGGATCGCTCAGTCGGATAATAGCCATCCTGCTCGAGCACCATGGCGGCGTGCTCCCCTTCTGGCTGTCACCGGACCAGGTCGCCGTCGCGCCGATCTCGAAGGAACAGGCCGAATACGGCGCGGAAGTTCTTGAGGCCTTCGAGGAGGCTGGGGTCAGAGCCGTTGCTTACGACGGCGACGATACCCTCTCCCGACGCATCGTCGCCGCGCGTGAAATGGCGGTACCGGTGATGGCAATCGTCGGCAAACGCGAGATGAGGGAGGGCCGAGTAAGTTTGCGCGAACGCGACGGTTCACAAATGGATGTTTCGCTATGCGAGGCGGTCTCCCGCCTGCAGAAGAGAGCCAGACTGGGCGCCTAGGCAGCTGGCGCGCAGTAAGCCCGCTGATCGCTGGCGCAGTGCTCGTGGGCATACGCGCGAGTATGTTCAGGAACGGGCATGTCGCCTTCTGGCCCGTTTGAGACCTTGCGATGGGCACTTAAGATGTCCGCTCATCGGGGCTGACCGGAAGTCATCGCGGGAGCACTAACCCGACGCGATTGACCCAAAACTGACGTCAAGGAACCGGCTGCAAGCTCCGGTTCCTGCTTGTGTTCATTCGACGATCTTCTATTCTCAACTAGAGCGAGTAACGTGGGTTCTGAACATAGGGGAGACGTCATCGTGAGGTTCTCATCATGTGTATCCGCTCCAGCTTTTTGCATTGCCTTAATGATATCCGGATTGGGCAGTCAGGCATTGTCGCAAACTGCAACGACCCTTCCCAACGTCACTGTTGACGCTCCAACGGTTAGGCCGAAGCCGAAACAGCACGCGCTTGCGCGACATGCTATACACCACCCCTCCTCGGCGACGACCATTGGAACGATACTGGTATCGCCCAGCTCGGGCTCAGCAAAGCTCGCAAAGTACGCGAGCATCACCGGCAGCTGCGTCGGCGGTTGCTCCACAAGCTTCAGATCCGGAACCGCCCCTTGGCACGGCTGCTCGATATCTGCCTATCCAGCACTGTCACCCACCTGCAGAAATGTCGGTAATTTCAAGACCTACGAAGAGTGCCGGGCGACGTCGATGCTGATGGGGTGGAGACCTAACGACATCCCGTGGTACTGCAGCAGTCTGGCTCTGAAGTAGCCAAGCACGTCCAGAACTGACCATAGCTGACATAGTTGGTGGCCCAGTCGCATCAGGCTGTTCGCTTGTCTGCTGCTGGCCCATCTGCGACCTCGCAGGCCAGCCGCTCTCCGGCCGCTGTTAGAGGCAAACCGGACATGAGAGAGGCCAGCCGCGTGATGAGTGCATGCCCTAGGCGTTGCTCCGGCTTCGGCTGCATGATGAGCATCAACCCGGACGCCTACTCGATTGCCGAGCTTGATCACATGCGCTGGGGGTCGAGATCGCCCGCAAGGGCGGCGTGCCACCGGCCCCGGCGCTGAACGCCATGAATCTGGCCAATATCCTACGGCTTCTGAAAGCCCGGCGAACCCCGGTCACGCCGGCTGCTGAATGACTTATTCGACCGCCTTGGCTCCGCCGACCCGCCGCGCCTTCCGGTCGGCCTGCTTCGGAGCGCGGCCTCTGCCGGCCTTCGCTCTCGCTTCGCATTTCTTGCGCAGCTCATCGATTTCATCGCTCGTCAAGTGCTCTATGCCTACCAACGAATTTTGTGCGTTACTCACCCGGATGAGTTCATCCAGCTTCACCTGAATGGCGGCGCTATCGCGGTTCTGAGAATTCTGGATCAAGAAAACCATCAAGAAAGTGACGATGGTAGTGCCGGTGTTTATCACCAGCTGCCAAGTATCGGAGAAATTGAAGATGGGTCCTGTCACGGCCCACGCGACAACCACAGCTGCGGCGGTCATGAACGTGGATGCGCGGCCGGCGGCTTCTGACGTTGCGTTCGCCACAGTCGCAAACAGCTTCGAGATGCCGGATCTGTCGTTTGCGTTGGCCTCACTTCGCATCGCAATCGCCACATCGCCTGCCTGATGGCCGTCCAATTCTTCCGCGCAGGTTAGGTTCCATAGGCGCCGGCCCATCAGGCCGGGGCGCCCGAAACGAGTCCCGGCCTCCACCACAGGAGCAGCCCGTTCCTGCGTCCGAGCGGGAACGATTCGGCGGCTTCGCGTTGAATCCGCATGTGTGCCGTGGCGTTGCGTCAGGCTCGTTCGGGAGTATCGCGTGTCGAGGGCGCGGTAAAAGCTGCTATTCCTGGTTACATCGAGCCGTGTGATCCCACGTTGCGCGAGAAGCCGCCGCGCGGCGAAGACTGGGTCTACGAGATCAAGGCCGACGGCTACCGCGCGCAGCTGCACCTGCGAGATGGGCATGCCAAGGTCTATTCACGCACAGGCCTGGACTGGACCGAACAATTCTCCTCGATCGCGGCGAGCGCCGACCTACTCAAGGCAAACAGTGCAATCATCGACGGTGAGGCGAGCTATCGCCAAATTTTGGTGACGGCGGTGCCGGTCAGGCGGCAGCGGTTATGGGCTGACGGTCGGTCGACTTGGCGATGACCTCGATCCCATCGTTG
>NZ_JADPIQ010000152.1:0-12982 GCF_023073015.1 Bradyrhizobium sp. 87
GATGGCGACGGCTTTCGCGCCGAAATCGTCAATCGCGGCGCGAAACCCGTCATTCCAAACAAATCCAACCGGGTGACCCTCCACAGCTTCAGCAAGCGCCTCTATAAAGGGCGCAATGTTATCGAGCGCTGTTTCTGCCGGCTCAAGGATTTCAGGCGTGTTGCTACTCGCTACGACAAACTTGCCAGAAACTTCTTGGCCGCCGTCCACCTCGCCGCTCTCGTCGCTTATTGGATCAATTGAGTCTGAACCCTAGTACGGAATGTTGCGATGGGCCGAACTGATCACCCACACTGAAGATCTGCACTGCCACAGGCGACGGTTGCATGCATTAAGTTAAATCATGTCGCCCTCCCGACTCAAACAAAAGATGCTTTGGAGGGCGATTGCCGTCATTCTCTCGAACACTGCGTGTGCAGCTTTCGTCTGATTCCGCTTGACGCCCTGCAAGCCTCTGAGACTTGCAGGAAGCCCTCAAAGCGTCTTGAATCCGACGTTACGGTCAGATTGCAGATCTTCTGACAATTCGCGACAATCTGCGCACGCTCCAACACTCCCCGATGGGCAGTAAGAAACGCGAATGTCTCAAATCCTCGAGGTCTCGCCGTTGCTTCTGTCACGATGATCGGGGCTCCCGGAGCGCCCTGCTCGATGTCGAATTCGAGCCTAAGACGTTGAAGAGACCTGTTCCGACCGATCCACGCCCTCCGGCGCAACCGGCATGCTGAACTGAAAGACGGCCCCGCGAGGATCATTGGCGCCCGCCCACATCCGGCCTCCGTGCGCCTCAATAATAGAATGGCAAATGGCCAGCCCCATGCCCATGCCTTCGGACTTGGTGGTGTAAAACGCATCGAACACGCGGTCAGCGCAGTTCGGATCGAGTCCTGGACCCGTATCCCGAAAAGTGACCACTACGTTATTCGAGTCATCTGTCCGCGCACTGATCAGTAACTCGCGATCACTTTCGTTGATCTCGCTCATGGCCTCGATGGCGTTCGTGATCAAATTGAGAATCACCTGCCGCACCTGGACGCGATCTGCCCGGACGAGCGGCAACGCCTCAGTCCGTCGCGTTTGCACCCATACATCATTTTTCGCAAGTTCCGCGCGAACTAGGCCCAGCACCTCTAAAATCAATTCGTCAATTGCGAGAAGCTCCGTTTGCATAGGAGCCTTATTCATAAGAGCGCGGATCCGGCGGATCACGTTCCCTGCTCGCATACTGTCACGGACAATCAACCCGAAGGTCTGCCGAACTTCTTCCAGATTTGGGGGTTGAGCACCGAGCCAATTTAGCCCCGCCCCCGCATTACTCCGGATCGCGGCAATCGGCTGGTTGACCTCATGGGCGATTGAGGCGGCCAGCTGTCCCATTGTCGTGATCCGATTGGCGTGTGCCAGCCCCATCAGAGTCTCGCGATACCGTCGTTCGCTTTCACGGGCTTCCGCTTCCGCTCTCTTTCGCTCTGTCAGGTCGAGGACGAAGCCAACACCTTGGTCGTCTCGCGCATCGAATACGGCGACGCCAACTAGCACCGGCACGCGGCTGCCATCCTTGCGGACATACTCTTTCTCGAACTGCTGAACCGCTCCGGTCCTTTTTGCTTCTGTTCGCGCATTCAGTGTACGCTCGTGCCATTCTGGCGGTGTCAGGTCGAGACCGTTCACTCGCCCCGCGACGAGATCCTCTCGGTCGTATCCAACCATCGTGAGAAAGCTTTGATTTGCTTCGATGATCTCGCCTCCTTCGCGAATGATGAATATTCCAATGATGTTAGCGTCAAGTAAGCGCCGGATTTTCGACTCCCGTTGCTGAACTTCGCTGTACAAGCGGCTGTTTTCCAGCGCTGTTGCAGCTTGGGACGCAAGCATTTTCAGCACCGAGTTGCGGGCAGCCGAGAATATGCGCGCGGCGAGATTATTCTCCAGATAAAGTACGCCGATCAGCTTGCCCTGCGTGATCAGTGGCAGGCAAAGAATAGAACGCGCTTTGCGCTCGCGGATATACGGATCTTCCGCAAATGAAGGCTCGGCGACAGCATCTTCGAGAATGACGTTTTCGCGGACACGCAGGACGAAATGCAGCACGGACTCGGGAAGAGCCATCGGCGTTACGGGCTGTTCATTCACCTTTACAAGCAGCGCATCCGCTACCGTTGTGGCTTCCGCCTCGATCCGTGGCTCGCCTCCATGTAGCAGAATCAACAAACCTCGTTCGGCGCCGGCCTGCTCAATGGCAGTCCGCATAAGCGTGTCGATTAGCTTTTGAAGAACAATCTCGCCGGAAATCGCCTGCGACACTTTTGTTACCGTCGCGAGATCAAGATGCTCAACCGGAGCTCCGATCCTCAGGCCATTCACGGCAGGAGCGGTCTCCTCATGGCTGAGGTGGGGATTCTGCTCGTCGAGCTGACGCACTTTGCCATCTGCCCCCCAACGAAGGTAGCCGCGCCGGGCGTCCTGCAGGTAAACCCGGGATATTCTGTCAAAACCACGCGCAGCATAAAAGCGCGCTGCAAGCTCGCAAGCGATTGCCTCGTGGTGGGCGAAACCGTTACGTGCTGCGGTCTGGATTGCGTGTTCATACAGTCGCATTGCGTGTGCATCCCGGTATTCGAGCCTTGCAATTTCAGCGCCGACCAGGGCAGTCCGATTCTCAAAATTTTCGGGGCAATTCGTCGCCCATATCTGCAGCTGTCTGTAATGGGCATCAATGATAAGCCAATGTTGCTGTTGTTCGCTTTCGCCTAGCTTGTCGCAGTAACATGAGTGAGACAGCGCACCAAAGAAGTGAAACTCCGCGATCAAGGGCTCTGTCGGCATAGTCCATAATTTGGGCTCCGCCTTGGAGCGAGCATCAACAGCCGCAGCATAATCGCCGGCTAGAAATCGCGCCTGAAGTTTGCGGATCCAGTAGACGGTTTCACTAGGTGACAGCTCCAGACTCCGAGCCAACGATCGCTCGACCTCTAGCTCGTCAAACTGTTGGTCATCCAAGCAACCGAATGAGCGCGTGAGGCCGCGCATGCTTCTAATGATTGCGAGCTGAGCGGCTACGGTATCAGCAGCAAACTGAACCTTTCTATCCCGTATCGTAGCAAAGCTTTTCTCTATCTCGTTCTGCACCTCTTTCAGGGGATCTCCGGCCATCATCATATTTGAGGTTAGATGAAGCAAGCTGTACGCCTCGTAGATGACATCGCCGCTGCTGACCGCAGCTGCGAGCGCTCGCCGAATCAAAACTCGGCCACCTCTTAGGGGCTTCGTCCACGGGATCACGTTGCACCCGAAGGCCAAATAGACGGGAGCCCGAAAGCGGGAGAACTCACCGCGATCAACCAGGTCGCAAGCAAGACGACCAAATTTGTCAGCTGCTTGGTAGTCGCCGAAGCGCCCGGCCAAGATTCGGCCCAGCCATGCGTAATGGGCGCAAGAAGCATCGGTGTTGCCGTATTCGAGGCTGATGGTGACAGCTCTGCAGATGACCAAAGCGGATAAATTGGCGTCCGTGAAACCTGCGGGCGGAAGAATGCGCGTCAAGACGGCAAGCGTGGCAAGCATGGTCTGATCTGTCATCGCAGGCAACCTAGAAAGATCCTCGATTGCCTCGGGCAGCTGTGACCACATCCGCTGATATTCGGTTGATGTTTCCTGGTCCGTCGGATGCTGCGACCACTCGATCCCGACGTCGTGAAGATATTCGAGCCCTGTGAGCACTGCCCGCCCGTGCTGGCCGAGCGCCAAGTAAAGATCGACCCGCAAGCATGCGACCGTTGCTCGCTGGGGCGCGTTCAAGGCGCGCTTCGACAGTACCGACAGGAGGCTTTCTGCAATGTCCAGCTGGCCTACCAAGAATTCGCATTCAGCCCGGCTTGTCTCCAGTGCAAACGCGAGTTCGTGGCGCCTTCCCCAAGAGTGCTCCGCGAGCAGCGCAGCACCGACGGTGAAATATGTGAGTGCCGAGGCGTAGGCAGCCGACGCCCTGGCACGCTGCCCTGCGACGAAATTCAGCTCTGCGAGCTGCTCACGCTCATGACCGGAGGCAATTAGCGCGACGCCTCGATTGAGTTGGCTGACGATGTCGAAGATAGCCTCTTCGCGTTTGTGCGCAGGAACGTGTGCCGCCAGCAACCGACCGATCCGCAGATGGGCAGGAGCGCGCGAGGATTCCGGCACCAGGAAGTAGGCCGCCTCTTGAACGCGATCATGGAGGAAGCGGTAGGCTGTTCCGTGGCGCGCGATGAGTTCCTGCCGGATCGCCGGCCACAGGGTCGCATGCACCTTCTCCTGCGAAATTTCGAGCACGATCGCAAGCTCCGCCGACCCGGCGATGTTGCCGAAACAGGCCAGCTGTTGCAGCGCGTCCTGCGTTGCCTCAGGCAGGCGGATGAGCTTGCCGAGCATCAGATCCACGACATTCTTGGTGTACGCTTTTGCGTGAATACGCTCGAGATCCCACCGCCAGCGCGCCGACTCGTGATCGAACGTCAATAGCTGCTCTTCGGCCAGTTCAGAAAGGAATTGAATGGCGAAGAACGGATTACCCATCGTCTTCTGATGCACCAACTTTGCAAGCGGGGCAGCGCGTTTTAGTCCGCAGCGAAGGGTATCCGCGACTAACTGCGCGACATCGTCCGCAGTGAGCGGCGAGAGCGTGATCTCCTCGAAATTTACGTCGGCTCTCCTGAAGGAGTCGAGCTTGCGTTTGAGTGGATGGCCTGCATCAAGTTCGTTGCTGCGGTAAGCTCCAATCAGCAGCAGGTGGAGATCCGACTGCGTCAGGAGATCCTCGATCAAGTCGAGCGTTGCGGCATCATGCCACTGCAAATCGTCGAGGAAGAGCACCAAAGGATGGGTTCGCCGCGCGAACACGCCAATGAAGCGGCGAAGCACCAGCTGGAAACGCATTTGCGCTTGCCGGGCTGGAAGCTGAGCAACTGCGGGCTGCTCGCCAATGATCAGGCTCAGATCGGGGATCAATTCGACCATCAGTCGTCCATTCGTGCCGAGCGCCTCCAGGAGCGCTTGCCGCCAGGTGGCGAGTTCGCCCTCACTTTTGCTGAGAAGAGGACGGACAAGACTCTGAAACGTCTGCACTAGCGTCACATAAGGAACGTCGCGCTTCAGTTGGTCGAATTTGCCTGATACCAACTGCCCGCGCGAGGGCACCAGTGCTTTGTGTAGCTCCTGGACGAGCGAAGACTTACCGACACCGGAATAACCGGCGACGAGCACCAACTTCGGCGCGCCGCTCTTCACCGCGCGATCGAAAGAGGCAAGCAAAACCTCGATCTGAAGGGCTCTGCCATAGAGCTTCTCGGGGATGAGCAGCCGATCAGGTGTGTCGTCTGTGCCGAGCTCAAACGGGTCGATGCGACCGTGGTTGGCCCATGCTGCGAGACAGTGTTGCAGATCGTGCTCAAGGCCAGCGGCAGTCTGGTAGCGTTCCTCGGCGGTTTTCGCGAGGAGTTTCATCACAATCTGAGATATCGGCTCCGGGAGGTTTTGCGACTTCTCGACGGGCGGTGTTGCTTTTCTTGCAATATGACAATGGATCCACTCCGAGGGATCTGAGCCCGTGAACGGCAGCGCGCCCGTCAGCATCTGGTAGAATGTCACGCCAAGTGAATAGAGATCACTGCGACAATCGACCGAGCGATTCATTCGTCCGGTCTGTTCGGGCGCCATGTAGGGCAGCGAGCCGGCGATGAACTCGGCAGGCTCAGGCGGCACGCGCTCGCGGGAAAGACGGGAAGCCAGACCAAACCCAGTGAGTCGCACCTGTTCGTCAGGACAATTGACCAGAATGTGAGCGGGTTTCAGCTCCTTGTGGACCAAGCCGTGCCGGTGAAGCTTGCCCACGGCCCTCGCGATACCAACAGCGAGGCGCAGGAAGCGCTTGGGCTCCATACGGATCCCGAGTAAATTTAGCAGTGGCTCGCCGCATGGATCCTCCAGGACCAGCATAGTCCGACCGGCTTCCCGGATGAGTTCCAACGGCCGCACCGCCCATCCCTCGCCTAGCTCCTCCCTCAGCTCGTACTCATGGGCGAGGCGGTCGAGCGTCGCTGGGTGTTCCGCGATGGGCCGCACGACAAGCACGACAGCCCTGCTGCCGTGGATTTGCCGGTGCCACCCACGGCAGAACGCGCGATCACCGTCCTCCCACAGGAGCTGGATGTCACTGTCGATGCTTGAGCCGAACAGAGTTCGGCTGAGGTCCCGCGGCATTTGCCCGCCCGATCAATAAGGACTGAGCCGGAAGCTGACACATATCGGGCGAGCTTGTGAAGAGACTTCGCCAAGGGGCCGGAGTACCGATTAAGGCCGCCAAAGAGTGGACGGCGGCACGCCGAGATGCGACTTACACACCGAATACGTGGCCCAAGCGTGTCGATCCAGCCCAATCCTGCGCGCCGGCCGAGCCTGCACAGAATCGGCGGTGGCGCTCTCGCTAGCGCAGTGTGTCGGCGAAGGATTGTATTCGATGGAGTGGGCTCGTGGCCCGTTACCCGACCATGGCGCACTGCCCGACGTGCAGCAGGGCCCGGATCGCTGCTTCCGTTCTAAGACCCGAGGAGAAGCAAGATGCTCGCTCGAGTCGCTGAGCATAAACGCCGCAAGGGCGCTCAGGCTAGAAATCCCGGCGACACGAGCGGTGCTGTTTTCGAGATCGACGTTCACTCCTGGCTCCATTGTTGGAATGCGCCATGCAGTCATCGACTCTGAACCACAGCATCAAGGGCAGATCTGAAAGCCAGTGTGAGCGAAACCGCGCCCATAACTATTCTCTTCATTCCCCCAATGATGGAGCAACTGACCCGCGACAAAGGCACCCCTGATGCTCACCGAACGCCCGTATAGGCCCTCGCTGATCGGAATGCCGCTCGCTGCCGTTCGCCGCAGGGCAATTGCCGGCCGTTGCGAAGCCGATGACCGAGAGAGTTCTCGCTGCTTGAACCGCTGTTCAAGCAAGGCGTAGGCTACCCCAAAACCGGTGAAGAGAATTGGAATTAGAATAAAGTACAGCGGAACGCCTTCTTTGCCAATTCGATAGATCTGCGCCGGCATCGTACAAACTGACGCTACGAATGACCAAGCCCCCCTTCCTGGCCGGCACGAAGTAGCGGGGAGTCACGACCTACTCTGCCTTGCTGAGCGAGCCTCAGCTTTGCCACGCTGGTTGCTTCATTGGAGGCAGCATCACCACGGATGTACTGGCGATGTGGGGCGAACCCGACGCACTTTCTTCTCGACGGAGTGCGTCGGCTCGCCTTTAATGCTTCTGCCTGGCCCTGGGCCCTTAGCGGATCGATGAGCTACTGGCAGGTCTAACAACACCTTCAGGTTGGCCCCTCGGGGCGCGTTTTGTCCTTCCTATGTAGGTCAAGAGCGAACCTTCAAGGTGCCGGGCACGGACCTCTGATGTCCGCAAATTCTGGTGGAAGAATGATTCTTTCGCTGGATCAGCGGTTGTTTGGCTGGTGCAGGAGAGCAAATGCAACTGCCTTTTGGCGAACCGGTCCGCAGCTGGACACCGAATGGAGTGTGTCCCGCCTCTCCTTCAGATTACGCCGCCTCATGTTGGGGTGCGAGCCTCGTGAAGTAAGCAACGCCACGAACGCACGTGAGCGCCCCTGCAGCAGCTCGAATTCGAGCATCTTTCCTACAAACATGACGGAAAGGACTTGAATCGCACCTTGCGTCAGGTTGTACGAAATCGGTACCAGGTGCTTTCCTCACACAGAGCAACTCACAGGCGCTCCGACGACGGAAAATAAGAGTTCATGTTGCTGATGCCGCTGCTACTCGCTCTGATGTCTATTTTCCTTAGCATGGGTGCGATAGTCTACTCCGCTTGCCGATCTCAACGCCGGCGGGATCGGCGCATGCACAGGCACAATCGGGCCGATTCGCTCAGCTCGCGCCCCCGCGTGCAACTACCAAGGCGACGGGCATTCTGATCGTTCAGCCGCATAATGAGCCGTCCGCTGCAGTCTCACTCGCCAAGGCCAGGCGACACGCGCCGCCGCTAAAGCGAGCGCCTCAAGTTCTGGATTCGGTGCTTCTCGATCGGCTGCTGATCGTTTGATCGGCGCCTTGGGAGCCAATCCAACGCGACGGCGGACAGACCCCAAAGGCAGTTCTCGACCAGTCGGGCGGTTTTTGCTACACTTTCCTGTCTGCGTCACGCTGGCGCGAATGGCTGACCGGTCACATACCTTGAAAATTTCAAAGATTTGCACTGCGCGAACGTCCTCAAAAGCCTATGCGATCAATCGAAGGTGGTCGTGAGGCAATAAGTCTACTGTAAATCGTATAAGTGAGGCTCTTATCGTGACCAAGCGCTCTGAACCCCGGAAGGAAGCCCCAAATGTCGTCGGGCCTGAGGTGAGGCCGAGCGTCTTCGTCGTCGACGATGACCTCTCAATGCGCGAATCGCTGGTCAACCTATTTCGTTCGATCGGTCTAGATGTCGTTGCTTACGGATCCGCCCGGGAAATGCTCCAGAGCGAGCTCCCTGATGTTCCTAGCTGCCTTGTGCTTGACATCAGGCTGCCTGGATTGAGCGGCCTTGAGCTCCAGAATGAGTTAGCCAAACAGAAGATTCACATTCCCATCATTTTCATCACCGCTCATGGCGATATTCCGATGACCGTCAAAGCCATGAAGAGTGGAGCAATCGATTTTCTCAGCAAGCCGTTTCGCGATCAGGAACTACTCGATGGCGTAGTCGCAGCTATCGAACAGGATCGGAAGAGACGAGGTGTAGACAAGGTGGTCAGCAGGCTCCAGTCCTTGTTTGAGGCCCTAAGTCCACGAGAGCAGGATGTGTTGAAACTGGTCGCCGCCGGGCTATTGAACAAACAGGTAGCCGCGGAACTCGGGCTCGCCGAGATTACAGTCAAAATCTATCGCGGCCACGTGATGAAGAAGATGGGAGCTCGATCGCTAGCCGATTTGATCAGGATGGCTGAGAGGCTGGGAATTGGGACTGAGCGTTTCACGGTACAAACCTAAGTATGATTTTACAATTTCGTCGTACACGCGCACCCTTCTGCTGGCCGTCATGCGTCGGCCAGCGCCTTCGCCCAACCAAGAACAGGTCGTCTTGTCTAGGTATTCAACTGTTTCCGTTATTGACGACGATCCTGCGATTCGTGCCGCACTGAACAATCTTTTGAAATCGCAGGGCCACATCGTTCATACGTTTGCATCGGCTGAGGAATTTTTGCGGTCGTCTCAATTGAACCACACGTCCTGTGTCATTGCAGACGTGCAGATGCCCATGATGAGCGGCTTTGAACTTTTGGAAAAGATGCGAGCCCAGGGCCACGCTGCACCGTTCATCTTGATGACTGCCTTCGCAGATGATCGCACGCGAGCTCGCGCGTTGAGCGCGGGCGTAGCCGGTTTTTTTGCCAAGCCGTTTGCTGACCTGGAGTTGAGCGCCTGCCTCGATGCAGCGCTTCGCGAGCAGGGTGGAACGAACGCGTGAAAGATGGGGAAGCAGTCTGGACCAAGCGCACTCGCGCGGCGCTTACGATGTCGATCAATGCGCGACTGCCCGTGCTTACCGCGTGCCAGTGGACCATCGCCTTTCTTGCCGCATTCCTGTCGTTGTTGTTGCACTTTCGGCATCTGGTTGAAGCACTTGCAACGTCGGGCTCCTGACAAGGCGCCTTTGGTATGATCGCGCAATCAGAGGAGGCGAGGCCCTCATCGGTTTAACGAGCGCCCTACCTTCACTCCTAAGATCCTTGCTGAGCTTAGCGCGAAGTGCCACGGCAGCGGCTTGCCGGCAGGACGTCGTTAGAACAAAGAATTCACCTGAAACTTGTGCCACCGCTCCAGACAAATCTGGCACCGAGTTTGCGGGAGCAGGACGGGACGATCGCGTCCAAAATCCCGCAGTCTGTCGAGGCGATCGCTTCGGAATTCACAGGAAACCCAAAGGCCGCATTTTCGATGTTGAGCTTTCGAAGGATCGAGCGGTGTACGCCAAACTCGCCAATTTGCGTTCGCTCCCAGCAACCCTTTGGCGGGCCGAAGCACCCGAACCTAGGCAATCGGGTTGCAGGGCAACACAAATGCCACTGGTCGAAGCAATTTCAAGCCACGCCTTTGCTGCCGAACGCATCCACGCCACCACTCTCCGCGCCGATCCCGGCCAAACGCAAGGCCCAAAGCGGCGGCTCTGGACGAGCGATAAGCCCGCGCACCGGGCCAGATCCGCGGCGGCCCTGTCCCTTCTACTCGCCGGGACCCTGAGCGTGAGCATCCAACACACGCCTCCGGCTGGCGGGCTCCGCGGTCGCCGGGAGCGCATCGGCCCTCTGGTCGCGATGAACTTTCTCGGCCCACATACTTCCCCGGCTTCCAAGCTAACCGCGCTGTATGCGCAAATTCTTCGATCGCGCGCGACTAAGCAAACCTGCCCGCGAAAGACGACTTAGCCTGGGCCCTCGCTGGATGGGGACGAAACTACTAGACATAGTAGCTTTGTTCCGCCTGGTTCCTCGGGTAAGCCGTTGGAGCTGATTTTCAGACGCCCTACGCAGAGCCCAAAGGACGACGAGAGGCGCCGGAACCGTGCGCTCATGATCCGCCAATCCTGTACAATGTTGGCCGCGCGCTTGTTCGTCGGGCAGATTTTCTTGTCGAGGAGACGACGACATGGTTGGAGGACACGAGCCGCACAGAATGAAGACAGTCGAAATGCTAGAGTCTAACGTGCGCTCGTACTCACGTTCCTTTCCTGCTGTGTTCAGCAGGGCGCGCGGCTCGATTATGTTCGCAGAGGATGGCCGAAAGGTCATTGACTTTCTGTCCGGCGCTGGAGCGCTAAATTATGGCCACAACAATCAGGAGATCAAAGCGGCAATCAGCGAGTATCTGGACTCGGACGGCGTCGTCCACGGCTTGGACATGGCCACTCCAGCTAAGGTCGAATTTATGGAGACCTTTAGCTCTGTCATTCTTCGTGAACGGGATCTTTCCTACCGCTTTCAATTTACAGGGCCTACGGGAGCTAACGCTGTTGAAGCAGCTCTAAAGCTCTCGCGTAAGATCACAGGACGCCACAACGTCATTTCTTTCACGAATGGATATCACGGTCAAAGCTTGGGAGCCATAGCCGCGAGCGGTAACCGCTTTTACCGCAAAGCCAGCAGCATTCCCTTATCCGGCACAACGTTCATGCCCTATGATGGGTATCTTGGCTCCGCTCACAGTCCGGCGGATTACGTGCGAAAGGTATTAATGGATGAGAGCAGTGGCACTGATCTTCCAGCCGCCATTCTCGTCGAAACCGTGCAAGGAGAGGGAGGCATTAACGTCGCCGGTAAGGAATGGTTGCAGTCAATTGAGGCTTTGGCAAAAGAGGTCGGAGCTATTTTCATAGTTGACGATATCCAAATGGGCTGTGGCCGTACAGGCGAGTTCTTCAGTTTCGAGTTCGCCGCGTTGTCGCCAGACATTGTTGTAATGTCGAAATCGCTGAGTGGGTACGGTTTGCCACTATCGATGCTCCTGATCAAAGAAGCGATTGACGGATGGGAACCAGGCGAGCACACGGGGACGTTTCGAGGAAACAACCTTGCACTCGTTTCTGGCAAAGCGGCTTTGAATCTGTATTGGCGCAACCAGACGCTCTCGCAACAGGTCCGACGCTTGGGCGCATTTATGCGGCGTAGACTCGATGCTATCGCGCACCAGCACGGAAACAAGTTTGCTGTTCGTGGACGGGGCTTGGTATGTGGATTCGATTGCAAAACGACCGAAATCGCAGAGGCAACGTCACATAGAGCTTTTAAAAAGGGATTGATTATCGAGCGATGCGGACCGACCGATCAGGTTGTCAAGTTCTTGCCTGCACTTACGATCGATCAAGAAACGTTGGGACAAGGCCTAGATATATTTGAGGAGTCATTGACCGAAACATTGAATTCAGCCCGAGCAAGCTAAACTTGTAGGCACACGAGAGAAACTGTTGCTACCGACAGCATCGCCGCACAAGTCACTGGCGTGAGCCCTTGCTTGCCGCCGAAATGGTCAGGAGTTTTGAAGCGATGATCATGAAGGTGACGTCTGAAGGCCAAGGCTATTCGAGATCGGCCGAGTCGGCTTATCCGCGGAGAGCGCCTGCTGCCCTCCTCGGTCCACAACGTGAGTGCGAGCAGCACCTTTGACCATAGAACCTCGCCCTCGCGAGCGACTCTGGTCTGGGTGGCTTATTTAAGTTTTCCAGTCTGAGGTCGGCCGAAGGTCAGCTCGTTGTGCGGAATGGAGTCCAATGTTGTGTATGGCTTCTTGGTGGCCAGATGCCAGCCGCACGAGCGCGGACTTTGTTAGGACCGTAGATTGAGCAGCAGCGATCCAGCCCGAGCCGTTTACAGCATAGGCGCAGCAGCAATCATCCCGCGGCCGGCTTTGCGACGAAAGCCGTCAAGGAACGCGCGGTGGGGATGTCCGTAAGCGCGAAGCCGATACCCTTGCTTCAGAATTCGAATGAACGTGCGAAAGAAGCCTCCGGCTTGGACGGAGGTTTCGGATGGGATTGGACAGCAAAAAGGACGTCCATTTGGACGGCTCAACGAGGGGATCGGTGAGCCGGCTGGAGGTTCTTGAAGGACCATCGGGGCGCCGCGTACGTTCGGAAGCTGAGAGAGCTCGGATCGTCGCCGAGAGTCTGTTACCCGGTGCCCAGGTGTCCGAGGTGGCGCGCAAGCACGGAGCGACGCGCTGGCAAATCTACGATTGGCGGCGGCGGTTTCGACAGCGAGGCATGTTGCCGCCGCGCGAGGTATCGCAGCCGACATTCGCGCCGCTAGTCGTGGAAGGTGCGTTGGAGGAGCGTCAGGTTCCGGCGATCAAGCTTGAGATCGCGATCGGCGATGTCGTGCTGCGGACGGACACAGCCATAGATGGCGAGCAGCTGTCCCGTGTGATCCGCGCGATGCGAGCGTCACGATGATCG
>NZ_JADPIQ010000140.1:0-11874 GCF_023073015.1 Bradyrhizobium sp. 87
CCGCGTCGAGCCCGGCGGCGCCAGCGCGGCGCTGGACGATCAGCGCGACGGCGTTGCCGGACAGCCGCCCGACGAGGCGGCCGTGACGGTCGACGGCGCGGAACGCCGCCCCCTCGGCGATCCCGGTCGCGGCAAGCCACGCCGTGTAGGCGGCGGCCGGACACGTCGCCTGTCCCGTGCGCCCGACCGCGAGCACCGCGCCGCGACCCTCGGCGTCGGTCTTGCTGCGCCGGATCGTGACCCGCAGGCCCTCGGGCAGGACGGCGATGTCGGCCACGTCGAGGGCGGCCAGCTCGGAGCGCCGCAACGCGGCGGCGGTGCCGACCAGGAGCAGGGCGCGGTCGCGCCGGTCGGCGAGGCCGTCGCCGAGCCCGGCGAGCACCTGCTTCAGGCGCGGCACGGTCAGGGCCTCGGCGCGGCGCTGGGCGGAGCCGCGCTCGCGCCGGAGGCCCGCCAGCACGTCGGCCACGGCCGGGTGGCGCACGTCGAGGCCGAGCCCGGCCCGGCGGTGCCGGGCGGCGAGGCTGCTCACCCGCCGGGCGAGGGTCGCGAGCGACAGCCGGTCGGCGCAGTCGGCGAGGTAGAGCCCGACCACGGCCGGGGCGGCGGGCAGCGGTTCGAGGCCGCGGGCGGCGCACCACCCCGCGAATTCCCGCCAGTCGGCCTCGTAGGCGCGGAGCGTGTTAGCGGCGCGCGCCTGCCGAGCGAGTCCGGCGGCGCGGGCGGCGACCGCTTCCAAGTCGAGCGCGGGGCCGATTGCGGTCTCTGCGACAGGGGTAGGAAGGGTGGTCACGGGGAACCCACGTCGTTGGAGGTTTCGGTCGCCAGCAGGTTCTGGATGAGCGTTCGGTGCGTGTGGTTGATTGAGAGGGTCCAGTCGATCTCGCACAGGAGGCGCTCGGCGCAGGTCCGCGCCTTCGTGCCGGGGTCGAGGCCGTGGAGGAGGTGAACTTGCCGTTCGCGCCGCCGCTCAGTCTCGGCGATCTCCCGATCTGCGTCCGCGAGCGCGTCATCGAGGAGCGATGAGGCCGGGACGGGCGCGACGGTCATCCCTGACCCCTCAGGTCCTGGAGCTGGAGTCGGGCCTCAAGGACAAGGCGTAGTTTCGCGTCGGCGAGATCGAGCAGATCCTGGGCGCTCGCCGGGAGGTCGGGGCGTTCCAGGGCCTCCTTCAGCACCCGCTGTTCCTGACGCAGGCCGTCCAGGGTGCGCATGTCCTCCGACATCAGCCGGTCCTGCTCGGCGGTGTCGGCCCCATCCCGGATTAGGGCGAGGAGCCCAGCAGTCCGCGCGGCCGAGCGCATCTCGATCGCGGCGATCTCCCGGCGCACGTCCCGGAGCATCTGCTCCAACAGCGCCACCATGACCGACTCCGTCTTGACCTCCGATAAGCGTCATTATCACAGCCCAGAAGACGCCACCCCGCGGCTGCCCACACCCTAGGCAGCTCCTTCACGAAACTGTGAATTGCCGCCAATTCGGGCTTTGGCGAGCCGCCAAATTCCATTAGGTTACTTTTAAGAATGTATTCACATGTGGCCAGTGAAGTCCATCGACTTCACTGGGGTGGCGAATGCCCCTCCACATGTGACGGGTCTCTCCCGTCTTTATGATGTCGTTCTTGCTCCTTGTAGCAGTATTTCTCAGCTTTTTCAAGATACTGTCTGCCGGTCCGGCCCACTTATCCAATGGTCTCCGCTCTGTACTTTCGGCAAAGAGCGATATTCATAGACGGCCTCGCAACTGGAAATGCCGGGGCCTCACATGTCCAACTCCAATCAGAACGAAGACCGCAAAGATCAGAATGCCTCCGCTGCGCCGGAAGCTTCAAACCCGCTGCGCCCTCATGATTGTCGATATCTCGTACAGGTCAGGAGAGCCGGTCACCTTTCATGGGAGTGCCGCAAGGAGAATGCCCTTCTTCTGAGTACCGCGACGTACGTTGCGGGCGTCCCCGTTCCGGAAGACGTGCGGATCGAACTCTGGGAATGCGAGATCGAGGATTTCGAGATCGATACCTGGGACCGCGTGCGGCTCCTCAAGCGTGACAACAAGGAAATCACGCCCGAGGACGAACGCGCGTTTGAGCGGATCCGGGTGCGCGTTGACCGGTGTCTGACCTGTCGGTGCAAGGTCCCACCGAACGTCGATGACGGGCCGAATTTCGACCGTACCATCGGCGATCTCATCATCGACGCGCGCGCCAAGAAAGACGCGGAGGCCAAGCCCGCTCCCGTCGTTCCTCAGCCGGCTCCGGCTCCGGTGCCGCCGAACCTCACCCCGAAGGCCGAACAGAAGCGCAAGCCCAAGTCCCGCAAGCCGGTTCGGAACGATGGGTGGGGCAGGGACTAGCGCGCCGGCCCGTGGATCGGCCGCTCAGCGGCCGATCCCACGTCCACGATCTCGCCGCATCACGGCGCGGACCCTCAGTAACTCCTGTTCGATACGATGGCGCTCAATCTCCTCTCGACGCAGGTCGCGCTCACGTGCCGAGGCCTGCTCACCATCTCCCAAAGCCAAGCGCCGCTCAGCTTGTTCGTGCCTCAACGCGCGCTGTCGTTCCTGTGCCTTGATGCGCTCATCGGGAGTCAGGCGCTCCCCTTCGCCGCGTGCCAAGCGACCCACCGACACCGCGAGGTTGGTATCCCGCAGCGAGGCCATGGCACCTTCGCTCAAGCTTTGACGCAGGCGGTCGCCGAGTTGCAACCGAAACTGCGCGGCCTTTCGGAGCAGCGTGCGCAGGGTCGCGGTCAGCGTTTGTCGGCGGGCACGCTCAATCCGGAGCGCGTCTACGGCCTCGCCTTGGTCGGTCTGAATGCCAGCGCGGGTTCGGAGGTGGTGTCCCCGCCCGAGCTTCGGCTCCGGCTTCCGATCAAGCACGAAAACCGCTGCGTCGGCTTCGTCCGCCTTCTCCGTGTCACCGCTGGCGCGCGCATCGGCAGCCTCAGCCTTGGCGTCCTCGCATTGTGCCGCGAGCGAGAGGTGGCTGACCCGCGTCGGCGCTCCGGCACGCTCGAGCGCTTCGTTCAGATGCGAAGCCCACGCTTCACGGAGATGCAACAGGGTGTCTCGAGCGTCGAGAGCTTTTTCCTTGCCTTCGAACCCATCGGGACCGACGCGACGAGTCGAGATCAGCACGTGAGCGTGCGGATTGCCGCCGTCCGGATCGTCTTTTCCCGTCCGTCCGTCGTGGTGCGCGATGTCCGCGACAAGACCGAGCGCGACAATCTCCCGCTCGACGAACGCGCGGACCAGCCGGACGCGATCCTCGACGCTCAGCTCGCGCGGCAACGAGAGTACGGCCTCTTTCGCGAGCCTACTGTCGACCCGGCGTTCGCTCGCCTCCACCATCTGCCAGAGCTTCTGGCGATCCGTGCGAGCCCATGCCGGTGCGCTTGGGGGAGCGAGGAGTTCGCGCGACGAGACGCCCTTGCGCCGCCTGTAGTCGAAGACTTGGCCGCGGCGGGCGCAGACCATCCGGGTGCCGGAGCGATAGGCGGCTGCGGCGACGGCCGAACGCCCGCCGGAGCGGCCGATCACCTTCAGCTCGAAGCGGTACAGCGCCATCCCGTCACCGCGCCCTGTGCGCACATACGTGGTCCAGCGGCCCGACGCTGGCTCGGTTTCAGGGTGAGGAACCCTGACGTCCGGCGCCTAAGCGCCGGACTGGGGGGAAGCCGTCCGGCGGGGCGCAGCCCCTGAGGACCGCGGGTGTCGGACGCAGTCCGAGACGTAACCGCGCCCTTCGGGACTCAACCCTAGCTTTGCCCGCCCCTCGAATGCAACTCTCAAAAAGCGAGCTTCGAACATGGACACGACCGAGACCAAGCCGAAGCGCATCAAGCGCACCCCGGAACAGAGGCTGACGGCGCTTGCCGCTGAGACCGCACGTGTGGAGGCAGAAATCCAAGCCAGGGATGAACGGGAGGCGAAGGTCGTCGGCGCTGTTGTGATCCGATGGGCCTACGACAGCCCTGCCAATGCCAAGCAGCTGGTCTCGATCATCGACAACGACGGTCTTCCGGATGTGGACCTCCGAAGGGTCACCGACCTTCTCGGCCGCCTGCACATCTTCTCCATGAGACAGGATCCTGTTCCGCCCACCGAGACGGAGCACTCGTAGGACCCTGCCGACAATGGACGGCGCGAACTCAACCGACCCCGTCATTGAGTTGCTCGACACGCTCAAGGCAGTCCGCCGCGACGTGGACCGACTCGGGCAGGACATGCAGGGGACGCTCAAGGCCGCACAGGCGGCCGAGATGGCGGCTGCAAAACCTCGTACCCTCACCCTCGACGTGTCGGCCCTCGGGCCGGCCTTCGGAACGCTGTCCGACCGCGTCGCGTCGTTGGACACGACGGTCTCCGCGCTCGGGGCCGACCGACTGCGCAGCGAGGTCGTGGCCGCGCTGCACGACGCGCGCGGTGAGATCGACGCAGCGACGCACGGGGTTCGACAGGCAACGGCTCGGCTGACACTTCGCCTCACCGCAGTTCTGAGCCTCGTCGTGCTGGGCGCCACCGGCGCACAGTTTGCCGGCGTCGCCGCGTCTACCTTCTGGGGTCAGGCGGAACGCGCCCGCCTCGCCGCCGAAGTCGAGCGCCTGCGCGTCGCATTGCCGACGCTCCAGGCGCGGGCCGAGGACTGGCAACGCCGCGCAGGCCGCGTGGTGCTGACGAACTGCCAGTCCGATGACAGGCGCACGCGCCTGTGCGTCCGCATCGACCTGAGCGCGCCGCGGTTCGGCCCGCGTGGCGAGTACGCCGTGCTCGACGGCTACTGAGTGCGCAGCGGGCCGTTCGGAATGACGATCGGGTGCATGAGCCTACCGCATGGATGGCACTCGCCGTGACGGACCCGGTCCGGAATCGGAAGGTGGCCTTGCCCTCGCCCGACCCTGCCTCCCGGCAGCTCTTTGCGACGTTTCCGCTGGCCGCTGACCGCTCCAAGATTGCGCTTTCTGAGATCCTCTGTCCGTGGGCTCGAGTTTTTTGAAGGCACCCCCCCCGGTACGGCCGCCCTTCGCGATCCAAGCCCGCCAAGCGGCATCCACGATGGTGATGCGGTTGGGATCATTGCGCCGGCCGAGAAGGCGGCGCTCCTCGACGTGGAGAAGCCCGGAACGGGCAGCCGTCCGGATCGCGTTGCGTGCCGTCGAGGCCGACACCCCGGCTCGCGCCGCGATGGCCGACACGCACAGTTCACATGCGCCGCGCGCCCGCACCTCGTCGGCGATGATCCGTAACGCGGCGAGTTCGCCAGTCGTGTGCCGGGCCGCGAGCGCCGGGGGCATTGGACCAGAGGCAGCCAAGGTCCGCCGTCGCTCTAGTGACCGAGCGCGATCCGGCGAGCGCTGATGGCGTTTCGGGGGGAAGATGGACGGTCGGCCCGGCGGGGCGTCGCTCCGCGGCCGGGAGCTAGCAGGCCTTCGCGGCGGCACGGGCGCGGCCGGGATGACCGTCCGCCCCTCGATCAGCGCCGACAGCGCCTCGGCCTCGGCCTCACTCACCTGGCCCGCCCCGAAGGCGCGCCACAGCAGCGCCGCCACCTCGGGCAGCGCGCCCCGGGGCGCAACCTCGACGGCGCGCCTAAGTTCTTCAGCGAACATGTCCCAGCCCTTGCGGGCCACGGCACAGCAGCGAGCATCGCCTTAGCGGGCGACACCCTTCCACAGAACGAGCAAGACCGTTGACGGGATTGGCGTCCCGTCTTGACCCCTAAGGGTGCTCGTGAGACTGTCGGGAGGTGTTTGATCCCCCGCCGGTCTCTATGAGATCGGTCCACGGCCTCTCAGGTTGGCGCCTGAGGGGCCGTTGCTTTTTCTACGTTGCCGTCGTGGCGGTTATCTCCTCGAACCGGCACGAGTCCGGCATTCGCCCACCATCCCCGTACCGACACAGGCAGTCAACACGGCTACGGTAAGCCCTCCCTCGACGGGGGTCTCGAAAGGGCGGTCAGATACCCTTTCGAAAGAGTTATGGACACACCCTCTCGTCCGTCTCATTCCGAGTGACCGAGGGGCTGTCATGAGCGAGGTGTCGAAGGGGGTTTCGTCCCGCATCATGACGTATGCGGAGATCGAGGAAGCATTCTCTCTGAAACCGGCTTCAGCTCGGCAGCTCGTGCGCCGACAGGGCTGGCGTAGGCTCCCCGGTAACGACGGTAGGACCCGGATAGAGATCCCTATCGAAGAGTTTGAGCGGGCTCTCAAGAGAGGTGTCGAAACCCCTCTCGATGAAAGCGAAATCGATGCTGAGCCTCCTGTCGAAGGCCCTCTCGAAAGGACCTTCGTTGCCTTCCTAACCGCCCATATCGAACGGCTCGAGCGGGCTCTCACAGAGGCGCAGCAAGCTCTGTCGCAGGCGGTAGCTGACAGGAGCGCCGAGACTGAGAAATCCGATCACTTAGTCGGGGAGGTCGCCGCTCTCGCTCGGCAACTCGCCCAGGTCGTTGAGGAGGCCGGGGGTCGCGAGCGCGAGCTGCAAGCGCGATTAGCATTGGCCGATGCCGCAGCGGCTCAATCACGGGTAGAGTTGAGTGCTTTGGAGAAGAGAGCCGAAGCGGAGACCGCCCAGGCCCGCGCCGAGCTGGAAGCCTGGAAAGCACGCCCATGGTGGCGTCGGCTCGCCGGCTGAACCGCAGTTGTGCACCAGTCCGGATCTGGGAGGCTGTAAGTTCGTAGATCGTCGTGGGTACGGGTGTCCGTCATGAACGAGAGATCGCGTCGCCCACCACAGGAGCCAGGGCGGCCGGGATCCTACTGCAAGCGGCGTGCGGTCTCTGGTACCGGCAGATCGCGGCGGGCGGCCTCGGGGGCTTCCTGGCGGTCCGTGACCCAGATTATCGCAGCGCGCTCGGCCGCGGTCACAACCCGCCCTGGGCCTGCTGCACGGGCTTCCGAGATCAGGGCCTCCAGGGCCGATCTCAGCTCATCTGTGAAGGCGTCGTCGTTCACCCGGTTTGGACCTTTGGTATTTCGTCTACGCCAACTCGGGGTCATCGCAGAGGATGTTCGAAAACGTACGCTAAGCGCCCATACCTATGCAGATTGACAGCGCGGAGACGAACGTTCTCTCTCCGCCTCGTGTCCCGAGATCTCGCCTGCTTGCTTACCAGCATGAGCCGCTGCTGCACGCTAAGTTTTTAGGAAGCCAAGATCATAAATCATCGGTGCTAGCTTCGATGTCAGCGTCTCGTAGGTTGAGTCAAAGACAGCAAATTCGGTTTCGATTTTGTCTTTCTGTTCCTCGCGTCGACCAAGAGCGGATCGGATCTGATACCATCCAACATCGGGGCGATTGAGTTTGAGGCTTTGACGAACGCTATATACATCGGTGATGGAGAAATACGTTTGCCAAAGGATTTTACCTGCTCGTAAGACTGCGGAAGCCTCAACCGAAAACTTCTTTTTATGTAGGTATTGAACCATAAAATCTGATTCAAATCGGTCAGGTGCATTAACTTCAGCCTCGGTGAACGGAATAAAGTGATTGACCAGACTCCATTGGCGACCATTCCACTCCAATCCGTTCGCGCCAGCCGTCAGATTTTGTGTGCTGAACAACATCCAGACTAAGCAGTCCATCTTAAATTCTTCAGTAAGAGGCTCATCAGGCTGTAAGAACTGATCCCGATCATTGAGCCACGACGGCTTAACTAGACGCCGTACCGCAAACACAACTGCCGATTTCCAGAGATTTTCCTTGGTGACGAAAAAACCGCCTGCGCTACAGTACCCTGATGATAGCAAGGCGGTAAGATTTGCGTGTTGAACATCACCACCGGGCGCAATCATTCCGCCGATCGCTCCGTCTGCCCATTTAGTGCCACGCACATCTTTAATACTAGTCGTTGGCACGAGCGCGCCTTTCAAGGGCAGGGCGTCATCCTTATTAGACCTTGCCCGCTTAATCCAATTGCTCAGAAATCGCTCACTTGGTAGATTATAGAATTGCTTTTCGCCAATTGCTTCGCCTTTTTTATTAAGAACCTCCGCAACTATGTTTGTAATTGGTGTCTTCTTTTTTGCGGAATTATCGGTTTCCCAAATAAGGAAGCCAATAGGGAAATTCCCATTTAGACCATCGAATGCTTTGCTAGGCACCAAGAAACCGCCGAGATAAGATGCATTCCAAAACGACCTGAATGGCTCAAAATTTGGAGCATTTACATATTTCAAGGTACTGAACATAGCCAAGGTAGCGTTTGGTATCTCTTTGGCGATCCGCACTAGAAATTGCACGAATAGTTCGCGCGAAGCGTATCCAAAATCACTGATCGTTTTAGCAATCTGCGTCTTTGAAACGCTTTTTTTGCTCTCTGAATTTTTCCCACGAGAACTTGTGATGTTATCTATGTTTGCAGCTTCTGCATATGGCGGATTGATAAGTATCAGGATCTTTCGACCTTCGGCGATTGCCTGCCGCAGAGCGGGCGGCACTTTGTTGGTGAGGCTATAGTCAATTCTGCCATCAGCCGTAATGTCATCATTGAGATAATCATATTGAAACCGAGTGGCGGAAACGCAGGTTCTAGTAGCTTTCATAACATCGACGTCAGCTTGATCTAATGTACTCATAAAAACGTTTCGCGGGTTGGAATGCTTGGTTTCCAAGTTCCCAACGCCGCAGCACATGTCCCAAACTATGTAGTTCTTCTGCCAGTTCTTCCCAAGAACGTCGGCTAACTTATCGTAGGCTTTATCAACCACGTGGAGTGGAGTATAGAAAGCGCCCTTGAAGCTACGCTCGTCTAGCGGGATTAGGGAGTCGCGACGCTCTAATAAGTAATTGCGATACTCCTCATCTGGTGGGCGGTGATAAATTGACCAGAACTGACGGTAACCCTCACGATTACCTAGTTTATAAAGTTTACCGTCGAGGGAAAATACGGGCGCTTCTCCTTGATGGAGAAGTTCGGCCGGCAAGTTTTCATGAGTCGCCTTGGTTCCGTCATGCATGATGTCGGCGAAAAAGAGAAGGGCATATTTATCTACCGGAGCACCGCCGATTTCCCGACCGATCATCTCGACCCATTTATCGAAAACTTGCTTCAAATTATCTGGCGTGATCGAAATGCGGATAATATCGCCCTTTGTCAGAGCGGCTTTTACAGTACTGATGAATTCATCTTCGTGCGTCGCTATCCTGAACGAGACCATCCTTGTTCCAATGAACGCGGATACTTGGTCGAGCGCCTCCTTCGGGAATTTAGTAGCCGACTTGCCCCATTTTATCGTCTTCTTTTTCAAAAATGGAATAACATCAGCGGTCTTCATCAGAGCCGCCTTCTCAGTATCCATTACTGCCAGGAACGGTGGTAACTCGTCCCCTTTATTCAACCCATCCTGCACATAATGCAGAAGCTGGGTGAACATCTTATAACTTGAGTCCTTGCCGTGATGTTTAGCCTCGAACCACATTTCCTTCGTACGAATATCAATTAGCCCTTTGGTATATTTCTTCAAGCCTAACGCCTGAATGTAAACATCTTTGACGTCTTCCTCGCTGCGGACATCTTGTAGTTTTTTGTACAGAGACATTATGTTCCCGCTGGACCATGCCCGATGCACGGTAGACATCGCCGTTCGCATATGCCGTGGCAAGCGCTGTGGCAGCGTCGTGAATATCCTCACCCATGGGGTTCTCGTAGTCGAGGGCGGCGGAGACAACGCCTACTGGACACGCGTCCTCGTCACGTAGAAGGGGACCCAAAACTCAGTTCGAAACCACGAGGCGTAGGCCCTGGCGCGGGAGATACGCGCGCTCAACGTCGGCTTCGTTCGCAGCCAGAAGGCGCGCCAAGTCAGACAAGCTGTATCCAAGCTCGTTGCAGTGATACTTGATGATATCTCTAAGGCGCCAAGGTTCTTCTACCTGTATTTCGTATGGCTCACCCTCGTTGAAAGATTTATTATACTGAACATTCATGTTTTTGTACTGAGAATCAGTAATTAATTTTAGGTCGTAAGTTCTTTTAATCAAGCTTTTTATAGAGACCTTCCAGTACGCTTTCACTCTACCGAGAGCAGTAATCTTAGGAGATATCAAATATGATTTGATATCCGAGGCAGGCATGAGGAAAGCCGCAGCGAAGCGGTGCGCCTCCTCTTCCATCTTCTGATCGTCGTCAGGCACGGTGTGCATAACGATGTGTCCAAGCTCGTGCGCGAGCGAGAAACGGAAGCGGTCCCCGGCAACATCCTTGTTCATGAAGAAGAGCGGTGGCATGCCCTCCGAACGGAAGCTGATGCCGTCCAGAAGCTTGGTGTGGAAGCTCGTCATGATGACGATGCCGCCCGCCTGCTCAATCGTATCAACCACGCAGGCGACCGGCCCACGCGGCAGCATCCAGTACGCGCGCAGCCGCTCGGCGACCTTCTCTGGCGTGAGGCCGCTCTCGTCCAGGTCGATCTGAGGGATCGGCTTGGCGACTTCCAGGTCGTAGGAGCGCAAGAGCCTCGCCACGTGCTGACGCCGGATGTTGATGACCGCACCGATCCGCGCGAGTGGCTTCGCGCCGAGCTTCGTGCGCTTGCGGTAGTGAAAGGCGGGGAACCCGATCGCGCGCTCGCGCTGATGGAAGAAGGCTGTAGGGAAGCGGAGTGCCTTCGCGAGGTTGCCCAGCACCTCGTCGGAGGGTTGGCCGATCAGGCCGTGTTCGAGCTTCGAGATGAGCGCCTGCGTGACAGACGCCTCTCTCGCCAGATCAGCCTGGGTCATCTCGCGCGCCTCACGCGCGAGTCTCAGCATGTCAGCGTTGAAGACCGCGTCGGTCACTTAGCGTCCTCGTCTCGCACGCGCCGCCTCAAAGTCGGTCCGACCAGTGTCAGGGATCCGCTCCGGCGTGATGTCCACCCACGCAGCCTGGGCTTCCGTAGCGGTGACCTGCGCCGTCCAGATCACGTCCTTGCCGATCTGCCTGACAATCATCACCCGCTCGATCGCGGCCCCGGCGGCATCCATTTGGTAGCCCGCATACAGACGCACGGCCGCCTCGGGCAGATCGAGGAGGGGCATCTCGTCGTCATAATCCTGCTGTTGCAGGGTCTGGTAGTTAGCGTGTTGGCCTAACCCGTTCACCTTCTTGACCCGGATCAGCGCCTGATCCCGGTAGTTGAGCAGGTGAAGCCCCCGGCGATCCAGGAAGTTCACCCCAGGCGTGCCGTCGAAGCGGTCCATCAGCGCTCGTTCGGCGTGGTCGTAGATGCAGCACGCGGCAGCGCGATCACTGTGCTGCGCACGAACCGCATCCGAGTACCCGTCACCGTTGTAGGTGGCGACCGCCTCGTACAAGGCGTCGTGGATGCCGAGCAGCAGGGGCTCGATGATCGCCATCTGGCGCGACTGGTCTTCTTCCACGTCCATAAGGCCCTCTCCATCCGGCAGCACGTCGCGCCCTTGGAAGGATATGGCGGAAAATATAACCGTTTCAATAACCGAGCCGCAACTCCTTGTCGGGCCTTACGCTTTGGACTCCTGGGCGTCCCAGACGAGAGCCCTGGAAGCGCTACAATCCGATCTCGACAGCGAGATTGTCGGCGAACAGGGCCCCCTCACGGACGTACCGGCGCAGGGTGCTGAGCGAGGCGTGACGGGTCTGGTGAGCGATCCGGATCTCGCCAACCCCGGCATGGGCGGCCGAGGTCGCGAACCCCGCCCGCATGGAGTGGCCCGCATAGGCCGCCGCGTCGAGCCCGGCGGCGCCAGCGCGGCGCTGGACGATCAGCGCGACGGCGTTGCCGGACAGCCGCCCGCCGAGGCGGCCGTGACGGTCGACGGCGCGGAACGCCGCCCCCTCGGCGATCCGGGTCGCGGCGCGGTGCTCGCGGTCGGGCGCACGGGACAGGCGACGTGTCCGGCCGCCGCCTAGAC
>NZ_JADPIQ010000104.1:0-11736 GCF_023073015.1 Bradyrhizobium sp. 87
AAGGTTGCGAACCCCTCATCTCAAGACAGGACGCCTCGTTGCGCTATCCTCTCAGCCGCGCTGCCGGCCGTCGTGCCTACCGCGCGAGCGGTTTAGTCCCGTGACCCCTCAACAGACATTCGGCCCGCATCTGCTATCTCTCGAAAATTGTGGGATTTGGGCGGCTTTGAAAATAGAGCTTAGACAGCGTCATAATATCCAATCAAATCGCTGCAGAATTTCGTGCTTGGTGATGTCGATAACTCCCGCTTAAAGGAACGCCGCAGAGCTTCGGGCGGCTGATATCCCTTATCGTCAGCATGAGCCGGACGGGACTTCCACCCATGATAAAAATGAACGAGCTCAAAATTTCCGATAAATCCATTCAACAAAAACTTGTCAATTACAGCAGCCGCTTTTGAAAGCGCCCCCATGTATTTGATCCACGTTGCTTGGCTCAAGCGCTGTGCCTGAGTAACGGTTGTGTCTGAGGGACTAGGAACACTCAAGTCTCGGCCAAATCCATGCGCAAAGTCATTCCTGATCCGTCTAATCCTATCAAGAGTAGCGATATGCGACGATAATCCCGTCAGGGGCGTGCCAAATATCTTTTCGAAGGCGGCTACTCTGGAATTCCATTCACCTTTCGTGATCTCCGCCATTTCGTCGTTGTAAGGCAACTCGTGACCGGATTTGAGCAAGGCTGTACCATCAAGCGACCTTGAGGCGCCAAACCTACATAATGGGTCTGACATCAGCGCTGAGCGAATTCCTTGGCGAAGATAGACTTCCAGATAAGAAGCAGCGGAAACCAACGCGCTAAGCCTCAACCAATTTTCTAGTTCCTCTCTCGCGTCGAGCCATTGTGTTACGTTGCGTGGAATTCTCTCCGCGTCCGGTCCCGAGGCTTTAAACAAGGCAGCCGTAGATTTGTCGGGGTCGATGTCCTTTTCCGCCTTGGCCAAATATCTCGCATAGTCTGAAACAACCTTGAATGACCAGAAATGCTCATTGATTTCCGTCTCGTGACGGTTGAACGCCCGCAAAGCAAGAGAGCGCTCTAAAAATGGAATAAATCGATCAAAGGTCGCCGGCATCGACAAGTGCCTCCAATTACAACTTTCGGCACCGTGTTTTCCGACACATATCTTTAATTACGTCAAGTTGCATTAGAGCTGTCTCCCTTATTGTAGCGGGATCAGCCGGCACTAGCATCGGCCGATGTTCTGTCTGGGTTTGGCACTTTTTCGGACCTCCTTCGATGCTCGACTTGTGTCCGTAACGCGCACCAAAGCGGACATCAGAAACCGCCATCCACTGGGATCGCTGAGAAGCATGTGTTCGCCTAGGATTTTCACACTGCTGTTGTCAGCCGGGCGACGGCGGCCGCCTTTAGCCGAAGGAACTTGAAATCGCTCTGAGCTTGCGACCGACTTAGGGTCCCATACCGCAAAAGGGGACCCATTTCTTAAACTCGCATAGGACCTAGCGGGCGGGGCGGGCGCTTTCTTCTTCGCGAAGCAAGAGCCGACTCCAAGGCTTTCCGCCTTGGCAGGCAAGTTAAACTTCACGAGGTGGTGGCGAGCGTCACCAAGAACGTACCGTCGGACGTCGGTCTCCCTACGCGCGCTCAAGGATGTTGCTTACGGAAGTGGCATGCCACTGACCACCGCGAGCCGTCGCGACCCCTCGGGCATTCAGTGCAGCGGCAATGTCCCTCAGCGTGGTAGCGCCGGCTTTCTGTGCCTCGCGGATGATGGGCAGAACGTTGGAAGCGAACTTGTCAGCCGAGGCCGTCACCGTCTCTATCGCGCTTTTACGCGCCACGTGGAGCCTTGGGTTACCGAGGGTCACCCCACGAGCCTTTGCTGCCGCGAGAGCCTGCCGGGTCCGTGTGCTGATAAGCGCGCGTTCCTTCTCGGCAAGGGCGGCGAACAAGTGAAGCACAAAAGGGTCTACGTCGGGGCCGAGTTCGGCAACCAGGAAGGGCACCTTGTGAGCCATGAGCCCAGAGATGAAATGGACGTCACGGCTCAGACGGTCGAGCTTCGCAACGCCTACGTGGCACCTGAGCTTCCGCGCGGCGGCCAGCGCGGCCTTGAGCTGCGGCCTACGGTCCAGTGCGTCGGCTCCCTTGCCGGTCTCGACCTCCACGAACTCCCGAACCACTTCGTATCCCTCCGAAGCCGCGAAGTGGGAGAGGGCATGCCGTTGCGCCTCGATGCCCAAACCTGAGCGGCCTTGGCCGGAGGTACTAACGCGGATGTAGGAGACAAGGGGAGCTGCGGGCACGTCGGAGGTCCTCTAAACCGGCTGTAAATAATCTATATGTCCGTTTAGGAGTTATACAACGGCGGTTTGGGAATCCCTGCGATTCCGTTTTGCATGGCCTGAGCGGCGATGGGACGGGGCAGGGTGACAACGGCAAGTGCTTCACTCAAGCGTCGCTCAAGCCTTGGCTCAAGGGTGCAGGACTGATTCAATCCGCGCAATGATTCGGGCATAGGAAATAGGCGATGGCGACGAGCCAATCACGGCAGGATTTTCTGGTCAGCATCCGTCCACAGTACGTCGACAAGATTCTGGCTGGCAAAAAGACTGTAGAGCTTAGGCGACGTTTTCCTGAATCCGTGAGTGTTGGGGCTGTGGCTTACATCTATTCGAGCAGCCCCGTTCAGGCCGTAGTTGGATGTGCCAAAATCAAGGAGGTTCAGCGGCTAGCCATTGCGGACATTTGGAAGGAGCATGCCGAAGCAGCCTGTATCTCGCGGCGCGACTTCTACGACTACTTTAGTGGTGCGAAATTCGGATTTGCCATCCTGTTGGGGACGGTCAAGGCGATGCGCCAGCAGGTGACGGCACGGGAGCTGGAATCGCAATTTGGGATTGTGCCCCCGCAATCCTACAGGTACGTTACCGACCGTTTCATTTCATTGTTCGACGATGAGCCATTTCAAACTACTCATCGACACTCACGTAGTCATCGGGCTGGAAGACCCAAAGCCGGTCGAAGCGCGGCTCGCTGAACTATCGCGGCTAAGCAATGAATACGGTGTAGGTCTGTTCGTCGAAGCTGCTAATTACGACGACATAGCGCGTGACCGCGATCCAACCCGGCGCAAAATAACCCTCAGCAAACTGGATAAGTTTCAGAAGCTGGCTCCTTTACCCTACCAAGGCGATGCCGACCTGGTGGCTCGCTTTGGCGCGATCAATAACGACAATGACCGCTCCGATGCGCGGCTGCTTGCGACGTTGGATGCGCGGGCTGTGGACTATCTCGTTTCCGAAGACGCCAACTTGCACAAGCGGGCTTCGCGCGTCGGCTTGGGTGAGCACGTTCTTACCATTGACGAAGCGTTGCAGTGGCTAAGGCTGACGTTCGTTGCGAAATCGGTCGACCTGCCAAATATCGTTGAGCGCAAGGCTTATGAACTCAATGAGCGTGACCCCATTTTTGCAAGTCTGCGGCAGGATTATCCACCCTTTGACGCTTGGTTTGAACGTTGCAAGCAGTCGCATCGGGAGTGTTGGGTTCTTGAGATTGATTCTGAGATAGGGGGCTTAGTAATAAGGAAGACGGAAACGCAAGCCGAAGCGCAAACCCACTACGGCGGGAGGAAGATACTAAAAATCTGTACCTTCAAAGTGCGGGATGAGTATCTCGGCGAAAAGTTCGGCGAACTGTTGTTGAAGCAAGCTCTATGGTTTGCGCAACACAACAACTATAGCCTGATCTATCTCACAGTTTATCCGAAGCATACGCTGCTCATTAAGCTTCTTAACTACTACGGGTTCGTGGAAACGAAGAGGTCGCCAATCGGCGAGCTGGTGATGGAAAAACCGATCCTGAGCGGTTCGCTACCGGAACTGTCTGGTAGCGCGCTCGACTTCGCGAGAAGCAACTATCCTCGTTTCCATGACGGCTCAGCCGTAGGAAAATTCTGCGTTCCGATCCAATCCGCCTATCATCGCAGACTATTCCCAGAAATCGCATTCGGTAGAGAGTTGCCACTTTTCCCGAGTGCAGACTTCGGACCCATCCTGGCGCGCCACACAGACCGGACGCCGGGGAACACAATTCGGAAGGTTTATCTTTGCCGCGCGCGAACAACCATGATTGATCCCGGCGATGTTCTGCTCTTCTACATGTCAAAGGATGAGACCCTTGCGGCCAGCCAGTCGATCACGACATTGGCCATTGCGGAGCAAGTGAGGGATGTCGCCGACGTTGATGAACTGATCAAGCACTCGGCAAAACGCTCAGTGTATTCAGCCGACGAGATGAGGCTAATGAATCCCAGCCGCGGTTCACCGATCAAGGTCATAGATTTCTTGTTGGTAGGCCATACCCAACCGGTCATCGGTCTGAGCAAACTTCAGGACCTTGGGGTCTTTGGCAATCACCCTTACCAATCAATAACGATGCTTACTGAGCGTCAGTACCAAGCCCTTAGGGGCGAGCTTGAAATTGGATTTGAGTTCTAGCTTCTACGCTGCTTCATGATGATAGCAAGAGATGGTAGCAGTCGCGACGCAGCGAGGGTGATTGTTGTGTTTTTCAATGCGTGCAAATGCTGGCCAAAGTTGAGGGTACATGCTTTGCAAGCTGTCTGGGGGAGCGATGAGCTACTGGGATGATCGTCCAGCGTCGGTGAGCAATGTTCGTTACTACAAGCGCGAAGACGGTTGGCGTGCTCATGACGATGCAAAGAACAAAGAGGGCCAAGTGACCGAGCGGGGCAGCTCGCGCCTGATCGAAGAATCTTTGACGGCCAGCCTGAACGCTTCAAACCTCATCCTCCTGACAGGGGCAGGCTCCTCCTTTTGTGCGAAGAATAGCGGCCCGAATGCCATTACGGCGCCCGGCATGAGGGACCTTTGGGATACGGTGGTAGCTGAAGCCATCCAAGGCTCGATTGACGCAATCGCCCGCTATATGCCTCGTTCAAATCAAGATATCGCGGAAAAGAACATCGAGAAGCTCCTAACTCACTGCAAAATCTACCTGGAGCTGTTCGGGCCGGAGGAGGCTCGTGACGTCGCTGAATTCATCGCAACAGCCGAAAAGTCTATTGCGGCTCGTGTCGACTTCGTGAGCGATCAAACGGACCTATCTGCACATCAGGCGATCCTAAGAAAAATCGCCCGACGCGGTGCAAGGAAGCCACGCGCGCGTGTGTTCACTACAAACTATGACCTGGGGTTTGAATACGCGGCGAGGGCGCTCCGGTTTACGGTTGTCGACGGCTTCTCTCATTCGATGCCGCAAGTCTATGATCGCGGACATTTCGCATACGACATCGTTCGTCGTGATTCCGTCAGCGAAGGGCCTGAGTACATCGAGAGTGTTTTCCATCTCTACAAGCTCCACGGCTCGATAGACTGGCGCCGAAAGGGCGCGGAGTTGATACGCTCTCGCAGCGAGGCTGACGGACCGGCGGTCCTTATTTATCCCCGCGACAGCAAGTATCAGGAGGCATTCGAGACGCCTTATTTGGACATGATGTCTGCCTTGCAGACGGCTTTGCGTGAGCCCGACACCGCCCTGATCGTCTCTGGGTTCGGCTTTAATGACGATCACATCAGCAAGCCCATACTGGCCGCACTTGAGGCCAATATGACGCTGCGCTTAGTTGCTTGCGACATTGCGTTCCTCGCCGACGAGGAGTTGGAAAAAGATGAATTTTTGTTGCCAGCAACTGCGCAAGCTCGACCAAAAGCTAGCGCGTGTTTTTCCAGATTGAAGCGGCTCGCAGACATTGGTGACGAACGAGTTACGCTCTTAAATGCTCGATTTGATGATCTTGCTCAAGCGATCCCAGATCTTGTTGCTCAAACGGAGCGCGAGCGTCATGCGGAGCGAATCAAGGTTTTGAATGAACCCACGGCGGTCTAAGTCATGATGCGCAGTCTTATCGACCCAAGCCGCTACGCCGGAACGATTACCCTTGTTACCGCATCGATTGCTCACGCCAATCTTCCCTATGCCACTGCTCGTCCTGAGCGTCGCGCCCTCGCGCGAGGCACCGTCGGGGATTTTGTGTTTGTTGATTGCGAAAGCGCAAAGCTGTTAGGCAGAATCATCGAAGTGAAACTCCCTGACAACGAGCGTTTGAGCGTCGAGCCGCAGATGGGACTGGCGCCCGAACCGCATCCTATCGGCCGCATTCAGCTGCTTGCGACCGTGGACCAGAAGAAGAATCGGCTTATCCGTGGGCTTAGGGCGCATCCCCGTGTAGGTGACGCTGTGTATCTCGCTCAGCCTGAACTGTTTGGAGAGTTGGCCGCAAATGCGCTTTCAAATGAAGGGCAGCTTTCGATCGATCTAGGGCTCTTGAGTGCAGGTAGTGAAATGCATTTGCGATTGCCTCCCGAAAAGTTACTCGGTCGTCACTGCGGTGTGTTCGGCGCGACCGGAGGCGGCAAAAGCTGGACGATTGCAACCATACTGGATCAGATTAAAGCCAACGGCGGGAAGTGTGTACTTTTCGATCCGACCGGTGAGTTCGCTGGCTTGCCTTCTATTACAAAGCACTATGCTTTCAACGAAGGCGAAGAAGGAACCGAGCGCGTGCACTTCCCATACACTCAAACGACCGAGGAGGATTTGTTCGCTCTATTTCGGCCGTCGGGGCAATCTCAGGGACCAAAGCTCAGAGAAGCCATTCGAAGTCTTAAGTTGATGCGTGCTTGCAGAGGACGAGCTCCCGAGGGCGTCAGATTCACGGCGCGAGGTACAGTAGAAAAAGCATTCCAGCCTAGAGAGCCTTTTTTTAACGCAATTGATCTTCATCGCGACGAGATTAACTCACCGCTTTGTAACTTCAGGATTGAAGGCCTTGCCGAGCAAGTAACTGCCGAATGCGTATGGTCAAGCGGTCAGGGTGCAAACGCGGATAATTGGGGAGGCCCTGACAACTCCGTGGCTCATTGCGAAACGCTTGTCGCCCGCATTAGGACCCTGGTCGGCACGCATCAACTATCATGCCTCTTTGAAACAGCCGGTCTGTCGTTAGTTGACGTATTGACGAAGTTCTTTGCGGACGACGAGGATGACATTATTCGTATTTCATTTCGTTCCGTTCACTTCGAACACAACACCCGAGAAATACTTCTAAATGTTATTGGTCGCTATCTGTTGAGTGAGGCAAGGAAGGGCTTGTTCCGAACACGCCCGCTGATTGCAATTCTTGATGAGGCCCACCAATTCCTCGGCAGGACGGTGGGCGACGAGTATGCAAGCGTGAGGCTGGAATCTTTCGGCATAATTGCAAAGGAGGGACGAAAGTACGGACTTACGTCCATAATGGCGACACAGCGGCCTAGAGACATCCCTCACGACGTGCTCAGTCAACTAGGCACCCTCATTGTGCATCGTCTCACCAACGACGAGGAGTCGAGCGCGCATGTGGCGACTTGGACAAAAACGCCGCGATGTTTATTCCGGCACTTGCCCCGGGCGAAGCTATAATTGTTGGTCCCGATCTTCCTGCCCCGATGCCCGTCCAAATTCATGAGCCAAAAGTCCCGCCTGATTCCAAGGGTCCTGACTACAATAAGTTCTGGCGGGACCGAAAAGCAAACTAAAGCGTACATTGATGGCATTCGCGCGCGCGAGAGATGCTACTGCAAGTGGACAAGCTGATGACTTGGAAGACCTGTGGATAAAAGCCCCAAGCGGTCGGGAGATGTCGTGTCGTGAAAGTAGCCGGTATACTACCTGGAGACACCTGAGAGCGCCTAATATGCCGCAACAGCTGCGCGGCGGAACCATGAGCCACTCACTTTCCGCCAAATCAGACCAATTAACCTTCGACTGGCTCGACCCAGATCGAGACGAACTTGCGCGCTTGGCAAAACAGTTCGTCGACGAGGTGACGCAGCTTCCCAAGAGCGCCGTTGCGCTGGTGTCGTGCGGTAAGCATAAGAAGGACACCAAATCTATCGCTTCCGAGTTGTACACGTCTCCTCGGTTTCGGATGTCGATCAATCTGATCAGCCGTCTACAAAAGCGTGCTTTCATTCTTTCTGCAAAGCATGGACTGCTCACTCTCTCCACCCAAGTCGCACCATACGATGTGAACCTGAGCACGTTCGACGAAGAACGACGCTTTCAATGGCGGTCAGCTGTCCTGTCAAAACTGAATCGCCATAGGCGCGACAGCTCGGCCGTGATCCTTCTTGCAGATGATGAGTATGCAACCCCGCTGGATGAGGGCCTGAAGTCGATCGGGTTCAAAGTGATCAACCCGTTAACCGGGCTTTCAAGTAGTGCCCGCTTGATGTTCTTGAAGGCGTGTCATCATTACCTCGATCGTATTGGAGGCATTGAAGAGCTGTATGCGATTTTCGATAGGTTGCACGCAGCTGGTCACATCAAGCCGCTTAAAGAAGCGCTTGGTGGCGCACTTCCTGATCAAGGCGTGTATTTCTTTTTCGATCCGGCGGAAAAGACCTTGTTCTCGGAGTCTTTGCCGAGGCTGGTGCGAGTTGGTACCCACGGCGTTTCCGCTGGTTCGCGCGCGACACTCCGCGACCGCCTCCGTACCCATTTAGGAACGTCCGATGGATACGGCAACCATCGTAGCTCGGTATTCAGGCTTCACGTGGGTGAGGCTCTCATCCGGCGAGACGGGATGCGAGACAGGTATCCGAATTGGGGCATTGGACAAAACTTAACCGGCGCTGATCGAGACAACGAGCGGCCACTCGAAAAGGTGGTGTCAGAGATTATCGGGAGTCTCTCTGTCTGTTGTATCGCCGTCGCCGACAAGTCTGCAAAGGAGAGCGCTCGGTCGGTTATCGAGCGTCTTTCAATCGCTCTCTTTACTGAGCACCTGCTCCCCGTTGAGGCTTCTGGTCCGCTTTGGCTCGGTCTGCATTCCAAGCATGACGTAATTGCGAAGACAGGACTATGGAATCTTCGGGACGCTGGCAGCAAGGCAGACCTTTCGATACCTAGAACGATCAATGCGCGCCTGATAAAATCTGGCGTCTTGGGAAGTTAGCAGGATGTTGCGCTCCACTGTTGCGCTTGAAGAGGCGTCGAAATCGCAGCCGCAAATTCCGGTCTGGCTGTGTCATATGTGGCAACGGTTAG
Organism: Bradyrhizobium sp. 87; assembly: GCF_023073015.1. Taxonomy (NCBI): domain Bacteria; kingdom Pseudomonadati; phylum Pseudomonadota; class Alphaproteobacteria; order Hyphomicrobiales; family Nitrobacteraceae; genus Bradyrhizobium; species Bradyrhizobium sp. 87. Next base: position 9,083 of record NZ_JADPIQ010000104.1, read on the forward strand.
ATCGTCGTCGATTGGGGCTCATCCTTGGAGCCGGTGTGTCCATAGACGCAAATCTGCCGACGTGGAAGGGGCTGGTCGAGAGGCTTACTGCTAGGTTTCCGGCGGTCGAAAAAACGTTTGACGCCCACCGAAATGCAGGGTTGCAAGAAACCTACATCACGCAAATAGCTTACGCGTTGCATCAAGCAAGCGTCAGAGGAGCGGCATCAGGTCTTCCACAGCAGTTTGCGCAGTATCAGGTCGATTCCACTTGGATGCAGATTGTGCACGAAGAGCTTTATCGTGACGTCGCAAGCGTGAGCTATGATGATATACTTCGACGCCACACGTATTTGAGCTCTCTAGGACAGCTCGTCTGTAGGACGGAACTGACTGTAAATTTCAACTTCGATGATTTGGTCGACGAAGCAGCAATTAACTTCGCGCGGAGCAGAAATAAAGTCCAGCCAGAGATCATTTCGCGCCCCAAAATCGAAACGAGGCGCGACGCATCCGTAATTTATCACATAAACGGCTTTCTTCCTCGCGAGGCGCGGCGGCGACGAAGCGAGGGCCTGGTCTTCACGGAAGACGCCTTCGCGGACGTTTTGATCTCGCCGACCCTCCATGACTCCGACTTCTTGATGTCTCGCTTCGCGACTACGACGTTCTTGCTGCTCGGGACGTCGCTCAACGATAACTCGTTGAAAAACATGCTCAGAGCTGGGATGAAGCGCAATCCAGCGAATCATCACTATATTATTTATTGGGAGAACCCGGCTTGCCTAAAGACCGCTGAAGAGCGCAAGCACATCTTTGATGTAAATCTCGACGTGTATAATCTCATTTCTATATTCTTGGAAACGCAGCAGATTGCAGAGTTGATTGATCTTCTCAACGAAGAAGATAGCGGGCTATTCGAGGCCGATCTGGTGAAGTTTTCGCAGCACCCCGCTCGAAGGAAATACTATCTCGTAGGGTCGGTTGTCGCTGGGAAGTCGAGCAATCTAGAAGGATTGCGATGCTTCTCCACGTTCGAAGAGTGGTCCGGCAGGGCGCCGGAAAAGATGTACCAAGATCACATGACGCTCACAACGTCAGAAAGAAAGGAGATTGATGATTGGCTTTACAGTCAGCTGCGTGACAAAAATGACAAAATGCGGCGAGCTGGCGTTGGTATGCACGTTATGGATCGATGCTTTCTGGACCTCTGCGCGTTCTCCAAGACGGATGCCGAGAACGTTGAAAAACTCAAGGAGCTTAGGGCGCGTGTGTGCAAGCACAGCGGCCCACTTGAGGCCGGTCAGATCATATTCTTAGAAGCAGATGAGCACGTGCTCAGTGACAGGCAGGCCCGGCGCGGGAAGCTGCGAGGCGTAACCATGGTGATCGACTATGATGGTGCGTCGCTCGTCAAACAATCGGCTTCCTTGAAGGCGGTCTATGTGCCTGAACCTCAGTTTACATTCGACAATTCTCGCGAGGGCAGCGACAAGACGTCACGAAGGATAGCTAGACAGATCTTGCTAGGCGACTATACCCCGTTCGATTTCGAGAAGCGTATAGACGAGCTTCTGGCAAGCGGAGGAAAACTGTGACAGCTAACGGAACACGAGTGTATCTTGCGGCTCCGTTGTTTTCACAGGCCGAGAGGATAAGGAACAAGTCTCTCCGGGATGCAATCTCGCGCTTCGCGAATGTGTATCTTCCGCAAGAAGACGGCGGTTTGATCCTAGACCTCGTGCGAGACGGGATGCCGGTGGAGCAGGCGAAGTCGGAGATATTCGAACTCGACATCGCGGCCATCAGGGCATGCGATGTGCTCGTAATTATACTGGACGGGCGAACGGTAGACGAGGGTGCGTCATTTGAATTGGGATATGCCTTTGCGCTGGGGAAGACGTGCGTTGGCCTTAAGACTGACCCTCGTATGCTGCTTCCAATTGGGGACAATCCGATGATCGAAGCCGCTCTTCGGAAGCTCTTTTCCGACGACAGCGAGTTGGTGAATTGGATCGAGAACTTCGACCCAAATATGCAAGCGAGCTAACGAACGCCGCCGGGTTGAGGAAAATACAAAAGCCCGCTACAAAACGCCACCGGCGTATCCAAAAAACGTTAGGTTTATCAAAGCCAAAGGCGCGGAACTACAGTACCCACCCAACTGTACCAACGAAATCAGTCAGGTAGCGCTAGCTACCAAATAGCTACCACGGCGACGGGAAGCGCGGTCGGCTTCTAACGCAGGTCATTCGTAGTGACGAGGGCACTGGTTCGAGGGATGTGAGGCATCACTCAACCTGATGAAATTGCTTCCGCGCCTTTCGCGGCGGCACGACGTGACCTCTGAAACCGAGAGAAGGTTGTGAGAAGTTTCCGAAGAGGAGGCATCTCGATCCGTGCAGGTCTCCATACAACCTGCGCTCTGACCCGCTTGATGCCGGCTAGTTGGAATACGAAAGACCAGAAGGACTTCAACGTAAGCGTAGCGCCGCGGCCCTTTAGATTGTCTGTGCGCGATCTTGGGAGCACCGTTAGAAGAGTCATCTTCTGCAAGGGTGCTCATAATGGACGACCATTCGGACGACATAAGACGACCATTGACACAGCGTATCGAAGTGTACGCCGGCGCAGGCCGTAAGCAGTGGCCGGATGATTTGAAGGCCCGGATTGAC